>NZ_JAAOLH010000019.1:0-125626 GCF_011602315.1 Micromonospora sp. CMU55-4
CATGGGGGCGCTCTCGTACCAAGATCTACGACTGCTCCCGGGATACGGACCACGGATCTCGGGCCATGGGAGACCCGACGCGCCTGGGACGGGCAGGCGAGGCTGGCACCGGCCCTCGCCGGCGATCTTGCACTTTCCGCCCGGTCAGATGGGGCATTCAGGACATCTACCGGCCCGCAAGTGCAAGATCGCGGGAGCGGGGAGGGGGCGGGAGGGGGCGCGGGGTGGGGGTGTGAGGATCGGGGGCATGCGTGCTGTGGTGTTCGAGCGGTTCGGGGTGCGGCCGGAGGTTTGCCGGGTGGATGATCCGGTGCCGGCGGCGGACGGGGTGGTCGTCCGGGTCGGCGCTACCGGGTTGTGCCGCAGCGACTGGCACGGCTGGCAGGGCCACGACCCGGACATCCGCCTGCCGCACGTGCCGGGGCACGAGTTCGCCGGCGTCGTCGTGGCGGCCGGCGCGGACGTACGCGGCTGGCGGCCCGGCGACCGGGTCACCGCGCCGTTCGTCTGCGCGTGCGGGCGGTGCCCGTCGTGTCTCGCGGGCGACCAGCAGGTCTGCGAGCGGCAGACGCAGCCGGGCTTCACCGGCTGGGGCTCGTTCGCCGAGCTGGTCGCGGTACGGCACGCCGACGTGAACCTGGTCCGGCTGCCGGACGAGCTGGACGAGGCGGCCGCCGCCGCGCTCGGCTGCCGGTTCGCCACCGCGTTCCGGGCCGTGATCGCGCAGGGCCGGGTGGCCGCCGGTGAGTGGGTGGCGGTGCACGGCTGCGGCGGCGTCGGCCTGTCCGCCGTGATGATCGCGGCGGCGAGCGGGGCGCGGGTGGTGGCGGTGGACGTGTCGCCCGGCGCGCTGGAACTGGCCCGCCGCAGCGGCGCCGCTGTCTGCGTGGACGCGAGCACGCTGGGCGGTCCCGCCGAGGTGGCCGCCGCGATCCGGGACGCCACCGGCGGGGGCGCGCACCTGTCGCTGGACGCGCTGGGCGCTCACGCCACCTGCGTGGCGTCGATCGAGGGCCTGCGCCGGCGCGGCCGGCACGTGCAGGTCGGGCTGCTGCCCGCCGCGCAGGGACGCCCGGCGCTGCCGATGGACCTGGTGATCGCGTACGAGCTGGAGCTGCTCGGCAGCCACGGCATGCCGGCCCACGCGTACCCGGAGATGCTGCGGCTGGTCACCGCCGGGGTGCTGCGCCCGGCCGACCTGGTCACCCGCACCATCGACCTGGACGCCGCGCCGGACGCGCTGGCCACCATGGACCGGCCGGCCGTCGCCGGGATGTGCCTGATCCAGCCCTGAGAACGGGCACGGGCCGGCCCGGCGCCGGGAGACCCGGCGCGGACCGGCCCGCGAGGCCGTCCGGTCAGTCGGTGACGGTCACCGTGACGGTACGAGGCGGCTGCTGGTACTGCCCCCGGTTGTCCATGCCGCGGATCGTCACCGTGTACGTGCCGGCCGGGATCACCGGCGACGTGTACGCGAAGTTCGACCCCGGCGAGCCCGGGCTGGTGAGGAACGTGGCGATCCACGGCCAGCTGGTCGGCGCGCCCGCCCGGCCGAACGTGCCGGCCGAGTTCATGCCCTGCCCGGCGCTGTTGCCGATCTGCACCTCGACCTTCTGCATCCCGCCGTCGTCCACGGCCCGGCCGGTGATCACGATCCGGCCGCCGGTGTACGCCTGGCCCTCGACCGGCGTGATGCTCGGCTCCAGCGTCGGGTCGGTGTCACCCGGGTAGACCAGGTAGCGGGCGGTCGCGCCGCTTGTCGAGTTGTCCTGCTGACCGGCGGTGTCCACGGCCCACGCCTCGACGCTGTACGTGCCCCGGGTGGGCAGGTCGATCGAGAGCGTGAACGCGGTGCTGGTCGCGCCGGGCGAGGCGAGCGTCGCGTCGACAGTGGCGAACGCGGCGGCCATGGTGCCGTTTGGCTGCACGTACCGGCCGGTGTCCAGGTCGCGCAGCGCGATCCGGACCGCCCGTACGCCCTTGTCGTCGGTGGCGGTGCCGGCCAGGTCCAGGTGCAGCTGGTCGATGTCCTGGTTGGTGCCGGTGAAGCTGAGCAACCCGTTGGGGAAGGCGTCGCCGGGCACCTGAGCGGTGACGGTGAGCCGGCCCATGTTGTTGCTGGAGGTGGTCAGGCCGAGCTTGTCGGTGGCGCGTACCCGGAAGTCGTAGACGCCCGGGGTCAGCGGCACGGTGGTGAACGACCAGTCGAACGTCGCGGCGTCGAGGTTGGCCGGGGAGATCCGGTGGTAGCCGGCGACCGAGTCGGCGCCCCAGGTGCCGTCGCTGGCCAGCGCCTCGCGGGTGGTGTTGTTGCGCAGGTAGATCTCCACCGACTTGAGCGCGTCGTCGTCGTTCGCCGTGCCGGCGAACGTGATCGTGCCGCCGGGCGCGACGGTGAGCGGCGCCGGGTTGCCCGGCGGGGTCATCGCCACCGGCGAGGTGATCGCCACTGTGGGCGGTACGCCGTTGGCGGAGACGGTCCAGTCGCGGGTGTCGCCGCGCAGGTCGCTCTGCCCGGTGGTGTCGACGGCGGTGGCGGTCATCTTCCACTGCCCCTCGGTGGGCAGCGTGACCTCGTACTGCCAGGTGGTGGACGTCGCGCCGATCACGTCCGGCTCGCCGCGGAACGTGTTGTAGACGGCGGCGACGGTGCCGTCGTCCTGCAGGTACCTGTTGTCCGGCGTGCGGAACGAGTAGATCAGCGAGTTGACACCCTTGTCGTCGGTGGCGGTGCCGGAGGCCACGAACGTCTGCGTGGCGAGCAAGCCGGCCGACGGTGAGCTGATCCGGGTCGACGGCGGCAGGTCGTCGAAGCGGAACGTCTCGATCTTCTTGACCGCCTTTGTGGTGTCGCCGGCACCGTTGCGGTCGAACGTCTTGGCCTGCAACTGGTAGACGCCGGCCGGCAGCGTCACCGGCAGGCTCCACGTGGTGGAGGTGGCGTTCGGCGCGGCGAGCGTCGTGTTGATCGCCTTGAACGCGCCCCAGGTGGTCATGTCGGCCTGGAGGTACTTGCCGCTGTTGCGGTCCTGGATCTCCAGCTGGACGCGGGCCACTCCGGCGAGGGCGAGCGCCTGGCCGCTGATGGTGAACTCCTCGCCGGCCGGTTTCACCGCGCCCTCGATCGGCGTGGTGACTGTGGTGTCCAGCGGCGCGGGCGCGGGTTCCTTGGAGAGGTCGAAGAAGGCCACCCGGCCGGTGGTCTTGCCGCCCTTGACGTTGCCGTCACCGCCGACGAGCAGGCCGCGCGAGGTGGCGAGCATCGCCTTCTCGCCCTCGTACGAGTTGGAGCCCGGGTTCCACTCCAGCGCGGTGCCGGTGAGCGGGTCCAGCGCGCCGAGGTGGTCGCGGCGGACCACCTGGTCGCCGAGGCCGTAGCCGCTGAGTCCCTGGCCGGTGCCGTAGCCGACGTTGTCCAGGCCGGGCCACGGCACGTTCGACGTGGGCGACTCCTGCCAGCTGAAGTGCCCGCCGACGTAGACGGCGGTGTCGGTGATCGCGACCGAGTAGATGCTGTCGAAGTGCCGGGAGATCCAGAGCGGCTCGACGTGGTCGTTCCCGGTCAGCGGGTACGCGATGGCGGTGTCGTTGATCGGCGGCCGGTCGCCGCCGGAGCCGCTGGTGACCACGAAGTACGAGTCGTCCGGCGCGATGTCACCGGCGAAGACGCGCTGGATGCCGCCGACGAAGGAGAGGTTGTCCTCCCACAGCCGGGTACGCCAGGGCAGCAGCGCCTTGCTGGCCGTACCGATCAGGGCCACGCCGTAGCGGTCCTGGCCGGCGATCTGGCGGCCGGTGTGCACGACGAGCAGCTTGCTGCGGTCGTGGGTGAGCTTGAGCTGCTGCACGGTGAGCATGCCGCCGACGCCGATGCCGCCGGTGAGCGGCAGGTTGAAGCCGGTGTCGACGGCGCCCGTGGTGGGGTTGAGGGCGGCCAGGCCGCTGCGGCTGACCCCGTTGACGGTCGCGAACTGACCGCCGACGTAGACCGCGTTGCCGCTCACCGCGAGCGCGGTGGCCCGCGCGTTGGCGGTGGCGGTGAACGCGGCGATCGGCGCGCCGGTGGTCGGGTTCAGCCGGGCGATCTTGCGCTTGGTGACGCCGTTGATCGTGTTGAACGTGCCGGCGATGTAGAGCGACGAGCCGTCCGGTGACGCCTCCACCGCGGCGACCGCGCCGTCGATGACCGGCTTGAACGCGGTGTCCACCTTGCCGGTGTCCAGGTTGTACGACGCCAGGGACTTCTGCGCGATCGCGGACCCGCCGACGTTCGCGATCGAGGTGAACGTGCCGGCGATGAAGACCCGGTTGCCGATCACCTCGATGTCGGTGATCTCGCCGTTGGTGATCCGCGGCGTGTCGGTGCGGGGCGTGGTCGGCATCAGCCGGGTGTCCCCGGGGGTGACCAGCGCCCGGGTGGCGGTGGTACGCGCGGCGCCGAGCGCGGCGCTGCTCCCGGTCGCCTGGGCGCCGGTCCGGCCGGCCGCGCCGGCGTCCCGCACGACGACGGTGCCGGCGAGCGCCGGTACGCCCACCACCACGACCGCGCCGGCGGCGATGACCGCCACCGCGCGACTCCAAACTCGCATCGAGATGACTCTCCCTGTCCGCCGGGACGGCCCCCCTCGGGTGATTCCCGGGTCCCTCCGTCCGCGTGCCGGACGCCACCGTAGGAGGCAAAGACATTTCGCGATACGTGCCGCACCGGTAATCGACCGGTCGCCATCAATTCCGGCCACACCGGCAGGCCCGCTCCTCCGATCGGACCACGGGTTCCGCCGTCCGGCCGCCGCGGCGTTCAGTCGCCCCGCACCCGGGGGTGGCGGTGGTCGGTGAGCCGCAGGCCGACACCGCGTACCGCCGCGATGGTGACGCCGGTGCCCAGCTCGTCGAGCTTGCGTCGCAACCGCTTCACCAGGGACTGCACGTCGGCCCGGCCGTGCGTCGGCGCGTCGCGCCAGACCGCCCGGTGCAGCTCGGCGTAGCTCCACACCCGTACCGGCTCGGCGGTCAGGCAGGTCAGCAGGTCGCGCTCCAGCCGGGTCAGGGCGGTCTCGCGGTCGCCCCACCGGGCGGTGGAGCGCGCTGCGTCGATCACCAGCGCGCCGTCCGGCGCGGGCTTCGGCTCGGGTACGGGCGGACCCGGCGCGCCGGCCGGGTCCGGCGCGTCCGCTGTGATCAACTCGCGCAGCTCGTCCAGATCGGCGACCATCAACAGTGGCGCGACGCCGTCGAGCAGCTCGGTCAGCCGCAGCCGTTCGGCCGGGGACGACGTCACGCCGATGACGAGCGAGAAGGGCCGCTCCGGCGGCTCGGTGCCGGAGTTCGCCGCGTTCGTGCCGTCAGTCGTCACCGCGCCCCACCGTGACAAAAACTGTCAACAAGCCATCCGGTCCGGGGGCCTGTTGGTGACATGTTGCTCACGTACGGTCATTGATCGTTCCCTCATGTCGATCATAGTGTCCATTCAGGTGACCGGCGTAGACCCGCACGGACACCTAGGGGGCCTGGGGGGTTCTGGTAATACCGGTGCGACCAGTCGGGAGAGCGCGTCTCCTGGCCCTTCTGCCATGGCTCGATCATCAGCGGGTCATCGGAACAGGAGGCAGCACCGATGCTGAGACGTCCACACAGATGGGGCCCGGCCCGGCGGCTGGTGAGCGCGGGCGCCGCCCTGGTGCTCGCCGCGACCGCGCTGGCCGCCACCGGCACTGGAGCACAGGCCGGCACGGGTACCGGCGCGTCGGCCGGCGACAAGATCCGCCCCGAACTCACCCGGCAGCTGGAGGGCAAGAGCGAGGGCGACTTCTGGATTCACTTCTCGGGCAAGGCGGACCTGGGCAAGGCCACCGCGATCAAGGACTGGAACGAGCGCGGCGCCGCCGTCGCGGCGGCGCTGAAGAAGACCGCCGCGGAGAGCCAGGCCAAGATCCGCGCCGAGCTGGACCGCTCGGGCACGAAGTACCAGAGCTTCTGGGCCACCAACGCCATCAAGGTCACCGACGGCTCGCTGACCATGGCGCAGAACTTCGCCGCCCACTCCGAGGTGGACGGCCTGTACGCGCCGATCGAGTACAAGCTCCCCGAGACCATCCCGGGCACCGACGAGAAGTCGGCGAACGCGCTGGAGTGGGGCATCGCCAACATCAACGCCGACGACGTCTGGTCACAGTACGGCGTCAAGGGCGCCGGCATCACGGTGGCCAGCATCGACAGCGGCGTCCAGTTCGACCACCCGGCGCTGGTGAACTCGTACCGCGGCAACAACGGTGACGGCACCTTCGACCACAACTACAACTGGTTCGACGCGGCCGACGAGTGCGCCACCGCGCCGTGCGACTCCGACGGCCACGGCACGCACACCATGGGCACCATGGCCGGCGCCGACGGGGCCAACCAGATCGGTGTCGCCCCCGAGGTCAAGTGGATCGCCGCGAACGGGTGCTGCCCGTCCGACGCCGCGCTGGTCTCCTCCGGCCAGTGGATGCTGGAGCCCACCGATCTCAACGGGCAGAACCCGGACGCCAGCAAGCGGCCGAACATCATCAACAACTCGTGGGGCACCAGGACGCCGTCGAACGAGCCGTTCATGGAGGACGTCACGAACGCCTGGACCGCGTCCGGCATCTTCGGCGTCTGGTCCAACGGCAACAACGGCCCGTCCTGCCAGACCAGCGGCTCGCCGGGCAGCCTGGCCAGCAACTACTCGGCCGGCGCGTACGACGTCAACAACAACATCGCCAGCTTCTCGTCCCGGGGCACCGGGCAGAACGGCGAGATCAAGCCGAACATCTCGGCGCCCGGCGTCAACGTGCGCTCCAGCGTGCCGACCAACTCGTACGCCAGCATCAGCG
Organism: Micromonospora sp. CMU55-4; assembly: GCF_011602315.1. Lineage (NCBI taxonomy): Bacteria > Bacillati > Actinomycetota > Actinomycetes > Micromonosporales > Micromonosporaceae > Micromonospora > Micromonospora sp. CMU55-4. The sequence continues at coordinate 6,855 of NZ_JAAOLH010000019.1, forward strand.
GCACCTCGATGGCGGCGCCGCACCTGGCCGGCGCGATCGCGCTGCTCTGGTCGGCGGCGCCCACCCTGGTCGGCGACGTCCCGGCGACCCGCGCGCTGCTCGACGACGCGGCGATCGACAAGGGTGACACCCAGTGCGGCGGCACCACCGACGACAACAACGTCTACGGCGAGGGCCGGCTGGACGCGCTCGCACTGCTCGCCGCCGCCCCGATCGGGGACAACGGCACGCTGGCCGGCAAGGTCACCGACGCCGCCACCGGCGCGGGCATCGCCGGCGCCACCGTCACGCTGTCCGGCGCGGCGGACCGCACGCTGACCACCGGCGCCGACGGCACGTACTCCTCGCTGCTGCCGGCCGGCGACTACCAGGTCGTCGTCTCCACCTTCGGGTACGCCACGCGCACGCTGTCCGCGACCGTCACCGCGAACACGACCACCACGCTGGACGTCGCGCTCACCGCGGTGCCGAGCGTGACGGTCAGCGGGCAGGTCACCGACGGGTCCGGGCACGGCTGGCCGCTGTACGCGAAGGTGAGCGTCGAGGGCACGCCGATCTCCGACTACACCACGCCCACCACCGGCCGCTACAGCCTGTCGCTGCCGTCCGGGGCGACCTACCGGCTCACTGTCGAGCCGCAGTACGCCGGCTACCTGACCACCACCAAGGAGGTCACCGTCGGCTCGGGCAACGCTGTCGCCAACATCGCGGTGCAGGCGAACCCCGAGGCGTGCACCACCGCCCCCGGCTACACCGTCAGCTCCGACGGCGAGTACGAGACGTTCGACGGCACCGGCGTGCCGGACGGCTGGACCGTGGTGGACAACGCCGGCACCGGCCAGGTCTGGGAGTTCACCGACGCCGGTGAGCGCGGCAACCTGACCGGCGGCAGCGGCAACTTCGCCATCATCGACAGCGACAACTACGGCAGCGGCGGGCAGCAGGACACCTCGCTGGTCAGCCCGGTCGTCGACCTCACCGGCGTGACCACGCCGGTGATCCGGTTCAACCAGGACTACAACTGGCTCAACAGCGACCGCGCGGACGTCGACCTGAGCCTCGACGGCGGCACCACGTGGAGCAACGTGCTCCGGCAGGCCGCCGACGTGCGCGGCCCGCGGGTGACCGAGGTGCCGATCCCGCAGGCGGCCGGTCAGTCGCAGGTGCGGGTGCGCTTCCACTACTACGAGGCCAGCTGGGAATGGTGGTGGCAGGTCGACAACGTCCTCATCGGCAGCACGCTCGTCTGCAAGCCGGTGAACGGCGGCCTGGTGCTCGGCCACGTCCGCGACAAGAACGACAACAGCTACGTCAACGGCGCCACGGTGACCAGCAAGGACCGCCCGGCGGAGAAGGCCACCACGGTGGCCACGCCTGACGACACCGAACTGCCCGACGGCTTCTACTGGATGTTCTCGTCGCTGACCGGCAAGCACCCGTTCACCGCCGGCGCGGGCAACTACGTGAGCCAGACCAAGCAGGTCACGGTCGAGGAGGACTGGGCTACCGCGGCCAACTTCCAGCTCGCCGCCGGCCGGCTGTCGGTGAAGCCGGCCTCGATCACCGGCACGGTCCGGATGCCCAGCGGGAAGGTCAGCAAGACGTTCACCGTGACGAACACCGGCGGGGCGCCGGTCAACGCCGAGTTCAGCGAACGCGACGGCGGGTTCGTGCTGCAACGGGCCGACGGTTCCCAGTTGTCCCAGCAGGCGCTGCTCGGCTCGACCGGCGCGCCGGTCCAGCGGCTGACCGCCGCCACCTCGTTCGCGGCCCGCTCGTCCGGCAAGTCGTCCACCGGCATCGGCGCGGCGGCGGCCCCGCAGGCGGACCCGTGGACCACCATCCCTGGCTACCCGTCGAACGTGATGGACAACCGGGTCGTCAGCGTCGACGGCAAGATCTACTCCATCGCCGGTGGCGACGGCACCACGTCGAGCGCCAAGAACTACCGGTACGACCCGATCGCCCAGGCGTGGACCGGCATCGCCGACCTGCCCGGCGCGCGTAACGCCATGACGGTCGGGGTGATCGACGGGAAGATCGTCGCCACCGGTGGCTGGGGCGCCGCCGGACCGGACGCCGCCACCTTCTCGTACGACCCGGCGGCGAACACCTGGACCCGCAAGGCCGACAACCCGGCGCCGCGCTCGGCGGCTGGCCAGGCGGTCGCGGACGGCAAGTTGTACGCGATCGGCGGCTGCACCACCGCGAGCTGCACGCCGATGTCCAACTCGGTGGTCCGCTACGACCCGGGCGCGGACACCTGGGAGACGCTGCCCGCGTACCCGAAGTCGGTGGCGTTCCTGTCCTGCGGCGGGATCGACGGCATCGTCTACTGCACCGGCGGCAACGACGGCACCACGTCGCAGAAGGCCGGGTACGCCTTCGACCCGTCCGCGAACGCCTGGACCGCCATCCCGGACGCGCCGGCCGACAGCTGGGCCTCCTCGTACGCGGTGGCGAACGGCAAGCTGCTGGTCGTCGGCGGGTCGCAGGGCGGCGCCATCACCAACGCCGGCTTCGCCTTCGACCCGGCGACCAACTCGTGGGCGAACCTGCCCAACGCCAACACCCCCCGTTACCGGGGCGGCGCGGCCTGCGGGTTCTACAAGATCGGCGGCTCGTCGGGCAGCTTCACGGCCACCAAGGACAGCGAGGTCCTGCCCGGCTTCTCCGAGTGCTCGGAGGCCGCCGCCGACGTGAGCTGGCTGACCGTCGACAAGTCGAAGGTCACGCTGGCGCCCGGTGAGAAGGTCACCGTCACCCTCACGATGACGGCGAACGTCGACCAGCCGGGCACGTACTCGGCGTCGGTGGCGATCAAGGAGGACACCCCGTACACGGTGGAGCCGGTGGCGGTCACCATGATCGCGCAGCCGCCGACCACCTGGGGCAAGCTGTCCGGCACGGTCTCGGGCAAGAGCTGCCAGGGCGCGACGGCGCCGCTGGCGGGCGTGACCGTGCAGGTCGACTCCTGGGCGAACTCCTACACCTTCACGACCGACGCCGAGGGCCGGTACGCCTACTGGATGGACCGGCGCAACAACCCGCTCACGTTGATCGTCGCGAAGGACGGCTGGAAGCCCCAGACGCGCCAAACGAAGATCAACAGCAGCACGCCCACGGTGGAGGACTTCACCCTCTCCCCCACCCGCTGCTGACCCGAAACACACATGAGTCGGCCCGCCCGGTGCCCCGCACCGGGCGGGCCGCCCCACGCCACCCCCTCTCCCCCGCGATCTTGCACTTACCGCCCCGGCAAGGCGCACAAAAGCCCCACCCGAGAGGCCGCAAGTGCAAGATCAGCGGCGCGGGGCGCGGGCGGGGCGCGGGCAGGGTGGGGGAGGGCGGGGTCAGGGTGGGGTCAGGCGGAAGCCGACGCCTCGGACGGCGTGGATGGTGGCGGGGACGTTGAGGCGGGCGAGCTTGCGCCGGATGCGGCGTACCACCGAGTGCATGTCCGAGCCCCGCCCCAGGTGGTCGTTGCCCCAGACCGCGCGGTGCAGCCGGGCGTACGTCCACACCTGACCGGGCGTGCCGGCCAGGCAGACCAGCAGGTCGTGCTCCAGCGGCGTCAAGCCGACCTCGCGCTCCCGCCAGCGCAGCACCCGCCGGTCGGAGTCGACACCCAGCTCCAGCCCGGACGACGGGACGGAGGACGCGCCGGACGACGGAGCGGGCGGCTCACCGGCGGGTTGCGGCCGGGACGGCGGCGGGCCGGACGGACGACGGACCAGGTCGAGGAAGCGGCGGGCCTGGTGGACGCTGGAGACGATCAGGAACGCCTCGGTGCCGCCGAGCAGCTGGGCGAGCTGCCGTCGCTCGGCCGACGAGGACGCGACGCCGATGACCAAGGACGGCATCCCTGTCATCCGTTCCCACCTTTCCGGCAGGTTGAACCGCAACGCCGGGCGGTCGCCAGGCACGACGATGCGGGGCACCTGGCTTGCGGAGTTCGACCCGAGGGGTGCGGGGAGCTGCGGTTTCGTGAGGCTTCGGGGTGAACTACCGGGATCATATAGCCGAGCACCGATGATTGGTATAGCAGTTAACGTCGATGTAACTGCACGCGGTTCGGCACGCGCGTACCGATGAGAGCCGGGACGTACGCCGGTCCAATGCGTGTGATCACGCACATGCTCTCCCTGGCCGGCGGGACGCCGACCCGCGCGGACATCGCCGCCCGCTGCGCCGAACTGGCCGAGGCGCTGCGCGGCCGAGACCGGGGCGTGGTGGTGTGCGACGTGTCCGCTGTCGCCGCGCCCGACCTGGTCACGGTCGAGGTGCTGGCGCGGCTGCGCCTGACCGCGCGCCGCTTCGGCTGGGGGCTGGAGGTACGCGGGGCGGGCGACGACCTACGCGAGCTGGCCGGCCTGCTCGGGCTGGCCGGCGCCCTCCTCCAGCCGGTCGGGCAGCCCGAACAGCGGGAACAGGCGGTCGACGTCGAGGAAGTTGTTGAGCGACGTGATCCGGCCGCCGGAGACGCCGATGACGATCAGCGCCCACGGCACGTGTCCTGAGCCGTCGGGGTCACGCCGGTAGTGCCCGAACGCGGGCATTCCGTTGGCGGCCGTCGGCACCAGCCGGGACCCGCGGCAGCCGCTGCCGGTGCCGGCCATCCAGTCCGCGATGTGCGCGGGGCCGCGCAGCCACAGCGGCAGCGGCGGCATCGACAGCGTCGCGTCCTCGTGCAGCAGCGCGGTCAGCGCCGTCAGGTCGTACGCCTCGAACGCGCGCACGTAGCGGGCGAGCAGCGCCTGCTGCTCCTCGTCGAGCGGACGGCGCGCGTCGGCCTCGGTGTCGGCCGAGGCGATCGTGGCCCGCGCCCGCTGCAGCGCGCTGTTGACGCTCGCCACCGACGTGTCCAGCAGATCGGCGACCTCCTGGGCGGACCAGGCGAGCACCTCGCGCAGGATCAGCACGGCGCGCTGCTTGGGCGGCAGGTGCTGCAACGCCGCGACGAACGCCAGCCGCACCGACTCGCGGCCGGCGACCACCTCGGCCGGGTCGGCGACCTCGGGCAGCACCCGGTCGTCGGGCGCCGGGCCGACCCAGATCTGCTCCGGGCGCGGCTCGCCGGGATGGGTGGCCGTGCCGACGCCCGCCGGGCCGAGGTCCATCGGCCGGACCCGGCGCTGCGCGCTGGTGGCCATGCTGAGGCAGACGTTCGTGGCGATCCGGTAGAGCCAGGTCCGCAGCGCGGACCGCCCCTCGAACTTGTCGAAGTTGCGCCAGGCCCGGACGAAGGTGTCCTGCACCGCGTCCTCGGCTTCGAAGGCCGAACCCAGCATCCGGTAGCAGTAGCCGGTCAGCTCCGACCGGTACGCCTCTAGTTGTGCCTCGACGGGAACGCTTGCCACCTCGCTCACCCGGCTGAAACTAGCCCACATGCTGCATGAACGCGAGTACCCCGGGCGCGCGGCGATGAGTACGCCCCGTTCGCCCGGTCCACCGGTGGTCAGGTCAGCACACCCGAGGAGCACCGATGACCACCACGCAGCGCGACGAGACCCACGCCCCCGGGCGGTACGCCGACGTCAACGGCGTACGCCTCTACCACGAGACACACGGCAGCGGACGGCCGATGATCCTGCTGCACGGCGGCCTCACCTCGGGCGAGATGTTCGCGCCGATCCTGCCCGTGCTCACCGCGAAACACCAGGTCGTCGTGGTGGACCTGCAGGGGCACGGCCGCACCGCCGACGTGGACCGGCCGCTCGACATGGCGTTGATGGCCGACGACGTCGCCGCGCTGATCGACCACCTCGGGCTGGACCGGCCGGACGTGGTCGGCTTCTCCCTCGGCGGCGGCGTCGCCCTGCACGTCGGTTTCCGGCACCCGGAGAAGATCGGCCGGCTGGTCGCCGCGTCCGCGCACATCCGCCGCGAGGCCATCTACCCGGACATGCTGGCGCAGCAGGGTCAGGTCAACGCCGCGGCGGCCGAGTACCTGAAGGACACCCCGATGTACGAGCTGTACCAGCGGGTCGCGCCGCGTCCGGAGGACTTCCCCCGGCTGCTCGACAAGATCGGCGAGGCGATGCGGAAGGACTTCGACCTCGCCGACCAGGTGCGTGCCCTGCGGGTGCCGACGCTCGTGGTCGCCGCCGACGCCGACATGGCCCCGCCGAGCCACTTCGTGGAGGTGTTCGAGCTGCTCGACGGCGGCCGGCGCGACGGCGGCTGGACCGGCGAGGGCCGCCCGGCGGGCGGGCACGCGCTGGCGATCCTGCCCGGCCTGACCCACTACGACATCGACCAGTCGCCGCTGTTCGCCGCGGTCACCCTGGACTTCCTCGACCGGGGCCGCTGACCCGCGCGCGTGTGCCGCGTCCCGTACCGGGGTACCGCTTCCGGAGGAACACCGGTGAGGAGGACGAGATGACCGACCCCAGGTACGCACCGATCGGGCTGGCCACCGCCGGGCAACTGGTCCCCGACGACGGACAGACCGGCGGCGGTGAGGTCGTCGGCGCCGACGACGCGGCTGCCGACGCCGCCCGGGCCGGCGCCGACGTGGACCTGTCCGGGGCCGACCGCGACAGCGACGGCACCCCGGTGGGCGCCGCCGACGCCGAGGCCGACCGGCGGCGCGCCGCCGGCGAGTGACGCTCTCCGCCCCGCCGCCCGCACGAGGTGGCGGGGCGGAGCCGTCCTCACCGGTCGACCGGCAGTTCGACGTCGGGCAGGTGCCCGAGCGCCCGGATCGCGGTGACGGCGGCGTACCCGTCGGCCAGCCAGGCGATGTCGGTGCCGGGGACCGCGCGGACCGCGTTCTCCTCCACTGCCGTACGCACGAACCCCTCGCCACGCTCGGCGACGGACACCTGCACCTGACCGAACGGCGCGAGTGTCGCCTGCCGCAGCCCGGCCACCTGATCGGCCGGCAGGTCGGGCACGTTGAGGTTGAGCACCGTGCCCGGGTCCGCCTCGGCCAGCCAGGGCAGCAGCGTCGCGGCCAGCTCGGCGGCGGTCGCCCAGTGGCGGGACTCGTCGTCCACGCTGTCCAGCACCGCTATCGCCGCGCCACCGCTGCCCGCGCTCGCCGCCGCCGGGGTGAGCACGTCGAGTGACACGGCGAGCGCGCGGATGCCGTTGTTGCCCGCGGTCAGCGCCGCGCCGACGGTGCCGGAGTGCAGGACCGCGTGGCCCGCGTTCGCGCCCCGGTTGATGCCGGACAGCAGCAGATCCGGCACCGGCCCGAACACGCCGAGCCCGGCCAGCACCGCGATGTACGCGGGTGAGGCCGCCACCGCGTACGCGGGCACGTCGGGCAGGCCGTCCAGCTCGGTCTCGCCGAACACCAGCCGCCCGTCCTCGGTCACCGCGGACAGCGCCGCGCTCATCCCGCTCGCCTCGTGCTGCGGCGCGGCGACCACCACGTCCAACCCACGTTCGTACGCGGCCCGGGCCAGCGCGCGGATGCCGGGGGCGTGCACGCCGTCGTCGTTCGTCACCAGCACCCGGGGCGGCCGGTCAGCCGTCATCGTCGCCACCGTCCAGCGGGGTCAGCCGCACCCGGCCGGCCAGTTCCCGTACCGCCTCGGCCCGGCCGGTGCCCAGCCCGTGCCGGGTCACGTTCAGCGCCCCCGCGGCGGCGCCGACGTGCAGCGCCTCCCGCATGTCGCCGCCCCGGGCCAGCACCGCCGCCACCCCGGCGGTCATCGAGTCACCGGCGCCCCGGTGGTCGGCCAGCTCCAGCGGCGGGGCGTGCACCAGCAGCGCCTCGCCGTCCTCCGGCAGCGCCAGCGCGGGCTCCCCGGCCCGGCTGATCAGCACCGTCCGCGCGCCCCGATCCTGGCAGCGCCGGCCGGCGTCGCGCAGCGCCTCCACGCTGTCGTCCTTGGCCAGGCCGTCGTCGAGCAGTTCCTCGTGGCTGACCTTCAGCACGCTCACCCCGCCGTCGAGCACCGCCTCCAGGTACGGCCCGGACAGGTCGGCCACCACGGTTCCGCCGTTGGCGCTCAGGTCGGCGGCGAGCCGCCGGTAGATGTCCGGGTCCACCACACCCGGGTCGGCCGGTCCGCTGAGCACGCTCACCGGGGCACGCAGCCCTTCGGTGAGCGTCACCGTGTACAGCTCGTCGATGTCGTGCCGCACCATCGGCACGCCCGGGTTCTCGGCGATCTCGGTCCGCTCGCCGTCCCGCCGGTCGTGCACGTACCAGCCGGTGCCGGACTCGCGCCGCACCATCCGTACCGTGACGTCCTCGTCGTCGAGCAGCTTGCGGACCGCGTCGCCGACCTCGCCGCCGAGGCCCACGCACATGGTCACCGGCACGCCGAGCGCGGCGATCATCCGGCTCTGCCACACGCCCTGCCCGCCCGGGTGCAGATGCAGCTCGGTCGCTTCGCCCTGCTGCTCGATCGTCACCGTCAACAGCGGGGCCGGGGCGAACACCATCACCTTCTGCTCCATCCGCCAGTGTTGCCCGCTGACCGGCCCCGGTAATCCCCCAGGTCAGCGCGGGCGCGCGACGGCGCGGCGACGCCGCAGGTACGGCAGCGCGAACAGGTAGAGGCCGCTGATCAGGAGCAGGGCGAGCGGCAGCAGCGGCACGTAGGAGACCCACACGATCGGGTCCTTCTGCGCCAGCGCCACGAAGGTGATCACGACCGTCACGGTGAAGGCGACAGAGAGCCAGCGGTGCAGTTGGCGGATGCGCGTATCCATTGATGCCTACCTCCCGGCGGTGGCCTCCCCGGCGGGGAGGCCCGTGCCGGAAACGCTAGGTCGGGGCGCCCGCCCAGGGCTTCTCGATTCCTGACCGGTACGCGCCGCCGCGCGCACGGGACCCTTTGCCCGGCCGCCCTACCCTGCCGACAAGAGCAGCCGAGCCACGGGGGGCAGGCATGCAGATCATCGAACACAGCGTCATCGGCACCCGCTCCGCCGTGCTCCGGCTACGCCGGCCCGGCAGCCGGCTGGAGTTCCTGGTGTTCCCGATGCTCCACGTGGCGAGCCCGGCGTTCTACGCAGCGGTCACGAAGCGGCTCCGGGAATGCGACCTGCTCGTCGTCGAGGGCGTCAGCGGCCGGTCGGTGGTCGGCTCGGCGTTGACACTCACCTACCGGGCCATGCCGGCCAACCGGCGCTCCGGCCTGGTGACGGACCCCATCCCGTACGCGTCCCTCGGCGTCGAGGTGCTCAACCCGGACGTGTCGGCCGCGGAGTTCGCCGAGGGCTGGCGGGCGATGCCGCTGCGGTACCGCCTCCAGATGTGGCTGGTGATCCCGTTCGTGACGGTGATGCAGTTCTTCGGCGGCACCCGGCGTCTGCTCTCACCGGAGATCGAGGTGAACGACCTGCCGTCGGCCACCGACGAGCGGTACGCCGACCACGAGTTCACCGAGCACGCCGAGCGCGCGTTCGGCGGCGAACGCGACGAGCGGCTGCTCGCCGCGTTGTCCGAGCTGATCCGTACCCGGTCCTCCGAGCGCATCGACGTGGCGGTCGTGTACGGCGCCGGGCACGTGCCGGCGATCGTGCGCGGGCTCTTCGAGCTGCACGGATACCGGCCTCGCGCAGCCGAATGGCTCACCGTTCTGGAGCGGTGAGCCGGACGCTCAATCGGCGGCCAGCTCCGGCCGGTGCTCCTTGATCCACTCCTGGACGTCCGACTTCAACCAGACCTTGCCCTGCACGAGGTCGGCCACCGGCTCCGGGAAGTTGCGGTTACTGGTGATCACGTAGACCCGCTGCTTGCTGATGCCGCCCAGCATCACGCGAATCTCGGCTGCGCCCACCAGCTCCATACGCCGGACGCTAGACAGTTGACCTGGCTCCTTGACTCGGGTCAACGCCTCGGTCACCGTATGGGGTATGCCGACATCCTCGCCGCCGGGCCGCCCGCCCAGAACGATCCGGCCGCACGTGGCGATCCGGCCGCTGTGGCTCTGCCGGGTCTGCGCCGGCCCGTGGCCGTGCCAGCCCGCGCGCCTGTTGTTGCTGCTGGAATACCGGTGGGACCGGGTGGCGCTGTCGATCTACATGGCGACATGCCTGTTCGACTCCGCCGCCGACCTGCTGAGACTCAACCCCGATCCGGGCCCACGTCCCGACGAACTGTTCCAGCGGTTCGTCGCGTGGACGAGGCACACCTGAGCGGACAGGTCACTCTCGTCCCGCCGGGCCCGCTGACCAGTCGTCCACCCGCATCCGCGACGGCGGCCTCGCCGTCTCAGAGCGCCGCACGAACCCGGCGACGGCGAGCGCGCTCATCGTGGTGGCCACGGCAGCGGCCAGCACCAGGAGGGTGGTCTCCACCTGCACCGTACGCATGTACTCGCCGCCGTTCGCGGTGGCCGACGCGTAGCGCACGGCCGCGAGCGGGTTGAGCAGCACCGCGGCGATGCCGGCGGTCCAGGCCGCCCTCGGTAGCCGCTCGTCGCCGGGACGGACGGTCCGCCGGGCGACCCAGCAGCCGAGGGCCGCGAACGTGACGAGCAGCGTGACCGGCAGCAGCCAGAGCACGGCGGGCAGCAGGTCGCGGAGGGGCACCACGGCGTCGAGCAGCTCCACCGGGAAACTGGCGCCGTCGTGGGTCACCACGCCGATCCGGTGGCGGTAGGCCGCGAGCGCGACCAGCGTGCAGCCGATGTGGACGGCGATCAGGGCGACGAGGGCGGACAGTGCGGCGCGGCGGGCGGACACCGGGCCGAGGCTACCGCCCGCGCGCTCCGGCGGGGGGCCGCCCGCACCGCGCGGTCAGACACTCAGGGCGAGATCGGCGACCTCGGCCGCGCAGCCCCAGGACAGCGTCACCCCGGCGCCGCCGTGGCCGTACGCGTGCACCAGCCGCCCGTCCGCCGCGTCCGCCTCGACCCGGGGGCCGCCGTGCCGGGCCGGCCGCAGCCCGATCCGCTCCCCCAGCACCGGCGCGTCCGCGAGTTGCGGCACCAGCGCCACGCACCGGCGGCGGATCGCCGCCGCCTCCTCCGGGTCGGGACGGGTGTGCCACACCCCCGCCTCGTAGGTGCCGCCGAGCACCACGTCGTGGCGGCGCGGATGCACGTACGTGATGCCGGCCGGGTCGCCCTCGTCGCGAACCGAGACGGTCAGGCCGGGGTTCGCCACCAGCAGGACGTGCCCGCGCGCCGGGTACACGGCCGGGTCGGCGGCGAGCCGCCCGGCGGCCAGACCGGTCGCGTTCACCACGACCGGCGCGACCTCGTACGCCTCGGCGAGCGTGCCCAGCGCACGGCGGACGACCCGGCCGCCGCCCGACTCCAGGCGCTCCCGCAGCCAGGTGAGGTACGGGGTCATCTCCACCGACGGGGCGGTGAACCGCAGCAGCGCGGTGTACGGCGGCTCCGCCGGCTCGACCACCAGGTCGCCGCAGGCGTCGGCCCACCAGGGCGGCCCGGCGTAGCGGTGGCGCAACCACATCCGGGTGGGCCGGTCGACCACCCCCGGCACGCCGTCGGCCGCCTGGCGGCGCAGCTCGGCGTGGGTGTCCCGGGCCCAGCGCAGCACCCGTGGGTCCTCGTCGGTGTGGCTCGGGTACCAGACGGCGGCAGCCACGGTGGAGACCGTGTCGGCCGGGTCGTGGGCGGTCAGCACGGTGACCCGGGCGCCCCGCCCCTGGAGCGTGAGCGCTGTCGTCAGCCCGACGACGCCGCCGCCGACCACCACCACGTCCGCCTCGGTCATGTTCCGCTCCCGTCACCCGTACCCGTGTGTTCCTGCCGATGGTGGCCGCCCGGACGCCCGGTGTCCAAGACGGATCGGGCGGCGCACGGGACAAATCGCTTTGTCCGTCTCGGTTACGCTCGTGGCGTTTGACCTTGGGGAGGTCTCATGAGTGCGGATCCTTCGATGAGCGGCGACTTCACCCGCATGCTCGACGCGACGATGGCGGCACTTCGGACAGTGGGTCCGCCGCCGGCGGACGAGCCGGAGACACCGGCGGTCGGCGAGGCCGCCGACGGGCAGGTCCGCGCCGAGATGGGACGCGACGGCAAGCTCCACGCGCTGCACGTCGAGCCGCGGCTGATGCGGCTCGGCTCCGAGGAGCTGACCGCGCACATCGTCAGCGCGGTGAACGCGGCGATCGACGGGCTGCGTACCGGCGAGAATCCGCAGGTCGCGGACATGTCGCAGTTGCGGGAGCAGTTGCAGGAGGTACGGGACACCGCCGTTCCCCGGCTCGGGTCGTTCCTCGACGCGCTGACCGAGGCGCAGGAGCGGATGGCACGCGGCGGGCAGCGATGAGCGGCGGCGGCTTCGAGGTGCACCCGCCGCTGATCCGGGCCGCCGGGCGGGGCGTCACCGACGCGGCCAAGCGGTTCACCGGCGAGCTGGAGGCGTTCGAGGCACGGATGCAGGGCTACGGCGAGCCGTGGGGCGCCGACGACATCGGGTCGCTCATCGGCATCGCCTACACCGAGGTGGCGAACTACATCTTCGACTGCGTCGGCATGGCCGCCGACGAGTTCACCGCAGCCGGCGCCGACATCGCCGGGATGGCCGACTCGTACGAGCGGGTCGACGAGGACGGCGCGGGCGCCATGCGTTCGCTGGCCGGCGGGCTGGGCTGAGCCGTGGGACTGCAACTACCGGGTGAGCTGGTCACCGCGCTCGGCTGGATCGGCTACACCTGGCCGGCCGCCGACGAGGAGAAGCTCTTCGAGATGGGCCAGGCGTGGCTGGAGTTCGGCGGCCGGATCGGGGCGGCGGCCGGCGCGGCGGACGCGGCTGCCGCGCAGGTGTGGACGCAGAACGTCGGTCCGGCGATCGCGGCGTTCCAGAAGTGGTGGGGCGGCGAGCAGAACGGGCCGGTCGTGCTGCACGACAGCATGCCCGCGGCGATGCTGCTCGGCGCCGGGCTGATCATCTGCGCGGCGATCGTCCTGGCGCTGAAGATCGCGGTGATCGTGCAGCTCGCCATCCTCGCGTTCGAGGTCGCCCAGGCGATCGCCACCGCCGTGGTCACGTTCGGCGCCTCGCTGGCCGAGATCCCGATCTTCCAGATCATCACCCGGGAGATCGTCGGCGCGCTCATCGACCAGGTCATCGGAAGACTGCTCGATGCCTAGCCCGAGGCGCGGCCGGGGCGCCGCCGCGAAACCGGCGGCCGGCAAGATCGTCCGCAAGGCGGTCGAGAAGCTGGAGAAGCCGATCGTCCGGGTCACCGGGCCCAACCGGAGCCTGCCGACGAAGGTCGTCCGGGTGCAGCGCCGGGACTTCCACGCCACCGCCCAGTTCCGGCGCAAGATGGCCGCGCTGAAGAAGCTCAGCGACGACGGCAAGCTCTACAAGGCCACCAACCCGGTGGCCCGCGACAAGAACCTCACCGACGGGTACAAGGACCGGATCCGCCAGAAGATCTGGGACAAGTACTGGCCGCACGACAAGGACCTCGCCAACCGGCTCAGTCAACGGCTCAGCGACTACCACCCCGACCACGTGTGGGAACTACAGCTCGGCGGGCCGGACACCGTCGACAACCTCAAGCTGCTGCATGGTAGAACCAACACGGACATCGGCTCCCAGATCTGGGGGCAGATCCAGAATCTGCCGGACGGAACCCCGATCCGAATAGAGGTAGTGGATTGACTTCCGATCTCGCGCAGCTTCTCGCCGAACTCCGCGCCGACCTGGCCGCGGACGAGCCGGCCAGTCTCGCGTACGGGCAGATCGGCGACCCGGCCGACGAGGGCGACGTGCCGGCGGAGCTGCCGGACGGCGTCCGCGAGTTCCTGCTCGTGGCCGACGGGCTGCGGGCCGGCGCGTTCGAGCTGGCCTCGACCGGCCGGCTGCCCGGTGTCCAGTACTTCCTCGACTACGCGCCCGACTTCTCCCCCATCGGCCAGGACAAGGGCGGCTGGCTGGTCGTCGGCACACGCAGCGACGAGCCGATCTTCCTGGAGCGCGCCACCGGGGCGGTCTGGTACTTCCCGCCGACCGGCACCGAGTGGTTCATGGGCGACAGTTTCGAGGAACTGGCGCCCGACCTCGACTCGTTCGTGCACTACTACGTGCTCGGCCCCGGCTACGCCGAGCTGGTCACCGACGACGACGGGTGGTACGCGTTCCTCGACCGGCAGGGCCTGCTCGACGAGGCCGAAGCCGAGGACGAGGACGAGGCGCAGCCGTGACAGTCACCCGCGAGCAGCTCACCGCGCTGTGGGGTGAGCGGGGCGTCATCTACTTCCCCGACCAGCGTTTCGACGCGATCCTCGGGCCGCTCGGGCCGGAGGTGTTCCCGCCCGACGGCGCGCTTCCGGTCGAGGTGCCGATCCTGTTCACAGTGGACGTCTCGGTCCCCGACGTCGAGCTGTTCTCCACGCTGTCGATCGAGCTGGGCGACCAGGGCCCCCGCCCGTACGTCGTGCTCGGCTCCGCGCCGGAGGACCCGGCGCTGCTGTTCTGCCTGGACGCGGGCACCGGCGCGGTGATCCTGCTCGACCTGGAGACACCGAACCTGGAGACGGTGAACAGCACGTTCGCCGCGTTCGTGGAGTTCCTCTACCGGCTCGGCCAGCTCATCGCCACCGACCCCGGCGGGCGGGAACGGGCCGCCCGCGCGGCGGCGATCCGCGACGACCTGCGTCCGGTCGACCCGGTCGCGTTCGCCGAGCCGGAGTCGTGGTGGAACATGGCCTTCGACGAGCTGGAGTCGACCGCCTGAGGTCAACCGGCCGCCGCCGCCCCGTGATCGTCAGCTGCCGGCCGGCACCTGGTCCTTGATGTCGTCGTACCCGGCCGCGCCCGGCGCCGACGCCGGGGTGTAGATCACCCGGATCACGCCGGTCGGGTACGCCTCCGTCGCGGCCACCCGCAGGTGGTACGGCGCGTCGCCCTCGTCGAACAGCCGGCGGCCCTTGCGGGCGGCGACCGGGTGCACCAGCAGCCGCAGCTCGTCCACCAGGCCCGCGGCGAGCAGTTGCTGCACCACCGAGATCGAGCCGGGAATGAGGATGCCCTTGATGCCGGCGTCGGCCTTGAGCGCGCGCACGGCGTCGGTCAGGTCGCCCTGGATCAGCTCCGAGTTGCGCCAGGAGAACTCCAGCGGCTGGCGGGACACGACGACCTTGCGCATGTCGCCGAGCTGCTTGGCGAACGGCGCGTCCTCACCGCCGGCGGCCTCCCGGTCCGGCCAGGCGCCGGCGAAGCTGTCGTACGTCTCCCGGCCGATCAGCAGCACGTCGGAGGTGTCGTAGTCCTCGGTGACGGCGCGGCCCATGTTGTCGTCGAAGTACGGGAAGTGCCAGTCGGGGTCGATCTCGGCGACACCGTCGGCCGAGATGAACAGCGTGGAGATGACTTTGGCCATCGCGGTGCTCCCTACCTGTCTGTCTGGGATGTCGAAGGGTGGACCGCCGAGGCTTCGCGAACTCATCGCACCCGCTGTCGATTCTGCTGCCGAAACCCGATGGCCGGTCGCGGCGCGCCGCCGGTACGGTGCCATGACCGTGGCAGAAGGGGTGCGTGGTGACGGAGATGACGACGCTGTGGCGCCCGACCGGCCCACGGGAGCTCGACCTCGTCCGCGCCTCCGGCTGGCGGGCCTGGCCGCCGCGGCTGCCGGACCAGCCGATCTTCTACCCGGTGCTCAACGAGCAGTACGCCGTCATGATCGCCCGGGACTGGAACGTGCCGGCGTCCGGCGCCGGCTACGTGACGCGCTTCCACGTCGAGCGCGCGTTCGCCGCCCGCTACCCGGTCCGGCAGGTGGGTGGCCGGGACATCCTGGAGCTGTGGGTGCCGGCCGAGGAGCTCGACGAGTTCAACCGGCACATCGTCGGGCCGATCGAGGTGGTCCACGAGTTCCGGGCGGAGAACCGGCCGGCCTGACCGACGCCGGGCGGGCGGTCGTACCCGCCCGGCGCCGCGGTCCGCGGATCAGCCCGGGGTGAGGACGCAGAACTCGTTGCCCTCCGGGTCGACCAGCACCCGCCACGGGATGTCGGCCCCGCCCAGGTCCGCGTCGGTGGCGCCGAGCGTCCGCAGGCGGGCGACCTCGGCGTCCAGGTCGTCGCCCGCGTAGGGGCGGACGTCGAGGTGGACGCGGTTCCACCCGGTCTTCGCGTCGGCGCTGCGGGCGAACCGCAGGTAGGGCCCGACGCCCTGAGCGGAGCGCAACACCGCCTGCTGGTCGGTCACCTCGTGCACGGTCCAGTCGGTGGCCCGGCCCCAGAAGCCGGCCATGGCGCGCGGGTCGGCGCAGTCGACAACCACCTCGGCGATCGGCCCGGTGTCCGCGCGCCGCGGGTCCGGCTCCCGTACGCAGAACTCGTTGCCCTCCGGGTCCGCCAGGACCGTCCACGGCACGTCGCCCTGGCCCACGTCTGCGGGGGTGGCGCCGAGCGCGGTCAGGCGCGCGACCAGCTCCGTGTGGTGCGCGGGCGAGGTGGTCGCGAGGTCGACGTGGACGCGGTTCTTCGCCGTCTTGGGCTCGGTGGAGACGACGAGGTCGACGTAGAGGGCGCGGGGGTCCGGGTAGGTGAGGCCCGCGGGTTCGAGGTTGGTCACGCCGGGCCCCTCGCTGGACATCTCCCAGCCGAGCACCTCCGCCCAGAAGCCGCCGAGCGCCACCTCGTCGTGTGCCTTCATGTTGATCTGTACGAGCCGGGTTGCCATGGCCGCGATGGTAGGTGCCGCGCCGGGTCGCCGTGGTCCCGGCAGGTGGTCAGGAATCGAGAAGCGGGCGCCCACCGCCGGGCCATAGCGTTGCTGCCAGGCGGTCGGCACCACGCGGACCGCGAGTCACGAGGGGGGATCGAGATGTCCGACGGGTTCACTGCCGAGGAACGCGCCGCGATGAAGGAGCGCGCGGCCGAGCTGCGCGCCGAGGGCAGGAAGGGCGCGAAGAAGGCCGACGACCTGCAGGCGGTGCTCGACCGGATCGCGCAGATGGCGCCGGAGGACCGCGAGCTGGCCGAGCGCGTGCACATGACGATCATGTCCGCCGCGCCGGAGCTGGCGCCGAAGACCTGGTACGGCATGCCCGCGTACGCCAACGCCGCCGGCAAGATCGTCGTGTTCTTCCAGGACGCGGGGAAGTTCAAGTACCGCTACTCGACGGTGGGCTTCCAGGAGGCGGCGAACCTCGACGACGGCGACATGTGGCCGGCGTCGTTCGCGCTGGTGCGGTGGAGCCCGGAGGTGGAGAAGAAGCTCGCCGAGCTGGTGCGTACCGCCGTGTCCTGACCGTGCCGTCAGGCGGACGGCGCGGCGCCGAGGGCGAGCGCGGCGGCGTCGCGGGCGCAGCCCCAGGACAGCATCACGCCGTTGCCCGCGTGGCCGTAGTTGTGCACGACGAGCGCGTCGCCGCGCCGCTGCGCCGCCACGCGCGGCGCCGCCCGGCCGGGACGCAGCCCGACTGTGTGTTCGAGGACCTCGGCGGCGGCCAGGGCGGGTTCGATCGCGACGCACCGGGCGAGGACGTCGGCCTCCTCGGCCGGATCGGGGGTGGTGTCGTCGCTGCGTCGCTGGCCGCCGCCGAGCACCACGTGGTCGCCGTGCGGGAAGATCGACGCCCAGGCCGGCGCCATCGGCGCCTCCATGAAGAACCGTTCCAGGCCGGGGTTGCGCACCACGATCCGGGGGCCGCGCACCGGGTACAGGCCGGTGTCGCCGGTCAGGGCCCGCGCCGCCAGCCCGGCGCAGTTGACCACCACCGGGGCCAGCGTCGCCGCCTCGTCCAGCGAGCCGACCGGCTCCTGGCGCACCTCGCCGCCGCCGTCGCGGAGTCGCTCCAGGAGGTACGCGAGGTAGACCGGCATGTCGACCAGCGGCAGGCGGACGGTGAACGCGGTGCCGAAGCCGGCCGGCCGCTCGTCGTCGCCGAGCTGCCGGAAGCCCGGCGTCTGCTCGGCGTACGGGGGCGTCGCCCCGGCCGGCCGGGCGGCGAGCGTGCCGTCGCGCCACACCACGCCCGGCATGGGCTCGGCGCCGAGCACCCGCAGCGTCTCGTCGGTCCAGGCGCGTTGCGGGTCGCCGGGTGGCGACAGGTTCGGGCCGACGAGCGCCGACGCCAGCGCCGAGGTGGTGCGGGCGGGCGGCGCCGCCGTGCGGACGAGCACCCGGGCGCCGCTCTCGGCCAGCCGGATGCCGGTGCTGAGCCCGCTCACGCCGGCTCCGAGGACGACGACGTCCGGATGTGCGGTCATGGCGGGCCCCCATCGCGTCGCGGCTGCGGTCGCCCGCCCATTCTGCCCGGCGATCCCGCTCCCGTTTGCCCCGTCCGGCCGCCGTCAGTCGCTCAGCGCTGCCAGGAGTCGAGGCCGCGGACCGCGGCGGCGGCGATGTCGTCGGACAGGCCGGGGTCGTTGCTGGTGCCCTCCCAGCCCTGGTCGTGCACGACGGTGACCGCGTCGGCGACCCGGATCACGATGATCTGGCTGGTGGCCTGCCCTTCGGCCGGGCTGCCGTCGAGGCCGGTAGCCGGTCGCGTCACCGTCACCAGCAGGGCTTCGTCGCCGGTCCGGGCCATCGGCTCGGACCGGACGGTGACGGTGCCGCCCGACTCCTGGAACGACCGGCAGGACTCCATCGCCCCGCGGACCCGGCGCAGGTAGTCGGCGGCGCCGGTGCCCTCGAACGCGAAGACGGTCTGGTGCAGCGTGCCGAAGGGGACGTTCTCCGGCGGATCCGTCGGCTTCTTGTAGGCGCTCGTCATGGCGGCGCTCGCGGTGACCGACCGTCCGCCGCTGCGGAACTCCTGGTCGCACAACTCGGGCAGCGCGTCGGTGACCTCCATCGGCTGCGCCTCGGTCTTGCGCAGCTCCGGTGGCAGGTCGGCGAAGGCGGACGTCGGGATCGTCACGCGCCCGCCGGACGACTGCGACGTCTCCGGCGTCGCGGGGGCGGTGGCCGAGGTCGCGCTCGGGTCCGCGGCGCCGCCGTCGTCCCCACCGCCGTCGCCGCACGCGCCGGCCAGCAGCGCGGTGACGAGCAGGGGTACGCCAAGCATCCGCCTACGGCGACTCGGTGTCCTCATGTCGACCTCCGTCCCGTGCCCGTCCCGACGACGTTCCCGATGCCACGCCGCCCGAAACGGCGCGCCAGTCCCCTGCTCCCCCAACTGCCGGGCGCCCCGTGGCGTTCCGGCGCGCAGCCACCTCTTGACATGTCGTTAGGCACCTGACAATGTTGTCAGGTGCCTAACGACATGAACGCCTACGAGCTGGCCGCTCCGGGCGTCTGGGCGAAGAAATACTTCCTCGCCAGCCGGGCCCTGATGGAGTCCGTGCTGCGCCCCTACGATCTCGGGAACACCCAGTGGTACGTGTTGTACCGGCTGAGTGAGGGCCGGCCGGTCGGCCAGCGCACCCTCACCCGCGAACTGGAGGTCGAACGGGCGACCCTCAGCGCGGTGATCGCGGCGCTCGTCCGCAAAGGCCTGATCGAACAGGTGCCCGACCCGGACGACCAGCGTCAGAAACAGCTGCACATCACGCCGGCCGGCGTGAACCTGTGGCACTCGCTCCCCGATCCGATGGCGTTGATCGCGGAGGTCGCCTTCGGCGGGGTCGACCCCGCGGACATCGAGACCATGAATCGCGTCCTCAGCGGCGCGACCAGACGACTGATCGACTACCGGAAGGAGCACGGGTCATGACCGTTCTCGTGACCGGCGGAACGGGCCTGGTCGGCCCCCGCCTGCTCGGGCGACTCACCGCGGCGGGTGTCGAGTGCCGCGCCCTCGTCCGTCCCGGAAAAGCAGTGCCCGACGGCGTGCGGCGCGTCGAGGGTGACGTCCTCAGCCCCGAATCCCTGCCGGCAGCCGTGGAAGCCGTCACCGCGGTCATCCACCTGGCCGCCGTCTTCCGCACCCGCGACGACGAGCAGATCTGGGCCGTCAACCGTGACGGCACCCGCAACCTGATCGCCGCCGTCGAGAAGCACGCGCCGCAGGCCCGGTTCCTGCTGGCCAGCACCTCCCACGTCTACGGCGCCGACAGCACCCACCCCGGGCGTGAGGACGACCCCGTCGCGCCGACGCTGGCCTACCCCGCCAGCAAGATCGAAGCCGAGCAGCTGCTTCGCGCCAGCGGGCTCACCTGGGGCATCCTGCGCCTTCCCTTCATCTACGGCGACCGGGACGGGCACCTCGAATCGTTGCCCGAACTCGCGGCCGGCATGGGGTGGCACCCGGCACAGCGGCTGAGCGTCTGCCACCACGCCGACATCGCCACGGCGTTCGCACTGGCCCTCACGGGCGCGTTCGACAACCGCACCGTCAACATCGCCGACGAGTCGCCCCTGAGCATCTACGAGATGTCCCAGCTCGTCGGCTACTCCTACGGCTCCTCCGCCGAACCGCTCCGTCAGCCGTGGCGGGGGCAGATGGACATCAGCCTCGCCCGCAGCCTCGGCTTCACACCGACGATCAGCACCATCTACGAGGCCGTCCGCAGCGGCGCGCTCTGACCCGGCGCGAGCATAAACAAAGGGTTGTTTGCGCAAACCTGTGTTTGCGCTAGCGTGAGGGCATGCGCTCCGATCCGGACCTCGATCTCGCCTTCGCCGCGCTCGGCGACCCGGTCCGCCGCGCCCTGGTGACCCGCCTCGCGCGCGGGGAGGCCACCGTGGGCGAGCTGGGTGAGCCGTTCGACCTGACGCCGCAGGCGATCTCCCACCACGTCGGCGTGCTGCGCCGGTGCGGCCTGGTCGAGCAGCGGCGGGAGGGCACCCGGCGACCCTGCCGGCTGCGCGTCGACCAGCTCACCCGGCTCGGCTCGTGGATCGACGAGCAACGCCGCGCCTGGGACGACCGTCTCGACGCGCTGGAGACGCACCTCTCCGACCCGGAGGCGACCCGGTGAGGACGCGCGTCGAACGGCACGGCGACGAGCTGATCGCCCGGCGGCACCTGCCCGCCGTGCCGGACCGGGTCTGGGCGGCCTTCACCTCGCCGGCGAGCATCGCCGCGTTCTGGGGCGGGTCGCACGCCGACGTGCCGCCGGACTCGGTGACCGTCGACCTGCGGCCGGGCGGGGAGTTCGTCCTCGACACACGCGCGCCCGACGGCCGGACCGGGCGGCTCCGGTTCGTCTACGTCAGCGTGGACCCGCCACGGGAGCTGGTCTTCGACGAGCCGGTCACCGGCCTGCGTACGACCGTCACGCTCCGGCCCGCGCGCGACGGCACCGACCTGACGGTGCACCAGCGCAAGCTTCCGCCCGAGTTGCGTACCGACCAGGCCGCGGACGGGCTCGCCTCGATCCTCGACGCGCTCGCCGCCCACCTCCGACATCACGACGATGGAGACGACAGTGCCCCGAGCAACCCAGCGTGACCTGGTCGCGGAATACTTCGCCGGCTTCCGGGCGAGCGACCACGAGCGCATCCTCGCCACCCTCACCGACGACGTGGAGTGGGTCATCCACGGCCACCGCACCACCCGCGGCCGGGCCGAGTTCGACGGCGAGATCGAGAACCCCGCGTTCACCGGCAGTCCACGGCTCGACGTCGAGCGCGTGATCGAGGACGGGCCGGTCGTCGTGGTCACCGGCGAGGGCCGGGGCGCCACCGTCGCGCACGGGCCGTTCCGCTTCGCCTTCAACGACCTGTTCACGTTCCGGGACGGGCTCATCGCCCGCGTCGACTCCTACGTCGTACCGCTGCCCGGGGCGTGAGCGCCGCCTGACGCCCCGGTGAAGGCCCGCCGGTACGCCGACGGCGAGGTCCGCATCGCGGCGGTGAAGTGGCGCCGGAACGTCACCGCCGTCTCGAACCCCACAGTGGCGGCGACCTCCTCGATCGGCGCGCTCGTCGTCTCCAGCAGCGGCAGGCTGGCCTGGACGCGCCGGTCGATCAGCCAGCGGATCGGCGTGGTGCCGGTGGCCCGCGCGAAGTGCCGCAGGTACGTGCGGGGCGACATGTGCGCCTGCCGGGCCAGCCGGGCCACGGTGATCTCGGCGGTCAGGTTCGCCAGCGCCCACGACATGCTCGCGGCGAGCCGGTCGTCGCCGGGGTCGGCCGGGACCGGCGCCTCGACGAACTGCGCCTGGCCGCCGTCGCGGTGCGGCGGTACGACCAGCCGGCGGGCGACCGCGTTGGCGATCGTCGGCCCGTGGTCGCGGCGTACCAGGTGGACGCAGAGGTCGAGACCGGCCGCGCTGCCGGCGCCGGTGAGGACGTCCCCGTGGTCCACGTACAGCACGTCCGGGTCGACGCGTACCGCCGGGTGCCGCCGGGCGAGCAGGTCGGCGTACCGCCAGTGGGTGGTGGCCCGGCGGCCGTCGAGCAGGCCCGCGCCGGCCAGGGCGAACGCGCCCGAGCAGATCGACACGATCCGGGCGCCGCGCCGGTGCGCGGCACGCAACGCGGCGGTCAGCCGGGGCGACGGGTCGGCGTGCACGTCGGCGACGCCGGGCACGATCAGCGTGCCGGCGCCGGCGAACACGTCGAGGCCGTGGTCGGTGTGCAGCGTGGCGCCGCCGACCAGCCGCACCGCGCCGGGTGTCTCCGCGCAGACGGTCAGCTCGTACCAGGGCACGTCGAACTCCGGGCGGGGCAGGCCGAAGACCTCGGTGACGATCCCGGTCTCGAACACCGACATGCCCTCGTACGCCAGCACCGCCACAGTGGCACGGTTCATGGCGGGATGTTAGCGAAGGGCGGCGCTCACGCCACTGGGGCGGCCGGACGGCGGTCGGCACGATGGGTGCCATGTCGAACGTCCTGCGCATTCTCGCCGCCCGCCCCGCCGACGCCGTCGCCCACTACGCGGCCCGGCTCTCCTTCCAGGCCGACGTCAGCGACGTGCACGCCGATCTGGAAGCGGGCGTGACCGGCCTGGTCGTGGTCGACTCGCGCAGCCTCGCGGCGTGGCGGCAGGGGCACATCCCCGGCGCCGTCCACCTGCCCACCGCGCAGATCGCCGACCGGGCCGCCGAGCTGATCCCGGCGGACGCCACGGTGGTCACCTACTGCTGGGGACCGGGCTGCGACGGCGCCACCCGTGCGGCGCTGGAGTTCGCCCGGCTCGGCCGGCCGGTCAAGGAGATGATCGGCGGATACGAGTACTGGGTGCGGGAGGGCTTCCCGGTACGCACCGACGCGGGGCTCGTCCGCCGGCCCGCCGACGACCTCACCGCGCCGGCCGGGGCGTCGTGCGGCTGCTGAGGGCGTGTCGGTTCCGTACAAGACACCGGGTGGCGGGCGTTCCTAGCATTGCCGCATGCGTGATCTTGTCTACACCGGATTCATGTCGCTCGACGGCGTGGTGGACTCCCCCGGCGGCGGCCCGGGCGAGGACCACCGCAGCGGCGGCTGGGTCGTCAAGGACGTCGAGTTCCTGCCCGAGGCGTTCTCCCTCAAGGGCGAGGAGCTGGAGCAGACCACGGCGCTGATGTTCGGGCGGCGCAGCTACGAGGCGTTCGCGCCCACCTGGCGCGACTCCGAGGACCACGCCGCCTACCGGGACCTGCCGAAGTACGTGGTGTCGTCCAGCCTGCCCGACGACGCGCTGGTCGACGGCTGGGGACCGACGACGATCCTGCGCTCCACCGCCGACGTGGCCGCGCTCAAGCAGGGCGACGGCGGCGACATCTTCATCCACGGCAGCGCGGAACTCGCCCGCCGTCTCGCCGAGGCGGACCTGATCGAGCGGTACCACCTGCTCGTCTTCCCGGTGCTGCTCGGCGCCGGCAAGGGCCTGTTCACCCGGGCGGACCGGGACCGGCAGACGCTGCGGCTGCGCGACAGCGCCGCCTACCCCAACGGCGTCGTCAAGCTGATCTACGACGTGACCCGCTGAGCCGGGTCCAGCGCGATCGCGCCACCGGCGCCCGCGCGCAGCTCACCGGCCGTCCGTCCGACGTACCGGCGCAGCGCGCGGGCCAGGTGCGGCTCGTCCACGTACCCGAAGGTGGTGACCGCGTCGGCGGGCGGGCCGCCCGCGGCCAGCAGCACGGCGGCGCGGCGCGCGCGGTCGATCTGCCGCACCGCGCCCCGGGTCAGCCCGGTCGCGGCCCGGAAGCGGCGTTCGAGGGTACGCGGTGACGCCGGTGGACGGCCGCCGCGCAGGGTCTCGGTGACGAGCGGGTCGCGGACCACCACGCCGGCCCGGACCAGCCGCTCGACCAGGGCCTCGGCGTCGTCCGGGCCGGGTGTCTCCCACCAACCGCCGTCGAGGCGGAACGTCCGGCGGCTCACGTCGGGCAGCTCGGCGCCGCTGTCCACAAGCTCAGGCGTGGGTACGAGCCGCAGCGAGGTGCCGACCGCGAACTCGATACCGACGAAGCTCGCGCCCTCGGGCACCGGCGCGGCGCCGGTGGCGGTCTCGGGGCCGGAGACGGCCGCGTAGGAGTGCCCGTCGCGCTGCCAGAACACGAGCCCCCAGCACGGCGTCGCCACCGAGGTCATCTCGTCGACCCGGTCGCTGACGCAGGTCCACACGGTGTCGATCCAGGCCGAGTCGGACGCCCGTGTGGTGAACCGCAGCTCCACGGCAGGAGCATACGGCGACGGTCAGCGGGCCGGGGTCTCGTCCCGGGCGGGGTAGCCGAGGATCTCGGCGAGGTCACCGGCGGCGGCCGTGTACGCGGCGTAGATGTCGTCGTCGAAGTGGTTGCGCCAGTCGCCGGACGCGCCCTTGCGGTAGTGGGAGATCCGCCCGGGGGTCTCCTTCGACTTCTTCATCTTGGTGAAGCTGTAGCGGGCCAGCAGGGCCTCCAGCTCGGCCGGCGGCAGCGTGATCCCACAGTGCCGCAGAAGCTGGTCGACCTCTTCGGCCTGCCGCTCGCCGGTCAGGTCCTCGTAGCGGAACAGCCGGAACGTCTCGTCGCTCGGCGCGACCGCCCAGGACCGCATCTGCCCGAACTGCTTCTTGTCGCGCAGCCGGTCGATGACGTAGAGCATTCCCTCCTTCTTCGGCAGTTCCTGGAGGGCCTTGCGCGCCTGCGGGATGTCGCCCATCGGGGCGTGCGAGTTGCGCAGCGAGAAGTAGCTGGACACGACCACGTCGCGCGGGTCGCGGATCACGAAGAACGCGCGGTAGCTGCCGGCCTTGGGCACCGCCTCGAACCGCTTGTGGGAGAGGAAGATGGCCAGGCCGATGCGGCCGGCGGGCACCGGCGCGGTCGCGCCGCCGGAGTAGAAGCGCGGGTCGTAGGGCAGCAGCCCGCAGTGGCGGTAGACAGCCGGGTCACTGAACAACGCCTTGATCCACTGGCTGCCGGTCTTGCGGACGGTGCAGTGGAAGATGTTGGCGAACTCGCTGCGGGCCGCCACCGGAACGGTGAGTCGCATACGGGCGTTGCGCGCTTCCATCTGCGCCCGCCGGGCCTTGACGCGCAGAGAATTCGGCGAATTGTGCTTGGCGAATTCAACGGCCCGATTAATCATTTCCCAACCTCATCCGGACCCCGCGGAGCAGGGGCAGCACGAACACCCTTCCGCACGCCACGCAGGTGAAATCCGCAGACCTCGCCTGCTCCGCCCCGCGCCCCGACGCGCCGCTAGGAATATCCCCGACGGTCCGATTAATGTCAATCCCGGTCACCTGGGAGAACGCTGAAAATCTACAATTTCTCTAGGAATTGCGGAATAAGGGCGAGGGTCAGGTCGCGGCGCGCAACACGTCCGCCATCGTCTGCTCATCGCGACGGCGGCCCGACCCGGCGGCCCTCGCCGGGCGCGGCGACCTGGCCGGGCGGGCTGTTCGCGGTGACGCTCGTGGCGCACGGGTCGGAGTTCGGCTGGAGGACGCCGTGGCGGGACCTGCTGATCGGGTTGCGCCGCCATCCGGACGCGGACGTGCGGGAAGCGGCGTACACGCTCGACATGAGCTGACCAGGCCGGACGTCGCCCTATGCTCGGGGCGTGACGCTTCAGCGGATGGACCACGTCAGCGTCGTGGTGGACGACCTGCCGGCCGCGATCGCCTTCTTCACCGAACTCGGGATGGAGGTCGAGGGCGAGATGCCGGTCGAGGGGGCCTGGGTGGACCGGGTCAACGGCATCGACGGCGTGCGTGTCGACATCGCGATGATGCGGACGCCGGACGGCCACGGCAAGCTCGAACTGACGCGGTTCCGGGCGCCGGCACTCGTCGCCGCCGAACCGCCGGCCGCGCCGCCGAACACGCTCGGGCTGCGGTCGGTCATGTTCGCCGTCGACGACGTCGACGACACGGTGGCCCGGCTGCGGGCCCACGGCGGTGAGCTGATCGGTGAGGTGGCGGACTACGGGGACGTCTACCGGCTGTGCTACCTGCGCGGCCCGGCGGGCGTCATCGTGGCGCTGGCCGAGCAGCTGAGCTGACGCCTACCGCGCGTCGACCGCGGCCAGCACTGTCATCGCCTCGCGTTCGCGTACGGCCAGGTCGGCCAGGACCGCCGACGCGCGGGCCAGGTGGACCGCGTCGCCGGTCCGCCCGGCGGTGGCGATGTGGTCGGCGACGGCGGTCCACAGCGGCGCGATGTCGGCGTACATCAGCTGCGCCCGGCGCAGGTGGGCGTCGCCGGTGACGGTGGCGGCCTCGGCGAGGAAGTCCCGGTACATGGCGCGGAACAGCGCGCCGCCGGTGCCGCCGCGTTCCATCAGCGTCGCGGCGAGCGGCAGGTCACGTGCCGGGTCGGCGGCGCGGTCCAGCCAGCGGGTCACCCGGGCGGCGGCGGTGGCGATCCCCCGGTGGCCGAGGTTGGCGATCGGCGGGTCGAGGAACGCTGCGGCGTTGGCGCGTACCGCCGCGCGGATCGCCGTGCCCAGGTCCGGCGGGCCGCCGGGCGCGGTGAGCGTGTACGACAGGTGGCGCGCGGTCATCGGCCCCCGCGCGGCACGGGCCCGGGCCAGGCTGTCCAGCGTGGTGGTCACCGCGCCGCCCTGCTGGGCGGTGTCGACCAGGTGGGCGTGGGTGTCGTCGTAGCCGTAGATGGCGACGGTGTGCCCG
The DNA here is from genome assembly GCF_011602315.1 of Micromonospora sp. CMU55-4. Classification (NCBI taxonomy): domain Bacteria; kingdom Bacillati; phylum Actinomycetota; class Actinomycetes; order Micromonosporales; family Micromonosporaceae; genus Micromonospora; species Micromonospora sp. CMU55-4. The sequence continues at coordinate 33,703 of NZ_JAAOLH010000019.1, forward strand.
CCGAAGTGGACCCGGGTGGTGAAGTAGTCCAGGTGGTACGAGTCCAGTTGCAGGCCGACCGGCTGCCCCGCGTCCAGCGCCTCGGTGACGTTGCGCCACGCCCTGGCCGCCGACGTCGTCTCCCGTACCCGAAGGTCCAGGCCGAGGCGGTGGGCGGCGGCGCGGGTCACGCACAGCGGCTTGGTGCGCCCGCCGAGGAACGGCACGTCCATGCTCTTGGCGTCCCAGTAGACGAAGCCGAGCCCCTCGCCGAGGCCGAACAGCATGGGCTCGGAGAGGTCCAGGCCCGCGTGCCGGGTCAGCACGCCGAGCGTGGTGGTCTCGCAGTGCAGTCCGGGGCGAGGCGTCACGCCACTCAGGATCACGTAGCCTCCTGTTCCGCCGGCTCGGCTGCGGCGTTCGGGGCGGGTGGGGACAGCAGCGGGCGCAACGGCCCGTCGCCGGGGGCGCCGGGCATCCGGCGGGCCACCCCGGCGAGCAGGTCGGCGGCCTGGACGCGCGGGTCGTCGCGCGAGTCGGTCATCACCAGCCCGGCCAGCGGCGACGGGCCGGCCGGGTCGCTGGCGGCCAGCGCCGCCTGGAGTCGGCGGAGCCGGTCCTCGGTGAGCGCGCTCTGCTCGTCGTGGATCACCAGCACCCGCCGCCGGCCGGCGCTCCAGTGCAGGACGGTCTCGGCCAGCGCCGGCAGCAGCGGTTCCAGCGGTGGCGGAATCGTCCGGTCACCCGCGTACAACCGGGCCTGCACCGCTGCCACGCGGGCCGGGTCGAGCGCGTCGAGGACCGTGCCGGCCCGCGTGTCGCCGACGTGGCGCCGCAGCACGTCGCGCGCGGCGAAGAACCGCTCGACGCTACGGTCGTCCGCGCGGTCCCGCCGCTTGGTGCGCAGCATCTCGACCACTGCGGCGAGGAAGGCCGCCCAGTCGGGCCCGGCCGCCCGCCCGGCCCGGTGCAGCGCCGCCGCGGCCGGACGCCGGTCACCGGCGAGGCGGGTGCCCGCCGCGTAGGACGGCTCGGCCAGCAGCAGGTCGACGACCCGGGTGGCGAGGAAGAACTCCTTGTCGACGAGGTGCACGTGGGCCCGGCCGCGTAGCGCCGCCAGGAACCACTGCACCGCCTCGGCGGCTTCGCGACGGCGCAGGAACTGCCGGGACTTGACCTCGTCGGGCGAGAACCGGAACCCGGACCGCAGCGTACGGATCAGCTCGGCGGCTTCGTCGCGGCCCAGGTCGACGCTGGCGTGGACGATCACCGGGGTGGCCGGGTCGAGCAGGTTGGTGCCGGAGAAGCCGGACTCGTCGCAGGCGATCTCCACGACCGGTCCGGTCACCGCGCCGGGCGGCGGCAGCCCGCCCTGAAGCGGCAACCTGGTGGTGGACGTGCCCCCGGCCATGCCGACATGTTCACCCGCCGGGCGCGCCGGGGCCAGCAGATTCGGCCACGCCGGCGTCATTCCAGCGGCCGGTAGATCGCCGCGAGTCGCGGCAGACGGGCGCGCATCTGCTCGTCGTCGTCGAAGTCGAAGTCCTCCCCGGCCGGGTCGGCCGGCGATGGGCCGGGAGCTGCCCGGTCGGCGGCGTCGAGCGCCTCCCAGAACGCGTCCGTGCCACCGCCGGTCGCCGCCGCGTACGCGTCGCCCGCCGCGCCCAGCACCGCCTCGCAGTCGAGCGCGTCGTCGTCCGGGTCGACACCGGCGTCGGCGAGGGAGTCGGGATCGGCGACGGCCCGCTCCCAGACCGCCCGTCCCTGCGCCACCAGCCAGCCGCGGAAGTAGTCGAACCCGTCGTCCGAGCAGCCGCCGCGCATCAGGTAGGCGGCCGCCCACAGATCCCAGCGCCACCCCTCCGACGTCACGTCGTCGTATGCCTGCTCGAAGCCCACGATCGCCGCCGGACTCATCGCCGATAGCTCCGCCACCAGGTGCCGGGCCACCGCGTCGGCGCCCTCGGCGGTGACCGTCTCGCGGCCTGCGGCGCGGCGCGCCCGCTCCACGATTTCCCAGAACGTCTCCCGATCCACGGCGGGACCGTACGCTGGCCCACCGACAAGCTGTCAGCGGCCGTGTCAGCGCCGTGTCAGGGCGGTGGCGGTACGGCCGCCCATGGTGGTCGCATGACGAGTTCAGCGATAGCGGCCTCCGGGCTGCGCAAGGCGTACAAGGACCGGGTGGTGCTCGACGGCATCGACCTGGACGTCCCCGCCGGCACGATCTTCTCCCTCCTCGGCCCGAACGGTGCCGGCAAGACCACGACCGTGAACATCCTGACCACGCTGATCCGCGCCGACGGCGGATCGGTGCGGGTGGCCGGGCACGACGTGGCCACCGAGGCCAGGGCGGTCCGCGCGGCGATCGGCGTGACCGGGCAGTTCGCGGCGGTGGACGAACTGCTCACCGGGCGGGAGAACCTGCAACTGATGGTCGACCTCGGGCCGCGCAACCGGGTGACCGGCAAGCGGGTCGTCGCCGAACTGCTGGAACGGTTCGACCTGGTCGAGGCCGCCGACAAGCTGGTGTCGACGTACTCCGGGGGCATGCGCCGCAAACTGGACCTCGCGATGACGCTGGTCGGCGAGCCGCGGATCATCTTCCTGGACGAGCCGACGACCGGGCTGGACCCGCGCAGCCGCCGGACCATGTGGTCGATCATCAGGGAGCTGGTCGCCGGCGGCGTGACAGTCTTCCTCACCACCCAGTACCTCGACGAGGCCGACCGCCTCGCCGACCGGATCGCGGTGCTCGACCAGGGCCGGCTGGTCGCCCAGGGCACGCCGGAGGAGCTGAAGCGCCGGATCCCCGGCACGCACGTGCGGTTGCGGTTCGGCACCGGCGCCGAACTGGACGCGGCGGCGCTGGTGCTGCCCGAGGCGGTACGCGACGAGGAGGCGCTGGCCCTGCGCGTGCCCACCGACGGCGGAACCGCCTCGTTGCGCGCCCTGCTCGACCGGCTCGACGCGCACGCGATCAGCGCCGACGACCTGTCCGTGCAGACCCCCGACCTCGACGACGTCTTTCTGGCCCTGACCGGCCGTACCCCGGAGGTGGCCGCCAAATGAGCCGCAACCATTCGGTCGTCATGCTGCGCCGCAACCTGACGCACCTGCGCCGCAACCCGACCTCGGTGTTCAACGCCGTGCTGATGCCGATCATCGTGATGCTGATGTTCGTGTACATGCTCGGCGACGCGTTCTCCGTCGGCGTCGACTACGTCGACTACGCGACGCCGGGCCTGATGCTGCTGGCGGTCTGCTACGGCCTCGGCGGCACCGCGACGTCGGTGAACTCCGACATGACGAAGGGCATCATCAACCGGTTCAAGGTCATGCACGTGTCCCGGGGCGCGGTGCTGACCGGCCACGTCGTGGCCACCGTGCTGACGAACGTCCTCGCGGTCGCGGCCCTGGTCGGGGTGGCGTTCCTGCTGGGCTTCCGCCCGGCCGCCGAGCCGCTGCACTGGCTCGGTGCGGCCGGCGTGGTGGTGCTGCTCAGCGTCGCGGTCAGCTGGTTCACCGTCGCGCTGGGCCTGTTCGCCAAGTCGCCGGAGTCGGCGGGCATGGCCTCCGTGCCGCTGGTCCTGCTGCCGTTCTTCAGCAGCGCGATCGTGCCCGCCGACAAGATGGGGCCGGGCCTGCGGCAGTTCGCCGAGTACCAGCCGTTCACGCCGATCATCGAGACGCTGCGCGGCCTGCTCGAGGGCGCGCCGTCGGCCGGTGACGTGATCCCCGCGCTCGCCTGGTGCGCCGGCATCGCGGTAATCGGCTACCTGTGGGCGCGGTCCACGTTCACGAAGCGAGCGTGACCTCGACCAAGTGCTCCCAGCCGGTCTCCCGGCCCTGTGCGACCGCCTCGGCGAACCCCGCGTCGCCGAGGCGGTCGCGCGCCGCCGCCTCGATCCGGGGCACGTCGGGGTGGGTGCGGTCGGGCTGGCCGCGTACCGCGGTGGCGGCGCCGAGCAGCCGCGCCGCCTGGTCCGGCCGGTCCAGCCGCACCGCCAGGTCCGCGACACCGACGAGCACCTGCGCGGTCAGCGGCGCGTAGCCCCCCTCGCGCGCCGCGCGGCACGCCGCCGCCCGATGGGTACGCGACAGCTCGACGTCCTCGGCCAGGTAACCCAGCAGATCCTGGGTGCCCGCCCGGACACTGGCCAGGTCCGCCTCGTCGCCGAGCAGCGCCGACACGGACCGCAGCTGCGCGTACGCCTCGTCCGCGTCACCGTCGTGGCGGGCCAGGTACGCCCGGACCAGCGCCAGTTCGGCCAGCGCCCCCGGCCAGGCGACCCCGGCGGCGAGCCGGTACGCCTCGGCCAGCGCGTCGGCGCTCGCCGCCTCGTCGCCGCCCAGCCGGTACAGCCAGGACAGCCGTGCCCGCATCCGGATCACGTCCTCGACGGCGCCGACCTCGGTGACCGCCGTGACCGCCTGCTCGTAGTAGTCGCAGGCGGCGGCGACGTCACCGCGCACGGCGATCAGCTCGGCCAGCTCACTGAGCGCGAACGAGATCCCGAAGCGTTCGCCCACCGCCCGGAACTCGGCGAGCGCCTGCCGCAGGCACGCCTCCGCCTGCGCCGCCTCCATGCCGAGGATGACCCGCAGCTTGCCCAGGTGCAGCCGGGCCAGCGCGCGTACCCACGGATCCTCGTGGTCGAGCAGCGACTCCCATGCGGGCAGCAGCGCGTCCGGTTCCCGCAGCATCCGCTCCATCGGCACGACCAGGGCCAGCTCCGGGTGGCCGCCGCGACCCTCCCCGCTCAGCCGGTACGCCTTGTGGATCCACTCGGCCGCGTGCTGCGCGTCGCCCGGCCCGGAACTGAGGAACAGCACCACCAGTCCGTACACCACGGCCTGGGTGTCGTCGGGCACCTCACCGGGCGCCTCGGTGGCCGCGATGATCAGTTCCATGCCCTCGGTGCGGTGTCCGCCGAGCCACCAGTACCAGCCGGCGCCGGCCGCGAGCCGCATCGCCTCGGGTCCCTCACCCGCGGCGAGCGCGCCACGCATCGCGGCGGTGATGTTGTCGTGTTCGGCGTCCAGCCGGGCGAGCCAGGTGAGCTGGTCGGCGCGGCGCAGCCGCGGCTCGGCGGTCTCGGCCAGCGCGGTGAAGTACGCCAGGTGCGCGCGTCGCGCGGTGTCCGCCTCCCCCGCCTCGGCGAGCCGCTGCGCGGCGTACTCCTTGATCGTGCCGAGCATCCGGTAGCGTGGCGCGACGTCGCCGGCGGCGACCAGCAGCGACTTCTCGGTCAGCGCGGTGAGCAGGTCGAGCACGTCGCCCGGCGCGACGGTGCCGCCGGCGCAGACCCGCTCGGCCGCGTCCAGGCCCGCCCCGCCGGAGAACACCGACAGCCGGCGCAGCACCGCGCGTTCGGCGTCGCTGAGCAGTTCCCAGCTCCAGTCGACCATTGCGCGCAGCGTCCGGTGCCGGGGCAGGGCGGTCCGGCTGCCGCCGGTGAGCAGCCGGAACCGGTCGTCGAGCCGGGTGGCGAGCTGGTCGACGGACATGGCGCGCAACCGTGCCGCCGCCAGCTCGATGGCCAGCGGCATGCCGTCGAGCGCGCGGCAGATCCGCGCCATGGTCGCCGACGTGTGGCCGTCGTACGCCAGGTCGCGGCGGACGGCGGCGGCCCGGTCCCGCAGCAGGCGCACGGCGGGCGACGACTCGACCTCGGCGGCAGTGGCGTCGCCGCCGGGCAGGCCCAGCGGCGCGACCGGCCACAACGCCTCCCCGGTGATGCCCAGCGGCTCCCGGCTGGTGGCCAGGATCCGCAGCCGCCGGCACTCGCCGAGCAGCCGGTACGCCAGCGCCGCCGCCGCCTCGACGACGTGTTCGCAGTTGTCCAGGATCAGCAGCATCTCCCGGTCCCGGATCGCCGCCACCAGCCGGTCGACCGGCTCCGCGCTGCCCGCGTCGCCGAGCAGCGCGTCCCGCAGGCCGAGCCCGGAGATCGTCGCCTGCACCACGTCCCCGTCGGCGCTGACGGCCGCGAACTCCACCAGCCACACGCCGTCCGGCAGGTCGCCGGTCAACCGGCGCCCGGTCTCGGTGGCCAGCCTGGTCTTCCCCGAGCCGCCCGGGCCGGTGAGCGTGGTGAGCCGGTGCTCGGCCACCAGCGCACCGACCGCGGCGAGGTCGGCGTCCCGGCCGACGAAGCTGGTCAGCTCGGCGCGCAGGTTGGTCCGGCGGGTGTCCTCCCGGCGTACCGTCTCGCCGCGCAGCAGCGCGACGTGCAGCGCCGACAGTTCCGGTGACGGGTCGGCGCCCAAGGCGTCGGCGAGCGCGTCGGCGGTGCGCCGGTAGACGAGCAGCGCCTCGGTGTCCCGGCCGGCGGCGACGAGCGCGCGCATCAGCGCCATGGCGAGCCGCTCGCGCACCGGATGGGCGGCCACCAGGTCGGTCAGCTCCGGGATCAGGTCGGGCCCGGTCTCCGCGTCGTACCGGTCCTCGGTTGCGGTCAGGCGCAGCCGTTCCAGCCGGGTGGCCGCCGCGTCGAGCGCCGGGCTGTCGGGCAGGCCGATGTCGCGCAGCGCGTCGCCGCGCCACAGCCCGAGCGCCTCGCGCAGCAGCCGTACCCGCTGCGGCCCGTCGCCGTCGCGGGCCCGCAGCAGCAGGCGTTCGAACCGTACGGCGTCGACGGCGTCGGGCTCGACGGCGAGCCGGTAGCCGTCGGGCAACCCGTCGACGACGCCCGCCGGCAGCGCCTTGCGCAGCCGGGAGACGAGGCGTTGCAGCGCGTTGGCGGCGTCGGCGGGCGGGTGTTCGCCCCAGATCCAGTCGACGAGCGTCGCCTTCGGGACCACCCGGCCGGGCTGGAGCGCGAGGGCGGCCAGCAGCCCGCGCAGCCGCGCGCCCGGCACGTCGGCCGGGACACCGGCGTCCGTGGTGACCTGGAACGGCCCGAGCAACCCGATCTGCACCCGGCCGATCCTGCCACGCCCTGCGATTCGATCCGGTCCGCCGGGCGCGGGGGTCAGGTGGCCAGGCGCAGGTGCCGGCGCTGCCGCACCGCGGCGGCCCTCACCTGGTACGGGGCATCCCCGGGCGGCGGATCCTGATAAGTTGCGCGCTCCGCACGGGTTCGACGGGGGAATGCGCATGTCCGACACGGGGGCCGGATCCGATCAGGGAGCGGCGGGGGACGCGGAACAGCGGGCCGAGACCGCCTGGATGCCGCCGGCCGGCGAGCCGTCGGCCGGCGAGCCGTCGGCCGATCCCGGCCCGCCAACGCCGCCCACTGCGGCTCCAGGTTACGAGCCGCCCACGGCCGCTGTGGGTTACGGGCCGCCCACTGCGGGCCCGTCGTACGGACCGGCCACGCCGTACGGGCCGTACCCGCCGCCCGGTCCGCCGTCGACCGGCCGCAACCGTGGTCTGGTCATTGCCGTCGCGGCGCTGAGCGTGTTGCTGCTGGTGGCGTGCTCGGGCCTGGTCGGCGGCGCGTTCCTGCTACGGTCCTCCGAGCGCCGGGCCGCCGAGCCGGAGCCGATCGCGCCGCCGGTGACGCCCTGGCGGTCGTCCGGCACGACGCCCACTCCGGGTGCGACAACGAGCGTGGAGCCCTCGACGCGCGGGCCGCAGCCCAGCGACTTCCCGGCGGCGCAGATCTCCGACTTCAACGACGTGTGCGACGGGGTCCTCTACTTTCCGCAGTCGCCGAAGCGCACCGGAGCGGCGCCGCACCCGGTGGCGCTGCTCGTCGGCACCGACGTGGGCACGCGGCGCCACGACCGGGTCTACTACTACGACGAGGGCCTGTCGAAGCGGGTGGAGCGGACCTGGGCGTCGGAGGACCCGAAGGCTGTGCAGATGGTCGCCTGCCTGGACCGCACCAGCACCGGCGCGACGATCCGCAAGTGCCGCTACGACGACCCGAAGCCGGACACGCTGACGCTGCTCAAGGCCACATACCGCCTGCGGGTGTACGAGGTGGCGACCGGCCGCAGGCTGCTGGACAAGACCATGGGCGGCGACGACCAGCAGTGCCCGTACGTGGTTCTGTACGGACCGGACAAGAAGATCTACGCCGAGGTCAGCCACCGGTCGCTGCTGTCCGCGCTGCGCAACCTGGTCAAGCGGTAGGCCGCGTGCCCGGCCCGATCACGGGCCGGGCACGCGGTCACCGGTGGCCCGGCCGGTCAGCGGAAGGCCGCGTGACCGGTGAGCGTCTGCCCGATGATGAGCTGGTGCACCTCGGAGGTGCCCTCGTAGGTGAGCACCGACTCCAGGTTGTTCGCGTGCCGCAGCACCGGGTAGTCGAGCGTGATGCCGGCCGCGCCGAGGATCGTCCGGCACTCGCGGGCGATGGCGATGGCCTCCCGCACGCTGTTGAGCTTGCCCAGGCTGATCTGCCGGTGGTCCAGCGTGCCGGCGTCCTTCAGCGTGCCGATCTGCATCGCCAGCAGCATGCCCTTGCCCAGTTCCAGCGCCATGTCGGCGAGCTTGAGCTGGGTGGCCTGGTACGCGGCGAGCGGCTTGTCGAAGATCTGCCGGCTGCGGGCGTACGCCACTGTGGTCTGCAGGCAGTCGTGCGCGGCGCCGAGCGCGCCGAAGACGATGCCGAAGCGGGCCTCGTTGAGGCAGGTCAGCGGCCCGGACAGGCCGGCCGCGCCGGGCAGCATCGCGTCGGCGGGCAGCCGGACGTCGTCGAGGACCAGCTCTGAGGTCACCGACGCGCGCAGGGAGAGTTTGCGGGTGATCTCCGGCGCGGTGAACCCGGGCGTGCCGGCCGGTACGACGAAGCCGCGGATGCCCTCGTCGGTACGCGCCCAGACGACGGCGACGTCCGCGACCGAACCGTTGGTGATCCACATCTTGGTGCCGTTGAGCACCCAGTCGCCGCCTTCGCGGCGGGCCCGGGTGAGCATGCCGGCCGGGTCCGAGCCGAAGTCCGGTTCGGTCAGCCCGAAACAGCCGATCGCCTCGCCGGCGGCCATCCGGGGCAGCCACTCGCGCTTCTGCTCCTCGGAGCCGAACCGCCAGATCGCGTACATGGCCAGCGAGCCCTGCACCGAGACCAGGGACCGCAGGCCCGAGTCGCCCGCCTCCAGTTCGAAACAGGCCAGGCCGTACGCGACGGCCGAGGTGCCGGCGCAGCCGTAGCCCTCCAGGTGCATCCCGAGCACGCCGAGTTCACCGAGTTCCCGGGCCAGTTCCCGTACCGGCAGCCGGCCCGCCTCATACCAGCCGGCGATCTCCGGCCGGATCCGCCGGTCCACGAAGCCGCGCACGGCGGCCTGGAGTTCCCGGGTGTCGTCGTCGACGAGCGTGTCCACACCGAAGTAGTCGAGGGCGGACGCGGGGACGGTCAGTGTCACGTACGGGTTCCTTCCAGGTGGGCGAGGACGCCGCGCGCCACGGCGACGGCCATCGCGTCGAGCGCGTCGGTGGTCATCGCCGCCATGTGCGGGGTGGCGAGGACGCGGGGGTGGTGCAGCATCGGGTCGTCGGCGGCGGGCGGTTCGGGCGCGAACACGTCGACCGCGTAGCCGCGCAGCCGGCCGGCGTCGAGCGCGGCGAGCACCGCCGCGCCGTCGACCACGCCGGCCCGCGCGGTGTTGACGAGCAGCGCGTGCGGCCGCATCCGGGCCAGCGCGGCGGCGCCGATCAGGCCGGTGGTCTGCGGCGTCTGGGGCACGTGCAGGCTGACCACGTCCGATTCGGCGAGGAGCCGGTCCAGGTCCACCAGGTGTACGCCGTCCGGCGGCTCGGTGACCGCCACGTCGTACCCGAGGACCGTCATGCCCATCCCGCGGGCGCGGGCGGCGACGCCCCGGCCGATCGCGCCGAGGCCGACGAGTCCCAGCGTGCGGCCGGTGAGCATGGTGCCGGTCAGTCCGGCGGCGACGACCGAGCCGGGCAGTGACCGGCCGGGCGGGAAGCCGCCGGCGGCAAGCGTGGTCACGGCGGGGGTGAGCTGCCGGGCGAGCGCGAGCGCGGCCAGCACGACGAACTCGGCCACCGACTCGGCGTTGGCGCCGGGCGTGCCGACGACGGGGACGCCGAGCCGTTGCGCGGCGGCCAGGTCGATGCCGTCCAGTCCGGCGCCGTGCCGGCCGACGACCTTGAGCCGGGGCGCGGCCTCCAGCATCGCGGCGGTCACCGGTGAGGAGCGCACCACGAGCGCGTCGGCGGTGGCGAGCGGCCCGGCGGCGAGCGCGGCGGGGTCGGTGAGGTGGGCGACGCGTACCTCACCGGCGGCGTGCAGCAGCCGCATCCCGGCCTCGGCGATGGGCTCGGTGAGCAGGATCTGAGGGGACATTGCCGTCCTTACCAGCCGGTGTAGCAGGTCACCGGCACGCTGTAGAAGTCGCGGGCGTAGCCGCCCTGCTCGCGGGGGCCGTGGTTGGACGCCCCGGTGCCGCCGAACGGCAGGTGCAGTTCGGTACCGGCGGTGGGCAGGTTGACGGTGACGATGCCGGCGCGGGCGTCGCGCTTGAACCGTTCGGCAGCAGACAGGGAGGTGGTGACGATCCCGGCGGACAGCCCGTAGTCGGTGTCGTTCGCCAGCTCGATCGCCTCGTCGAGGTTCTCGGCGCGGATCACGCAGGACACCGGGCCGAAGATCTCCTCCCGGGCCACCCGCATGTCGTTGTGCGCGCCGACGAGCAGGGTGGGCCGCATGAACTGCCCGTCGTGCGTACCGCCGGCCGCCACGGCCGCGCCTTCGTCGCGTCCGATCCGGACGTAGTCGAGGTTCTGGTCGAGCTGGCCGGCGCTGACCACCGGGCCGAGCTGGCTGTCCGGGTCGAGCGGGTCGCCGACCCGCAGCGCCTGCGTCGCCTCGGCCAGCGCCGCGACGAACCGGTCGTGGATGCCGGCCGTCACGATCAGCCGGCTGGACGCGGTGCAGCGCTGGCCGGTGCTGAAGAAGCTGCCGTCCAGCGCGCAGCGCACCGCCACGTCCAGGTCGGCGTCGTCGCAGATTACGAGCGGGTTCTTGCCGCCCATCTCCAGCTGGAACCGCTTGTTGCCGTGGGCGATGCAGCGCTGGGCGACGTGCGCGCCGGTGCGGGTGCCGCCGGTGAACGAGATGCCGTCGAGGCCGTCGCTGGTGAGCAGTTCCTCCCCGACCACCGAGCCGGCGCCGACGACCAGGTTGAACACGCCGGGCGGGACACCGGCGCCGGCGATGATCCGGGCGAGCTCCCCGGCGCTGGCGGGTACCAGCTCGGCGGGTTTGAGCACGACGGTGTTGCCGTACGCGAGCGCCGGTGCGACCTTCCACGCCGGAATCGCCAGCGGGTAGTTCCACGGCGTGATGATCCCGACCGCGCCCAGTGGACGGCGGCGGACCTCGGCGTGCACGTTCGGGCGGGTGGAGGCGTAGACCTCACCGGTGGGCTGGAGCAGCTGGTGGGCGTAGTAGCGGAACGTCTGGCCGGCGCGGACGACCTCGCCGCGGGCCTCGGCGAGCAGCTTGCCCTCCTCGCGGGCGAGCAGCGTGGCGAGGTCGTCGGCGCGGTCCAGGATGGTGGCGCCGATCCGGTCCAGCATCCGCATCCGGTCGCCGACGGGCAGCTTCGCCCATCCGGGACCGGCCCGGCGGGCCGCTTCGACCGCCGCGCGGGCGGTGTCCCGGTCGGCGACCGCGTACTCGCTGACGACCTCGCCGGGGCGGGCCGGGTTGAGGTTCGGCCGGCGTTCGCCGTCGACCCACTCGCCGTCGACCAGGTTGCGGTGGTACGGAACGGACACGTCTACCGCCCCGCGCCGGCGGCGGCGAGCGGCTCGCCCCGCGGGTCGGTGTTCTCCGGGAAGTGGCAGGCGACCTGGTGCCCGGCGCCGGTGAGCTTCGGCGTCTCGGTCGCGCAGATGTCCTGCGCCTTCCAGCAGCGGGTCCGGAAGCGGCAGCCGGACGGCGGGTTCAGCGGGCTGGGCACGTCACCGCTGAGGATCACCCGCCGGCGCTCGGTCTCGACCAGGGGGTCGGGGATCGGCACCGCCGAGAGCAGGGCCTGGGTGTACGGGTGGCGCGGCCGGTCGTACATGTCCTCGCACTCCCCCACCTCCACGACCGAGCCGAGGTACATCACCGCGATGCGGTCGCAGAGGTGCCGCACGACGGCCAGGTCGTGGGCGATGAACATCATGGTCAGGCCCAGTTCCTCCTGGAGTTCCTCCAGCAGGTTGACGATCTGCGCCTGCACCGAGACGTCGAGCGCGGAGACCGGCTCGTCGGCGACGATGAACTGCGGGTTGCTGACCAGGGCGCGCGCGATGCCCACGCGCTGGCGCTGGCCACCGGAGAACTCGTGCGGGTACCTGTCGTGCCACTTCTCGCTGAGCCCGACCATCTGCATGGTCTGCAGCGCCTTGGCCCGCCGCCCGGCCGCCGGCAGGTCGGAGTGCACGAGCAGCGGCTCCTCGATCAGCTCGCCGACGGTCATCCGGGGGTTCAGCGAGGCGAACGGGTCCTGGAAGATCATCTGCATCTGCCGGCGCATGGCCCGCATCCGCCGCCGGTCCAGCGTGGTCAGTTCGGTTCCGTCGAACGTGACGGTGCCCTGGCTGGGCTTGAGCAGCTGGAGAATGGCGCGGCCGGTGGTGGACTTGCCGCAGCCGGATTCACCGACCACGCCGATGATCTCGCCGCGCCGGACGTCGAGGTCCACGCCGGAGACCGCGCGCAGCCGGGCCGGCAGCATCGAGCCGCGTACCGGCACCTTGAAGTCGACGGCCAGGTCACGCACGCGCAGCAGCGGGTCCGGGGCGGTGTCGGGGGCAGGGGTCGTCATCAGCGCACCTCCGCGCTCTGGTCGGCGAAGCGGTCCTCGGTGGTCAGCCAGCCGCCCTGGTCCGCCGGGCGCATGCCCCAGCAGCGGGTGAGCTGGTCGCGGGCCGGGACGGTGGTCAGGCCGGGCGCCTTGTCCTGGCAGACGTCGCGGGCGTGGACGCAGCGCGGCGCGAAGCGGCAGCCGGGTGGGATCTCCGACAGCTCCGGCGGGCGGCCGGCGATCGGGCGCAGCTTGCCGCCGCGGGCCTGGTCGAGGCGGGGCACCGAGCCGAGCAGACCCCAGGTGTACGGCATCTGCGGCTGGTGGAACAGGTCGACGGTCCCGGCGCGCTCGACGATCTGGCCGGCGTACATGACGTTGACGCGCTCGGCCATGCCGGCGACCACGCCGAGGTCGTGCGTGATGAACAGGACCGCGGTGCGCGTCTCCAGGGCCAGTTCCCGCAGCAGGTCCAGCACCTGCGCCTGGATGGTGACGTCGAGCGCGGTGGTGATCTCGTCGGCGAGGATCAGCCGCGGCCGGCAGGAGAGCGCCATGGCGATCATGACGCGCTGGCGCATGCCGCCGGAGAGCTGGTGCGGGTACGAGCTGAGCCGGGTCTCCGCCGCCGGGATCCGCACCATGTCCAGCAGCTCGACCGCCCGCTTGCGCGCGGCCCGGCGGCTCATCCCGAGGTGCAGTTCCAGCGCCTCGGTCATCTGCCGGCCCACGGTCAGCACCGGGTTCAGCGAGGTCATCGGATCCTGGAAGATCATCGAGATGCCCTTGCCGCGCACCGCGCGCAGGTCCCGTGCGGACAGTTTCAGCAGGTCCCGCCCCTCGAAGAGCACCTGGCCACCGGTCACCTGGCCGGCCGGCGGCACGATCAGCCCCATGATGGACTGAGCGGTCGCCGACTTCCCGCAGCCGGACTCGCCGACGAGGGCGACCATCTCCCCTGCGTCGACAGTGAACGACACCCCGTCCACCGCCGTCACCGAGCCCCGCGCGCCGCGGAATTCGGTGCGCAGGTCCCGGACCTCCAACAAGGCCATCGATCCCCCTGAGTTAGACTCCCGAACGCCACCATTCGTCATCCGGGAGTGTTGCACAGACGATGTTCGTCGTCTAGGCTCCCGGCAGCGACGAATTCCGTCACTAAGAGTTGGAGCGAGATGGCATCCAAGAGCTCGATCGAGAAAGATCGCAGCATCATCCGGGAGCTCGTTCAGGATCCACGGCAGACGAACGTCGCGCTGGCGGCGAAGGTCGGCCTCTCCGAGGGATCCGTACGACGCCGGGTGGAACGGCTTGTCACCGAGGGTCAGCTGCAGTTCGCCGCGATTCCCAGCGCCGCCTTCATGGGGCGGCCGGTGCACACGCTGTTCGAGATCCAGAGCGCTCCGGGTGCCACAGAAAGGCTCATCGACAAGCTCGCCGGGATGCCGGAGATCGCGTACGTCTACCACGTGACCGGCCAGTTCGACATCATCGCCGTCGGCTACTTCGCCTCCAGCAACGCCATGCGGCGGTTCTGGACGGAGCGGCTGGGCAACCTCGACGGGGTGATGGAGAGCCGGTCGGTGATGGTGCTACGGGTCGCCAAGCGCGCGCACGAATGGGCGCGCGACATCGCCGTCACGGGGGACGAGGAAGCCGGCTGGGACGCGGAAGCCGACCCCGGCACACCCGGCGCTGACACCTGACCGACCGGAGAAACCCGCAATGCTGCGCATCACGTTGACCCGTCTCTTATCGGTTATTCCAGTCCTTTTCGGGATCTCGGTGATCTCATTCCTGGTCATCCGCATGATCCCCGGCGACGTGATCAGCTCGATCATGGGTCAGGACTTCGGCGACCCCGCGATCGAGGCGGAGATGCGCCGCTACTTCGGGCTCGACATGCCCGTGTACGAGCAGTTCCTGAGGTGGCTCGGCGCCCTGGTCCAGGGCGACTTCGGCACCTCGATGCGCACCGGTCAGCCGGTGCTCGAAGAGATCATGCAGCGCCTTCCGTCCACGCTGCTGCTGGCCGTGTCGGCGCTGCTGGTCTCGATCCTCATCTCCATCCCGCTCGGCGTGCTCAGCGCCACCAAGCGCAACGGGCTGCTGGACGCCACCACCCGGGTCGGCTCGCTGGTCGGGCTGTCGCTGCCGAACTTCTGGCTCGGCATCCTGCTGGTGTACGTCTTCTCGGTGTCGCTGGGCTGGCTGCCGTCCCAGGGCGCGGGTGAGGGTGAGGGCTTCTGGGGCACCCTGAAGCACCTCATCCTCCCCGCCGTGACGCTCGGCTCCAGCCTCGCCGCGATCAGCATGCGGATGACCCGCTCCAGCATGCTGGAGGTGCTCAACCAGGACTACGTACGCACCGCCCGGTCCAAGGGCCTCGGCGAGCGCGTGGTCATGACCCGGCACGCGCTGCGCAACTCGCTGATCCCGGTCGTGACGGTGCTGGGCATCCAGGCCGGCGCGCTGCTGGGCGGGACGGTCATCGTCGAGCAGGTGTTCGCCTGGCCGGGCCTGGGGACGATGGTCATCCGCGGCATCTCCCAGCGCGACTACCCGGTCGTCCAGGGCACCCTGCTCTTCCTGGCCTTCTTCTACGTCGTCGTCAACTTCCTCGTAGACCTCATCTACACCTACCTGGATCCGAGGTTGCGCAGTGGTCACTGACACCGCCCCCGACCGCCGCCCCGCCGAGGCGGCGTCCACTCGCCGGACCCCCCGCAGCCTGGAGTTGCTACGCCTGATCTGGCGCGACCGGGTGGGCGCCATCGGCCTGGTCATCGTGGTGCTGATGGTCGGCGCGGCGGCGCTGGCCCCGCTCATCGCCCCGTACGACCCGACCGCCATGTCCAACCAGCGGCTCGCCGCGCCCGGCGGCGACTTCCTGCTCGGCGCCGACGAGGCCGGCCGCGACCTGCTCAGCCGCGCCCTGTACGGCGCACGCACCTCGCTGACGGTCAGCCTGATCGTGGTGACCTGCGCGGGCGCGATCGGCGTCCTGCTCGGACTGCTCGCCGGCTTCTACCGGGGCTTCCTCGACGCGATCATCACCCCGGCCACCGACATCATGTTCGCCTTCCCCACGCTGCTGCTCGCGCTGGCGGTCGTCGCCGCCCGGGGCCCCGGCACCGAGAACCTGATCCTGGCCCTGATCCTCGTGTTCATCCCGAGCTTCGCCCGGGTCGTACGCGGCACGGCGATGTCGGTGCGCCGCGAGCCGTACGTGGAGTCCGGCCAGGCGGTCGGGCTCACCAACGCCCGGCTGATCTTCAAGTACATCCTGCCCAACTCGGTCGCCCCGATCGCGGTGCAGTTCACCACGAGCCTGGCCACCGCCATCCTGGTCGAGGCGTCCCTGGGCTACCTCGGGCTCGGCGTGCAGCCGCCCCAGCCGTCCTGGGGGTCGATGCTCTCCAGCGGCAAGGCGTTCATGGAGATGTCGATCTGGCCGTCGGTCGTCCCCGGCGTCTGCATCATGATCGCGGTGCTGGGCTTCAACCTGCTGGGCGACACCCTCCGCGACGTGCTCGACCCGCGACTGCGCGGCCGTTCCAGCCGCTGACCCCTCGCACCCCCGGCAAGGAGCAACGTGGAAACCATCGACGAACACCTGGTTCGTCAACTGTCGGAATGGTCGGCGGGCGCCGCGGCGCCCGCCGACCCGTCGCCGGACGTCGAGATCGACGCCGGCCTGCTGCTCGACTACTTCGACGCCCAGATCCAGAGCCGCCACCTCGACCTCGCGCTGCGCTGGCTGCAGTCGAAACGGGAGGGCTTCTACACGATCGGATCCAGCGGCCACGAGAGCAACGCCGCCGTCGCGCTGGCGCTGCGACCGACCGATCCGGCGCTGCTGCACTACCGGTCCGGCGGCTTCTACGCCGCCCGGGCCGGGCAGGTCCCCGGCTCCACCCCGATCACCGACGTGCTGCACTCCGCCGCCGCGTCCCGGCGGGACCCGATCTCCGGCGGCCGGCACAAAGTGTTCGGGCACCGGGCGCTGAACGTCATCCCGCAGACCTCGACGATCGCCTCGCACCTGCCCCGCGCGATGGGCATGGCGTTCGCGCTGGAGCGGGGCGTCGGCGACACCGGTTACCCGGCCGACGCGGTGGTGGTGTGCAGCTTCGGCGACGCCTCGGCCAACCACTCCACCGCGGCGGGCGCGCTGAACGCCGTCGGGTGGGCCGCCCACCAGGGGCTCGGGATGCCGGTGCTGTTCGTCTGCGAGGACAACGGCATCGGCATCAGCACCCGGTCCCCGCACGGCTGGGTGGACCGGATGCTGTCCGCGCTACCAGCCCTGGACTACACCGCCGTCGACGGCGCCGACCCCGCGCGGCTGCTCGCCGTCGCGGGCGAGGTGGCCGATCGGGTACGCGCCGGACGCCGCCCTGCCGTGCTGCACCTGCGCACGGTCCGGTTCATGGGCCACGCCGGTTCCGACGCCGAGCTGGCGTACCGGTCCCGGTCGGAGATCCTCGCCGACTACGCCCGCGATCCGCTGCTGGCCACGGCGGCGGTGCTGGCCCGGCGCGGCATCCTCGCCCCGGCCGAGAGCCTGGCCCGCTACGAGCAGACCCGCAAGCTGGTCATGGACCAGGCCGAGGCGATGCTCGGGCGGGTCGAGCGGCTGCCCGACGCGGCTGCGGTGACCGCTCCGCTGACCGAACGCCGGACCGACCGGGTCAGCGCGGCCGCCGGACGGGCCGGCGACGGACGGGACAAGGTGTTCGGCGGCAAGCTCCCCGAGTCGCGCGGACCGCTCACGCTCGCCCAGTCGGTAAACGCCGCGCTGCACGACGCGCTGCTCACCTGGCCGCAGGCGCAGGTCTTCGGCGAGGACGTGGCCCGCAAGGGCGGCGTCTACGGCGCCACCCGCGGGCTGCGCAAGGCGTTCGGCGCGAACCGCGTGTTCGACACGCTGCTGGACGAGCAGACCATCCTCGGGGTGGCGCTCGGCGGCGCGCTGGCCGGCACGCTGCCGATCCCGGAGATCCAGTACCTCGCCTACCTGCACAACGCCGAGGACCAGCTGCGCGGCGAGGCCGCCTCGCTGCGGTTCTTCTCCGACGGGCAGTACGGCAACGGCATGGTGGTCCGGATCGCCGGGCTGGCGTACCAGAAGGGGTTCGGCGGGCACTTCCACAACGACAACTCGGTGGCGGTGCTGCGGGACATCCCCGGCCTGGCGCTGGCTGTCGCCTCCCACCCGGCCACCGCGCCGGCGCTGCTGCGGCAGTGCCTCGCGCTGGCCGAGCAGGAGAAGCGGGTCTGCGTGTTCCTGGAGCCGATCGCGCTCTACCACACCCGTGACCTGCACAGCGACGGCGACGGCGGCTGGCTGGCCCGGTACGCCCCGCCGGACGAGTGGGCGGCCACCGAGACGCCGCTCGGACAGGTCCGGACCGTACGCGACGGCGACGACCTGGCGCTCGTCACGTTCGGCAACGGCGTGCCGATGAGCCTGCGGGTGGCCGAGACGCTGGCCGCCGAGCGGGGCGCCGGCACCCGCGTCGTGGACCTGCAGTGGCTCGCGCCGTTGCCGGCCGCGAGCATGCTCGCCGCGCTCGACGGCGTACCCCGGGTGCTGGTGGTGGACGAGACCCGGGCCGGCGGCGGCGTCTCCGAGGCGGTGGTGGCCGCCCTGGTCGACGCCGGTTACCCAGGGCGGATCTCCCGCGTCAACAGCGTCGACAGCTACGTCCCGCTGGGCCCGGCGGCCGACCACGTCCTGCTCGGTGAGCACGACGTGCTGACTGCGGCCCGCGCGCTGCTCGACTGACGTGCGGCACGACGAAGGCGGCCCACCGGATCGATCCGGTGGGCCGCCTCTCGTTCGGCCGCCTCAGTACCCCAGGTCGGGCTGCCGCTTCAGGCCGGCCAGCTGCTCGCCGGCCAGGTAACGCTCCAGGTTGACGCAGAAGTCGGCGTAGAGCCGCTGGAGGTTGCCGGTGCCGCGGAACGACGTGTGCGGGGTGATGGTGGTGTTCGGCAGGTCCCACAGCCGGTGGTCGGCCGGCAGCGGCTCCTCCTCGAACACGTCCAGCACCGCGCCGGCGATCCGGCCGGACCGCATCGCGTCGACCAGGGCGTCCTCCGCCACGAGAGCGCCCCGCCCGACGTTCACCAGCACCGCCGACTCCTTCATCGCCGCGAAGTGCTCGGCGTCGAAGAAGTAGCGGTTCTCGGTGGTCAGCGGCATGGCCAGGACCACCGAGTCGGCCTCCGGCAGCACGGCCATGTGCTCGGCGTACGGGATCACCCGGTCGAAGCCCTCGGCCGGAGTGCCGGAGCGGTTCACCCCGATCACGTCGACGCCGAGCGCGCGGGCCCGCCAGGCCACCTCGCCGCCGATGCCGCCGGTGCCGAAGACGAGCATCGTGCTGCCGATGAAGTCCCGGCCGGTGATCCGCACCCACTCCCGGCGCTCCTGCGCCTCCCGGTGCT
Organism: Micromonospora sp. CMU55-4; assembly: GCF_011602315.1. Lineage (NCBI taxonomy): Bacteria > Bacillati > Actinomycetota > Actinomycetes > Micromonosporales > Micromonosporaceae > Micromonospora > Micromonospora sp. CMU55-4. The sequence continues at coordinate 52,858 of NZ_JAAOLH010000019.1, forward strand.
CCGGGAACGCGCGGAAGCGCATCAGCACCGCGCCGATGGCGTACTCGGCGATCGGCACGTTGTAGGAGTTGGGCGACCGGGTGTAGAGCAGCCCCTCGGCGAGGCGGCGCTGCATCAGCTCGCCGCCCACCCAGTCGAACCCGGCCGCGGTGATCTGCACCCACCGCAGCCGGTCACACTTGGCCAGCAGCTCGTCGAAGGTGTCCTCGTTCATCGCGCTGCGCAGGATCACCTCGGCGTCGAGCCACTCGTCGCGTACCGGCTCACCGTCCGGTACCGGGCTGAACCGGCACTGCGGGAACCGCTCCCGCAGCTGCGGGAGCAGGTCCGACAGGTTGGGCGTGAGCAGGATGTGCGGTCCCGCGGCGGCGCCGGTCACGAGGACTCCTGCGCACGCTTCCGGTTGTTGTACGTCACGCCGCCCTTGGCCCAGTTGTCGTACGACACCTCGTAGAGCAGGACGTGGGTGTTCTCGCGCGGCGAGCCGTACTTGACCAGCACGTCGGTCAGGTCGGCGATCATCGCTTCCTTGGTGGCCTGGTCCCGCTTGCCGATCTCGGCACGGATGATTGCCATCTCAGTTCTCCTTGCTCGTGGTCGCGAAGTCCGGGTTGCGCTCGTACTCGGCCTTGACTGCGAGGTACGCGAAGGCGTGCGTGACGCGGGTCTTCAGCACCCCGTCGAACACCTCACGCGCCTTGTCGACGTCACCGTTGTAGTAGTGCCAGTTACCGAGGCCGTACCCCTGGGTGACGGTCTTGAGGCTGTTGCCATCGCACATCGCCCACAGCTCGTCCGGGCCGATCTCGCCGGTGTAGAGCTTCATCCGGCCCTCGTAGCCGACCAGGTGCGGCTCGTCGACCAGGTCGACAGTGCGGAACCGGTCGAGCACCTCCTCGGCCTCGGCGGTCCGGCCGAGGCGCCGCAGCGCCATGTACTGCCAGTCCTGCGACGCGACCAGGCCCTCCTGGTGCCGGGACGCCTTCTCCGACTCGGCGAAGCTGGGCAGGCAGCCCTCCAGGTCACCGGCGAGGTACTGGGCGACGCCCAGGTGGTACCAGACGGAGGCGTGCAGCGTGGTGTTGTAGCGGCCGAGGATCTCCGGGTTCGCGGCGGCGTCGGTGTCGCTGAGGTGCTGCGGGCGCACGTCCTCGGGCCGGCCGAGGATCAGGCTGACGACGTCCTTCTCCACCTCCGGCTGGTACATCTCGTACTCGTCCTCGACGCCGGCGAGCTGGTCGGCGGCGGCGCGCAGGTCCGCGATCGCGCCGGCGTAGTCACTGATGGAGATCCGCCGGTGGCCGCGGAAGCGCAGCAGGCGCGGGCTGTCCGGTTCCAGTTCGAGCGCCTCGGTGAGCAGCGCCACGGACTCCTCGTGCTTGCCGAGGTAGCCCTTCAGCCGGGCGGCGATGACGTAGCGATGGGTCAGGGGTACGGCCGTCATGGATTGCCTTTCGTCGCGGTGCGGCGGAGGGGACGCCGTGGGCCGGCGTCCCCTCCGCGACTCGTCAGCGGTCGAGCCAGAGGTGCCGGTAGAAGCGGTAGGTCGGCGTGGGGTCACCCCGGTAACCCATGACGTCCTTCTGCACGACGTCGAAGTCGGCGTTCAGGAAGGTCATGGCCACCGGGCCCCGCTCGGCCAGGATCTTCTCGGCCTGCTGGTAGAGCTGGGCGCGCTTGTCCTTGTCCAGCTCGGAGCGGGCCTTGACGATCAGGTCCTCGTACTCCGGGTCGGACCAGTTGCCGTAGTTCAGGCCGCCGCCCTTGAGGAAGCTGGCGGTGAACCGCTCGTCCGGGTCGTAGGTCAGGCCGAAGCCGGACTGGTACATGTCGAAGTCCCCGGACTTCGTCTTGGTGTCGGCGATGGTGGACTCGACCGACTCCAGCGTCACCTTGATGCCGATCTTGGCGAGCTGCTGCTGCTCCACCTCCGCCGAGCGCACCTGGAACGCCGAGGTGGCGATCACCATGAGCTTGGCGTCGAAGCCGTTCGGGTAACCCGCCTCGGCCAGCAGCGCCTTGGCCTTCTCGATGTCGGGCTTGCCGTACACCGGCTCCTTCAGCGCGCCGAAGCGGTCCGGCGGCAGGTAGCCGGCGTTGAGCGCGGTGCCGAAGCCGGAGTTGGCCACGTTCAGGATCTCCTGCCGGTCCAGCGCCAGGTAGATGGCCTGCCGGACCTTGACGTTGTCGTACGGCGCCTTCGAGGTGTTCAGCCGCAGGTGCAGCGACAGCGAGCCGGAGCCGCCGTACCACTTGAGCTTCTCGTCGCGCTTGAGCGCGTCGATGAACTCCGGCGCGGGCCGCCACAGGAAGTCCACGGTGCCGCTGCGCACGGCGGCGGCGCGGGCGTTGTCGTCCGGGTTGAACGTGAAGTCCAGCCCGTCCAGGTACGGAACCCCGGACTCCCAGTACTTGTCGTGCTTGTCCAGCTTGATGGCCTGGCCGGTGGTCCGGGCGGCGAGCTTGAACGGCCCGCTGCCGCCGTCGACGCTGCCGTTGAGGTCGCCCTGCTTCTCGACCACGGTCCGGTCGACGATCGACGACGCGGCGGTGGACAGCAGGGTCAGGATGGCGGCGTTGGGCTTGGCCAGCTTCATCACGACGGTGCGCTCGTCGGGCGCCTCGACCGAGGTGATGCCCTCGTAGCTACGGGCGCGCGGCGCCCGGGTGGCCGGGTCCTTGATCCGCTCGATCGAGTACTTCACGTCGGCGGCGGTCACCTTGCGGCCGCTGTGGAAGTACGCGTTGTCGCGCAGCTTGAACGTCACGGTCTGGCCGTCCGCGCTCAGCTCCCACGACTCGGCGATCGCCGGCTTGATCTCGCCTCGGTACGACTGCACGAGCGACTCGTAGATCTGCTCGTTGATGACGAAGGCCGAGGTCTCCGACATCCGGTGCGGGTCGAGTTCGTTGGCGTCCAGCCGGATCATGATCCGCAGGCGGCCACCGGACTTCGGCGTGCCGGCGGCCTGCGTCTCGTCCTCGAGCTTGACGTTGCTGGTGAGGCCGTCGCTGGCGTTGCCACCGGACTTGCCCGACGGCGGCTCGCCGCCTCCGCAGCCGGCCGCGAGCGTCGTCACGACGCCCACCGCCAGCGCTCTCATCAGAATTCGGGTACGCATCAGTCTCCTTGGCAGTGTCACGATTAGCGCTTCATCGCGCGGCCGGCTTCCATGCCTCCCCATAGACCCGAAGCCAGTTGCCGCCGAGGATCTTGATCACGTCCTCCGGCGAGAATCCGCCGGCCAGAAGCGCCTCGGTGATGTTGGGGAAGTCCGCGGCGTCGTCCATGCCGATCGCCCGGCGCTCCTCCCATCCGAAGTCACCGAGCAGGTTCTGGTGCTCCTTCGAGTTCGCCTGCGCGATGCTCTTGAGCTGCGCGATCCGCATCTCCTCGGTCCACGTCTCGTCGTAGTCGGTGGCGACGGCGACGTGGTCGACGCCGGCCACCTCCACCACACGGCAGACGTGCTCCACGAAGCGGGTCAGGTCCGGACGACGGGACGGGTCCTCCGGGTGGTACAGGAACCCCGACAGGGTGGTGATGCCCATGACGCCGCCCTGCTCGGCGAGGCGCCGCAGGTATCCGTCCGACTTGGCGCGGATGTGCGGCGACAGCGCGTCGCAGAAGGCGTGCGTGACGACGACCGGCTTGTCCGAGGCGTCCATCGCGTCCAGGCCGGTGCGCTCGCCGCTGTGCGAGACGTCGACCAGCACGCCCAGCTCGTTCATCGCCTTGACGAAGGCACGGCCCCGGTGCGTCAGCCCCGAGTCGGTGTCCTCGCCGCAGCCCGCGCCGAGCAGGTTCTGCCGCTGGTAGGTCAGCTGAAGGATGCGGACGCCCAGGTCGTGGAACGTGCCGAGCAGGTCGAGGTCACCCCCGATCATCTCGGTGTCCTGCGGGCCGAGGATGACGGCCTCCTTGCCCTCGGCCTTGGCCCGGTGGATGTCGTCCACGGTCAGGGCGAGCAGCACCTCGTCCGGGTGCGCGTCGATCCACCTGCGGCAGCGGTTGACCTCGCGCAGGGCGGTGACGGTGTCCGCGTACGGCCGGGTGACCGTGTGGTTGACCGCGGTGACGCCTCCTCGCCGGATCCGGTCGAGGTGGGCGTCGCTCAGCTCGATGACCGTGCTTCCGTCCACCACTGTTGCGGCGGCGTGCAGGTCGGCGGCGGAACGAACGGGTTGGGCGGTGGCGGCAGTCTTCACGTCATCTCCAGATCATCGGAAGATGCCGAGACTCTACGAGCCACGCCAGTTGTTGTCCATGAAATCTCAGCAACTCGTCGGTAGACAGCTTTGAGGCGACGAATTTCGTCGTTATAGCTCTAGCAAACCGATCGAGGGTGCCCGTCCGGCGCGAATCCACCAAAGCGCCAGAAGACCCTTATGGACGACAAGTAGGCACAGTCGCGACGGGCACTCGTGCCGGAGCGCGCACAGTGGACCGCAGCGGATGGCCGGCCGTACGACTGCGAACAGACGATCGCGCTGGACGCGACGGTGCCGGCACCACGGCTTCGCCGCCGCGGCGGACCGGAAATGCCGGCGCCCACCCCTCGCACAAGTGCAGGCATGTTCGATAGGATCGAACATCCCGGGCGGATCCCCCCGCCACCGCAACAGGAGGTCCCCGTGCGGTCCATGGACAGTCAGCCGCCGTCGGAGCAGGCCACCCCCGGCGGCCCCGCGGACGAGAGCACCCCGGCGGGGGTGGTCGGCGCCCGGATCCGGCGCTACCGCAAGGAGCGCGGGCTCACCCTGCGCGGCCTCGCCTCCCGCTCCGGCCTGTCGATCGGCTTCCTGTCCCAGGTCGAGCGCGGCATCTCCTCGATCGGCCTGACCGCGCTGGGCAGCGTCGCCAAGGCCCTCGACAAGTCGGTGGCCGACTTCTTCGACGCCGGCAACGGCACGTCCGACAGCAACGTCTCCCAGCTTCCCCGGCACTTCACGCTGACCAGGGCGGAGACGTCGGCAACGCAGTACGTGTCGGGGCAGCAGACCTACCGCATGCTCTCGGACCGGGGGCCGGACCTGGTGCTGGAGCCGATGCTCGTGCACATCGCGCCGGGCGGGCGGCGGGAGAACGCGTACGGCCACCGGGGCGAGGAGTTCGCCTACGTCATCTCCGGCGAGCTGCTCTACGAGGTCGAGGGCGTGGAGCACCGGCTGTGCCCGGGCGACAGCGTGCACCTGCGCTCGTCGGTGCCGCACCAGATGTACAACGACACCGACTCGGTCACCACAGTGGTCTCGGTGGTCACGCCCCGGCTGTTCTGACCGGCGCCACCAACCGCCCTCCGTGTTCACCTACGTGAACTCGGAGGGCGATTCGGTTGCGGGCGCGACGTCAGCGACCGAGGCGGTCATCCACCGCCGTCATGGTGTCCCGCCAGATGTCCGACGCCGGGTCGATGACGGCGAAGTGGTCCCCCGGCTGTTCCAGGTGGCGGATCTCGTCGCCCGCGGCTGCCGCCGCCGCGGCGTAACGCCGGTTGGCGTCGACGAGGTCGAGACTGTCCGCGGTCCCCTGCACGAGCAGCGTTGGCACCCCTGTCGGCAGCCGCAGCATCGGGTCGCTCTCGGCGTACCGGCGCGGGGCCGTGGCCGGTGAGCCGCCCAGCGCCGCGGCGATCGCGCCGTCACCGAGGAAGCGCCGCTCGCCCTCGGTGAGGTCGAGCACCCCGGCCAGCGACACCGCGAGCGCGACGCGCGGACCGCCCGTACGCGTGGCAAGGTCCGCCGCGGCGCGCAGCGCGAGCTGCCCGCCGGCCGAGTGGCCGAAGACGACGATCCGGTCCAGGTCCAGCGGCCGGTCGGCGGCGAGGTCCCGCAGCGCGGTGAGGCCGGCTTCGACGTCCTCCGTGGTGGCGTCCCAGCCGTGCCGGTCCGGACGCCGGTACTCCAGGTTCCAGGATGCCCAGCCGCGGGCGGCCAGGTCGACGGCGAGCGCGTCCATCAGGTCCGCGCCCCAGACCGACCGCCAGAATCCGCCGTGCAGCAGCACCGCGACCGGCGCCGGCCCGGTGTGCGGGTCCGACGGCAGCCGCAGGTCACCCCACTGCTCCGGGCCGGGACCGTAGGCGATCCGATCGGCCGGCGCGCGGAAGCGGTGCACGGCGTGCCGGATCGCCCAGGTCACGCCCCACAGTCCCCGGCCGGCCAGGTGGACCGCGCCGGGGACCGGCGTCTCGACGGTGAGGTCGTACCAGACCGCGTGCGGCGGCTGCGCGCCGATCAGGGCGCGGGCCGGTGTGGTGGGGCCGGGCAGCACCACAGTCGGGCCCTGCGCCGCGGCGAGCAGCGAGCGCAGCTCGTCGGTCGAGGCGGCGGTGACGACCGTGCCGGTGCTGTCCAGCTCGGCGCTGCTGGTGGCGACGAGCGACGCCAGCAGTTCGGTGTCGGCCACCAGGCCGGGGCCGACCACGACGGTGAGCCGCACCGCGCTCACCTGCGCAGCAGGGGCAGGACGGCGGAGCCGAGCAGGTCCACGCCGCGCTCGTCGGTGAGGCCGTGCGGCGTGCCGAACTCGACCCGGCGCACGCCGGCGTCGATGAGCGCCTGGGCCTGGGCGGCGACCTGCTCCGGGGTGCCGGAGAAGGCGAACCGGTCCAGCACGTCGTCCGGGATCAACCGGCCCGCCGCCTCGTCCTCGCCCGCGTCGACCAGGTCGCCGACGCGCTTCACCAGGTCGTCGGGGAGCACGACGGTCGGATCCAGCTCCGCCACCACGGCCAGGTACATGGCCACCTCGGTGCGGGCCTTGGCGCGGGCGGCCGCGCCGTCGGTGTCGACGACTGTCACCGCGCCGAGCACGATGCCGACGTCCGCGACGTCGCGCCCGGCCTTCTCCGCGCCGGTCCGCAGCCGCTCGCGGATCACCGGGACCATGTCCGGGTTGGCGCTGCCGCCCACCTTGATCTCGTCGGCGATCCGGCCGGCCAGCGCCGCGCCCTGCGGACCCCACGCGCCCAGCAGCAGCGGCGGGTCGGGCCGCTGCACGTCGTAACGCAGCGCGGTGCCGGCCTCCAGCGAGAAGACCTTTCCGGTGAAGCCGCTGCGGTCGCCGCGCAGCAGGCGGTAGACGACCTGGACGGCCTCCTCGATGGTGGTCAGCGGCCGCGGCTGCGGCAGGCCGACCGAACCCAGCCAGGTCCCCCGGGCCAGGCCGAGGTAGGCCCGCCCGTGCGAGGCCAGGTCCAGGGCGGCGAGCTGACCGGCGATCTCGTACGGCGCCATCGAGTACGGGTTCAGGCAGGCCGCGCCGAGGCGTACCCGCTCGGTCGCCTGAGCCATCTCCAGCAGCGGGAAGATCGGCGGCTGGTACATCAGGTCGCCGAAGACGGTGAGCACGTCGAAGCCGTGCGCCTCGGCGGCGCGGGCCAGCCGGGCGTACGCGCCGGCCGGCTTGTCGCTCTGCAGGCCGAGTCCGATCTCGACGGTCATGTCAGGTCCGCCGAGTTCATCGTGCGCCGGCAGGTCCGTTCCACCTTCATGACGAGCCGCTCCTCCGGGTCGGGGCAGATGAAGTGGGAGTCCTGGGCCAGCCAGTCCCCCGGCGCCAGGTCACGCTGCTTGGCGGCGAGGAAGGGCAGCACGGACGCGAGCGCGTACACGCAGAAGTGCTTGCCCTCGGGCAGCCGCAGGTGGGCGCTGTTGGTCAGCTCGAAGGAGTCGCCCACGGCCATGCCGCACACCGACCGGCCCTCGATCCGGTCGACTGTCACCTTCAGGTCGTAGATCTCCATGTCGCCGTCGGCGGTGTCGCTCACGGTCCCTCCCCTTCGTCGATCCGTACGATGATCTTGCCGGTGGTCCGGCGTTCGGCCAGCTCGGTGAGCGCCGCGGGCGTCTCGTCCAGCGACACGACGCGGCTGACCGGCGGCCGGACCGCGCCGGAGGCGCACATGTCGAACAGTTCCTGGTAGGCGGCCTCGACCGCGGACGGGCGCTGCCACGGGTACTGCGAGCCCCAGGACAGGCCCACCAGCGTCGCGTTCGCCGCCATCAGCCGCAGCGGATCGACGGGCGGCGGCGCGCCACCGGCAGCGCCCACCGCGACCAGGCGGCCCTCGAAGGCGAGGCACTCCCAGGAGCGGGCGAACACGTCGCCGCCCACCGGGTCCACCACGACGTCCACGCCCCGCCCGCCGGTGGCCTCCCGCACGGCGGCCACGAAGTCCTCCGCCGTGTAGTCGATCGCCACCTCGGCGCCCTGGTCACGGCAGATCGCCGTCTTGACCGGGCCGCCGGCGGTGGCGAGGACCCGGGCGCCGCGGGCGACCGCGAGCTGGATGACGGAGATGCCGACACCTCCCGCGCCGGCGTGCACCAGCACCGTCTGCCCGGCGGTGACGCCCGCCCGCTCCAGCGCGAACCACGCGGTCTGATAGGTGACCGGCAACGCCGCCGCGGTGACCGGGTCGACTGTGGACGGCCGCGGCACCACCACCGCGGCGTCCACTGTGACTGTCGTGCCGAGCGCGCCGCGCGGCAGCGCCGGGCAGGCCAGCACCTCCTGACCCAGCAGGTGCCCGGCCCCGTCGCCGGCGGCGACGACCCGCCCGGCCGCCTCCACCCCCGGCGTCATCGGCGGATCCGGCCGCACCGGGTACTCGCCCCGGCAGAGCATGACGTCCAGGAAGTTCAGCCCGACCGTACGGACGGCGAGCCGCACCTGGCCGGGGCCGGGCGGCGGGTCGTCGGGCAGCTCGGCGACCGACAGCACGTCCGCCGGTTCACCGGTCCGCCCGGCGACCAGCCGCCGGATCATGCCGCGCCCACCGGTTCCCGGACCAGCTCGGCGTGGTGGTGCACGATCACCCAGCGGCCGTCGACCCGGCGCACCACGTCGGTGACCCGGGTGATCTCCGGCTCGTCGTCCGGGCCGAGCTGCGCGACCAGCTCGTACCGGGCCACGCCGAAGTCGTCCCACACGTCGATGCGCTTGCCCCGCGCGGCGAGCACCGCCAGCCGGGGCCGCTGACCGGCGGCGTCCCGCTGGGCGCGGTACTCGTCCAGCTCGGCCCGGGTCCGCAGCGGTCCCGGCAGGTGCGTCTCCCAGGTGGTCACCTCGGGGTCCAGGTGCGTGTCGAACCGCTGCTGGTCCCCGGCGAGGAACGCGTCGTACATGTCGTCGATGCCGGCGGCGATCTCCGCCGCGCCTGCCTGCGCGAAGGTCATCGCGTCTCCTCCTGGTTGCGGTCGTCGCGGGCGATCTGCCCGCCCTTCATCACCCACCGCACGTCCCGGAAGGCCGAGGTGTCGGCCAGCGGGTCGGCGTCCGTCGCGATCAGGTCGGCCAGCTTGCCGACCTCGACGGTGCCGAGGTCGGACTCCGCGCCGAGCCACCGGATCGGGCCGAGCGTGCCGGCGTGGATGGCCCGGGCGGCGCCGATCCGCTCGGACATGTACTCCAGCTCCCGGATCGAGGCGGTGGTGCCCTCGAACTCCCAGAACGGGGGCATGTCGCTGCCGAGCAGGACCTCCACCCCGGCGGCGATCGCCATGTCGAAGCTCTCCAGGTGCCGGGGGCCGGCGCCGAGCGAGCGGCACTGCATCCACTCCGGCACGCCCAGCTCGTCGAAGAACTCCTTGCAGCGGGTCACCAGCAGCGTCGGCACGAGCGCCGTGCCGCGCTCGGCCATCCGCGCCGCGACCTGCGGGGTGAGCTGGTAGCCGTGCTCCACGCAGTCCAGTCCCAGCTCGACCGCCGCGCCGATCACGTCGGCGGGCCCGGCGTGCGCGGTCACCTTGCGGCCCCACGCGTGCGCCGTCTCGATCACCGCCGTCATCTCGTCGGCGAACAACTGGGGCGTGTGGATGCTCTCGTGCTCACCGGCGATGCCGCCCGAGATCATCACCTTGATCAGGTCCGCGCCGGCCTTGATCTGGCTGCGCACGCCGTGGCGGAAGCCCACCGGGCCGTCGCACTCGAGCGTGTCGTTGCTCTCGTGCCCGTGCCCGCCGGTGCACACCAGCGCCCGGCCCGCGGTGTAGATGCGCGGACCGGGGACCCGCCCGGCGTTGATCGCCCGCCGCAGCGCGAAGTCCGCGTGGTCCTTCTCCGCGACGCAGCGCACGGTGGTCACGCCGGAGTGCAGCGTGCGCCGCGCCCCGTCGGCCATGTAGTGGGCGAGGTCGTACGCGCCCATCCCCTTGACGCCCTCGCCGGCGGAGCCGGGCAGCGACAACGAGAAGTGGGTGTGCATGTTGACCAGGCCGGGCGTCACGTAGGCACCGTCGAGGTCCACCTCGGTCAGCCGGCCGGCGGCCCGCGCCTGCTCGGCCACCTCGGCGTACGGCCCGACGGCGGCGATCCGGTCACCCCGGACCCACACCCCGGCGCCGGTCACCGGCGCCATGCCGTCCACCACGCGGGCGTCGAGCACTGTGCAGTTGCCGAGCAGCGTGCTCGGCTGCTCGGGCGAATAGGCGGCACTCACGCGATCACTCCATAAACGTCTCGGGCGGCCCGCGCGGAGACGTAGCCCTCGGCCACGTCCCGTCGCACCGCCTCCGGATCCCGACTCCCCGGGTCGCCGTGCCCGCCGCCACCGGCGGTCAGCAACGTCACCCGATCCCCCACCGCCACCGCGGTACGCCGTGTGCTCACCCGGTGCTCCCGGTCCGTGCCCGGGAAGACGATCACCTGGTTCGGCTCCGGCTGTGCGCCGCCGGCCAGCGCCCACGGCGCGCTCTTCGTCTTCTTGATCACCGTCAGGAACTCGCCGGGCGTCACGAACCGGATGTCCCGCCGCAGGCCGCAGCCGCCCCGGAACCGGCCCGCGCCACCGGAGTCGGTACGGATCTCCACCCGCTCGAAGAACATTCCCGTCTTCGACTCCAGCACCTCGACGGGCGTGTTGCGCGCCTGGGTCTGGCACAGGTGGTTCGCCGGCCCGATCCCGTCGTGCCCGGGCGTGCCGCCCCAGCCGACCGGGTCGTTGTTGCTGACCGCGAACATGTCGCCGGTGTCCGGGTGCCGGCCGACCATCATGAACCCGGGCACGTCGCCGCCGGAGGAGGCGGCCAGCCGGTCCGGCATGCCCTGGGCCAGCGCCTTGAGGATCAGCTCCAGTGCGACGGTGCCGGTCCACTGGGTGAACGTGGCGGCCGGGTACTGCGCGTGGAACAGCGTGCCGGGCTCGGCGCGTACCCGAAGGGGCGCGAAGTGCCCGGCGTTCGTCTGCTCGTGCGGCGTGGTGACGCCCTTGAACGCGACCCGGCAGGTGGCGATGGTGGCGCCCAGCGGCAGGTTCACCGGCCCGGGCACCGCCGGCGACGAACCGGCGAAGTCCACTGTGAACTCGCCGTCGGCGACGGTGACGGTGACCCGCATGAGGATCGGGTCGTCGCTGACGCCGTCGTCGTCGAGCCAGTCCTCGGCGGTCCAGCTGCCCTGCGGCAGCGCGGCCACCGCCTCCCCGGCGCGCTGCGCGGCGACGTCGATCACCCGGTCGATCACCGCGTCGACCACTGCGGGGCCGTAGTCGCGGTACAGCTCGGTCACCCGCCGCTCGCCGGTACGCAGCGCGGCGATCTGCGCGTTGAGGTCACCGATGACCAGTTCCGGCATCCGCGAGTTGAAGCGGATCAGCTCGTGGATCTCGCGCACCGGCTCGCCCCTGTCGTACACCTTCGTGCCGGGGAAGATGATCCCCTCCTGGTGCATGTCCGTGGAGTCGAGCACGTACCCGGGGTCCTTGGCGCCCAGGTCCATCCAGTGCGCCCGGATGCACAGGAAACCGATCAGCTCCTCGCTGTCCGGCAGGACGACCGGCGCGAACATCGTCGCGTCGTACGTGTGCGCCGCGTTCCAGTACGGGTAGTTGAGCAGCACCACGTCGCCGCGGCGCAGGTTCTCCCGGCCGACGTACTCCACGCCCTTGCGCAGCGAGTAGTCGTTGGCGCCGAGGAAGCGGGACAGCCCCGTGGACTCCGCGACCAGCCGCAGCTGCCGGTCGTAGATGGAGATGCCGAAGTCGTACACCTCGTAGATCACCGGGTTGAACGCGGTGCGCACGAGCGCGGCCCGCATCTCCTCGGCGGCCGAGACGAGGTGGCTGCGGACGACCTCGACGGTTGCCCCGTCGACCGTCGGCTCACCCATCGACGTCCACTCCGTAGACGTCCCGGGCGGCCTCCCGGGAGACGTAGCCCTCGGCCACGTCCCGCCGTACCGCCTCCGGGTCGCGGCTGCGCGGGTCGCCGTGCCCGCCGCCACCGGCGGTCAGCAGCGTGACCCGGTCGCCCGCGGCCACCACGGTGCGCTTGGTGCTCACCCGGTGCTCGCGGTCGGTGCCCGGGAAGACGACCACCTGGTTCGGCTCCGGCTGCTCGCCGCCGGCCAGCGCCCACGGCGCGCTCTTCGTCTTCTTGATCACGGTGAGGAACTCGCCGGGCGTCACGAACCGGATGTCGCGGCGCAGGCCGCAGCCGCCCCGGAACCGGCCCGCGCCACCGGAGTCGGCGCGGATCTCCCAGCGCTCGAAGAACATCCCGGTCTTGGCCTCCATGACCTCGATCGGGGTGCCCCGGCCGGTGCTGCCGGAGACGTGCGTGGCGGCGTCCATGCCGTCGTGCGTCGCGGTGCCGCCCCAGCCCACCAGGTCGTTGTTGCTGACCGCGAACATCTTCCCGGTGTCCGGGTGCAGGCCGACCATCATGAAGCCGGGCACGTCGCCGCCGGAGGAGGCGGGCAGCAGGTCCGGCATGCCCTGGGCCAGCGCCTTGAGGATCAGCTCCACCGCGACGATGCCGGTCCAGAGCGTGAACGTGGGCTGCGGGTAGACGGCGTGGAACAGGCTGCCCGGCTCGGCCCGCACCTCCAGCGGAGCCACGGTGCCGGCGTTCGACGGCTCGTCCCGCGACGTCAGCGACTTCAGCACGACCTTGCAGATCGCCTCGGTCGCGCCGAACGGCATGTTGATCGGGCCGCGGGTGGCCGGGGCCGAGCCGGCGAAGTCGACGATGAAGCGCCCGTCGTCGATGGTGACGGTGACGCGCATCTTCACCGGGTCGTCGGTGATGCCGTCGTCGTCCACCCAGTCCTCGGCGGTCCAGGTGCCCTGCGGCAGCGTAGCCAGCGCCGCGCGGGCGCGGGCCTCACCGTCGGCGATGATCCGGTCGATCGCCTGGTCCACGGTGTCCCGGCCGAACTTCTCGATGATCTCCAGCATCCGGCGCTCGCCGGTGCGCAGCGCGGCGATCTGCGCGTGCAGGTCACCGAGCACCGCGTCGGGCATCCGCGAGTTGAAGCGGATCAGCTCGTGGATCTCGCGCACCGGCTCGCCCCGGGACACGACCTTGGTGCCCGGGAAGATCAGCCCCTCCTGGTGCATGTCGGTCGAGTCGAGCACGTAGCCCGGGTCCTTGGCGCCCAGGTCCATCCAGTGCGCGCGGACGCAGAGGAAGCCGACCAGGTCGCCGTCCGCGTCCGGGTCCGCCTCGTCCGGCCGGAACACCGGGGCGAACAGCGTCGCGTCGTACGCGTGCGCCGCGTTCCAGTACGGGTAGTTGAGCAGCACCACGTCGCCGCGGTGCAGGTTCTCCCGGCCCACGTACTCCACGCCCTTGCGCAGCGAGAAGTCGTTCGCGCCGAGGAAGAACGTCAATCCGGTGGCCTCGGCGACCAGCCGCAGGTCGGCGTCGTACATCGACAGGCCGAAGTCGTGCACCTCGTAGATGACCGGGTTGAACGAGGTACGGATGAGGGTGGCCCGCATCTCCTCCGCGGCCGACAGCAGATAGCTGCGGACGACCTCGACCTGGGCTCCGTCCAGCGTGGTCATGCGGCTTCCTCCAGGGTGACGAGCAGGTATCCGTGGTCGTCGACGGTGACCCGCTGGCCGCTGGGCACCACAGTGGTGGAGGTGCCCTCGTCGATCAACGCCGGTCCGTCGAAGGTGTCGCCCGGCTCCAGGCGGGCCCGGTCGTAGACCGCGAACGGCACCACCGCGTGCTGCCCGAAGTCGTAGGCGTCGCGGTGCGTCAGCAGCGCCTGCGACGGGTCGCCGTCGCCGCGCGGCAGGGTCTGCAGCTCGGGACGGTCGGTGCGCCCGATGCCGCGCACCCGCAGGTTGAGGATCTGCAGCGGGTTGCCCATGGTGTGGCCGTACCGGGCGCGGTGCGTCTCGTCGAACGCGGCGCGGATCGCGTCGCGGTCCAGCTCGCGCCCGACGGTGACCATCAGGCTGTGTTCCTGGCCCAGGTAGCGCAGCTCGAACTGCCGCTCCAGCACCGCCTCGCCGGCCGGCACGCCCTGCGCCACCAGCGACGCGACCGCCTCGGCCTCGACGGCCTTGAACAGCTGCTCCAGCTCCGCCAGGTCGGCGTCGTCGAGCGTGGCCATCACGGTACGGCTGAAGTCGTTGACGATGTCGGCGGAGAGCATGCCCCAGGCGGAGAAGCCGGACGGCGCGAACGGCACGATGACCTCGCCGATGCCCATCTCGCGGGCCAGCAGCGGGGCCAGCAGCGGCCCGGCGCCGCCGAACGCGAGCAGCGCGAACTGCCGGGGGTCGTGACCCCGCTCGACGGTGATCTGGCGGACCGCGCCGACGGTGCGGGCCAGCAGCACGTCGAACACGCCGGCGGCCGCGTTCTCCACGGTGAGGCCGAGCGGCTCGGCGAGTTGCTCCTGGATTGCGGCGCGCGCCTCGGCGTCGCGCAGGCCCATGGTGCCGGCGAGGAAGCGCTCCGGGTCCATGTAGCCGAGCACCACAGCGGCGTCGGTGACCGTCGGCTTGGTGCCGCCCCGGCCGTAGCAGACCGGGCCGGGGTCGGCGCCGGCGCTCTGCGGGCCGACCTTGAGCAGGCCGTGGTCGAGCCAGGCGATCGAGCCGCCGCCGGCGCCGATGGTGCGGATGTCGTACGTGGGGATGAGCAGCGGGAAGTGCTCCAGCTGGGCCTCGTACGCGGCGACCGGGTTGCCGCGCTCGATCACGCAGGCGTCCAGCGAGGTGCCGCCGATGTCGAACGTGAGCACGTTGTCCCGGCCCAGCTCGGAGGCGACGTACGCGGCGCCGACGATGCCGCCGGCCGGCCCGGACAGCACGGTGTGCGTGGGGGCGGTCTTGGCGACCGCGCTGGTCATCGAGCCGCCGCCGGAGCGCATGATCAGGAAGCGCCCGGCGAAGCCGCGCTCGGCCAGGCCGGACTCCAGCTCGTCGACGTACCGCTCGAAGATCGGCCGGATGTACGCCTCCAGCACCGTGGTGCTGGTCCGCTCGTACTCCCGGTACTCGCGCACGATGTCCGTCGACAGCGACAGGCTGACGTCGGGGAACTCCTCGTGGATGAGGCGCGCGGCCTCCCGCTCGTGGCTCGGGTCGAGGAACGAGTGCAGGAAGCAGATGGCGATCGAGGTGACCTGCTGGTCCACCACGAGCGTGCGCGCGGCCGCCCGGACGCTGTCCGGGTCCAGCGGCTCCACCACCCGGCCGCGGTAGTCGAGCCGGCCCCGCACCCCGGCGGTGAAGCGGCGCTGCACCAGGCTCTCCGGCCGCTGGTACTGGAAGTCGTACATGTGGTCGGAGGGCACGTTGCCGCGCCCGATCAGGAAGATGTCCCGGAAGCCCTCGTTGGTGATGATGCCGGTACGGCCACCGCGGCGCTCCAGCACCGCGTTGAGGCCGAGCGTGGTGCCGTGGATGAACAGCTCCACCTCGGACAGGTCGGTGCCGAGCGCGCTGATCGCGTTGAGGACACCGTCCGCGGGCCGGGCCGGGGTCGTCGCCGCCTTGCGGAAGCGGACCCGGTTGGTGCGCGTGTCGAGTTCCATGGCGTCCACGAAGGTCCCGCCGATGTCGACGGCGAGCCGGATGGGGCGACGGGTCATGGCGTGACAGCCTGCCTTCCGATGAGGGCGGGAAGCTCGGGAACGCGCCAGCAGGCGGCCCGGCTCTCGCCGTACGACTGAAGCTCCTGCTGCTCCGATCGGCACCGGTCGGTGACGAACGGGCACCGGGCGGCCAACGGGCACCCGGTTGCGGCGTCGGCTTCCTCCAGGTCCTTGACCAGCTCGACGGCCTCGCCGTCGGACCCGGCCGTCCCGCCGAGGCGGGGGGCGCTGCCCAGCAGCGCGCGGGTGTACGGGTGCCGGGGCGTGTCGAAGACGACGTCCACCGGACCCTCCTCGACCACCCGGCCGAGGTAGAGCACCACGACGCGGTCGGCGAAACCGCGCACCGTGGCCAGGTCGTGGGAGATGAACACCGAGGCGCGGTCGGCGTCGGCGGCCACGTCGGCGATCACGTCGAGGATCTGCGCCTGGACGGTGACGTCCAGGGCCGAGGTCGGCTCGTCGAAGACGATCAGGTCCGGCTCGCCGACCAGGGCGCGGGCGATGCCGATGCGCTGGGCCTGGCCGCCGGACAGCTCGTGCGGGTACCGCTGCAGGATCGAGCGGTCCAGCTCCATCCGGTCCAGCACGGCGGTGACGCGCTCCTCCCGCTGGGCCGGGGACAGGCCCGCGGCGCGCAGCGGCTCGGCGATGGAGTCGCCGACGGGACGGCGCGGGCTGAGTGAGCCGATCGGGTCCTGGAACACGAGCTGCGCCCGGGTGCGGGCCCGGCGCAGCGCCCGGCCGCGTGGGCGGGGCCGGCCCGGCTGCTTGACCAGGGCCTGTCCGGCGACTGTGACGGTGCCGGAGGTGGGCGCGACCAGGCCCATGACGAGCTTCGCGAGGGTGCTCTTGCCGCAGCCGCTCTCGCCCACCACGCCCAGCGTCTCACCCGGTGCGAGCCGCAGCGTGACGCCACGCAGCGCGTGGTGACCGCCGGAGCCGAACCGGCTGCGGTAGACGACGTGGGCGTCCTCGATTTCCAGCACGGCGGGCTTCGGGTCCGCAGCCACCGGCTGGGCGCCGCCCGCGTCCGGTGTGTGCGACGTGGACGGCAGGTCGGCGTCGAGCGGCCGGGTCTGCGGGTGGAAGCAGGCCAGCGACCATTCGCGGCCGCCGGGAATCGGCTGGGTGCCGGGCCGCCGGGACGAGCAGGTGCGGTCGGCGTGCGCGCAGCGGGCGACGAACGGGCAGTTCTCCGGCGCCTGGGTGAGCAGGGGCATGGCGCCGGGGGTGGCGACGACCGGCCGGCCGCCGACGTCCGGCACCGACCGCAGCAGCGCCCGGGTGTACGGGTGCGCGGGCTCCCGCAGCACCTGCGCGGCCGGGCCGCTCTCCACCACCGTGCCGGCGTAGAGCACCACCACCCGGTCGCAGACCTCGGCGATCGAGGCGAGGTCGTGGGAGATCAGCAGCACGCCCCGGCCGTCGGTGTCGGCGGCGTGCCGGAACTGGCGCAGGATCTCCCGGGTCAGTGTCACGTCCAGGCCGGTGGTCGGCTCGTCGGCGATCAGCAGGTCGGGCGCGCAGCCGGTGGCCAGCGAGATCATCACCCGCTGGGCCATGCCGCCGGACAGCTCGTGGGCGTACGCGTCGAGCCGCCGCTGCGGGCTGCGGATGCCGACCGCCTCGAACAGCTCGCGCGCCGCCTCCCGGGCCCGGTCGCCGGACATGTCCTGGTGCGTGGCGAGCCGGTCGACGAGCTGCTTGCCGATGGTGCGGGTGGGGCTGAGCGCGCCGCGCGGGTTCTGGAAGCAGATCGCCACGCCGCGTCCGCGGTGCGCGGCGAGCGCGGCGTCGTCCATGCGCAGCACGTCCGAGTCGCCGAAGCGCACCCGGCCGGTGGCGTGCGAGCCGCCGGGCAGCAGCCCGACGATGGCGCGGGCCACCATGCTCTTGCCGCCGCCGCTCTCCCCGACCAGGCCGACGACCTCACCGGGGCGTACGGCGAAGGTGACGCCGCTGAGCGCGGCCACCTGCCGGCCGGGTCGCCGGATGGTCACCGAGAGGTTCTCGATCGACAGCATGGTCACCGCCGCTTCGCGTTGGCGCGGTCCTGCAGGCCTTCGCCGAGCAGGCTGAACCCGAGGACGCAGACGAACAGGGCCAGGCCGGGTGGGACGGAGGTCCACCAGCGGCCACCGACCACGTCCGCGGCGCCCAGGCTGATCATGGCCCCCCACTCCGCCTCGGGGATGCTCACGCCCAGGCCGAGGAAGGAGAGCCCGGCCAGGGTGAGCATCGCCCAGCCGCAGTTCAGCGGCGCGATCACCCGTACCGGGGTGAGGCTGTTGGGCAGCAGGTGCCGCCAGAGCACGCCCACCGGCGACGCCCCGGAGGTGATGGCGGCGTCCACGAACGGCAGTTCCCGCAGCGACCGCACCTCGGCGCGGACCAGCCGGGCGTACGCCGGCGCGTTCACCGCCGCGATCGTGATGATCAGGTTGATCGTGCCGTTGCCGAGCAGGGCGGCGACCGCCAGCGCCAGGATGAACGTGGGGAACGACTGGAAGATGTCGACCACCCGCATCAGCACGTCGTCGAGCCAGCCGCCGAAGTAGCCGGCGACCAGGCCGAGCAGCGTGCCCACGACCACCGCGAGCGCCACCGCGGCCAGGGCGATGCCCAGGTCGAGCCGGGCGGCGTAGAGCACCCGGCTCCAGATGTCCATGCCGTTGCCGTCGGTGC
Source organism: Micromonospora sp. CMU55-4 (assembly GCF_011602315.1). Lineage (NCBI taxonomy): Bacteria > Bacillati > Actinomycetota > Actinomycetes > Micromonosporales > Micromonosporaceae > Micromonospora > Micromonospora sp. CMU55-4. The sequence continues at coordinate 71,390 of NZ_JAAOLH010000019.1, forward strand.
CGAGCAGGTGGTTGCCGCCCGGCGCCACCAGGGTGTTCGCCGGGTCGATCTCGGTCTCGCCCCACGGGCTCAGCAGCGGCGCGAACACCGCCACCAGCGCCACCACCGACAGGATGGTCGCACCGACGATGATCATGCGGCGGGCGAACCGGCTGTCCCGGTCGCCGCCGGCGACGACAACCGGCGTCTGTGCGGAGTCGCCGCTGACGGCGGCGCGCAACTCGGCCATCAGAGCCTCACTCTCGGGTCGAGGATCGCGTGGACCACGTCGGCGATGAGGAACACCAGCACGTAGCACAACGCGATGACCAGCACCGACGCCTGAACCACCGGGTAGTCCCGGTAGAGCAGGCCGCGCAGGGCCCACTGGCCGAAGCCCTGCCACGAGTACACGTACTCGACGAGCACGGTGGAGCCGATAGCCGTGCCGAAGACCAGCGCCGCCAGTGACGGCAGCCGGACCAGCGTCGCCCGCAGCAGGTAGCCGTAGTGCAGCGTGCGGTCGCGCAGCCCGTGCGCCTTCGCCGCGGCGTACGACTCCGAGTGCAGCACCTCCAGCGCGGAGGCCCGGACGCTGCGCAGCAGCGGCGCGACCACGCCGACCACCAGGGTCAGCACGGGCAGCACCAGGTACGCCGCGGCGGAGGCGATCGCCGGGCCGTTGGCGGTGAGCACGGCGTCGACGAGATCGGCCCCGGTGAGCGGGGTCAGGTTCGTGTCCGGGTCGACCCGCCCGTTCGGCGCCGGGAACCAGCCGAGGATGCTGTAGCCGACCAGCACCAGCACCAGGCCGAGCCAGAACTCGGGGATCGAGTTGCCGACCAGGGCGAACATCCGCACGCTGTGGTCACCGACCCGGTTGGCCCGTTTGGCCGACCAGATGCCCAGGACCGTCGCCACGACGAGCGCGATGCTCACGGCGATGACGACGAGTTCCAGGGTGGGCCCCACCCGGAGCGCCATCTCCGATCCCACGGAGTTGCCGCTCTGGATGGAGGTCCCGAAGTCACCGGTGACCAGTCCCCTGAGGTAGTCGAGGAACTGCTGCCACAGCGACTGGTCCAGCCCGAAGCGGGCCCGGGCGGCGGCGGCGTCCTCCTCGGTGGCGTTCTGCCCGAGGATGCTGCGGACGGGATCGCCCGGCAGCACCCGGACCAGGAGGAACGCCAGGACGACCACTCCGAGCAGAACGGGGATCAGCTGGAGCAGTCGCCTGACGACGAAGCGGAAGATTCGCATGGGCGGTTGACGTTCCTAGGCCGACGCGCTCAGGTAGCGCAGGCGGGCGAGGCCGTCCATCGGCTGCACCCAGCCGGCGACGGACTCCCGGACGGGCAGGTTGAAGTTGGGCTGGCAGATGACCACCCACGGCACGTCGGCGGCGAGGATCTCCTGGACCCGCTTCCAGAGCGCGTTGCGGGCGGCCGTGTCGACGGTGGTGTGCGACTTCTCGTAGATCTGCTCGATCTCCGGGTTGCTGTAGTTGGAGTAGTTGAGGTTGGCACCCTTGACGAAGCTCGTCGCCAGCATGTACTCGACGTCGTCCACCCAGAGCTGCCCGGAGGTGATCTGCAGCGGGATGTTCTTCTTGGTCCGCCGCTCACCCAGGGTGGCCGGGTCCAGCGGGGTCAGCTTGAGCCGGATGCCCGCCTTCGCCGCCTCGCTCTGCACCTGGACGGCGATCTTCTGCTGCTCCTCGTTGTCGGCCTCGAAGACCAGCTCGGAGTCGAGCGACGACCGGCCGGCGGCGGCCATGGCGGCCTTCGCCTTGTCCAGGTCGTAGGTGAACGGGTAGCCGCTCTCGTCGTAGCCGGGCATGTCCAGCGGGACCGGGCTCTTGGCCGCGCGGGCGTCGCCGCCGTACACGTTGTTGATGATCTGCTCGTAGGGCACCGCGTACGCGAGCGCCTTGCGCACGTTCACGTCGTTGAACGGCGCGGCGGTCACCGACATCTGGATCGCGACCTGGCGGTTGCTGGCGGCCGAGATGACCTTGATGCCCGGGGCCTTCTTGAGGTCCTGGATGTCGCGCTGGCTGATGCCCAGCGCGATGTCGATGTCGCCGGCCTGCAGCTGCAGCCGCTGGTTGGACGCGGCCGGCACGACCGAGATCCGGATGGTCGGCGTCTTGGCCGGGTCCGGGCCCGGGTAGTCGGTGTTCGCGCTGAGTTCGATCTCCTGGCCCTGGGTGGCCTTGGCGACGTTGAAGTAGCCGCCGGTCGGCGGGTTCTTCGCGAACCACTCCTTGGCCCAGGGGTCGCTGGAGCTGGCGCGCTTCTTCGCCTCGACCGAGTCGAAGACGTACAGCGAGATCGCCTGGATCTGCCGGGTGAGCGCGCTGGGGAAGGCCTGGTGGAACTCCACCGTGTAGTCGTCGACGACCTTGACCTGGTCGGCGCTGGTCAGGCCGATGGTGCGGTAGACGCCGGCGACGTTGGCCTGGGCGGCGAACGCGCGGTCCTTCGACCACTTCACGTCCGCGGCCTTCATCTCGTTGCCGCTGGCGAACTTCACGCCGCGGCGCAGCTTGAGCGTCCACACCTTCTGTTCGGCGTCGGGCTCGAAGGACTCGGCGAACGTGGGGGTGATGTTCTGGGTGTCGAGGATCTGGCTGCCGCCGGCGTTGGTGACGCCGTAGTCGATCAGGTATGGGAAGACGTTCTTGTAGAGCATCAGCGCGGTCAGGTCGAAGCCGACGAAGTCCTGGTCCCAGCTCGACAGGTAGCTGGAGACGGCGATGCGCAACGTCTTGGCGGCGGCGCCGCCGGACTTGCCGTCGGTGGACTTGTTGCCGCTGTCCGCGGCGCAGGCGCTGGTGGCGAGCAGGAGCGCGACGCCACCCCCAAGCTGCAGGACGCCGCGGCGGGAGAGCGCGGGCGAGGAGGCGCCCGGACGGGGTGAACGAGCCATGAGAAGTCCTCCTAGAAGCACGAGGCAGATGGCCCGAGCAGCGGACCTATCAGGAGTTCTACCGGATTTAGCAGCAGTGAACAATAGGGTGAACGGCGTTCACTGAGCCCTCATGGACTCGGCTTGATAACGCTCCCGAACTGCGAGACAACGCACGAAGCCGCGTTCACACAAGTTCACACGACCGTTACGCACGAGCCGTCCGCCATCGGCGTTGATCATGGAGTGCCGCCCCGCGAACCGGACGCGGAACGCCGATGACCCCGGGAGGGACACCCGGGGTCATCGTGCGCGCGGTCGGCCGCGCGGTTCAGGGGCGGGCGGTCTCCTCGGAGGCGCCGGTGATCATCGAGACGATCTCGTTGCGGCTGGTCCCGGTGATGCCGCGGACGCCGACCTGGCGTCCCCGGCGCAGCACCGCCACCCGGTCCGCGATCCGGAACACCTGGTCCAGGTTGTGGCTGACGACGAGCACGGCGGCGCCCCGCTCCCGCAGCTTCAGGATCAGCTCCTCCACCTTGGCGGTCTCGGCCACGCCCAGCGCCGCTGTCGGCTCGTCCATCAGCACCAGGCCGCTGGCCCAGTGGGTGGCGCGGCAGATCGCCACCGCCTGCCGCTGGCCGCCGGACAGGTCCCGGATCGTCGCCTTCGCGCTGGGGATGCGTACGTCCAGCGCGTCCACCAGATCCTGGGTCTCCCGGGCCATCCGGCGCCGGTCGAGCAGGCGCAGCGGGCCACGGGTGAGTTCCCGGCCCAGGAACATGTTCATGTAGACCGGCTGCGAGTCGGCCAGGGCCAGGTCCTGGTAGACCACCTCGACCCCCTGCCGGCGGGCGTCGGAGGCGTCCCGGAACGTCACCGGCCGCCCGTGCATCTCCAGCTCACCCTCGGTCGGCTGGTACACGCCGGAGATGATCTTCACGAGGGTGGACTTGCCGGCGCCGTTGTCGCCGACCAGGGCGGTGATCTCCCCGGCGGCCAGTTCCAGGTCGAAACGCTCGATCGCGACGACGCCGCCGAACTGCTTGCGGATGCCGCGCAACCGCAGCGCCGGGGCGCCCGCCCGGGTCGCGTCGTCCTTGTGGGTGACGGTGCTCATCATGCCCTCCCTGTGCGGCGAGCCGCCTGGATGCCGGGGCCGTCGCCCGCGGCGGTGTCCTCCAACCCGATCGGCGCCGAGCCGTCGGCGGCGTACACCCCGGCCACGGCCGGCGCGCCGGACCGGATGCCGGTCACGCCGGCGGTCAGCGCCCGGGTGACGAACGCCTGCGGCCGGAAACCGAACAGGACCGTGTCACCCGGGGCGCACCCCGGCGCCGCGCTGACGTCGGCCATCGCGTAGTAGTCGATCGCCTCCGGCGCGGGCATCTCCACGTCGACCAGGTACGCGTCGTCGAGACCACCGCCCCGGGGCACGATCAGCGCCCGGGTGCCGCCCAGGCCGAGCACCGGGTCGACGTAGAGGCCGCCACCGAAGACGTACGCCCGACCGTCCCACAGGTGCGACACCTCGCTGACGTAGAGCACGGCGGGCTCCTCGACCAGGTCGGTCACCGCGTGCCAGGGCGTCGTGCCGGTGAGCCCGTGGCCGGGCTCGACCTGCGTCACGCCGGCCTCGGCCAGCGTGGCCAGGATCGCCGCCGACGTCGTACCCGGGGCGTTGATCTCGACGTGCGACCGCCCGGCGGCGCGCAGCGCGGCGGCGGCGCGTCGCAGGGTGCCGAGGTTGGGCGTCGGCACGACCCGTCCGGCGGCCGGGTCGAACAACTGGGTCGGGAAGCTGGTGACACCCGCGAACCGGGCGCCGGGAAGGGCGTCGAGCCGGTCGGCGACCGCGACGATCTCGTCGGCCGCCCAGCCGCCCTCATGGCCCCGGTAGAAGCGGTCGCCGGGCGCGGCGATCCGGGCGAGCAGCGCCTGCTCCCGCCCGGCCGCCGCGCTCGCGCCCGCCGCCTCGGCGGCCTTGGCGTCGTTGAAGACCGTCCAGTACGCGGGCGCGAGCGCGGCGGCGACCGCCGCCTCGTGCCGGGGGATCTGCACCAGGTGACCGAGGTGACCGATGCCGAGCCCGCCGTGCCGGTCGGCGAGCGCGCACTGGAGGTCGACGCCGACCGCCTCGGTGATGCCCGCGTCGCGGACCGTCCGGCAGAAGTCGGGGTTGCGCCCGACCTGCTTGGTCATCGCGTAGACCGACAGACCGAAGCGGTCGGCCTCGCGGCGGATGGCGGCGGCGTTCGCCGCGACCGTGTCGAGGTCCAGCGCGTAGGAGTTCGCCGGCAGGTCACCGCTGTCGTGCAGGTGCGCGGCGGCGGCGAGCAGGCCCGGATTGCGGCGTCGCAGCAGGTCCAGAAACATGCGGTTGCTTCCTTCCGGGTCAGCTTCGCCGCTCGCGCAGCGAGAGGGAGACGGCCACCAGGATGATCGCGCCGCGCGCCATCATCTGCTGGGACACGGACAGGCCGGCCAGGATCAGGCCGTTGTTGAGCATGCCCATCAGCAGGCTGCCCAGCACCGCGCCGACGATCGAGCCCTTGCCGCCGAAGAGGCTGGTGCCGCCCACGATCACGGCGGCGATCACGGACATCAGGTCGGCCTCGCCGAGGGTGTACCGGGCGCCCTGGAGGCGTCCGGCGTACAGCAGGCCGGCCAGGGCGGCGCACATCGCGCTGCCCATCAGCACCATGATCTTGACGCGGATCACCTTGATGCCGCTGACCCGGGCCGCTGCCACGTTGTCGCCGATGGCGAGCGTGTGCGCGCCGTACCGGGTCTGGCGCAGCACCAGGTACCCGACCACCGCCGCCGCCACCGACCAGAGCACCAGCCCGGGGATGCCGAGGATCTCGCCCTGGCCGAAGAAGGACAGGAACGCGTCGTTGCTGACCGGCACCGACTGCAGGCCGGTGACCTCGCGGGCCAGGCCCGCCACCGCGCCCATGGTGGCGAGCGTGACCAGGAAGGAGGGCAGCCGGACCAGGGTGACGAAGACGCCGTTCACCAGGCCGACCGCCGCGCCGGCGGCGAGACCGGCGGCCACCCCGAGCAGCATGCTGTCGGTCTCCCGCAGCGTCACCGCGCCGACCAGCGCGGAGAGCGCGACGACCGAGCCGATCGACAGGTCGATCTCGCCGGCGGCCAGCACGAAGACCAGCCCGACCGCCATGATCGTGATGGGCGCGGTCTGGATGACGATGTTTGTGAGGTTGCTCGTGGTCAGGAAGCCGTTGCTGCCCTGGGTGACGGCGAAGAACAGGAACACGACCGCGAAGCCGATGTAGACCACGTAGTCGCGCCAGTTGATCCGGCGCCAGGCCGGGGCGGCGCTGGTCTTCACCGCCGCATCGGTGTGGGTCATCTATCGTCCCTCCGCTGTCTGGAAAGAGGTGGTCGTGCCGTCGTGGACGCCGGCCTCCCGGCGGGCGACCGCGACGGCGCCGAGCAGGCCGGCCCGGTCGCCGAGCAGGCTGGTCTTGATCAACGGAACGCCCGTGCTCAGCGCGGCGACCCAGCGCCGGACCGGCTCGACGAGCTCGGTCCGGGAGCCGATGCCGCCGCCCAGGATCACCGCCTCCGGGTCCAGGACGGCGGTGACCGCGACGACCGCCAGGGCGATCAGCCGGGCCTCCTCGTCGATGGCCGCCAGCGCGACCGGATCGCCGGCGACGGCCCGGTCGAAGACGTCGGGCACGCTCGCCTGCTCGCCGGACACCGCCCGGTACCGGGCGGCGAGGGCGGCGCCGGCGACGGCCTCCTCCAGCGCGCCCTTCACCTGGTTGCCCGGGTCGAACGGGTCGGTGCCCAGCGGCAGGTAGGAGATCTCCCCCGCCGCGCCGCGCGCGCCCCGGACCAGCTCACCGTTCAGCACGATGCCCATGCCGACTCCGGTGCCGACCGCCACGAACACGAAGTGCCGGTGGGTACGCCCGCTGCCCAGCCACCGCTCCCCGGCGGCGGCCATGTTGACGTCGTTGTCCAGCACGACCGGGTGCCCCAGGCGGCGGGTCAGCTCGGCCCGCACGTCGAGCGCCTCGAGGTCGGAGACGTTCGGCGACAGCTCGATCGCGCCGGTCGCCGGGTCGGGCACGCCGGGCAGGCCGATCGCGCTGGCCCGCACGTCGGACCAGTCGACGCCGGCCCGGGCGGCCAGTTGGCGCAGCAGCGTGTCGATCTGCGCGGCCACCGCCGTGCCGCCCCGGGGGTCGGTCGGCTGCACCTGCTCGCTCACGACGAGACCGTCGAGGTCGGCCAGCGCGGCCCGCAGCTTGGTGCCGCCGAGGTCGACGCCGGCGACGTAGCCGGACGGACGCGGATGCGCGGCCATCAGCCGACCGTCAGGAGTCGGGCCGGGTTGGCCGCCAGCATCTGGTCGATCGCCTCCGGCGGCACACCGAGGCGGGTGAGACCCGGCACGATCTCCCGGCCGAGGTAGGAGTAGCCGAGCCGGCCGTGCGTACGCGGGTTCAGGTACGCCTCCGCGCCGGTCAGGTCCATCGAGAGCAGGATCCGGTCGGCGTAACCGTCGCGGACCAGACCGGCGAGCATGTCGAGCCGGGCGCGGTCGGGCCGGTGGTACGCCCGCTTGCCGAACTCGCCCTCCGGCGGGTTCTCCGGCAGCGGGGCGAGCACGAAGTCCCAGAACTGCTTGCCGAGCGTGTCGAAGGCGATGTTGACGCCGGTGGCCAGCACCGCCCGCAGGTAGTCCGGGTCGGGGTTGATGTCCAGGTGGCCGATGACGACGCGGGAGGGGTCCATCTTCTCCTCGCGCAGGATCTCGACCTGCTCCAGCGCCATGGTGCCGTGCGTGGTGTGCGTGTTCAGCGCCAGGCCGGTGGCGACGGCGGCGCGGGCGGCGGCACGCAGGCACTTCTCCTCGTGCGCGGTGATCTCGTTCAGCCCGGTGGCCTGCTCGCCGAAGATGCCGACCTTGATCCCGGTGTCCCCGACACCGACGGTGGCGTCGGCGACGAAGCGTTCCCGCATCTCGTCGACGCTCGCGCGCAGCGCCCAGCCGGGCGAGTACGGCTCCAGGTAGATCGCCGATCCGGCGACCACGTGCAGGCCGGTACGCAGTGCCACCTCGCGCAGCAGCGTCACGTCGTGACCGACCACCTCGTACGGGGACAGGTCCACGATCGTGCCGAAGCCCAGCTCGGGCAGGTCGCGTACCGCCCCGGCGGCGAGGTCCGCGCGGTCGTCGGCGACGCCGCCGGACAGCCACGGCCCGGGCACCAGCGCGCCGAGGTGCTCGTGACTCAGCACCCGGCCGAGCGACTCGGGAGGCACCGGTCCGAGGACTGTCTGGACGTACCCCATGTGCTTCTTCCTCTCGTCTCGCGGTGCTCGCGGACCCGGCGGTGGGCCGGACCGCGCCCGGCGAGGTCCGGGGCCCGTTCGGCCGGGCCCCGGACCTCGCCGCCCGGCGTCAGTTGCCGAGCACCTCGGCCGGGGGCTCCTGGCCGTAGTCGTCGCGCCAGGCGTCGGCGATGTTGTCCTTGGTCGCGGCCATCGGCGATCCGACGACCAGCTCCGGGGCCTTCTTGCCGAGCAGGCCGTACGCGGCGACGACGCCCAGGTTCTGGCCGAGCCGGGTCGAGCCGTTGGCGACGATGCCGGCGACGTTGCCGCCCTTGACCATGTCGGCGGCGAGGTTCGCCTCCAGGTCGTTCGTGACGATCTTGACGTCGGTGCGGCCCTGCTGCCGGGTCGCGGCGAGCACGCCCTCGGCGGCGGTGGCCCAGGCGACGTAGACGCCCTTGAGGTCGGCGTGGCGGGTCAGCATCGCGGTGGCGATGTCCTCGGTGCGCGCCGGGTCGGAGAACCCGGCCTCCTCGACGATCTCGATGTCCGGGTAGAGGTAGCCCAGCCAGTCCTTGAACGCCTTGTCCCGCTGGTTGGTGAACCAGAAGTCGGCGTCGTGGTAGACGTAGCCGACCTTGCCCTTGCCGCCGAGCGCCTTGCCGAGCATCTCCGCGTTGGCCTTGCCGAACGCGGTCAGGTCGGCGGTGACGATGCCGACGATCTGCTGCCCGGACTTGTAGTCCTTCGGCGGGGTGGTCATCACGACGAGCTTGACGCCGGCGTCCACGGCGGGCTTGAAGGCGGCGGCCGCAGCGGTCGGGTCGACGGCGATGGTGACGATCAGGTCGGGCTTGAGCGCCAGCACGGTCTGCACGTTGTTGGCCTGCCGGGCGGCGTCGAACTCGGCGCTGGTGCTGGCGAGCACCTTGATGCCGAGCTGGTCGAACTCCTTGCGAACGCCGGACTCGACGGCCTTGGTCAGCGCGGAGCCCTCGTGCCAGACGAAGGCGGCGGAGTAGTTGCCGTCCTTGACCTTCTGCCGCTCCTCGTCGGTCAGCGAGAGCTGGTCGGCGGCGGTCGGCGTCTCGCCGCCGGGGCCGACGAACGACAGGCTGGGTTCGGTACGCGGGCCGCTCGACGCGCCGCCGCTCCCGGAGGTCTCGTTCGAGCAGGCGCCGACCATGAGCGCCAGGGCGCAGAGCGCGCCGAGGGCGGCGCCACGTCTACGGCTGAGAATCATTGCTCTTCCCTTCACAGCAACGGGGTCCGGAACCGGGATTCCGGACTGACACGGGGGTCCGATGCGACCGGCACGGCGCGTACGGGGGCACGCGCCGCCTCCCTGGGGCCGGCAACCTCTATTTCCGTTCAGGGTGAAAGTATTATCGCGGTCATCACAGTCCGTCAAGAGCGCTGGTCAGAGATTCGACCCACTCGGTTCAACCGTCACCACCGGCCTCACCTCGGAATTCAGTGGGATCCGTCGCCCGGGTGCGGGCCGGAAGACGACATGGTCCGGATGGTTGCTCATCCAGCGGCGCGGCTTTAACATTCGGGCGGAAAGAAAATCGGCGGAGGTGGGCGTGGAATCTCGAGCACCACGGGCGGCGAACCGGTCCACAGTGCTGGCCCACGTGCTGACCCACGGCCCGGTGAGCCGCACGGCCATCGGCCACGAGACCGACCTCTCCCCCGCCACCGTGTCGCGGATCGTGGAACAGCTGCTCGACGAGGGGCTGCTGACCGAGACCGACGGCGCACCCACCACCAACCGGGGCCGCCGGGCGACCCAGGTCGCGATCGCCGCCGGACGCGGCGTGGTCTGCGGCGTCGACGTCGGCGGCTCCAACGTCCGGCTGGTGGTCGCCGATCTCGCCGCCCGGCCGCTGACCGGCCGGACCGTGCCCACACCCGCCGACTACGACGCGCCCCGGCTGGCCCAGTGGCTGGCCGACCTGATCATGCGGACCGTCGGCGCCGACCGGGAGCGGCTCGACTGCGTAGCGGTGGGCCTGCCCGGCGCCGTCCGGCAGGGAGACCGCGCCGTCTCCAACGCCCCGAACCTGCCCCAGGTGGAGGACCCGCTGTTCCTGCGGCTGCTGGAGAAGCACCTGGGCGCCGCGGTCGAGGTCGACAACGACTCCAACTACGCGCTGCTCGGGGAACTGCGCTTCGGCGCCGCCCGGGACGCGCAGACAGCGGTGATGCTCACCATCGGGGCCGGACTCGGCGCCGGCGTCGCCATCGACCGCCGGCTGTTCCGGGGCCGCAGCGGCCTGGTGGGCGAGTTCGGCCACCTGCCGGCCGGCCCGCTCGGCGCGCCGCTCGAACGGATCATCAGCGGGTCCGGCATCCTCGCCCGCGCCCGCGAACTCGGCCTGTCGTTCGACAACGCGGCCGACGTGTTCCGCTCGGCCGACCCGCGACTGGCGCCGGTCAGGCAGTACGTCGAGCAGGCGCTGCTGGTGGTCCTCACCGCGGCGGTGGTCGCCTACGAACCGGAGGTGATCGTCCTCGGCGGCGGCGTCTCCCACGCGCTCACACCCGACCTGGTCCGGCTACGCGGCCGGCTGCACGAGATCGTGCCGGCCGCCGAGGCGGCAGTGCACGGCGCGGAACTCGGTGACCTCTCCGGCGCGCTGGGCGCCGTGGTCGCGGCGCTGCACACCGCGTACCGGCGGCTCGGGCTCGCCGAGGCGGACCTCGCCCGCGTTCCCCAGCCGGACGCCCTCGCCGGCTGCGACCTGCCGGCCCTGGCCGACCACGCCTGAGCAGGCGGCAGCGTCCCCGCCGGGCGCTGCTGTGAGCGTTCACCCGGCGGCCGGCCCGCTCCTTCTCCGGAACCGACCGGTTGAACATGTTATCGATAACCTGCTATGTTCCGGCACGGGAGCGAAGGGCACGCTCCCCGTCACCCCCGCAATCGGCACGGCGCACGAGGGTCCCCTCGCCGTCCGGCCGATCGGTGACCAGTCCGGGCCGCTCCGCCGATGCACGCCGACGCAGGCGGCCACCGGACGACTTCGGCCCAGCCGCACGCACGGCTCCGCGCCCTCTTCGCAGGCGACGTCGGCATCGACGGACGGCCCGGCCTGCACCACCACCCAGGGCAAGGAGTCCAGCAATGGCGAAACGAACATCCCTTCTCACCTCCGTCGCCGCCGCGGCCGTGCTCCTCGCGGCGGCGGCCGGCGGCGCGCTCAGCGCCGACCTCGGCGAGACGGCGCAGGCGTCGACAAACGGCACGCTCGCGGCGACCGCCGGCTGCGGCAAGGCGCCGACGCTGTCCAGCGGCACGCGCACCATCTCCAGCGGCGGGCAGAACCGCAGCTACATCCTGCGCATCCCGGACGGGTACGACCGCAACCACCCGTACCGGCTGATCTTCGGGTTCCACTGGCTGAACGGCTCGGCCAACAACGTCGCCTCGGCCGGCTACTACGGCCTGCTGCCGCTGTCGAACAACAGCACGATCTTCGTCGCGCCGCAGGGCATCGACAACGGCTGGGCCAACACCAACGGCCGGGACCTGACGCTGTTCGACGACATCTCCCGGCAGATCGAGAACGACCTCTGCGTCGACACGTCCCAGCGGTTCGCGCTCGGCTGGAGCTACGGCGGGGCGATGAGCTACGCGGTGGCCTGCGCCCGGCCCAACGTCGTCCGCGCGGTCACCGTCATCTCCGGCGCGAACCTGAGCGGCTGCAACGGCGGCACCCAGCCGGTCGCCTACTTCGGCATCCACGGCATCTACGACAGCGTGCTGAACATCTCCATGGGCCGCTCGCTGCGCGACACGTTCGTCCGGAACAACGGCTGCACCGCGCAGAGTCCGCGCGAGCCGAGCCGGGGCAGCCTCACCCACATCACCACCACGTACTCCGGCTGCCGCGAGGGCTACCCGGTGCAGTGGGCCGCGTTCGACGGCGACCACACCCCCAGCCCGGTCGACGGGTCGTCCAGCCCGAACGACTCCCGGACCTGGACCTCGGGGGAGATCTGGCGGTTCTTCAGCCAGTTCGCGTCCACCACGCCGCCGACCACGGCGCCGCCGACCACGGCGCCGCCGACCTCCGTGCCGCCGACCACGCCGCCGGTCACCACCGCACCGCCCACGACTCCGCCGGTCACGACCCCGCCGCCGGGTGAGCCGGGCGCCTGCACCGCGACCTACCGGACCGTGAACACCTGGCCGGGCGGCTTCCAGGCCGAGGTCACCGTGGCCAACAACGGCGCCACCACGCTCAACGGCTGGACCGTACGCCTGACCCTGGCCTCCGGCCAGGCGATCAGCAGCCTCTGGAACGGCGTCAACACGGGCACCACCGGCTCGGTGTCGGTCCGCAACGCCGACTACAACGGCACGGTCGGCGCGAACGGCTCGACCACGTTCGGGTTCACCGCCACCGGAAACGGGGCCACCGCGCCCAGCGGAGTCAGCTGCACCAGTCCCTGATCTCCGTACCGCCGAACCCCCGCACGGGGAGCCGGGCCGTGGGTGGCACGCCGCCGCCCTCGGCCCGGCACCGCCGGGACAACTGAGGTCCCGCCGGACGCCGGGATGTGCTCTAATTAACTCTGGTCGATGTTCGCGCTAACATTTGTGACCCCACAGGCCACCACCACCGACATGTCGGGGCCGCCGCCACACCACTGTTAGCGCTTACACCGACGGCCATCCACAACTCGCGAGGCACCGTGCCGGACGGTCGGGTGCTCGCGCGTATCCGAGGAGCCGTCATGGTGATCCCCCGTCCCCGGTCCGTCCGATCCGGACCACCGCGTATGACCATCTCCGCCCTGGTGCTCGTCCTGGCCGTCGCCGGCGCCGCCGTGGCCGCGCAGACCCGAAGCGCCGTGGCCGCCCCCGGGCCCGGCTCCATCGTGGGCGTGCAGTCCGGCCGCTGCGTCGACGTCCCCAACGGCAGCACCACGAACGGCACCCAGGTCCAGCTGTACGACTGCACCGGCGGCACGCCGCAGAGCTGGACGTACACGTCGGCGAAGCAGCTCACGGTGTACGGCAACAAATGCCTGGACGCCAACGGCCAGGGCACCAGCCCGGGCACGACGGTGATCATCTGGGACTGCAACGGCCAGGCCAACCAGCAGTGGAACATCACCTCGGCCGGCACCGTCACCGGTCAGCAGTCCGGGCTGTGCCTGGACGCGACGAACGCGGGCACCGCCAACGGCACCAGGATCATCCTGTGGACCTGCAACGGACAGGCAAACCAGCGGTGGAACGTCTCGACCACACCGTCGTCACCGCCGCCCACCTCGACGCCGCCGCCCGGCGGCCGGCCGTGCGACATCTACGCCGCGGGCGGCACCCCGTGCGTCGCGGCGCACAGCACCACCCGGGCGCTGTTCTCGGCGTACGGCGGCAACCTCTACCAGGTCCGCCGCTCCTCGGACAACGCCACCCGCAACATCGGGCTGGTGAGCGCGGGCGGCTACGCCGACGCCGCTGCGCAGGACGCGTTCTGCTCCGGTACGAGCTGCGTGATCACCGCCGTGTTCGACCAGTCGGGACGCGGTAACGACCTGTGGTACCAGGGCTCCGCGCAGGTCCCCGGCTCCACCTCCAGCCGGCCCGCGAACGCGACGAGCGAGTCGCTGACGGTCGGCGGCGCCCGGGCGTATTCCCTCTACATCAACCCTGGGAACAGCTACTGGCGGGACGGCCACCTGACCGGCGTCCCCACCGGCTCCGCCCCCGAGGGCATGTACATGGTGACCAGCGGAACCCACGTCAACAGCGGCTGCTGCTTCGACTACGGCAACAGCGAGACCACCCGCAGCGCCGACGCGGCGGGGGCGATGGACGCGATCAACTTCAGCACCAGTTGCTGGTTCGGCGGCTGCTCCGGCAGCGGCCCCTGGGTGCAGGCCGACCTGGAGTGGGGTCTCTACCCGGGCGGCAGCCAGTCCTGGAACCCGAACCAGCGGGCGTTCACCAACCGGTTCGTCACCGCCACCCTGAAGAACAACGGCACCTCGCGGTTCGCCATCAAGGGCAGCAACGCCCAGTCCGGCGGCCTCTACACGCTCTACGACGGGTCGTTGCCGGCCGGTTACAGCCCGATGCGTAAGCAGGGCGCGATCATCCTGGGCAGCGGCGGCGACTGCTGCAAGCCCGGCGGCGGCGCGAACCTCAGCGCCGGCACCTTCTACGAGGGCGCCATGGTCGCGGGCTATCCGTCCGACGCGACCGAGAACGCCGTCCAGGCCGACATCGTCGCCGCCGGCTACCGCTGACCGGCGAGCCACTCGGCGACCACACTCCGCATCTCCCGAAAGGACTCGTCATGTCCGAGCCGAGATGGATACGCCGACTGCTGGCGGCGTTCGCCGTCACCGTCCTGGCCGCCGCCGGCGGCCTGATCCTCACCGCCGGCCCCGCACAGGCCGCCACCTCGATCACCGTCAACGGCGCCTCCGGCGGCCAGACGTTCGACGGGGTCGGCGCGGTCAGCGGCGGCGGCGGCAACAGCCGGCTGCTGATCGACTATCCGGAGCCGCAGCGCGGGCAGATCCTGGACTACCTGTTCAAGCCCGGTTACGGCGCCGCGCTGCAGATCCTCAAGGTCGAGATGGGCGGCGACACCAACTCCACCAGCGGGTCCGAGCCGAGTCACGAGCACGTCCGGGGCGATCTCAACTGCAACCGCGGCTACCAGTGGTGGATCATGGAGCAGGCCAAGGCCCGCAACCCCGCCATCAAGCTGGCAGCCCTGCCGTGGGGCGCTCCCGGGTGGATCGGCAACGGCAACTTCATGTCCCCGGACATGATCAACTACTTCGTGGACTGGCTGGGCTGCGCGCGGCAGCACAACCTGACCATGGACTACATCACCGCCGCCCAGAACGAGAAGCGGACGGACGCGAACTGGACCATCAGCCTGCGCCAGGCGCTGAACGCCAACGGCTACAGCGGCGTGAAGATCATCTACGGGGACGACTACCCCGGTAGCTGGGGCCCGGCCAACGCCGTCGCCGGCAACGCCACGCTGCGCAACAGCATCGACGTGCTCAGCGGCCACTACCCGTGCGGCTACCTCAGCGCGCAGACCACCTGCACCGTGTCCTCGACAGCCACCTCCACCGGCAAGACGCTGTGGAACAGCGAGGGCGGCTCGCAGGACTACAACGACGGCGCCAAGCCGCTGGCCCGCGGCATCAACCGCGGCTACATCGACGGCCGGATGGTCGCCTACCTCAACTGGGACCTGATCGCCGCCATCACGCCGAACCTGCCCTGGTCCACGGTCGGGCTGATCCTGGCCAACCAGCCCTGGTCCGGCTGGTACTCGGTCGGCAAGAACACCTGGGCGCTGGCCCACACCACCCAGTTCACCGCACCCGGCTGGCGCTACCTGGACTCGGCCTCGGGCTACCTGGGCGGCAACCGCAACAACGGCAGCTACGTGTCGCTGCGCTCGCCCACCACCGGCGACTACAGCACCGTCATCGAGACCATGGACGCCACCGCGGCCCAGCAGGTCACCATGACCGTCACCGGCGGGCTGTCCACCGGCCAGGCGCACATCTGGGCCACGAACCTGAACTCGACAAACCCGAACGACTTCTTCGTCCGCACCGCGGACGTCACCCCGTCGGGCGGGTCGTTCACGTTCACCGCCCAGCCCGGCCACCTCTACACCGTCACCACCACGACCGGGCAGGGCAAGGGCACCGCCACCAGCCCGGCGCAGGGCTCGCTGGGCCTGCCGTACCGCGACGACTTCGACAGCTACGCCAGCGGGCGGTTCCCGAAGTACCTCCAGGACATGCAGGGCGCGTTCGAGATCGTCGGCTGCGGCGGCGGCCGGTCCGGCATGTGCCTGCGCCAGATGTCCGCGCAGGCGCCCATCACCTGGAAGACCCTCGCCGACCCGGCGACCTACGGCGGGAACCTGAGCTGGGGCAACTACACGGTCTCCGCCGACGTCCTGCTCGAACAGTCCGGCTACGCCCAGATCCAGGGCCGCGTCGGCAGCACCAACCTGGACCCGATCGGCCGCTACAACGCCTACTTCCTGCGGGTCACCGACGCCGGCGCGTGGTCCATCCTGCGCAACAACACCGCCGGGCAGCTCACCACGCTGCGCAGCGGGAACGTGGCGGCGCTCGGCACCAACCGCTGGCACAGCCTCGCGCTGGGCTTCGCCGGCACCACCATCACCGCCACCATCGACGGCGCCACGGTCGGCACGGCCACCGACTCCACCTTCGGCTCCGGCCAGGTCGGCTTCGGCACCAGCCAGGGCGAGACCGCGCAGTTCGACAACCTGTCGGTGGTCGCCGGCCCGGGCGGCAACCCCGGCGGTACGAGCGGCGCGTGGCTCAACCCCAACTCCAGCCGCTGCCTCGACGTGCCGAACCAGTCCCAGACCAACGGCACCCAGGTGACGTTGTGGGAGTGCAACGGCGGGACCAACCAGCAGTGGACGGCGACGTCGAGCCGGCAACTCCAGGTGTACGGGAGCAAGTGCCTGGACGCCGAGGGGCAGGGCACCTCGTCCGGCACCCGGGTGATCATCTGGGACTGCAACGGCGGCGCCAACCAGCAGTGGAACGTCAACACCGACGGCACGATCACCGGCGTCCAGTCCGGACTGTGCCTGAGCCCGAACGGCGGCGGGACCGGCAACGGCACCTCGATCATCCTGTCCGCCTGCACCGGCGCGAACAGCCAGAAGTGGAGCCGGGCGTGACGGCCCGACCCTCGCCGACCACACCATCCGCCGCGGCGCGGCCTACCCCGGGAGATGACCTGTGACGTCAACGCTATGGAGAACCGACCGCCGGACCAGACGATGGCTCGCTCTGGCGGTGACCATGCTCGCCCTGCTCGGGCTGGCCCCGGCCATCGCCGGCGGGCTGAGCCCGACCGCCGCCCGGGCGGACAACCCGATCGTGCAGACCATCTACACGGCCGACCCGGCCCCGCTCGTGTACAACAACCGGGTCTACCTGTACACCGGCCACGACGAGGACAACTCGACCTGGTTCACCATGAAGGAGTGGCGGGTCTACTCGTCCGACGACATGGTGAACTGGACCGACCACGGATCGCCGCTCAGCCTCGCCACGTTCAGCTGGGCCAAGCAGGACGCGTGGGCCGGCCAGGCGGTCCACCGCAACGGCAAGTTCTACTGGTACGTGCCGATGGTCGTGCGGGCCACCGGCCAGATGGGCATCGGGGTGGCGGTGGCGGACAGCCCCACCGGGCCGTTCCGGGACGCCATCGGGCGCCCGCTGGTGAGCAACGGTGAGATCGACCCGACCGTGTTCATCGACGACGACGGCCAGGCGTACCTGTACTGGGGCAACCCCCGCCTGTGGTACGTCAAGCTGAACGCGGACATGATCTCGTACTCGGGCAGCCCGACCCAGATCCCGCTGACCGCGGCGGGTTTCGGCGCACGGACCGGTGACGCGAACCGGCCGACCCTCTACGAGGAGGGTCCGTGGGTGTACAAGCGCAACGGCCTCTACTACATGGTCTTCGCGGCCAAGTGCTGCTCGGAGTTCATCGCCTACTCCACCGCGCCCGGGCCGCTGGGGCCGTGGACGTACCGCGGTACCGTCATGCCCACCCAGGGCAGCAGCTTCACCAACCACCCCGGCATCACCGACTACAAGGGCGGCTCGTACTTCTTCTACCACAACGGCGCGCTGCCCGGCGGCGGCGGTTTCACCAGGTCGGTGGCGGTGGAGAAGTTCTCCTACGGCGCTGACGGCTCGATCCCGACGATCAACATGACCACCACCGGCGCGCCGCAGATCGGCACGCTCAACCCGTACATCCGGCAGGAGGCCGAGACGAGCGCCTGGGCGTCCGGCGTGGAGACCGAGCCGGCCAGCGGCGGCGGGATGAACGTCGGCTTCATCGACAACGGCGACTACCTCAAGATCAAGGGCGTCGCCTTCGGGACCGGCGCGACCTCGTACACCGCCCGGGTGGCCTCCGCGGGCAGCGGCGGCACCATCGAGCTGCGGCTGGACGGCACCAGCGGCCCGGTGGTGGGCACCTGCCGGGTGTCCGGCACCGGCGGCTGGCAGACCTGGGCCGACACGACCTGCGCGGTCAGCGGCGCCACCGGCACCCACGACCTCTACCTGCGGTTCACCGGCGGCAGCGGCTCGCTGTTCAACATCGACCACTGGCGGTTCACCCCCGCCGGGAGCACGCCGCCGCCCACCGACCCGCCGACCACCACGCCGCCGCCGATCGATCCCCCGCCGACCACTGCGCCGCCCACCACGCCGCCGCCGGGCGGTGGCGCCTGCACCGCCACCTACCGCACCACGAACTCCTGGTCGGGCGGCTTCCAGGCCGAGGTGACAGTCACGGCCGGCGCCGCGGCGCTCAACGGGTGGTCGGTGCGGTGGAACCTGGCCGGTGGCCAGAGCATCAGCCAGGTCTGGAGCGGCACGCTGAGCACCAGCGGCTCCACCGCGACAGTCAGCAACGCCGCGTACAACGGCTCCGTGCCCGCGTCCGGCTCCACCACGTTCGGCTTCATCGCCAACGGCTCGCCGACCACCCCGTCCCTGACCTGCACCACCCCGTGAAAGGAGCACACATGCGTACCACTGTGCGGAGATGGCTCACCGCGGGCGCCGCGCTCGCCGTGCTGGCCGCCGGTGTGCTGACGGCGACCGGACCGGCGGCCGCCGAGTCCAACGGCGGCACCCGCGTGATGCCGCTCGGTGACTCCATCACCGAGGGCACCCAGGTGCCGGGCGGCTACCGGATCGGCCTGTGGCAGCGGCTGGCCGGCGGCGGCTACCGGGTCGACCTGGTCGGCTCCCAGTTCAACGGGCCGGGCAACCTCGGCGACCACGACCACGAGGGCCACCCCGGCTGGCGCATCGACCAGATCGACGCCAACATCACCGGCTGGCTGAACGCCTACCAGCCGCGCACCGTGCTGCTGCACATCGGCACCAACGACATCCTGCAGAACTACAACGTCTCCACCGCGCCGAACCGGCTCTCCTCGCTCATCGACCGCATCACCAACACCGCGCCGAACGCGGACGTGTTCGTCGCGCAGATCATCCCGCTCGCCAACTCCGGCCAGGCGGCGGCGGTACGCACGTTCAACGCCGCGCTGCCCGGCATCGTGCAGTCGAAGGTGAACGCCGGCAAGCGCGTCCACCTGGTCGACCAGTACTCGGCGCTGACCACCGCCGACCTGATCGACGGCATCCACCCGACCGCCACCGGCTACGACAAGATGGCGGCGGTCTGGTACCGGGCGTTGCAGTCGGTGTCCGGCAGCATCGGCACCCCGGGCAGCGGCGGCGGCACGTACCAGAACGTGCAGCTCGTCGGCGCCGGCTCCGGCCGGTGCCTGGACGTGCCGAACGGCAGCACCACGAACGGCACCGCGGTGCAGCTGTACGACTGCTGGGGCGGCACCATGCAGCGCTGGACCTACACCTCGGACAAGCAGTTGCAGGTGCTCGGCAACAAGTGCCTCGACGCCAGCGGACGGGGCACCGCGAACGGCACCAGCGTGATCATCTGGGACTGCAACGGCCAGCCCAACCAGCAGTGGAACCTCAACGCCAACGGCACGATCAGCGGCGTCCAGTCCGGGCGCTGCCTGGACGCGGCGGGCTACGGCACCGCCAACGGGACGAGGATCAACCTCTGGGACTGCCACGGCGGCACCAACCAGCAGTGGAGCGCGCGCGCCTGACCGGCGTGCGACGGGCTCCCCGGCGGACGCCGCCGGGGAGCCCGTCCGGGCGGCGCGGGCCGCATGACCAGCGGCGGGCCCGGCGGGTACGTAGAGTGAGTGCCATGTCGAAGCCGCCGCTGCCCGAGCCCGCCGTCGCCATGCTGGGCAAGCCGAATCCCGCTGTCATCGCCACGCTTCGCGACGGCCAGCCGGTGTCCGCGGCCACCTGGTACCTCTGGGAGGACGGCCGCGTCCTGGTGAACATGGACGAGGGCCGCCGCCGGCTGGCACACCTGCGCAGCGATCCCCGGGTCTCCCTGACCGTGCTGGACGAGGGGAACTGGTACACCCACGTCAGCCTGATCGGGCGGGTGGTCGAGCTGCGCGACGACGAGGGCCTGGCGGACATCGACCGGATCTCGCAGCACTACACCGGGCGGCCGTACCCCCGGCGGGACCGCAAGCGGGTCAGCGCGTGGATCGAGATCGAGCGCTGGCACGGGTGGGGCGCGCACAAGGACAACAGCCAGACCGGCTGACGGCGCCCCCACGATGTCCGACCCATGCGGAAGAGTGTCGGGCATGAGTGAGCCGTACGACCCGAAGGCAACGCTGCACCACTACCTGCGCGCGATCCGGGAGAATCTGATCTGGAAGCTCGACGGGCTGAGCGAACGCGAGGCCCGGCTTCCCCGCACCGCGACCGGCAACAACCTGCTGGGGGTGCTCAAGCACTGCCTGAACGTCGAGGCCGGCTACTTCGGGCCGACGTTCGGCCGCGAGTTCCCCACACCGGCGGAGCTGGTCGCCACCGAGACGTTCGACGCCGACCCGCAGGCCGACTGGTACGCCCGCGAGGACGAGACCAAGGACGGGCTGATCGACCTGTACCGCCGCGTCGCGGCGTTCGCGGACGAGACGATCGACACGCTGCCGCTGGACGCGCCGGGGCGGGTGCCGTGGTGGCTGCCCGGCCGGCAGGACGTGACGCTGCACCAGGTCCTCGTGCACGTCTGCGTCGACCTGGCCCGGCACGCGGGGCACGCCGACATCCTGCGCGAGCAGCACGACGCCGCGATCGGGCTGGGGCAGGAGAACCGGAACGTCCCCGAGGGCTACGACTGGCCGGCGTACGTCGACCGGCTGTCGGCGCTCGCCGACCGGTTCGCGTAGGCGGTTTCCGGTAATGCGGCCGGAAGTTTCAACCACATTTCGGACAGTGGATCGACAGGACCAGCAGCATCGTGAAGCATCTATCCCATGAAGATCCGGCCCGCCGTCGCCCCGCCGACCGCTGAGGACACCGGTCCCGAGCAGCCTCCCGCCGACCGGCCCTCGGACGACCGCCCCTCCGACGAACGGCCTGTGGACGGCAGACGCCGATGGCGGCCGAACCCGGAGTGGACGCTGGCGATCCTGGGCAGCCTGCTGCTGGCGGTGGTGCTGACCTGGCCGACGATGCGGCACCCGGCGACCACCATCCCCGGCGACCTGGGCGACCCCACGTTGCAGGCGTGGCAGGTCGCCTGGTCGGGGCACGCCCTGCTCAACGACCCGGCCAACCTCTGGCACTCGAACACGTTCTTCCCGGAGCGCTACACCTACGCCTACAGCGACACGCTGCTCGGCTACGCGCCGTTCGGGATGGTCGGCTCCGGCTTCGAGGCCGCCGTGATCCGCTACAACGTGCTCTACGTGCTGCTGCACGCGCTGGCGTTCCTCGGGGCGTACGCGCTGGCCCGGCAGCTCGGCGCGAACCGCTGGGGCGGCGCGGTCGCCGGGATCGCGTGGGCGTACGCGCCCTGGCGGCTGGCGCACTCCGGCCACCTGAACATCCTGTCCAGCGGCGGGATCGCGCTGGCCCTGGCGATGCTGGCCCGGGGTCACGGTTGGTCGCTACGCCACGGCTACCGGCCGGAGCGCCGCCGTCCCGGCTGGGCGGTGGCCGGGTGGCTCGTCGCCGCCTGGCAGGTCACGCTCGGCTTCGGCATCGGGCTGCCGCTCGTCTACTTCCTGCTGGCCGCCGTGCTGGTGGCGGCCGGCTGCTACGGCTGGTCCTGGTGGCGCAAGCGGGAGCGTCCGCCGTTCGGCCGCCGGCTGCTGATCGCGGACCTGGCCGGCGGCGCCGTGTTCGGCGCCGTGACGCTGCTGCTCGGCCTGGTCTACCTGCGCGTCGTCGACCTCAACCCGCAGGCCGTCCGCTCGCTGGACTGGACCAAGATGTTCTCCCCTCCGCTGATCGGGTTCATCACCGCGCCCGGCGACTCGTGGCTGTGGGGGGAACGGCACGCCGCCGCCCGGGAGCAGCTGACCTGGCCGCCGGAGATGGCGCTGCTGCCCGGGATGACGCTGATCGGGCTGGCCGCGGCGGGGCTGTTCGTCTCGTCGTTCCCGGTGCGGCACCGGGTCGCGCTGGGGCTCGGCGTGGTCGGCACCGTGCTGCTCGGCCTGGGCGCCACCCTCGGCGGGGACGGCGACCCCGGCTACCTGACGCTGTCCACGCTCCTGCCCGGCTGGGACGCGCTGCGCACGCCGGGCCGGATGATGCACTGGACCAGCCTGCTGCTGGCGGTGCTGGCCGCCGGGCTGGTCACCGCGCTCGCCGAGTCCTGGCACCGGCCCTCGGCCCACCGCTGGTCCCGGGCCGTGGCGCCGCTGGTCCTACTGGTGCCGCTCGCGCTGGTGACGCTGGAGGGCGTCAACCGCACGCCGCACCCGGTCGTGCCGACGCCGCCGGCCGCGATGCGTACCGCGCCGGAGCCGATGCTGGTGCTGCCCGCCGGCGGGATCGGCGACCTGAACTACATGCTCTGGTCCACCGACGGGTTCCCCCGGATCACCAACGGGCTCGGCGGTTTCGAGCCGGTCACCCAGGCGCAGACCCGGGTCGCCGTGGCGACGTTCCCCGACGCGGGCAGCGTGGCGTACCTGCGCGGCATCGGCGTCCGGTCGGTCGTCGCGGTGCCGAGCCGCGCGGCGGGCACGCCGTGGGAGGGCATCGAGAACCGGCCCGTCGACGGATTGGGCATCACCCGGGAGGATCTCGATGGCACGCTCGTCTACCGGCTCTGACGCCGCCGGCGCCGGAGGCCCGCGCCCGGGCGCCGGGCCGGGCGGGACGACGCCGATGCGGCTGTCGGTGGTGGTGCCCTGCTTCAACGAGGAAGAGTCGGTGGAGCGGCTGCACGAGATGCTCAGCACCGCGCTCGCCGAGCTGCCCGACGTGGACGTCGAGGTGGTGTACGTCGACGACGGCAGCGAGGACGGCACGCTCGCGGCGCTGCGCCGGCTCGCCGCCGCCGACCCGACGGTCTGCTACACGTCGCTGAGCCGCAACTTCGGCAAGGAGGCGGCCATGCTCGCCGGGCTGCACCGGGCCACCGGCGACGCGGTCGTCATCATGGACGCCGACCTGCAGCATCCGCCGCGCCTGCTGCCCGAGATGGTCGCGCTCTACCGCCAGGGCTTCGACCAGGTGATCGCCCGCCGCGACCGGCGCGGCGACCGGTTCATCCGGATGGTCGCCTCACGCTCGTTCTACCGCCTGGTCAACTGGTGGATAGACGTCCGCCTGCTGGACGGCGCGGGTGACTTCCGCCTGCTGTCCCGGCTCGCGGTGAACGCGATCCTGGCGATGCCCGAGTACAACCGCTTCTCCAAGGGCCTGTTCTCGTGGATCGGCTTCCGCACCGTGGTGGTGGCGCACCGCAACGAGAGCAGGCAGGCGGGGCGGAGCCGGTGGACGTTCGGCAAGCTGTTCAACTACGCGTTCGACGGTCTGCTGTCGTTCAACAACCGGCCGCTGCGCCTGGCGATCTACGGCGGGCTCTTCCTCACGCTCATCGCGGTGGGCTACATGGCGTGGGTGGTCGCCGACGCCGTGGAGAAGGGCATCGACGTGCCCGGTTACACCACCATCATCGTCAGCGTGATCGGCCTCGGCGGGATTCAGATGATGATCCTGGGCGTGATCGGCGAGTACATCGGCCGGATCTACTACGAGACCAAACGCCGGCCGCACTATCTGGTGCAGGAGACCGAACGGCCGGTCCCGGAGACCGGCGGCCCGCCCCGGCTGCCGAACCAGCGCGCCGCGTGGTCCACCGACCGGGGTCCACGTGCGGCGCCGGCTTGGGAGGATCCGTCCCGAGATGCCTCCCGGCGTCACGGGGGCGGGGAATCGATGAGCGGCGAAACCGGCTGAACGACGGCGATCGGTAGGTGCCGATCAGCGCACCATTGTTCTCTTTTCGCAGGTGGCGGGGGGTTGCTATCGTCGCCCGCGACGCCGGAGAACGGCGCCGAGGAAAGGGTTGCGATGGGGCTGATGGACAAGCTCCGGGGCGAGCTCATCGACATCGTCGAGTGGCTGGACGACAGCCGGGACACGATCGTCTGGCGGTTCCCCCGGTATCAGAACGAGATCAAGATGGGCGCCAAGCTGGTCGTCCGGGAGTCCCAGACGGCGGTGTTCGTCAACGAGGGGAAGATCGCCGACGTCTTCCCGCCGGGAACGTACACGCTGGAGACCCGCAACCTGCCGATCCTGTCCACCCTGAAGGGCTGGAAGTACGGCTTCAACTCGCCGTTCAAGGCCGAGGTGTACTTCGTCAACACCCGGCAGTTCACGGACATGAAGTGGGGCACCCAGAACCCGGTGATCCTGCGCGACGCCGAGTTCGGCGTGGTCCGGGTGCGGGCGTTCGGCGCCTTCGCGGCGCGGGTGGTCGACCCGGCGCAGCTGCTGCGTGAGCTGGTCGGCACCGACCCGCAGTTCCGCACCGAGGAGGTGCAGGAGTACCTGCGGCAGCTGATCGTGGGCCGGCTCGGCGGCGCGCTCGCCACGGCCGGCGTGCCGCTGCTGGACCTCGCCGCGCACCAGGACGCGATCGGCCGGAGGCTGGCCGCCGTGCTGACCGAGGAACTGGCCGAGGTCGGTATCGCGATCCCCAAGTTCGTCATCGAGAACGTGTCGGTGCCGCCGGAGGTCGAGCAGGCGCTGGACAAGCGGACCAGCATGGGCGCGGTCGGCGACCTGGACCGCTACACCCGCTTCCAGGCCGCGAACGCGATGGAGGCCGCGGCGAACAACCCGGGCGGTGAGGCGGGCGCGGGCATCGGCCTGGGCCTGGGCATGGCGATGGGCCAGCAGATGGCCCGGACGATGGGCGGCGGCGGGGCCACGCAGCCGGCGCAGCCGTCGGCCGCGCAGCCGGGCGCCGCCGAGCCGCCGCCGCTGCCGGGCCAGGCCCAGTGGTACGTCGGCGTCGGTGGCCAGCGGCAGGGCCCGTACGAACTCGGCGGGCTGGCCGAGCAGGCGGGCGCCGGCGCGCTCGGCCCGGACACGCTGGTCTGGCGTGCCGGGATGGCGCAGTGGCAGCCCGCCGGACAGGTGCCGGAGCTGGCGTCGGTGCTGGCCAGCGTCCCGCCGCCGCTGCCGCCGCAATGAACGCACGTCAGCGGGTGAGTCGTCCCCGCACCGGGCAGGTGCCGGCATGAGCGACACGACTGTCTCCCCGCCCTCGTACCGGTGCGGGGGTTGCGGGGCCCGGGTGGAGTTCGCGCCGGGCACGACGACGCTCAGTTGCCCGTACTGCGGGCACCGGCAGGAGATCGCCGGCGCGGGCCGCGAGGTGCGCGAGCACGCGTACGCGGATCTCGCGTCGTTGCCCCGCAAGCCGGTGGCGAGCGTCGGGGCGCACACGTTCGTCTGCCCGGGCTGCGGGGCCCGGACGGAGAGCGACGTGCTGGCGCAGCGCTGCCAGTTCTGCGCCACGCCGCTGGTGGCCGACGCCGCGGCGGGCGAGCTGATCGCGCCGGAGGCGGTGCTGCCGTTCGCGGTGGACCGCAACGGCGTACGGACGGCGCTGGGCCAGTGGTGCCGCAGCCGCTGGTTCGCGCCGGGGAGCCTGAAGAAGGTCAGCGAGGCGGAGACGCTGAAGGGCACGTACCTGCCGCACTGGACGTTCGACGCGCGGACCGTGTCGGACTACCGGGGTCAGCGGGGCGAGTACTACTACGTCACCGAGACGTACACGGTGACCGTCGACGGCAAGCAGGAGACGCGGACCCGGCAGGTGCGGCACACCCGGTGGCATCCGGCCGCCGGCACCGTCAGCCGGGACTTCGACGACGTGCTGGTGCCCGCCACCACCCACCTGCCCACCGAGCAGCTGGACAAGCTGGCGCCGTGGCCGCTGACCGAGGCGGCCGCGTACCACGGCGACTACCTGGCCGGATACCAGGCGCTGCGGTACGACACCGAGCCCGAGGCGGGCCTGACCGAGGCGAAGGCGCGGATGGCGCCGGTCATCGAGGGGGACTGCCGGTCGGACATCGGCGGTGACGAGCAACGGGTGTCCGCAGTGGACACCACGTACTCCGACGTGTCGTACAAGCTGATCCTGCTGCCGGTGTGGATCGCCGCGTACCTGCACGCCGGCCGCTCGTACCAGGTGCTGGTGAACGCGCGCACCGGCGAGGTGATCGGTGAGCGGCCCTACAGCGCCGCGAAGATCGCGGCGGCGGTGTTCGCCGCGCTGGTGCTCGTCGCCGTAGTGGTGGCGCTCATGATGAACCGTTAGCGTCGCCGCGCTGTCGTACGCCCACGGGCCACCGGTATCCGTTACCGGTGGCCCGTGCGCATCGCGCGAGGAGTCTGACCGAGCGGCCGATTCGCCGCCGCGCCGATCCGCCGCAGAGTGAGGGAACGACCACCGGCCGAGCGGCGGAGGGCAGCCCCGATGGACTCACTGCGCAAGACGTCGCTGGTCGCGGGCGGGTTCTACCTGCTCACCTTCGTCTCGATCCCGACCCTCACGCTGTACGCCCCGATACGCGAGGCGGACTACATCCTCGGCGGCACGCCGGACACCCCGGTCGTCGTCGGCGGCGTCCTGGAGGTGATCGTCGCCCTCGCCTGCATCGGCACCGCGATCGCGCTGCACCCGGTGCTCAAGCGGCAGGGTGAGGCGCGTGCGCTGGGCTTCGTCGCCGCCCGCGTGCTGGAGGCCGCCGGCATCTTCATCGGCGTCGCGAGCATCCTGACCCTGGTCGCCCTGCGGCGGGCCGGCGCCGAACCGGACGCGCTGGTCACCGGCCGGACACTCGTCGCCTTCTACGACTCGGTGTTCCTGCTCAGCCAGGCGCTCCTCCCGGCCGTGAACGCCCTGCTGCTGGGCTCCCTGCTCTACCAGTCCCGCCTGGTGCCGCGCATCCTGCCGGTGCTCGGGCTCGCCGGGGCGCCGCTGCTCGTCGCCTCCGATCTGGGCACGCTGTTCGGCGCCTGGGACCGGCTGTCCCCGGTGGCGGCGGTCGCCGCGCTGCCCATCGCGGTGTGGGAGTTCTCGCTCGGCGTCTACCTGGTCGTCAAGGGCTTCAAGCCGGTCACGGACGGCACGGTCGCGCCCCGGCCGGTCCAGGACGCCACCGTCTGAGCCGGTCAGGCCCGCGCGCCGCCGTCGACCCGCAGCACCGTACCGGTGACGAAGGAGGCGCGGTCGCTGAGCAGCCACGCGGCGGCCTGGGCGATCTCGTCGGGTTCGGCGGCCCGGCGCAACGGGCTGGCGGCGGCGAGCCGCTCGATGATCCCGGGTGACTCCGCGTCCCAGGCGCGCATCATCTCGGTGAGCGTGCTGCCCGGGGCGATCGCGTTGACCCGGATGCCCTCCGGGCCGTAGGTGATCGCCGCGGATTCGGTGAGGCTGTTCACCGCGCGCTTCATCGCGCCGTACGCGGGCAGCGCGGGGTTGCCCATCAGGCTGCCGACGCTGGAGTTGTTCACGATCGCGCCGGTGCCGGCGGTGGCCCGGATCGCGGCGACCTCGGCGACCATGGCGAGCCACGGTCCCTTGAGGTTGACGGTGTAGAGGTGGTCGAAGTCCTCTTCGCGCACCCGGTCCATCGGTCCGGGCGGCACGATCGTCGCGCCGTTGTTGAAGGCGACGTCGAGGCGGCCGTACACCTCGACGACGCGGTCCACGGCGGCGCGCACGCTCGCCGCGTCGGCCAGGTCGCAGACGACGTACTCGGCGGTGCCGCCGGCGGCCCGGACCTGTTCGGTGACCGCCTTCAACTGTTCCTCGGTCCGGGCGGCGAGCAGCACCCGGGCGCCCTCGGCGGCGAACAGCCGGGCCGCCGCGGCGCCGATGCCCCGCCCGGCGCCGGTGATGAACGCGACCTTGTCTGCGAGCAGGCCCTCAGTGGTTCGTGTGGTGTCCATGCGGCAAGCCTGCGGCCGGGCGCGGAGCCCATCCAGGCACCGGCGGTACCTGGCTACCAGCCGCCGTGCACGGGCACACTGGGGTCGTGGACCGACGTGAGCTGGCAGTGTTCCTGCGCAGCAGGCGGGAGCGGATCGCCCCGGCCGACGTGGGCCTGCCCGCCGGGCGGCGTCGCCGCACCCCGGGGCTGCGCCGCGAGGAGGCGGCGCGGCTGGCGTTCATCTCGACCGAGTACTACACCCGGCTGGAGCAGGGCCGGGCTCCGCGTCCGTCGCGGGAGGTGCTGGCCGGGCTGGCCCGCGCGCTGCGGCTGTCCGACGCCGAACGCGACCACCTCCACCACCTGGCCGGGGAGCCGCCCGCGCCGCCGCCCGGGCCACCCCGGGAGGTACGGCAGAGCGTGCTGGACCTGCTGCACCGGCTGCCGCAGGCGGCGGCGTTCGTGACCTCGGCGACGTTCGAGGTGATCGCCTGGAACGACCTCGCGGCGGCGCTCATGGAGGACTTCTCCGCGGTGTCCCGGCGGGATCGCAACCTGGTCCGTCGGGCGTTCCTCGGCCCGCACCTGATGTACGGCGTGTCGGACGCGAGCGAGTTCGCCCGCCACTCGGTCGGGCGGCTGCGCGCCGCCGCGGCCCGCTATCCGGACGACCCGGAGATGGCCGCGCTGATAGCGGACCTGCTCGCCGGCAGCGCGGAGTTCGCCCGCCTGTGGGCCTCCCACGACGTCGGCGGCGCGCGGACGCTGTGCAAGACGTTCCGGCACCCGCTGGTCGGGCCGGTGACTGTGAACTGCGATGTCCTCGACATCACCGACCGCGACCAGCAGGTGGTCATCTACACCGCCACGCCCGGCTCGCCCTCGGAGGAGGCGCTGCGACTGCTCTCCGTGATCGGCACCCAGCGCATGACCGCCGAGCGCTGACCCGGCCGCCCCGGCGGACCGTCAGCAGCCGATGCGGGTGGCGCCCATCGCCACGTCGTCGTACCAGAGGGTGTCGGCTCCGCCGCCGTAGCTCTCCCAGCCCAGCTTCAGGTCGGTGAGCTGCGGTCGCCAGGTGCGGTTGTACCACTGGCCGTCGATGTCGTGCGTCGGTACGCCGTCGGCGGTCAGCCCGGTGACTGCGACGCCGTCCAGCCAGGTGCGGAGCTGACCGGCCGAGCCGTCCACCATGAACTCCAGGCAGGCCCAGCGGTTGGTGGGCAGCGGCACGCTCTGCGCCACCCCGGCCGGGCTCTGCTCGGGCAGCGTGGCGTCGTCGGAGGCGCGGTTCCACTGCAGGGCGCCGTTCTGGCCGCCCAGCCGCAGGTCGCGGTTGCCGTCGGCGGCGTCGGACATGGTGATCATCGTGGTGTGGTCGGTGGGCTGGGCGGTGGTGTGCCGCACCCAGATCCGGGCGTACCTGACGCTGCCCAGGGCGCTGAGGTTCTTCGTGGTCCGCACGAACACGTGGTTGCAGTAGCCGGCGGCGCCGTTGATCCGGATCGCGCGGCTGCCGCTGTGCGTGGTGGTGGTGTCCACCGTGGCCGTGCCGGCGCCGGAGCAGTCCGGGCTCACCACGCTCCAGTCGCCGGACGGCGTCGAGCCGGTCTGGTTCTCGAAGCCGTCGCAGAGCACCGCCCCGGCGCATCCGCTCGGCGGCGGGGTGGTCGGCGGCGCGCTGGTGGGCGGCGCCGTCGTGGGCGGAGCGGTGGTCGGGGGCGCGGTGGTCGGCGGGGCCGTGGTGGGTGGGGCGGTCGTCGGCGGGGCGGTGGTCGGAACCGCCGTGGTGGGCACCACTGTCGGCGACGGCGCGGCGCCGTTGCACGGCACGCCGTTGAGCGTGAACCCGCCCGGCGCGCCGCCGGCGGCGCTGAACGTGCCCTGCACGCCGAACTCGGTGGAACCGCCCGCCGGGATGCCGCCGTTGTACGACATGTTGCGGGCGGTGACCGTCGCGCCGGACTGGCTGACGGTGGCGTTCCAGCCGTTCGTGACGCGCTCGTCGCCGGCGTACGTCCAGGTGACCGTCCACCCGGAGACGGCGGTGTCGCCGGGTGAGACCTTGACGCTCGCGGTGAACCCGCCGGGCCACTGGTTGGGTGTGTAGTCGACCCGGCAGCCCTGCGCCGCCGTGGCCGGGCCGGCGAGCAGGGCCGTCGCGGTGGCGGCCACGACGGCGGCCAGCGCGGTCACCGCCGCCAGGGCCGGGCCGGAACGGGTACGGAGAATCGTCATGGGAAGTCCTTCTGCGTCGGGCGGCGCGACGCGACGACGCGCGTCCGGACGGACGGCGGCGCGGCGACGCGCTCGGGTGGCGGCGCGTCGATGCGCCACTGTGAGAAGTCGGTGCGTACGACCGACGTGCCCGGCTCGGGACAAACCTGTCAGCCGCCGGCGGCCCGGTCGTGCGGACCTCGGCGGCGCCCGCCCTCAATCTATTGAGCGACGCCAATCAATTCAAGCGCGCCCCGGCGCGGCAGCAGTCTTCTTCCCGATTGCTCTGTTGCGCGGCGACGGCGCTGGTCGGCCGCCCGGCCGCCACGCGGGCCCTGTGCCGGGGCGGCACGCGGCACTAGTCTCCTCACCGCAACCCCCGGGCCGCCGCGCCACCGGCGCGGACGGCGGCACCCCGGCGACCGGAGGCGCGTGTGCCCGACGAGATCGACGACTCCTTCCTCGCTCTTCCGCTGGCCCGCCTCGCCGACGCCGCCCTGTCCCGGGCCCGGCAGCGGGGCGCGCGATACGCCGCGCTGCGGGTGCAGCGGGTCCGCTCCGGGCGCACCGTCGTACACGACGGGGCGCTGCGGGCGAGCGAGGAGGAGACCGAGACCGGCCTGGCGGTACGGGTGCTGCACCGGGGCGCGTGGGGCTTCGCCGCCACGCCCGAGCTGACGCCGGAGGCGGCGGTACGCGCCTGCGACGACGCGCTGGCGCTGGCCCGGGCCTGCGCCGACGTCGGCGGCGCGCCCGTCGCGCTCGCGCCCGAGCCCGCGTACCCGGCGGCGACCTGGCGCTCGCCGTACCGGATCAACCCGTTCGAGGTGCCGGAGAGCGAACGGGTGGAGCTGCTGAGCCACTGGTGCGCCGGGCTGCAGGCACACGAGTCGGTGGCGCACGTGCTGGCCCGCGCCACCGCCGCCCAGGAGAACACGTACTACGCCGACCTGGACGGCACCCGCGTCACCCAGCAGCGCGTCCGGGTGCACCCGCAGGTGCTGGCGGTGGGCCGGCGCCCGCGCGACGGCGGCGTCCAGACGCTGCGCACCGTCGGCCCGCCGGTGGCCCGCGGCTGGGAGTACCTGCACGGCGAGGGCTGGGACTGGGCCGGCGAGCTGGCCGAACTGCCGGCGCTGCTGGCCGAGAAGACGCAGGCGCCGGCGGTGCGGCCGGGCCGGTACGACCTGGTGATCGACCCGTCGCAGCTCTGGCTCACCATCCACGAGTCGGTCGGGCACGCCACCGAGTACGACCGGGCCCTGGGCCACGAGATGTCGTACGCGGGCGGCACCTTCGCCACGCCCGACGCCGCCGGGCGGCTCCGGTACGGCTCGGCGCTGATGAGCGTGGACGCCGACCGGTCGGCCCCGCACGGGCTGGCCACGGTCGGGTTCGACGACGAGGGGGTGGCCGCGCAGTCCTGGCCGCTGATCGAGGCGGGTGTGCTCGTCGGGTTCCAGCACGACCGGGCCTCGGCCGCGCGGGCCGGCCTGCCGCGCTCCGCCGGCTGCGCGTACGCCGAGTCGTACCGGCACACGCCGATGGCCCGGATGCCGAACGTGTCGCTGCGCCCGGCGGTGGACGGGCCGGACACCGCGGCCCTGATCGCGGGCGTGACGGACGGCTTCTACCTGGCCGGCTCGGACAGCTGGTCGATCGACATGCGGCGGCGGCAGTTCCAGTTCACCGCCCAGCGCTGGCACCGCATCCGCAACGGGCGGCTGGCCGGGCAGGTGTCCGGCGCCGCGTACCAGGCGGAGACCACCGCGTTCTGGTCCGCGCTGTGCGGGCTGGGCGGGGAGGGCACGTGGCTGCTCTCCGGCGCCGACATGTGCGGCAAGGGTCAGCCGGTGCAGGCGGCAGCGGCCAGCCACGGCTGCCCGTCCGCGGTGTTCCGTGGCATCGACGTCGTCGACACCGGAGGGCGGGACGGGTGAGCGGGATCCAGGACGCCCTGGAAGCGGCGCTGCGGCACCGGCGTGACGCCGACGAGCTGCTGCTGATCGCGGACGAGACGGCCGCCGCGCACCTGCGCTGGGCGGGCGACGCGCTGACCACGAACGGCAGCGTCCGGTCCCGCCGGGTGACAGCGGTGGCGGTACGCGACGGCGCGGCCGGCGTACACGTGGGGCTGGTCGGGCACGGCGGCGCGCTCGGCGACGCGCTGCCCGGCCTGGTCCGCGCGGCCGAGCGGGCCGCCCGCGACGCGCCGCCCGCCGCCGACGCGGCGCGGCTGCCCGAGCCGTGGCGGACGCCGTCCTGGGCGGAACCGCCCGGCGGCACCTCGGTCGACGCGTTCGGAGACGTGCTGCCCGGCCTGGCCGACGCGTTCGCGGCGGCCGGGCAGCGGCGGCTCTACGGCTACACCGAGCACCGGGTGGTCACCACCTACCTCGCCGCGTCGACCGGCGCCCGCCTGCGGCACGCGCAGTCCACCGGCCTGTTCGACCTGAGCGTGCGCGACGGCGACGACTCGGCGTGGGCCGGTGTGACGGCGCCCGACCTGACCGGACTGGACGTGCCGGCGCTCGCCGCCGAGCTGTCCGCCACGCTGGCGCGGCCCGGCCGCCGGGTCGAGCTGCCGCCGGGACGGTACGAGGTGCTGCTCACCCCGAACTGCGTGGCCGACCTGATGCTCCACCTCTACCTGGCCGCCGGGGCGCGCGGCGCGCTGGACGGGCGTACCGCGTTCAGCCGCCCGGACGGCCGGCTGCCGCTCGGCGAGCGCCTCACCGCGTTGCCGCTGACGCTGCGCAGCGACCCGGACCATCCGCTGCTGCCCTGCGCCCCGTTCACGGTCAGCCGGGGCACCGACGACCTGACCGCAGTGGTCGACAACGGGCTGCCGCTGCGGCCGACCCGCTGGATCGACGAGGGTGTGCTGACCGCGCTCGTGCAGACCCGGCACACCGCCGAGCAGACCGGCGCGCCGCTCACCCCGATGGTGGACAACCTGGTGCTGGAGGGCGGGCCGGACGCGCCGACGCTGCCCGAGATGGTGCGCTCCACCCGGCGCGGCCTGCTGCTCACCTCGCTGTGGTACCTGCGCGACGTCGACCCGGCGTCGCTGCTGCTGACCGGCCTCACCCGCGACGGCGTGCGGCTGGTCGAGGACGGCGAGATCGTCGGCACTGTGCACAACTTCCGGTTCAACGAGAGCCCGCTGTCGCTGCTGGCCCGGGCCACCGAGTCCGGGCGGCCGGTGCCGGCGCTGCCCCGGGAGTGGGGCGACTACTTCACCCGGATGGTGATGCCGCCGCTGCGGGTGCCCGACTTCCTGATGTCGGCGGTCAGCCCGGCGACGTGAACAGCGCGGCGAACCGGTCCAGGGTGCGCCGGTCGTACACGAGCTGTTTCTGCGGCGGGTACGGACGCCGTGGCGGCGGCACGTACCCGGGCTCGCCGCGCCGGGGCAGCGTCCCGTCCGGGCGGCGCAGGTGCGGCCCGTGGAAGAACCAGCAGAGCTGGCCGACCAGCTCGGCGAAGACCAGCGGGTGCAGGTCGGGCGGGTACATCGCGAGGTGGCAGCGGGTGGCCCGGAACTCGCCGCGCGGCCCGAACGTGTTGCCGAACAGGACGTGTCCGAAGACGTCGTGCACCGCCCGGAAGATGTCGTTGTGCAGCAGTTCCTCCCCGCCGGCCCGGACTCCGGCGGGGGCGCGCAGCGGATGGTCGCCGTCCGCGCCGGCCGGTCCGTGCCCGTGGCGGGTGAGGAAGACGTGCAGCAGGCCGGTGGCGCGGACCCGCGCGACCAGGTCCCGCGAGTCCCGGTACGGCTGCCCCGGCCCGGTCCACGGCAGCACCCGGATGCCCGCCTCGCCGATCAGCCGGAACTGCCGCAGGTTCTCCGCGGCCAGCCGGGCGTACCCGCGGGCCGTGCCGGCGGTGACCATCGGCGCGGCGTCGTAGCGGTCGGCCACCTCCCGGCAGAAGTCCTCGTCCAGGCGCAGCGGCTCGGCGGCCAGCCGCTCCAGCCGGACGGCGGGCACGCCCGCGCGCGCCGCCGCCCGGTCGGCGTGGGCCTGGGCCAGCTCGCCGAGACGTACGGTGAGTCGGTGGTCGTCGCCGCTCATCGGCCCGGGCGTCAGTCCTCCCCCAGCCACAGGTTGGTCAGGTCGCCGTTGAGCACCGGGTACGGCAGCCAGTTGCGCACCCGGTGCCCGCGCAGCCAGTACTGGTGGGCGAAGAGGATCGGCACCACCGCGCAGTCGCGCAGCACCTCCCGCTCGGCGGCCCGCCAGTGCTCGTTCGCGGCCCTCTCGTCGGCGCAGCTCAGCGCCGCGTCGATGTGCTCGTTGACGACCTCGTTGTGGTAGTGGCCGAAGTTCGACCCCCAGTCGTCGTTGCCGGAGACGCCGGAGCTGTCGAAGAGGGCCTGGAGATAGACGCGGGCGTTGTTGCCGTGCCAGTCCGGCTCCCAGCCGGACAGCGCCACGTCCCAGCGGCCCTCGCGGGCGCCGTCGGCCCGGCCCAGGTATGTGCCGAACAGCTCGGTGATGCCGGCCGGGACGAGGTCGAGGGTGATGCCGGCCCGGGCGGCGGCGGACCGGACCACCCGCGCGGTCTCCGGGTGGATGTCCCGGTCCCGGTAGACCAGCTTCAACGTGAGCCCGTCGGGGTAGCCGGCGTCGGCGAGCAGCCGGCGGGCCAGCTCCGGGTCGCCGGCGCCGTCGTTCGCCGCGTACGGCGCGAACGGCCGGTGCGCGCGGCACAGCGGCGGCAGGATCTGCTCGGCGATGTCGTTGAGGCGACGCCCGCCCCAGACCTCGGCCACGGCGGTCTTGTCGATCGCGTACTGCAACGCCTCCCGGACCTCCCGGCGGCCCAGCGCACCGCCCTCGTTCGGGCTGAGCACGTTGATCACCAGGTACGGGCTGAACAGACCGGCCGGGCAGACCTCCAGCCGGGGGTCCCCGGCGGCGAACATCTCCGGCAGCCGCTCGGTCAGCGGCTGGATGTCCCACAACATGTCGGCGTCACCGAGGATCACCATGTCGTGGCAGGTCTTCTCGTCCAGCCCCTGCCGCACCTCGATGCGGTCCACGTGGGCGGCACGGACCGGGTCGGTGGCCGGGTCCCAGGTGCGGCTGCGCTCCAGCGTGATCAGCCGGTCCGGCTCGTAGGCGGTGATCCGGTACGGCCCGATCGAGCCGAGTCGCTGGTCCAGCTCGGGGCTGCCGGGCACGAACCAGAGGTACTCCTCCGGCGCCGGGGAGGCGAACGGCAACGCCAGGAGGTTGAGGAAGTCGGAGGTGGGGCGGCGGGTGGTCAGCTCCACCGTCCGGTCGTCGAGCACCCGCAGCCCGGGCACCTCGGCGGCCTCCAGGTAGGGCGCCACCACGTTGAGGTCGCGGGGCAGGGTGAGCAGGTCGTCGCGGAACTCGGCGAGCCCTTCGACGGTGCTCAGGTAGTAGGGCAGGCCAGGGCTGGGCGCCATCGGGTGGGCCAGCCGCTTGATGCCGCGTACCACGTCGGCGGCGGTCAACGGCCGGGGTCCGTTGGGCAGGTCCCAGCGCAGCCCGTCGCGCAGCGTGAACCGGTAGCGGCGGCCCTCGGCGTCGTACGGCCCGTCCGCCGCCACCGCCAGGTCCGGCACCAGGTCCCCGGCCCGCCGGTGGTCGCGGGTCGACGGGTAGGTGACCAGCTGCCGGGTGTACGCGCGGACGATCCCCCGGGTGACCGTGTGGTACGCCAGCGCCGGGTCGAGGTGGTCGACGTCGCCTGCGCCGACCAGGGTGAGCGTGCCGCCGCGGCGCGGGCCGTCCGCGCCGGGGATCAGTCCGAGGTCCGTCGATGCGTCTGCCGTGGTCATGCGGACTCCTCCAGCCAGAGGTTGGACAGGTCGAACCAGCGGTCCACCGTGGGCATGGCGATCGCGTTGCGGACCCGCCGGCCCTTGCGGTGCGGGATGGTCGGGGCGTGCACGAGGATCGGCACGATCGCGGCGTCCCGCATGACGCACAGGTCGACCTGGTGCCACAGTTCGGTGGCGCGGGCCCGGTCGGTGGCGCCGAGCGCCTCCTCGATCAGCCGGTCGACCTCCGGGTTGCTGTAACCGCCGTAGTTGCTGGTGCCGCGGGACGTGTTGGTCTGGAACATCGGCTGGACGTAGGTGCGCCCGTTCGGGCCGAACCAGTCGGGCGTCCAGGACGGGGCGGAGATGTCCCAGGCGCCGGCGCGGGCGTTGGCCGGGTCGCGCAGGAACTGGTAGTACTCGGCGTGGCCGAGCGAGACCAGACGGACGCTGATGCCGCCCTTCTCCAGGTCGGCGGCGTAGGAGCGGGCCACCTCCGGGTTGGCGTCCACGTCCCGGTGCACGGCGGTGAGGGTGAGCCCGTCCGGGTAGCCCGCCTCGGCCAGCAGCGCCCGGCAGCGCTCCGGGTCGCCCCGGTCCCCCGGTGTCGGGTACAGGTTGAAGTCGACGTGCCCGTCGTTGCCGGGCGGGATCGCCGTGTGCCCGGACAACATCACCGTCCCGGCCTCCAGGCCGTGGTAGATCTCGGCGATCGCCGCCTTGTTTATCGCGTACGCGATGGCCTGGCGCACCTTGAGCTTGCTCATCGCCCGGTCGGCGTTCGGGCTGAGCAGGTTGAACACCAGGTACGGGTTGAGCGCGTAGCCGAGGTCGTTGCCCGGGTCGGTGGGCGCCACGTCGTACGGCTCGGTGATCGGTGACGCCCAGGACAGGTCGGCGCGGCCACTGTCGATCACCTCCCCCACCTGCTGCGGGCTGGCGATCTCCATGGTCACCTCGACCCCGTCCAGGTACTGCTGGCGCACGGGGTCGGACGCCTTGCGCCACACCGGGTTGCGGTCCAGCCGCACCGACTCGCCGTGGGCGTAGTGGGTGATCCGGTACGGCCCGTTGGAGCGCACCCGCCGCCGGAACTCCGCGCTGTCGGGCAGCACCTCGTCGTACTCGACCGGGGCGGCGGAGGCGCACTGCAGCGCCAGGATGTGCAGGAAGTCCACCGCCGGGCGGATCAGGTCGAAGACGATCGTCCGGTCGTCGACGGCGCGGACGCCGGCGATCTCGTGGTTGTTCTGGAACGCGGCCAGCTCGGCGGCGGCCGGCTCGGCCGAGGTGATCGCGGCGGCGTACGCGTCGCAGTACTCGGCCATCCCCCTGATGGTGCTGGTGAAGTAGCCGATCCCGCCGGCCTGCAACACCGGGTTGGCCATCCGCTTGAAGCCGCGCACGAAGTCCCCGGCGGTCACCTCGCGGGGCGGGTCGGTGTCCCAGTACACGCCGGGGCGCAGCCGGATCGTGTAGCGGGTGTGGTCGGCGCTGATGCCGCCGTTGTCCACTGTCGGCACCGCCTCGGCCACGTCGGGCACGGGCGTGACGGCCGACGGGTCGCGCAGGTCGGCGACCGGCCGGTAGGTGAACAGCTGGCGGGCGAAGAGCCGGATGATCTGCCCGCCGAGCATGTAGTAGGCGCAGGCCGGATCGAGATGGTCCATGCTGCCGGGCCCGTAGAGGCGCAGGATTCCCCCGTACCGGGGCTGGCCGCCGTTCATCGGCACACACCTTTCGTTGTCTCTGCGGTCCCCGCCACGTCGGCGCGCAGCTGCGACGGCAGCAGCGGCTCCCGCAGCAGCGTGTCGAAGCGGTCGGCGAGGCTGGTGTCCGGCTCGCGGGCGGCCAGCCAGGCGTCGACCAGCCGGCCGCCCTCGGAGTAGGTGACGGAGTACGCGCGCCACAGCGGGTCGGCGGCGAACGTGACCATCTGCTCGGCCCGGTCGGGTGGCAGCAGCATCCACCGCCGCAGGTAGGCAAGTGCCTCCGCCCGGTCGCCGCCCTCGTCGTGCAGGAGCAGGGCGGCGTCGATGCGGGCCGGCAGCAGGCGCACGATCAGGCCGCGCATCCGCTCGACCCGCTCGCCCTCGACGTGGACGCCCTCCCCGGCCAGGATGCCGGCGGTCCACTCGCCCCAGCCGGGGCCGAGCACCGCGTCGACCGCCGCCTCGGCCAGGCCCTCGGTGACCAGGCACCGGGGTGTGTCGACCAGGGCGATGGTGTGCTCGTCCTGGCCGCCGTCGCGGACCAGGCCGGCCTCCTTCAGGCAGTGCTCGGTGTGGTGGCCGGGGTACGACTCGTGCGCCACGATGATCGGCAGCGCGGCCACCGACCGGCCGCTCGCCGCGTTCAGCGCCACGGCGGAGCGGAAGCCGCCCAGGTAGCTGTTGTACGCGTTCCACGGCGCGTCCCGGACCACCGTGTACTCGACACGCTCGGTCCCGGGCAGGCCGAACCGGTCCCGGGTCCGCTCGCGCAGCGCGTCGGAGACCGCCTGCACGCAGCGGTGCAGCCGTTCCGGCGGGACGGTGTTGCGCCGGTAGAACTCCTCCACCCGGTCCACGAGCGGTCCCGGCCCGGGCAGCAGCGCGTCGATCTCGTCGTGCACCGCCGCGTACCGCTCCGGCGGGGTGCGGGTCACGTCGACGTCGTAACAGGCGCGCACCTCGTCCCGGAACGACATCGGCGTGCCGGCGAGCCGGTCGGCGACCGCGCGCAGCGCGGCGAGCTGGGCGGTGAGGTACCGGCGGCGGGCCGGTTCGAGGTCGCTGTCGTCGAGGGCGGCGCGCGTCCGGCCGGCCTGGCGGGACAGCTCGCGGGGGTCGGGCGGCGGTTCGGCGGCGACCTGGTCGCGCAGCGCCGGGTCACCGTAGTAGCAGTCGACGAGCCCGTCGACCAGCCGGCCGAGGCGCAGGCCGAGCAGCAGGTAGTCGCGGACCAGCGGGTTCACTCGTCCACCCCCGGGCGTGCGGCGGTCAGGTCCACCGCGTACCCCTGCGGGGGCAGCGGCGCGATCCCGTCGACCCGGTCCGGTCGCCTCGGCGCAGCCACCGGCGCCCGGTGCAGGATCGGCACCACCGCCACGTCGGCGACCGCGCGCTCCGCGGCGGCCCGCCAGGCGGCGTCGGCCCGCCACGGCTCCGGCGCGTCGAGCGCCCTCTCGATCAGCGCGTCCACCTCGGGTGCGGCGTAGCCGCCGTGGTTGGCGCCGCCGGGCACCGGGGTCGCCTGGAGCATCGCCTGCGCGAAGACCCGCCCGTTGTGCTCCAGCCAGTCGGGTACGCGCGCCGCCACCGCGAGCTGCCAGCCGCCAGCGGTGGCGGGGGCGCGCAGCGCCTCGGTGTACGCGGCGTCGGCGAGCCCGACCGCCCGGGTCGGCAGGCCGGCCCGGGTGAGGTCGCTCGCGCAGGCGTGCGCCACCTCGGGCCCGAGGCCGGAGTGCGGGTGGATCAGGACCAGCGGCGTGCCGTCGGCGTGGCCCGCCGAGGCGAGCAGTTCACGGGCCCGCGCCGGATCACCGGTGGGGTACGGATCGGCCGTGTCGTGCCCGGCGTTGCCCGGCGGGATCAGCGAGCCCGCGACCCGTACCGGCACGCCGGGGCGGTGCCGCCGGTACAGGTCGGCCACCGCGGCCTTGTCCACGGCGAGCGCCACGGCCTGCCGTACCCGGGGGTCGGCCCAGACCGGGTCGCGCAGGTTGAGCAGGAGGTACGGGTCGAGCGCCCAGCCGAGCGCGCCGTCGCCGTCGACCGGCTCGGCGGCCGGCAGCCCGCCGACTGCGGGCGCGACCGGCACCTCGGCCGGCGCGTCGGTGGGCTCCGCGTCGGCGCGGCCGGCGCCGTCGCTCAGGCGCAGCTCCACCCGGTCGGCCTCGGCCCGCCGGTACGGGTCGGCGGCGGGCTCCCAGGCCGGGTTGCGGACCAGTTCGACCCATTCGCCGGGCCGGTGCCGCCGCACCCGGTACGGCCCGTTGGCGCGCAGGTGGGCGGCGGCCTCGGGGCTGCCGGGGACGAACGCGTCGTGCTCGACGGGCACCGCCGACGCCGCGGGCAGCGCGAGCATGTGCACGAAGTCCAGCGCCGGCCGGGCCAGCTCGATGACGAGCGTCTCGTCGTCGAGCGCGAAGACGCCGGGGATCTCGTGCGCGTTCTGGTACGCGGCCAGCGTCGCCGCGTCCCCGGCCCGGTGGGTGGCCTCCGCCGCCCAGGCGGTGGCGAAGTCGGCGAGGCCGCGCACGGTGCTCGCGAAGTACGCGAGCGACGGTGAGGGCCGGACCGGGTTGCACATCCGTTTGAAGCCGCGGACCACGTCGTGCGCGGTGACCGGACGCCGGTCGGGGGTGTCCCAGCGGACGCCGGGGCGCATGTGGAACACGTAGCTGCGGTGGCTGGCGCCGAGCCCGGCGTTCCAGGTGGAGGGGACCTCCAGGGCGAGGTCGGGCACCGGCGTGACGGCCTGCCAGTCGCGGACGTCCCGGGCGGTCTGCCAGGTGACGAGTTGCCGGGTGTGCAGCCGGACGAACGGGGCCGCCGACGCGGGGGCGCAGCTGGGGTCCAGCGGTGCGGCGTCGGTGGGCGCGACCACCCGCAGCACGCCGCCGCGCCGCCGCGCGGTGGCCGGCTCCGGCCGGTACGGGGCGACGGTCATGACAGCTCCCGGACGAGGTCGGCGATGGCGTCGACGGCGAGGTCGACCTCCTCGGCGGTGTTGTAGAGGTGGGTGCAGATCCGGGCGGCGTAGTGCTGGTGCGGTGAGCCGGCGACGTCGAACTCGGTCCACCGGGTCCAGATCCGGTGCCGGCTCTCCAGCTCGTCGACGAGGCGGGCGAATTTGGTGATGTTCCAGCCGTCGGCCCGGTCGGGGAACGGGTTGAACGCCACCAGCGGCGCGGTCAGCCGGTCGTCGGTGAGCGGTGAGTACAGCGACTCGACGCCGAACCGCTCGACGATCCGGGCGCGGGTGTGCGCGCCGAGCGCCACCGCGTGCCGCTCGATCCGGTCCCGGCCGATGCGGTCCCACAGCTCGCACGCCTTCGCCAGGGCGGCGCCCCGGGCGATGCTGGCACTGCCGGCGCTCTGCAGGTAGTCGCCCATGTTGTAGCTCTCCACCCGGGTGGTGGTACGCGGTGGCGGGGCGCCCATCATCGGGTACCAGGTGGAGATGACCGGCCAGAACGTCGGCAGCGGCAGCGGGTTGTGCTCGGGGTGGACCTTGTTGCGGACGTAGAGCAGCCCGGTGCCGAGCGGCCCGCACTGGAACTTCGAGCCGGAGCAGGTGACGAAGTCGGGTCCGAGCGCGCGCAGGTCGGTGTCGAACAGGCCGGGCAGCAGCGCGCCGTCGACCACTGTGGTCAGGCCGTGTTGCTGGGCCAGGTCGCAGAGCTGGCGCACCGGCATCCGGGTGCCGGTGAACAGCGTGACGGCGGCGAACGCCAGCACCTTCGTCCGCGGCGTGATCGCCCGGGCGAACATGTCGACGATCTCCTCGGC
This sequence comes from Micromonospora sp. CMU55-4, assembly GCF_011602315.1. NCBI lineage: Bacteria > Bacillati > Actinomycetota > Actinomycetes > Micromonosporales > Micromonosporaceae > Micromonospora > Micromonospora sp. CMU55-4. The sequence continues at coordinate 113,011 of NZ_JAAOLH010000019.1, forward strand.
GGTGACGTCCGGCCCGACCGGCGGGGTCAGCACGGTGAGCGTGATCCGGTGCCGGTTGCGCAGCAGGTTGAAGTTGGACAGCACCGAGTAGCACTCGTGGCTGGTGGTGATGACCTCGTCGCCCTCGTGCAGGTCGAGCCCGTTGATGACGCGGGCCACCCCCTCGGTGGCGTTGTGGCAGATCACCATCTCGTCCTGGTCGACGCCGAACGCCCGGCCGATGGCGGCGCGGTGCTCGGGGTACATGCCGGGCGGGTAGACGTTGCGCAGTCCGCCGTTCCACTCCCGGGTCACCCGGTCGTTGACGTCCAGCACCTCGTACGGCATCACGCCGATGGTGCCGGTGTTGAGGTGGACCGCGTCGGGCTCCATCGCGAACAGCGACCGCAGCTCCGCGAAGGAGGCGGCGCGCAGCGGGTCGGCCGGTGCGGGCGGCCCGCCGGTGCGGGAGGCCGTCGTGGTCGCGGGGTCGTCGGTCACGCTGACGCGCATGGCGTCCCTCCTGTCAGGAGCTGGCACCCGCCAGCGAATTTACCATATGATTCTCAAGTAAATAGTCGTCCCGCTGCCCGCCCCGTCCGACCGCGCCGGGCTCTCCGGCGCGTCCCACCGCAGAGCAGGGAGAAGCGATGATCGCGTGCCACACCGGCGGTTGGCCGGACACCGAAGATCCTCAGCGGACGGAGCCGGCTGCCTCCGGCTGCTCGTGCGGCTGCGCCGGCCGCTGCCGGCCGCCGTCCGTCGGCGCCGGCGGTGAGCGCGACCGCCGGCAGGAGCAGTTCGACGCGCGCGACCGGGTGCCCTGACGCCGGGCGGGTGGGGGCGGCCGGGCCGCCGCCCCCACCGGGCCGGTCAGCCGCCGAGCACGTCCGGCAGCCGGACCGCCTTGAACCGCCGGTCGGCGAAGTCGCAGTACCAGACCAGCTCGCCGTCCCAGGCCAGCCCGGTCGGATGCCCCGGCAGCCGCACCGTGGCGACCAGCCGGCCCGACTCCGCGTCGACCGCGTGCAGCAGGCCGTCCTCGAACTCGGCGTAGAGCACGTGACCCTCGGCGTACGTGAGGCCCGAGGGCGACCCCACGACCGGGTGCTCCCGCTGCACCGTCATGGTCTCGAAGTCCCGTAGCTGGATCACCGCGGGCGCGCGCAGGCAGAGCCACACGCCCTCGGGCCCGGTCTCCATGCCGGTGACCCGGCCGTTGGAGGGCCGTACCGGCTTCGACCCGACGGTCTGGCCGGTGGCCGGGTCGATCAGCAGGATCCGCTTCGGCCGGCCGCCGATCTGGCACAGTTTTCCGTCCGCGTATCCCAGGTCGGCCCGCACGTCCGGGTACGCGAAGGACCGGCGTACCGCGCCGTCCGCCGGGTCGATCGCGAAGATCCGCGCGGCGTCCTGGTCGGAGTGCCAGAGCCAGGTGCCGTCCCAGGTCAGGCCGCACATGTAGCCGGCCGGGCCGGGCAGGCTGCGCACCACCTCGACGGGCGGTGCGATCGTCGAGCCGCTCACCGTCTCGTTCTCCCTTCGTTGGCTGACCCGGCCCGCGCCGGGCCGGCGGACCTGCGGGCGGCGTCAGTCGACGGCCGCCACCGGGGCGTTCAGCCGGGCCGTCAGCGCGGCGATGTGCGCGGGCGACGCGCCGCAGCACCCGCCGGCCACGGCGAGCCGGTACTCCACCGCCCAGCCGGCGACCAGGTCGCCGAACTCGGCGGGGTCGAGCAGCGGGCGCGGCCCGGGCGCGCCGTCGCGGCGGTCCTCCAGGTTCGGGTACGCGCCGATCGGGCCGTCGTCGGCGTCGCGCAGCGCCCGCAGGCACCGCTCGGTCGCCTCCGGGGCGGTGCAGTTGACAAGCACCACCTCGGCCCCGGCGGCGCGCACCGCGCGGGCGGCGTCCACCAGGGAGTCGCCGGACAGCAGCCGGCCCTGGTCGTCGCAGACGAAGGCGGCCCAGGCCCGGGCGCCCACCTCGCGTACCTGCTCCACCGCGATGCGTGCCTCGCGGGCGGTGTTCATGGTCTCCACCAGCACCAGCTCCACCCCGGCCCGGACCAGCTCAACGGCCAGCCAGCGGTGCTCCTCACGCAGCTCGTCGTCGGCCGGCACCAGGTCCGGCCGGTAGCAGTCCTCCACCGGAGCCATCGACGCGGCGATCCGGGTGCCGGGCGCGCCGGCCGTGTTGCGGGCGGCGAGCGCGACGCCGACGGCCGCGTGCACCATCCAGCCGAGGCCGGCGTCCTCCAGTCCGGCGCGGCGCAGCGCCCGCAGGTTGCAGCGCAGCGTGTTCGCGGTGAGCACCCGCGCCCCGGCGGTCAGGAACCGCTCGTGGACGTCGCGCAGCACGCGCCGCCGGCTGTCCGCCAGCAGCGCCGCGGTGCCCCACCACGGGGGCTGGTACGGCAGCCCGGCGCGCTGCAACTCGGTGGCGAGTCCTCCGTCGAGCACCACCGGGGCGCCGCCGGTCGTGAATGCGGACATGTCTCCTCCTTCGCGGGGCGGTAATGCCGGTCAGCGGGTCAGGCGCCGTCACGCAGCGCGGTGACCAGGTCCTCGACCAGGTCGGCCGGGTCCTCGATGCCGGGTGAGATCCGGATCAGCCGGTCGGTCAACCCGAGACGCCGGCGTACCTCGGGCGGCACCGGGCGGTGGGTCATCAGCGCCGGGCACTCGATCAGGGAACGGACGCCGCCGAGGCTGACCGCGGCGGTGAACAGGCGTACCCGGTCGAGCAGCTTGGCCGGGTCGCCGCGGTACTCGAAGGCGGCGAGCGCGCCGGGCGCGGTCATCTGCCGGGCCGCCACCGCGTGCTGCGGATGCGTGGGCAGGCCCGGATAGCTGACCGTCGCGACGCTCGGCTCGGCCAGCAGCGCCGCCACCACCGCGCGGGTGTTCTCCACCTGCCGGGCGGTGCGCAGGGACAGCGTCTTCAGGCCGCGGTGGGTGAGATAGCAGTCGAAGCCGCCGGGGGCGTTGCCGGCCACCGTGCGGTAGGCCAGGAACCGCCGGTGCAGCTCCTCGTCCTGGTAGACGAGCGCGCCGCCGAGCACGTCGAGATGACCGGCGACGGACTTGGTGGTGCTGTAGAGCGTGATGTCCGCGCCGTGCGCGAGCGGTCGTTGCAGCACCGGCCCGGCCAGCGTGTTGTCCACCACCACCAGGGCGCCGTGCCGGTGCGCGAGGTCGGACACCGCGGCGATGTCGGCGACCTTGAGCAGCGGGTTGGTGGGCGTCTCCAGCCACACCATGGCCAGCTCGGGACCGCATTCGGACAGCGCCCGGTCCCGCTCGGCCGGGTCGGCGAAGTCCACCGGCCGGACCGTCACGCCGCGCTCGGCGGCGGCGGCGAGCAGCTGGTGGGTGCCGCCGTACACGTCGTCGGAGGCGAGCACCAGCCGGCCCGGCGGCACCAGCGACAGCGCCGTCGTGGCGGCGGCCTGCCCGCTGGTGTACACGGTCGCGTGCCGGGCGTCCTCCAGCGCGGCGAGGCACTCCTCCAGCGCCTCCCGGTTGGGCTGCTCGCCCCGGGCGTAGAAGTAGCGCGGCGGGTCCTGGGCGGTGCGGTCGTAGGTGGTGGCGAGGTGGATCGGCGGCACCACGTCGCCGGTGCCGGGCACTGGTCGCTGGCCGACGTGCACCAGCCGGGTGTCGAACCTCATGACGCTCCCTTCCGGGCGCTGCTCAGAGGAACCGGACGTCGGGGTGGTCGGTGGTCCAGGGACCCGGTCGTACGCCGGCGAGCAACTCGCCGACGAGGTCGATCTCGGCGGTGGTGTTGTAGACGCCGAAGGAGAGCCGGACCGTGCCGAGCAGGCCCATCTCGTCGAGGAAGGTGCTGGCGCAGTGCACGCCGCAGCGCACCGCCACGCCGTGCCGGTCCAGGTGCGCCCCGACGTCGTACGGGTGGATGCCCTCGACCACGAACGAGACGATGCCGCTGGGGTCGGCGGCCGGGTCACCGACCACCCGCACCCGGTCGATCGCGGCGAGCACGTCGACGGCGTGCCGGACCAGCGCCCGGTCGTGCCGGCGGATCGCGTCCCAGCCGAGGTCGCGCAGGTAGTCCAGGGCGGCGGCCAGCCCGACCGCGCCGGCCACGTGCGGCGTGCCGGCCTCCCACCGGGCCGGCCCGTCGAGGTAGCGGACCGGCTGGTCGGCCGCGACGCCCTTCACGGTGCCGCCGCCCACCTGGTACGGGGGCAGCCCGGCGAGCAGGTCCCGGCGGCCGTGCAGCACGCCGACGCCCATCGGCCCGTACGCCTTGTGCCCGGAGAAGCAGTAGAAGTCGGCGTCGAGGTCGCGCACGTCGACCGGCCGGTGCGGTACGGCCTGGGCGCCGTCGACCACCACCAGCGCGCCGGCCCGGCGGGCGGCGGCGGTCATCTCCCGTACCGGGTTGACGGTGCCGAGCACGTTCGAGACGTGGGTGACCGCCACCAGCGCGGTGTCCGGGCCGAGCGCGCTGGCGAACCGGTCGGCCCCGACCCGCCCGTCCGGTCCGGCCGGCACCACTGTGAGCGTGGCGCCCGTACGGTCGCAGAGCCGGCGCCACGGCAGCAGGTTGCTGTTGTGCTCCATGCCGGTCACCACGACCCGCCGGCCCGGCCCGGCCACCTGTTGCCCGGCGGTGTCCGCGACCAGGTTGACCGCGGCGGTGGTGCCGGCGGTGAAGAGCACCTCCTCCGGCTGCGCCGCGCCGATCGCCCGCGCGACGCTCTCGCGGGCCTGCTCGTACCGCTCGGTGGACTCCAGGCCGAGCCGGTGGTAGCCGCGCCCGACGTTGCTGTTCGCCCCGGTGTAGTAGTCGGTGATCGCGTCCAGGACGACGCGGGGCTTCTGCGTGGTGGCGGCGTTGTCCAGGTAGGCGACGAGGTCGCCGGCCCGGCGGGCCAGCAGGGGGAAGTCGTCCCGTACCGCCCTGGGCAGCGCCTCCGGATCGTGTCGCACCGTGTCCGTCATGCCGGCTCCTGTCGCTTGACGGCCGGTCGTCGGTGCCGGCGTACGCGCCGCGCGGGGTCGCCCCCGCGACGCGCACGGACGCCGTCAGGCGCTCGGGCGACGGAGGGCGGACCGGTCGTCCCCGTGGGACCACAGTGCTCGGGAGGTGCCGCACGGGCGCGGCGTGCCGGACGACGACGGGCCCCGACGAACGCCGAGGCTAGTTCAGAATAATATAGTGATCCGGTCCCGTCACCCCCTGGCGCGGGTCAGTGACCGGAGGTCGTCTGAGCGGCGGGCGCGGCGCCGGCGTCCAGGCCGAGCAGCTCGCAGCAGCGCAGCACCGCGTCGATGTCGCCCTCCAGCTTGAGCTGCCCGCCGACCATCGCCATCAGCGGCGTGACCCGCCCGGCGCCGATGCGCACGAACGTGGCCGCGTCGGTGGTCGCCACCATCGCCGGGTCGTCGGACGGCCCCTTCGCCACGCGCGGCACCCCGCCGGCGACGTCGATGCGGAAGACCTCGTCGTCGACCTGGAACTGGTAGCTCTCGTCGATCGGGGAGATCTTGTCCCACTGGAACATCGCCTCCACGGCGAGGAAGCCCCAGTGCGGGCGGACCGTGTCCTCGGCGTTCAGGTCACCGACGAACTCCAGGCCCCAGTGCGCGAGCCCGAGCACCATCGGCCGCAGCGCCTGCCCGGTCGGGGTCAGCTCGTAGGAGAGCCGGCCGCCGGTGCCGTGCACGTCGACCTGCCGCAGCACGCCCGAGTCGACGAGGAACTTGAGCCGGTCGGCGAGCAGGTTCGTGCCGATGCCGGGCAGGTCCGCGAGCAGTTCGCTGTAGCGCCGGGGACCCATCAGCAGCTCCCTGATGATCAGCAGCGTCCAGCGTTCGCCCAGCACGTCGAGCGCGGACGCGAGCCCGCAGTACTGGTGGTAGGAGCGCTTGCCGGCGAGGCCAGTCTGTGCCATTCCGCTATCGTATATTTTAGTCGGCTGTTTGCGCAGGTGGGGCCGCGCTGTCGAAGCGACCGGCCAGGCCCGGCGGACCGTTCGGCCAGCGGTCAGGCGGCGGCCCGGCGGCCGAAGAGCCCGCGCATCAGCACCGGCTTGGCCAGCTCCTGGAAGTCGAGGTCGGGGTCGAGCTCGCGTACCGTCCCCTCGATCACCAGCAGCGACAGCAGCGGGAAGATGAGTTCCGGCGCGGCGTGCACGCCGTAGCGGCGTTGCAGGTCGAACATCTCCGCGGCGAACGCGATCAGGCTGAACTCCCGGGCCGGCAGCCCGTGGCTGCGCTCCACCAGGTCGGCCATCCGGACCAGGAACGTCTCCACGTCGGCGTCCGGCCGCAGGCCGGTGCCGCTGCGCACCACGATCTCGGCGCAGTACCGGCCGCGCCCGATCGACATGTTCATGAAGAACTCGGCGAACAACCGGCGCAGCTCCTCGGTGAGCTGCACGCTGAACCCGGCGTCGAGCACCACCACCTGGGCGCCCCGGGTGAAGTAGAGGTTGCCCGGGTGCATGTCGCAGTGGACGAATCCGTCCACGAAGAGCATGTGGTAGATCGCTGTCATCGCGGAGGCGGCGAACCGCTTTCGCACGGCCGCCGACATCGACCGCGCCACGTCCACGTCGAGGTCCGGCATGAACTCCATGACCAGGCAGCGCGGCCGGCAGGCGTCGTCGCGTACGCCGGGCACCCGGACCCGGGGCACCACGGCGAGGTTCTCCTTGAGCCGGCGCAGGTTCTCCGCCTCCCGGGCGAAGTCGAGCTGGCCGAACACCGCTCCGCACATGTTCTCGACCACCTCCCGCACCGGGACGCCGCGCAGCATCGGCAGCCGGGCCATCACCCGGGCGCCGTGCCGCATCAGCGCGAGGTCGAGGGCCATCGTCGACTCGATGCCGGGACGGCGCAGCTTGAGCGCCACCTCGGCGCCGTCGGGCATCCGGCCGCGGTAGACGCAGGCCACGCTGCCGCTGGCCACCGGCGTCGGGTCGATCTCCGCGAACTCCGCGGGCGCCTCGCTGCCGTACGCCTCGGCCAGCGCCCGGCTGGTCTGCTCGGGGGTCATCGGGTCGACCCGGTCCTGGAGCACCGACAGCTCGTCGCAGAGCGCGGCCGGCAGCACGTCGCGCCGGGTGCCGAGCACCTGCCCGGCCTTGACGAACGTCGGGCCGAGCCGCATCAGCAACGTGGTGAGACGGCGGTACAGCAGCCGGCGGGCCGCCGCCCGGTCACCTCGGACCGCCTTGACCAGCGCCGCCGGCAGCACCGGCAGCAGGTGGGCGGCGCCGACCGCGCCGATCCGGGTCGAGCGGGCCAGCAGAGCGCGCGTGGTCGCCATGGACGTCAACCCTTCGTGATGCCCGGCACCTCGATCGCCCGGAGCTGCAGGGTGGTGAAGTCGCAGTACCAGATGCGGCGGCCGTCCCAGGTGATGCCGGTCGGGTTGCCCGCGACCGAGTAGGCGGCCACCTCCCGGCGGGCCGCCACGTCGTACAGGTTGATGGTGGCCGCGTCGCGGTCGGAGTAGACGAGGTAGCTGTCGGAGACGGTCAGGCCGGCGATCGGCTGCCGGACCGGGAACGTGTCGATCAGCCCGAAACCGTCCGGGTCACGCAGGTCGACCTGGCGCAGGTCCTCGTAGCCCAGCCAGAGCCCGTGCCGGGTCGCCTCCAGCCCGCACAGCACGTTGCCGGGACGCGGGTTGCCGAACTCGCCGAGCAGCTCGCCGTCCTCGGGATCGACCAGCCGCAGCACGCGGTCGTCGCCCGCCACCTGCAGCAGCCGCCCGCCGATCGTGGTCAGGTCGGTGCGCACGCCGGGGCAGTCGAGCCGGCGGACCACCTTGCCGCTGATCGGGTCCAGGGAGGCGATCTGGCTGGAGACCGCCTCGGAGAACCAGAGGCACTCCGCGGACCAGGTCAGGCCGCAGAGCTTGAGAGCGCCACGGACGGGAATGTCGCGGACGGTACCCACCGCGAAGGGCATCAGGACCTCCTCTGCCGGGACAGGCCGCACTCCAGCCGCCAGCCGGTCACGGCGCGGACGTCGCGCCGGGCCGGCCGGCGCAGGGCGACGGACAGCTCGTCGCCCTCGGCCACGTCGGTGTGCCGCAGCGGCCACACCCAGACCGCCCAGTTGCATCCGGGGTACGACGGGAAGTTCGACAGCGTCACGTCGTCGGTGAAGTCGGCGGTGAAGAAGCCGAGCACGGCGTGCAGCCTCCCCGGCGCGATGACCGGCAGCCGCTGCCGCAGCGTCTGCCGGGACGGCGACCGGCCGTCGAGCGCCTGGTCGAGCACCACTGTGGGCTCGGTCAGCAGCTTCGGCGGACGCTGGAAGAAGTGCAGCTGGGCCGCCGGGGCCACGAGCTCCTGCACCGGGTCGAGCCGGTAGCCGTAGAAGTCGCCGCCCCACAGCCCCCAGCCCTCGTCGGCGAACTCGGCCGCGGCCAGCCAGGTCCGCAGCCGCCGGGGCACCACCCGGCCGCCGGGGCGCAGGTGGCGACGGGCGATCACGTGCAGCACCTCGGCCATCTCCTCCTCCGGGCCGAGGTTTCCCATCATCTCGGAGACCAGCACGTCCGCCTTGCGGGGCAGCCGGACCGTACGGGCGTCGCCGGTGACCAGGGTGAGCCGTCCCTTGAGGTCGTTGGCCTCGATGATGCGGGCCGCCGCCGCGGCGGTGGCCGGGTCGGCCTCGACCGCGTACACGTGCTCGGCGCCGTGCCGCAGCGCCAGCAGGGAGAGCGCGAGCAACCCCGCGCCCACGTCGACCACCACGTCGCCGGGGGTGACGGCCTCCTCCAGCGCCCTGTCGTACGCCCGCAGCCGGGGCGCGTCGCCGAGCATCATCTGGTGCATGAGCAGCAGCCGCTGGTCCACGCGGTACCCCCTGAGCGCGCGTCCCTCCCGACCGCCGTAGCAGCCGGGAGGGACATCGTGACGGTACGTTGCTATTGGTTTTACTAGTAGAACCTCTGGCCGGCAGGCCCGTCAAGCGGACCCGTCGGTCAGGCGTTCACCGCGGCGTGCTCGCCGACCAGCGCGTCCCGCATCACCAGGTTGACGCCGGTGAGGCGAGCCTTCGGCTGCTCGTCCACGGTGACCAGGGCGGTGTCCGAGCCGTCCAGCTTGAGCTCGGTGCCGGTGGCCTCCATGCCGCGCATCTTGCCGTTGACGTGCACGGAGTTGGCGGCGTAGAGCGTCTCGTGCGGCGTGACCAGCTCGAACTCGGCGTCGATGTGCAGGTCGCCGGGGAACTTGAGCCGGCTGAGGCTGTCCTCGTTGCCCTCGCCCAGCGTGCCGCCGGAGACCCGCGGCCAGCTCGCCCGCAGCATGACCCGGCCACCCAGCTCCGGGCTGTGTCCGACGACCGCGACGCGGGCCAGCTGGGCGAGCACGCCCGGGCCCTCGTCGTGCTTGTCCGGGCCGAAGAGCAGCACCTCGGCACCGGCCGCCTTGCGGTAGTCCCCGGCCAGGTCGACCCGCACCGTCTTGCCGTTGACCTCGACCTCGATCTGCCCCTCCAGCGAGGTCTGCATGATCATGGACGGGTCGACCAGCATGGACATGCACGGGCCGGCGCTGGGCGCGAAGAACAGGTTCGGCGTGATCCCGACCGGCTGGTTCTCGTCGTTGGCCGGGTACCACGCCTCCGGCAGCGTGGTGCCCTTGACGACGTTCGGCGCGGCCATCACGTCGAAGGGACCGTCACCGCGCGGCTTGCCCAGGTAGGGCCCGGTCAGCGGCTTCTTGAACGGCGGGACGCTGTCGACCACGCCGTAGATGTCGATGACGTTGCGGTGGGCGAGCCGCAGCGTGCTCGACTCCAGGATACCGAAGCGGCGGATGTAGAACTCGGCCGGGAAGTTCTTGCCCGGCACGATCTGCCGCACGTGCCCGCTGTTGGGCAGGAACGGGTTGGACAGCACCTGGATGCGGTCGTCCAACTCGTAGCTGAACCCCTTGATGCCCACCTCGGGCGCGCTGATCAGCTCGGTGGCGAACTGCGCGTAGCCGTTCTCGTCGACCTTGTGCTCGAAGCCCGGCATGGGCCACTTGTTGAGCTGCACGAAGCCGGACAGGTTGATCGTCTCGCGGCGGCCCGAGTAGTAGTCCTCGCCGAAGACCACGGTTGCCGCGGCGAGGATGTGCGGGCGGATCGGCTTGGGTTCGAGGTTCAGGGACTCGTAGGTCTCTCTGGTGCTCAAGCCAGACACCTCCAATGTCTGTCGGCAGGGGTCAGCGGCGGTCTGAGGGCCGCTGGTGGACCGGACCCGACCGGTCCCGCCGAACTTCAAGCTATGTGTTTTTAAAGCGTGCTGTCAATGCCTGAGGCATCGTCAGGTGTCATCGGCCTCCAGAACACGACGGCCCGCTCCCCCGGCGGGGAGCGGGCCGTCGCGGCGGCCGCCGGTCAGTCCGGCACGGCCGCCGCGCCGGCCGGCAGCAACGGCCGGGACAGCGGCAGGGGCAGTTCGGCGGCGGGACTCGTCACGGCCCCCGGGGTGCCCGTCTCCAGCGCCAGCCGGCGCAGCAGGCCGAGCATCCGGTACCGGCCGCCGGTCGTCCCGACCGGCATCACCAGGGACTTGTCCACCAGGGCGGCGAGCACCACCCGCACGTCCGTGGGCCCGGACGGATGGGGCCGCCAGAACCGCTGGGCGGCCGCCAGGTCGAACACCCCCGGCAGCAACGCGACGCGCTGGAACAGACAACGCTCGGCCACGTCGAGGCGCTGGACGCTACGGTCGAGCATCGCCCGCAGCGACGTGTGGCGTGACTCCGGTCCGGCGGCGGGCGGGCGGAGTCCGTCCAGCGGTCCCTCCAGCTTGCGCAGCACCCCGTCCAGACTCTCGGTGGCCAGGCACGCCGCCGCCATCTCCAGGGCCAGCGGCAGGCCGTCGAGCCGGCGGCAGATCTCCACCGCGACCTCCGCGTCCCGCCGGTCGAGGCGGAACCCGGGGCGGGCCTGGGCCGCCCGTTCGGCGAGCAGCGCGACCGCCGGATTGGACAGGACCGACGGCCATCCGCCCGGCTGCGGCACCGGGAGCGGATGCAGGCGCTGGACCCGCTCGTACGGCAGCCCGAGCGGCTGACGCGAGCCGGTCAGCACCGCCACGTCCGGGCACGCCAGCAACAGCCGGTCGGCGACCACCGCACACGCGTCGACCAGGTGCTCGGCGTTGTCCAGCACCACGAGTGTCGGCTGGTCGCGCAGCAGTTCGACCGGATCCTCGGCGCCGTTGCCCCCGAGCATCCGGGCCAGCCGGCGTTCCAGCTGCCGCCGGTCACTGAGATCGAGCGTGTCCACCGTCAGGACCCCGCCGGTGAAGACGCGGGCGGCCTGGTGGGCGGCGCGCAGGGTCACCGCCGACTTGCCACAGCCGGGCGCGCCGGTGACGGTCACCGCGCGGTACTTCGCCAGCAGGGCCGCCAGGTCGGCGATGTCCCCGGCCCGCCAGTGCAGCGGCCCGGAGATCGGCCCGCAGCCGGGCCTGCGCCTTGCGGCCGGCACCGCCGGCGCCGGCCGGGGCACCGGTGGACGGCCGGCCGGGCGCACCAGCGCCCGGTGCACCGCCCGCAGTTCCTCCCCCGGGTCGACGCCCAGTTCGGTACGGAGCCGCTCGGTGATGTCGGCGTACCGGTGCAGGGCCACGGTCCGGTGCCCGCTGCTGCCGAGCACGGCCAGATAGTCGGCCTGGATCGCCTCGTGCAGGGGTTCCAGCCGGGCCAGCCGGGTGGCGGTGTCGAGCACCGCCGCGGCGCGTCCCAGCCGCAGCCCCAGACCGACGTAGCTGTGCGAGGTCGCCACCCAGGCCGCACCCAGGGCCTCCACCTCGATGTTGTCGTGCAGCAGCGAGCGCAGCTCACCGAGGGTCGGGCTGCGCCACAGGTCCAGCGCCTGCCCGAGCAGGTGGAACGCCTCCTCACGGCAGCCCTCGCCGATCCGCTTCTCGGCCTCGGCGACACAGCGGCGGAACCGCGCGACGTCCGTCTCGACGGTCTCGGCGCGCAGCGAGTACCCGGTGACGGTCGAGGCGATGACCCGTACCCGGCGCCGCGGCGGATGCTCCGGTTCGAGGACCTGGCGCAGCCGGGCCACGTACGTGTGCACGAGCGACCGGGCGCTCGGCGGGACCACGCCGCCCCAGACCGCCTCCTCCACCTCGCTCACCGGGACGCTGTCGCCCAGGCGTAACGCCAGAAGCGAGAGCACCGCCCGCTGCTTGGCCGGTCCGGGCTCCACCGGATGCCCCTTCCGCCGCACGCGCAGCGGACCCAACAGGTCGACCCGGTAACAGGCGCGACTCTCCATCATCTATCCCCCCAGGCTCAGCGTGAGCCCGAGACTGGCACATCCGGTTACCACGTCGCCACACTCAGCTATTGCTCAGGAAACTCGGCAGGCCAGGCCGCCAACCCGCCCGAGCAGCGTGATCACCGCCCGGGACGTGCGTAAAGGCCGCCGGGCGGAACGACGACGGCGGGGAGTTCTTTTTCATATGGCGAAGCTATTGATAGAAGTTGCGGGCCGTGCCGGGTTGCGTGACCCGGTTCCGACGAAGGCCCACCCTGAAAGGGATGCCGCCCACCTGGAGGCCCGTGTCGCGCATCCAGGATAGACAGAATGCTATATGAAATCTTAGTATTCTGGTGGCCGGATGACTCAG
>NZ_JAAOLH010000002.1:0-607226 GCF_011602315.1 Micromonospora sp. CMU55-4
GAACTCCTCGACCAGCCAGTACGCGGGTCTGACGCAGGCGTGCATCAACGTGCCGCGCTGCATCGGCATCACGGTGTGGGGCGTGCGTGACAGCGACTCGTGGCGTTCCAACGAGAGCCCGCTGCTGTTCGACGGCGGAGGCAACAAGAAGGCCGCGTACAACTCGGTCCTCAACGTCCTCAACTCCGCGTCGCCCAACCCCACGCCGACCGCGACCGTGTCGCCGACCGTGTCCCCGACCGCCGGGCCGACCGGCGGACCGACCACGCCGCCGCCGACCACCGGCGCGAGCCGGATCGTCGGCAACCAGTCCGGCCGGTGCATCGACGTGCCGAACTCCTCGCAGAGCAACGGCACCCGGGTGCAGCTCTACGACTGCCACGGCCAGACCAACCAGCGGTGGACCTACACCTCCAGCCGGCAGCTGACCGTGTACGGCTCGATGTGCCTGGACGCCGCCGGCTCCGGCAACGGCTCGGCGGTCCAGATCTACAGCTGCAACGGCCAGACGAACCAGCAGTGGAACGTCAACTCCAACGGCACCATCACCGGAGTCCAGTCCGGCCGCTGCCTCGACGTCTGGGGCACCGGCAACGGCCAGCAGGTGCAGATCTACGACTGCAACGGCCAGGCCAACCAGCGGTTCCAGCTCGTCGCGACGAGCTGACCTTCGCGTACGGAAAACGGCTCACCGTCGTGGTCTCGGCCACGGCGGTGAGCCGCTTTCGTGGTGCTCGCGTGCTGCCGGTGTCAGCCGATCAGCAACTCCGTGCGGTAGTCGGCGGCCAGCGCGGCGGCCCGGTTCCGGCGCTCGGCCTGCTCCTCCTCGGTGAGAGCCGGCGGCGGCGAAGTGGGGCCGTCCACCCGGTCGCCGACGCGCAGGAAATACTCGTCCTGCCCGGCCGGCGTGCACATGCACAGCAGCCGCGCCGGCTGGTCGAAGGAGTTGCGGAAGAAATGCGGCGCGTTCGCCGGAATGTTCACCGTCTCCCCGGCCCGCGCGACGGTCTGCTCGCCCCGGAACGTGAACTCCACCGCCCCGTCGAGCACCGTGAACATCTCCTCGAAGTCGTGCCGGTGCGGAGGCGGCCCACCACCCGGCGGAACCCGCATGTCGATCAGGCAGTACCGGCCGGCCGTCTGCTCACCGGTGACCAGGATCGAGTAGGTGCCGCCCGCGATGGCGAGGTGCGCCAGGCCGGGGTCGTCGGGCCGGGCATGGACGAGGGTACGGGTCGGATCGTCGGACGGGATCGCACCGCTGGCCATCGGCTCTCTCCTCGATCGTCGGTCTGCGGATCGATTCCCCTCATAGCCATCCGGCAAGCTGCTAAACCTGGGGCGCTTCCCGTGCTGGGACCGTCATGCCGGGCGGCGGGCGACAACCGCCAGGGCCATGCCGAAGAACTTCAACGGCGAGCGTTCGATAGCGTCGGTCACCGGCCGGATGCGACGCCCGAAGCGGGACCTGTCGAACGGCGGCATGATGTAGTCCACCGCTACCGGCTCCAACCCGGCCCGCCGCAGCTGCCCGGACAAGCCACGGGCGGTGAAGGAACGGGCGTCGGCGAGCCGACGGTGCAGCGGCACGATCCACGGCAGGAACGGACCCCGCGCCGGCCGGTACCGCCGGCCCCGGATCAGGAAGCCGTGCGTCTCGAACGGGAACCACCGGTTGGGCGTCGTCAGCGCGAACCGGCCGCCGGGCACGAGCACGCGGTGGACCTGCCGCAGGGCGGCATCCAGGTCGTCGATGTGCTCCACCACCTCGATGGCGGTGACCAGGTCGAAGCTGCCGTCCGGGTAGTCCAGCTCGGTGGCGGACAACTCCCGCACGTTGATCTTCCGGGCCGCCGCCGGATCGCCGGCCAGCCGCTCCCGGAACAGTTTCAGCCGATCCTGCTGGATGTCGACGGCCTCGATCTGCGCGAACGCGTCGACCAGCCGCATCGTGTACGTGCCGTCCCCGCAGCCGATCTCCAGTAATCGCCGGCCGGTCAGCGATGTGTGCCGGCCCAATGTGCCGAGCCTCTTCGCCACCCCACGCTCGCCGAATGCGCTGCCATGCCCCAGCCCCAGATTGCGATTCGTATTCATCATGGTCGCTGACCATAGACCTAACGAGCGTTAGCGTGGGGGCGTCGATCGACAGGCAGTGCCGGCTCTGGCCGACCCCTCTGGCGTCCCGATCTCCGACACCGGAGGGGCCGGCGCGTACGCGGTCGTAGTGCCGGGAACACCGGCACCGCCCGACCAGGTGCCGTCGGGATACTGAGCGGTGACGACATAGGGCGCGTTGCCGACGGGGAACTCGAAGTCCGTCACGGGCGAGAACTCACCCTCCGTCGGCCGGACCTAGTCGGCCTGCCTGGTCCAGCCGAGAAAGCGGCGGTGCAACACCCCGGCTGGCGTCCACGGCATGTCCTCAGTGGCTTGGACCAGGTAGGCGCCGAGGTAGAGGGCCAGTGACACGGGAGCGCGGTCATACTCCGCGCGCAGCTCGCGTTTCCGTGTCGGGCAGGGCCAGGGCAGATCGCAACCTCCGCAGCTCCAGACCGGCATGACCGGGCCGTGGGTGGTCACCGCACACCCTCGAGGAAACGGGTGGTGATCGTCCGCGCCTGTCGGCTGGTCGCCCATTCCACCTGCCAGCAGGGGTACGGCGACAGCCGCGACCACCAGGCGCGGCAACCGGTGCACATGCCGTCGAACCCTCGGACATGCACGGCCAGGATCGCCTGCTCCAGGTCGTCCTTCACGACGCGTCCTCTCCCGGCCAGTGGCCACGATTGATAGGGATTCGGTGCCGGGCGCGGCAGGGCAGATCTGCTCCGCAGCGGCAGATCCGTCGCCACTTCCGCCAGCACCAGACAGGGCGGTGCCTCCGGGCGAGAGTGAGTGCCGTCGCGACCAGGTAGTCCTCGTACGAGACGTGTCGTTCTCTCGGAGTCGTCCGGGCCGCCCTTCGGCTCATCGCTGCTCTGCCGCGTCCTGCGCCGGTTCACGGTTGCCTTCGGGGCGTCGTAGCTGCGCTGCCAGGTCGAGTAGGCGCTGTTGCGCTGCCGCGCGCTCGGCGTCCTGGTACCGCTGCCCTGTTCCGGGCGGTGATGCCGGATCGGGTTGCCGGAACAGCCATCGCACCAACGGACACAGGCGACCCCGGATAGTCACGAGCCCGTCCTGTCGTGCAAGGTCGAGAAGGCGAGCCTGACCGGCGGCTCAGAGCCGTAGACGAACATCCCGCCCGGCGGGTCGTCGACGTCGAAGTCCATGCCGGAGACGGTCCCGCCGAGTGGGGTGCGGTGACCATGTCGACTGGTCATGTCACGGTGACATGAGCGGACTCGACCCTGCCCGTACACCGACCGTAGGCTCCTGACTGACCACCATGGGTAGTCGTCTGACGACGCTGGGAGCCGTTGTGCTGCTGGAAAATCTCCGGATACCCGACGACCTCTGGTCGCGCGAGGACATGCACAAGGCTCTGGCGGCCCGCGACATCGGTGCCGTGTTCCGGCTGCTCGCTCGGCACACCGGCGCGAGCCAAACTCGCATCGGTGCGGCTGTCGGCCTGGAGCAGGGCTACATCAGCCGGATCATCGCCGGCCGACGGGTGACCTCGATCGACGTGCTGGAGCGGATCGCCGACGGCTGCGGCATGCCCGACGAAGCTCGAATGACGCTGGGCCTCGCGCCCTGCCAGCGTTCATATCGCCCGGCCATGGCGGATCACTCCCGCGGTCGGCACAGTGACGTGCCGGCCAACCGGTCCTGGCGCGAGGACGTCCGGGCCGCCGCGCAGCTATGGGAAGGCGATGTGAACCGTCGAGAACTGCTTCGCCAGACAGTGTTCAGCTCCACCGCGTACACCTTGCCCGCCCTACGCTGGTTCACCGCCACCACGGCGCAGCCCGTCGAGCAGGAGGGCCGACGAACGGTCGGTCAACCCGACATCGACACGATCCGGCAGATGACCGCCACTTATCGGCGACTCGACAACCAGTACGGCGGCGGGCATGCCCGCGACAACGTCACCCGCTTCCTGCACCACGAGGTGGCGCCCCTGGTGACCGAGTGCCGGTACGACCCGGCGACCGGCCGCAGACTGCTCGCCGCTGCTGCCGAACTGACGCAGCTCGCCGGGTGGCAGGCGTACGACATGGCCGAACACGGCCTCGCCCAGCGATACCTCACGCATGCCCTGGACCTCGCCCGAACGGCCGCCGACGCCGGCCTTGGTGCCGAGATCCTCGCCGCGATGAGCCATCAAGCCACCTACCTCGGGCACGCCGCCACGGGGGTCGACCTCGCCCGCGCCGCCCGGCAGACAGCACAACGCGCCGGCCTCACGGCGCTGACTGCCGAAGCGCTGGTCATGGAAGCGCATGCCCACGCCGTCGCCCTCCACGAACGCGACTGCGCGACCGCGCTTCACCAAGCGGAGCGAACCCTCGACCGAGCGGACCGCAGCAGCGATCCTCAGTGGCTCGGCTACTTCGACGAGGCGTACCTGTCGGCCAAGTTCGGCCACTGCTTCCACGCGCTCGGTCAACACCGCCGAGCCGAGCGCTTCGCCGCTCGCTCACTCAAGATGGACGAGCGCTACGTACGCGGCAAAGCCTTCAACCTCGCCCTGCTGGCCAGCGTCCACGCTCGCCACGGCGAGCCGGAACGTGCCAGTGCCGTCGGCGCGGAAGCCCTGACCCTGACCACCCAACTGCGGTCGGCTCGTGCCGTCCGTTACGTGCGCGATCTGCAGACCGGCCTGGCACCCCACCGCCGCAAGCCGGCAGTATGGCAGTTCATCACCCGGGTCGATGCGGCGCTCGGCCAGCGGCGCTGACTACAGCTCACCCCGCGCCTGGCGCGCCATCAGCTCCAACACGGCGATCACCGTTCCGGCACCAACGATCTCACCCTCGGACACGAGTTGCCGCGTCTCCTCCAGCGGAACCCAGGCCACGCGCTCGGTCTCGTTGACGTCAACCGGAGCGCCGGTGTACTCCGCATTCCGAGCAAGGAACAGCAAGTTCTCCGCGTCTGCGGTCGCCACCCACGGCTGAAACGACACCAAGGGCTCCACGGTGCCCGGGCGCCAGCCGGTTTCCTCCTCGACCTCGCGGATCGCGCAGGTTGCCGGATCCTCGCCCTCATCGACGTATCCGCCCGGCAGCTCCCACACCCACCTGTCGAACACGAACCGGTGCCGCCGCATCAGCAACAGGCGCTCCTGGCCGTCGAGCACGGCAACCATGGCCGACCTGGGCGCCCGGATCACGTACTGCTCGAAGCGCACCCCGTCCGGCAACTCCACGTCGGCGATGCTCAACCGGGAGCGCCGGCTGCCGTCCACTACCCGCTCGCCGTGAATCGTCCAGCGCGTCGACCTGCTAGCCAGTTCCTCCGTCACACGGCCAGTATCCGACCAGCGGTACCGGGCCGCTGGCGGCGGCACCCCGCGACTTGGCTCGGGGTCGATGGACCCGGTCAGGCGGTATGTGGTGGGCCTCCAGGGACTCGAACCCTGAAAATCCGGCCGGTGTCCCCAGGATGTGGTGCGCCCGGACGGATCGGGCTGCTGAGCAGGACCTTCCCTTGCTCTGCCTGACGACCTTGACAGCCCTTGTCGTCCTCAGTTGTGCCGCAGTTGCGCCCCTTAATCTTGAGCAGGGTAGTGAACATCGCAGGGGGAGGCCACTTGAAGACGCCGATGATCCCCGTGACCGTGCTGACGACGCCGCTGACTGTTGCAAGCTTCGCCGACGCACCGGTCCAGATTCCCTTGACCCTTCTCCTGCCAGCCGAGAGTCCACCAGTCAGGTCCGAACTTCTGTCACTTGTGTCTGTCTGAGGTGACACCACCCCAAGATCAGCCCTGCCGAGTTGTTCATTGAGCTCTTTTCATCGTGATCAAGGGCGGTTGAGCAGGCAGGCGGGGCGGCGTGTCGATTGTCCGGATAGGACGAAGCTCCCGGTAGGGCAGCAGTCGACCAAGACGCACTGCCCAGCACGGGAGCTTCGTTGCTGACCTATCCTGCCAGCATCCCGCTGTCCACGCGCAGCCTGACCCGCCTGACCGAGCTGATCCGCGACCGCCGACGTGCGCTCGGCGGCCGCTGGCGGAGGCTGCCTGCGCAGCAGCAGGCGCTGATGGCCCTGGCCCATCTGCGCAACGGTGACACCCTCACCCGCCTCGCGGCCGGCTTCGAGGTATCGGTGGCCACCGTGTGGCGGTACCTACGCGAGGCCGTCGACCTGCTCGCCGCCTGCGCCGACGACCTCACCGCCGCGATGCGTCGGGCTGCCCGGTTGGCGTACGCGATCCTCGACGGCACGCTGATTCCCATCGACCGGGTCGCTGACCAGCGGCCCTACTACTCCGGTAAGCACAAGCGCCACGGGGTGAACGTGCAGGTCCTGGCCGACCCGGCCGGGCGGTTGGTCTGGGCGTCGGCCGCGCTGCCCGACGCGGTCCACGACCTCACCGCCGCCCGCACCCACGGCCTGATCGACGCGCTGACCAGCGCAAACGTGCTGACCTTCGCAGACAAGGGCTATCAGGGAGCCAGCGGAAGCGTGCGCACGCCGTTCAAGCGCCACCGATACCGACCGAAGCTGTCCCGCCGCCAGCGGGCCGTCAACCGTGGTCATACCCGGCTCCGCGCCCGCGGCGAACGAGCCATCGCCACGCTGAAGACCTGGAAGATCCTGACCAAGCTGCGTTGCTGTCCCCGCCGCGCTACGGCGATCGTGAAGGCGATCCTCGTCCTGCACAGCGTCGAGACCAGCCGCTATTCAGGATGAAAACGGCTCATTTCAGGGCGTTCCGGTCACTCGACCACTGCCGCATCAGACGTTCCTACGGCTCCGCCGTCGTCTCCTGCGGGTGGCCCCACTTCCCGCCTCGCCTGCCGACGCTGGCGCGCACGTCGTGCGCTGTACATGTCTTCGGGGTCCAGATCTACGTCGACCTCCACACCAGGAGGGAACGAAAGATCGAAATTGAGATTGCCCACGATCTCGCCCATATGATCAAATCGAAAGCTCTTCCAGACATTTTGTCTTGTCTGCACCATCACTTCGCCCCCCAGTACCTGGTAATTGACAAAATCAACGTCGAGCGTTGCCGGTGCTCCTTTCAGGGGTCGAATACGTAGATCCCCCCCGTCGATTTGCCCAGGGCCAATTCTAATTTTTGTCGGCCCCATGGCCTTGACGTCTAGGTTGACATAGACATGGCCCTCCATCGTCCCCGGGAGAGATAGTCGAAGGTTGTCGGTCACCGCGCCGGAAAAGACGAGCCTTCCGGCAGCCAACGTATAAGCATGCATAGGTATTGAGACATTTGTGAGCTGGGACTCCGAAAAGTCAACTTCACCCACGATGATCGAGCTCCTTCCTTGGAGCATGTACGACATCAAGTCGTCAGCGTCGAACTTGAAGTTGGAATTCTGAACCTCGGCGCTCCGTATGTTAATGGATGATCCGCCTGCGATGTTCACTGCAACCGGATAGAAGTCGGAATCAATGATTCTGGTGCCATCTAGATAAACGTGCGAACTGTCCTCAAGTCTCATGCCGACCATGAGTATCTTCATGTTAGCGAATGATGACCCAGTAAAATCAATCTGGCCGTCGACTATGCTGACACCCCTAAGACGTAACTCACCATCCTTGAAAGTGCAATCCCTGAAAAGAACCCGAGTGTTATGCAGCATCGCTCTGTCTAAATCGATAAACTGGTACGTTCCGCCGGAGAAATCCAGCTCTTCGCGGTGCCAGGAATTGGTTGCAGAAGGGTCCATCAGTCGATCATGTACGGACTTCCAGGCGGTCCGTCTGACTTCCCGCTCGCCTGCGTCATCGGGCGGCGGCAAGCGGAGGTAGGAGGCTATTGCTGAGGCGCACGATTGGCGGCCCTGGCGCCAGTCGTCAGCTAGACTTGTAAGGGAATGGAGGCCCGCCAGCCGCGCTGACGGCCTTTCATGTGCAAGCAGCTCAGCAGCCTTTACGAATCTTTCTGAATAGACCTGCTGCTCCGCTCGAACCCCTTCTCGCTCGGCGAGCAGTTGTTTGCGGAACGCATACACGGCACCGAGGGAAGCCCCTATCAGTGCGGTCATGCTGATAGCTGCGGTCAGGAGGCGCGATACCGCTTGTGAATCCGGCGCGTTGAATCCCGAAAGAATCGCAACGACAATCCAAAGCAGTACAATGAGGGTAATCACTAGGATGATCGATGCGCCAGCCGCAACTGGCAGGATGCGCGATAGGCTAGTGTGCGAATCGGGGCGAGACACCTCGGCAATTTCGCGAGCAATCCCATTAATCCATCGTGTCGCCCGCTGTCGAGGCGTTTTCTTGGAGACGTCAGCCATCACACCACCCTGAAGTAGTCGCAGAGTTACCCAAGGTAGCTGAGGTGCTGAAATTGCACTAGCCTGCAAGCGTTCTAGCTGGCTGAAGAGCGCTGTGGAGTGCGGCGGCCCTGCTCTGCTTGGACGACGGTCGGCGGGAAGACACCCTCCCGAAACCGAAGGACCCGCCGGAGGCATCTGATCTGGCGGCCTCTGACTTGGAGCAAACGACAACAGTCCCGGACCCTGCCACCACTGGCGGCCCGGGGCTTCTTCGTATGTCGCGCCGCTGGCGGGCTGTCACTGTCGCGCTGGCGGCTGAAGGCCAGAGGGGCGGCGGCGGGGCCATGGGCCCGGCCCAGGTTCGGTGGCGTGCGCGGCCTGCGAGGCGGGCCGCCTTGATCCGACCGGTGGCGGTCCTCTTCGCCTCGGCACGCGGAAAGCTGCTGACGGACACCTACTGGTCGGAGCTGTGGGCGGACTGGCGTCAGGCCGCCGGGTGGCCGAAGGAAGAGACCTTCCACTCCCTGCGGCATTTCTTCGCCACGACGCTCATGAGCAACGGTGTCGAGCCCCAGGAGGTGCAGAAAGCGCTCAGACACGCCAACCTGCGGATCACGTTGGAGACCTACGTGCACTGGCTGCCGAAGAAGGACCGGCCACGCGGGCTGGTCGGCAATCTCCTGCGGCAGGCAGACGGCAAGTCATCTGAACGCCCCACCGATCAAGATCAGAACCGAGTTGCGCCCTGGTTGTGCCCGATGATCTTCGGCCGGTGTTCCCGCAGCTCAGATGCGCTGTTGAGTGGGCCGCCAGGGACTCGAACCCTGAACCTATGGATTAAAAGTCCACAGCTCTGCCATTGAGCTAGCGGCCCGCCCGCTCAGGTTACCGGAACGCACCCGCCCTAAGCTCGCGGCTTCCACCGCCTGTCGATCTTCAGACCCGAACCAGGCGACGCGCCAGGCGCGAGGCGTGAACCTCCCCGCCCGGGGAACCGGGGCAACCATGCGAGTCACCAGCACCGCCGCCGTCGCGGCCTCCCGCGAGGTTCCAGGCGCCGACGGCGTACGCCGGCCCGGCGGTGAGGTGCACGCCTGGCTGCCGGGCCAGAACCAGACGCTGTGCGGGCTGCCGCTGAGCCGTACCCGCCTGCGCCGCTTCCCGCACGTGCCGTTCGACTACTCCGGCACCGACGTCCTCACCGAGGCCGACCCGGAGGGCTGGGTCTGTCCGCGCTGCCTGGCCGCCACGTCGGGTCGCCGCGATCGGGAGAAGGGCTGGGTACGTACGAACCCCCGTCCGTGAGCGGTTGCTGCCCGGTTCAGCGGGTACCGCACCGGACATGCGCATCGTGATCGTGGGAGCGACCGGCAACGTGGGGACGGCCGTGCTGCGCCGGCTGCGGCAGGAGGCGGAAGCGGAACTGGTGGGCGTCGCGCGCCGGCTGCCCGGGCCGGACGCCGGTGAGCCGTACGCCGACGTGGAGTGGCACTCCTGCGACATCGGCGCGCCCGGCGCGGCCGACCAGCTCGTGCGGATCTTCGCCGGGGCGCGGGCGGTGGTGCATCTGGCCTGGCAGATCCAGCCCAGCCACGACCGCCGCACGCTCTACCGGACCAACGTCGGCGGCAGCCGCGCGGTGATCGAGGCCGCCGTCCGGGTCGGCGTTCCGGCCCTGGTGTACGCCTCATCGGTCGGCACCTACGCGCCCGGCCCGAAGAACCATCCGGTCAGCGAGAACTGGCCGGCGACCGGGGTGGAGACGTCGTCGTACAGCCGGGACAAGGCGGAGGTGGAGGCGCTGCTCGACGGCGTGCAGCGGGAGCACCCGAAGCTGCGGCTGGTACGGCTGCGCCCGGGGCTGATCTTCCAGCGGGAGGCCGGTACGGAGATCAGCCGCTACTTCCTCGGCCCGCTGGCGCCGGTGCGCCTTCTCCGGTACGGCCGCATTCCGCTGGTGCCGTCGAACAAGCGACTGCGGATGCAGGCGGTGCACGCCGACGACGTGGCCGACGCGTACGCCCGGGCGGTTCTGGGGGACGCGAGCGGCGCCTTCAACGTGGCGGCCGACCCGGTGCTGACGCCGGAGCTGGTGGCCCGGCACTTCCACGGCTGGACGGTGCCGGTGGCGACGCCGGTGCTGCGCGCGGCGGCGGCGCTGACCTGGCGGGCGCGGCTGCAACCGGTCGACACCGGCTGGGTCGACCTGGCGCTGAACGTGCCGCTGATGTCCAGCCACCGTGCCGAGACCGAACTCGGCTGGGCCCCGGCGATCGACTCGGTGACCGCCCTGAAGGACCTGTTCACCGGCATGGCCACGAGAGCCGGCACGGATTCCCCGCCGCTGTCCCCGGACCCGACCCTCCCCGGCCGCCCCGCAGCCCTGACCCGAGGCCACCTCCCCGGCCACCCCAACCCCTACTGATCCCACCCATCGCCGCTGCCCGCCGCCCGCTGCCCGCCGCTGTCTCCATCCGCTCCGTCCGCGGCCCCGCTCCGGCGCGCCCGCGCCTCTCGCCACCACTTCACTCCGCCCCGCCCTGCCCTGTTGATCAAGGAGTTTGTGTCACGCGCAGAGATCAACTGGGACACAAACTCCTTGATCACCGTCAGAAGGGCGGGTGCGAGGGTTGGGAGGGTGGGGCGGGCGCCGTAGGGCCGAGGGCTGGTCGGTGATCATGGAGTTAACGGGGCGGCACGCCGATGGCGGGACCGTCAACTTCATGATCGACGGGCGTGGCGTGGCGGAGCGGAGCGGGGCGTGCGCGAGCTGGCTGGTCAGGCGGCGATCATGAGGTTGGCGGCGCGACACGCCGATGGCGAGGCCGCCAACTTCATGATCGACGAGGCGAGGCGAGGCGAGGCGAGGCGAGGCGAGGCGAGACGGGGCGGGACGGGGCGGGGCAGGGCAGGGAGGGGGTCAGGAGATTTGGGCACCCAGGAAGAAGATGCCGGGGTGGCCCTTTGTCTCGAAGCCTCTGCTCGGGTTGCGGCGCAGCGTTGAACTGTCGATCTGCAGCGTGCCGGTGCGGTTGTTGCTGACGAAGAAGATTGCGCCGCCGCCCTCGTTCGCGCTGTTGTCCTCGATCACCGTGCCGGCGATCCGCACCGCGAACCCGTTGCCGTCGCAGTAGATCGCGCCGCCACTACCGCCACCCGGCGTGCCGCCCCGGGCCGGGTTCGCGCCGGTGCCGATCGCCCGGTTGTCGCGGAAGACGCTGTTCAGCACCGTCCAGGAGACGCCGATGCTGCTCAGCGCCCCGCCGTTGGCGCACACACCGCCGGTGAAGGTGCTGCTCACCACGTACACCGGTTTGTTCTCGAACTGGCTGAGCACGCGCAGCGCCGCGCCGCCCAGGTCGGGGCCGGTACGGTCGCAGCGGTTGCCGACGAACCGCGAGTTGACCACCTTGAACCGCCCGCCCCGGACGAAGATCGCGCCGCCCCCGCCGCCCTCGGTCCGCTCGCCGGTGGAGTCGCCGTCGGCGAACGTCAGGTTCTGCACGGTGAGCTGCGGGTGGTCCTGGTTCTGGCAGTGCGAGGTGGTGAAGCCCTGCGCCTGGTCGCAGGTGTTCATGTAGAGGATGCGGCGCTTGCCGCCGCCGCTGAGCGTGACAGTGCCGCCGCCGTCCAGCACGATGCGCGGGCCGTGCGAGTTCACCACCTTGGCGGTGGCCTTCATGGTGATGGTGACCGGCGCGGGCCCGCAGTCGAAGGTGATGACGCCGCCGGCCGCGACGGCCTTCACCACCGCCTCGGAGGTGCAGCTCGCCGGGGTGCCGCTGCCGACGGTACGGGTCGGGCGCGAGGTGTCCACCGGACGCGCCTCGGCCGGCACGCTCGCCCGGCCGGCGGGGTTGCCGGCGCGGAACGCCACTGTGGCGGGGGTGGGGCTCGGCCGGGCGCTGCCGAGTCCGGAACGCCCGCTCGGGGAGAGCGAGGGCGACGGGGCGGCTGCCGGACCGGCCGGCGAACCGGGGTCGGCGGCGGGTGCGGGGGCCGGATCGTCGCCGCAGGCGGGCAGCGTCGCCGTCGCCAGGGCGAGGACGAGCAGAGTGACAGCCGACTTCACGCGCACCGCCCGATGCTAGGAGGCCCGGCCGCCCCGGCACGACTCCACAGCCGATCCTTAACCCGCCGCTAAGCCGCAGCGAGCGGCCGCGCGACGGTCAGGCGTGCGACAGCGCGAACGCGACCAGGAAGCCGAGCACTGTGATCAGCCCGACCAGCAGGTGCGCGTCCGCGAACGCCTCCGGCACCATCGTGTCGGTGATCATCGCGAGGATCGCACCCGCCGCGAGCGCGGTGATCGTCGCCAGCACCTCGGGCGGCGCGCCGCCGAGCAGCGTGTACCCGGCCAGCGCAGCCGCGCCGGAGATCAACGCGATGGCCGTCCACAGCCCGAACACGTAGCGCCGGGTGCGCCCGGCCTGCCGCATGCCGGCCGCGCTGGACAGCCCTTCCGGCACGTTGCTGAGGAAGACCGCGATGACGGTGACCAGGCTGACCGGGCCGCCGGCGAGCAGGCTCGCGCCGATCACCACCGATTCGGGTACGCCGTCGAGCAGCGCGCCGACAGCGATGGCCGTACCCGAGCCGGGCTGCTCCCGCTCGGAGGGCTGCTCGTCGCCGGAGCGCTTGCGGTGCCGCGCGCCGTGCCGGGCCAGCAGGACGTTCGCCCCGGTGTACGCGAGCGCGCCGATCGCCGCACCGATCACCACCGGCCGCAGGCCACCCTGCTCGTGCGCCTCGTCGATCAGCTCGAACGAGACGGCGGAGAGCAGCACGCCCGCCCCGAACGCCATCACCGAGGCGGTCGTCCGGCGCGGTACGCGCGCGAAGAACCCGACGGCCGCCCCGATCAGCAGGGCCGACCCGGCGAGCAGGCCCCAGAATCCCGCTTCCAGCCATTCCGGCACGCGCTGGACCCTACCCCCGGCCGCGTGCCGCCAACCGGGTCAGAAGTCGGCGAACAGGTGCGGCAGTTCGCGGGGGAAGAGGCGGCGCAGCTCACCGGCCGCGTCCACCGGCACGTTGCCCAGGCCGCGTACCACCACCTCGGCCGGGTCGAGCACCCCGTACGCCAGGGCGGACAGCCCGGCGGCGGTGAGCCGCGCGGCCGGCACGCCGCCCTCGGCGGTGGTCTGCGCGGGCAGCACCGCGAGCTTGCCGGTGGTGCCGTCGAGCAGGTGCCGGCCGGCGAGCCAGCGGTCGCCGACCACCTCGATCAGCACCCGGCCCACCCCGACCGGCTGGTCGGCGAGCGCGTCCAGGCTGAGCAGCCGGGCCATCGGCGCGGTCGGGTCGGGCCGGGCCACCCTCGCCTCCACCTGCACGTCGAGGTCGGTGAGCCACAGCTCGGGCAGTTCGTCCGGGGGAATCTGGACGCTGATCCGGGCCACCTGGTCGACGTGCCGGGCGAAGAACTGGAGCACCGACGCCCGGGCGTACGGGTCGTCGACGAGCAGGTCGTCGGCGTGCAGCGTGCCGGCGTGGTCGTCGATCCGGTAGGTGACAGCGCCGACCGTCTCGCCGCCGCGCACCACGCTGACCAGCCAGCGGTCGTCGCGGTCGCGCAGCCCGACCGCCCGGAAGTCCGGGAAGACCGCGAAGCCGTGCCGTTCCCGCAGGCACCGTTCGGTGTACGCGCGCCACCGCGCATAGCCGGTGCCGATCCGCTCCCAGACCAGCTCGTCCGGCAGTTCGGCGCGCAGCAGCGGCGCCAGGTCCGCGGGGGAGAAGACAGCGGTACGCCGCCGGGGCAGCCCGATGTAGCCGAAGCGCTCGTAGAACGAGGCGCGGAACGGGTGCAGCGCGCTGAGCTGCTGCCCCTCGTCCCGCATGCCGTCGAGGAGCTGGTGCATGAGCGTGCGGACGTGTCCGCGCCGGCGGGCCAGCGGATGGGTGGCCACGCCCGCGACACCGGCCATCGGCAGCACCGCGCCGCGCAGGTTCTGCCGCATCGGGATCGCCGAGACCGCCGCCGCGGTGACGCCGTCCTCCTCGGCCACCAGTGTCGTGTTCCCGGCGTTGTACGGCAGGTAGGCGCGGAACTGGTCGGTCCGGGAGGCGCCCATCGGCGAGGCCTCGAACGCGTACGCCTGGAGCGGGAAGCTGGTGGTCAGTCGTTCATCGGCGGCCAGCCGGCGGATGTGCATCCGTTCATCCCAACCGCAGCGGGCGCGCTCCGCAACCGGAAAGGACGCCGACTCACGCCTCGGTGACGTCCGAGATGACCACAGTCACGTTGTCCGGCGCGCCGGCCTGGTGGGCCAGCTTCACCAGTTGCTCGCCGCACTGCTGGCGGTCGCCGTAGGTGGCGAGCGCCGCCGCGATGGCGGCGTCCTCCACGTAGTCGGAGAGGCCGTCGCTGCACAGCAGCAGCCGGTCGCCGGGGAACACGGTGAGCGCCCCGACGGCGGGCGGCGCGTCGGAGCCCTGCACCGCGCGGGTGACCAGCGAACGCTGCGGGTGGTGGCGGGCCTGGTCGCGGGAGAGCGCGCCCTGGTCGACGAGCGCCTGCACGAACGTGTCGTCGCGGGTGAGCTGGGTCAGCTCGTGGTCGCGCAGCAGGTAGCAGCGGGAGTCGCCGACCTGGGCGAGCACCAGGGTGTCCCCGGCGAGCAGGGCGGCGGTCAGCGTCGTACCCATGCCGTCGCGGGCCGGGTCGACGGTGATGGCCGCGCGGATGCGCTGGTTGGCGGTGCTGACCACGGCGCGCAGCGCGTCGGCCGCCTCGTCGGCGCCGGTGGGCGGGGTCAGCTCGTCCAGGATCCGGATGACGATCTCGCTGGCCACCTCGCCGGCGGGGAGCCCGCCCATGCCGTCGGCCACCGCCACGAGGCGGTCACCGGCGAGGGCGGAGTCCTCGTTGTTGGTCCGGACGAGGCCGACGTCGTTGAGGATGGCCGAGCGGAGGATGAGCGTCATGAGGACAAGCTTGCCAAGAAGAACGGCTCCGCGTCTCTACGCGGTGGCGGGTCTGCTGAAAGAAATGTCATCCGCTTGCATCCTGGGTATGCGTCAACTGTCCGGTGTGGACGGTCGAGGATAACGCAGCAGCAGGCTCGCGTGGACCTCCTCCTCGCCCACCGCCGCGTACGTGTGCGGCACGTCGGAGACCCACCGCAGGTAGCCGCCCGGACCGGCGGTGAGCGGGGCGTCGACCGGGCCGGCGCGCAGTACGCCGGAGAAGACTGTGACGTGCTCGGTCACGCCGCTGGAGTGAGCGGGGGAGAGCTGAGCCGGACCCGGGGTGACCCACATCCGGTACAGCTCGAAGGTCGCCTCCCGGTCGCCGAAGACCTCCAGCAGCGTGGCGCCGACAGCGGCCCCGCGTACCGTCGGTGCCTGCTCGGGCGCGGAGAGTACGGCGGTCAGCGGCACGCCGAGCTGCGCGGTGATCGCGTACAGGGTCTCCAGCCGGGGGTTGCGTACGCCGTTCTCCAGGCCGGACAGCGTGGCCTTGCCGACGCCCGCGAGGCGGGCCAGCTCGGACAGGGAGATGCCCCGTTCGGTGCGGAGCGAGCGGATGCGCCGGCCGACCTCCCGGGCGCCCCGGTCATCGGGTGGTGCGGCGGCTGTCATGAGGGCTATCGTGCTACACCGTGCCGTTCCGTAAACGGAACGGCGGAGGAGGAGAGCATGGGGGGTCGGCTCCAACCCGTCCTGGCCGGCGTGGTGACCGCCCTGGTCGGCTTCGCCAGCTCGTTCACAGTCGTCCTGGCCGGGCTGCGCGCCGTCGGCGCCGACCGGGACCAGGCCGCCTCCGGCCTGCTCGCGCTCTGCGTCGCCAGTGGCGCCTGCGCGGTCTGGCTCGGCCTGCGGCACCGGCTGCCACTGTCGATCGCCTGGTCCACGCCGGGCGCGGCGCTGCTCGTCGCCACCGGGCCGGTCACCGGCGGCTGGCCCGCCGCGGTCGGCGCGTTCCTGCTCGCCGGCCTGCTGATCGTCGCCGCCGGGCTGATCCCCGCGCTCGGCCGCGCGGTCGCCGCGATCCCCGCCCCGATCGCCTCCGCCATGCTCGCCGGGGTGCTGCTGCCGCTGTGTACGGCGCCCGTACGCGCCCTCGTGGAGGTGCCCCGGCTGGCCGGGCCGGTGGTGCTGGTCTGGCTCCTGCTGCACCGGTTCGCCCGCCGCTGGGCGGTACCCGGCGCGCTCGCCGTGGCAGTTGTCGCGATCGCGCTCACCACCTCCGGCCCGGCCCGGATGGACGCCGCACCGGTCGTCGCGCTCACCGCGCCGGCCTGGACGCTGCCCGCCGTCGTCGGGCTCGCCCTGCCGCTGTTCCTGGTCACCATGGCCGCCCAGAACGTGCCCGGCACCGCCGTGCTCGCCGGCTACGGCTATCGGGCCCCGCTGGGCTCGGCGCTGCGGGTGACCGGGCTCGCCACCGCCCTCGGCGCTCCGGCCGGCGGGCACGCGGTGAACCTGGCCGCGATCACCGCCGCGCTGGCGGCCGGGCCGGACGCCCACCCGGACCCGGAACGGCGCTGGATCGCCTCGGTCACCGCCGGGATCGGGCTGGCGCTGCTCGGGCTCGGCGCGGGCGTGGCCACCACACTGGTGTTGCTCTCCCCGCCGGTGCTGGTCGAGGCCGTCGCCGGGCTCGCCCTGCTCGGCGCGCTGGCCGGGGCTGTCGCGGCGGCTGTGGCCCAGCCGGACGCGCGGGAGGCGGCGGTGGTGACGTTCGTGGTCACCGCCTCCGGGGTGAGCCTGTTCGGGGTGGGCGGCGCGTTCTGGGGACTGGTCGCGGGCTGGCTGATGCTGCTGCTGTTCCGCCGCCGCGCGGCCGCGTCCCCGCCGGCCGGGTCGCCCGAGGCGGAACCCGCCCCGCCGGTTCCCAGCCGGGCCGGGTGACGACCGGTCATCCCATGGCGGTCTGCTGAGGCGGGAGCCGCAGTTCGAGTTCGATGCTCTGCACCTCCTCCTGGCCCACAGTTATCGGTTCCGGTCGCCCGATCTGGTAGCCCTGCGCGAAGTCGACCTCCGCGGCGCGCAGGAGATCCAGGGTCTCCTGGTCCTGGACGTACTCCGCGGCGACCCGGATGCCGAGCGTGTGGCACAGCTCGACGAGCGCCGACACCACAGCCTGGTCGGCCGGCGACCGGCACAGGTCGACGATGAACGCGCCGTCGATCTTCACCAGGTCCACCGGCAGGTATTTGAGCTGGGCGAGGGCGCCGTATCCGGTGCCGAAGTCGTCGAGCGCCAGGTGGCAGCCGACCTCTCTGATTCCGGTGGCGAAGGCCAGCGCCTCGTTGCGGTTCTCGATGAGCGCGGTCTCGGTGATTTCGAACGTCAGGCATTCCGGCTTGACGTGGTGCCGGTGGATCGCCCCGGTCACGAAAGCGAGCAGTCCCGGGTCGGCGAGCGACTTCCCGGAAATGTTCACCTGGTAATGCGAGGTCTGTGCCCCGCGGCCGATCAGTTCCAGAGCGTGGTCGATGACCCACTTGTCCACCGACAGGATCTCGCCGACCCGCTCGGCCATGTCGAGAAAGGCCCACGGCGCGACCGGTTCACCGGTGTCGCTGCGAACGCGCAGCAGAATCTCGTGACGGGCCACCTGATTGAGCCCGAGATCGATGATGGGCTGGGCGTACAGGGCGAACCGGTTGGCCGAGACGGCGCGGTGAATCCGGCGGCGGCACCGGTCCGTACGTTCCCGCTCGGCGACCGGCCGCTCCAGGACCTTGACGGCGGTGGCGTTGCGGTGCGCGTCGCGGGCCGCGTGCTCGCCGTCCACGAGAAGGTCGAAGCCGGTGTCCGGGATGTCGTTGTCGAAATGGACCACGCCGGCCGAGGTGTTGAGCCGCAGGGGCTTCTGCCGAACGCTGAACAGATGGTTCCGGAACTTGTCCACGATCCGGGCGGCCAGGGCCTCGGCCTTCCCCGCGTCGTCCCGGGGGGCGAGCAGTAGCCCCCACGAGCCGGAACCCACCAGCCCGCTGGTGACGCCGTCCCCGGCGACTGCGCGCAGGGTCCGGGCGATCTCCGCCGTCACCTGGTCGCGGTCCTCGTCGGTCAGCGCGTCGGGCAGCCGGGTGGCCGGTTCGGTCGCCACGACGATCAGGGCGCCGCCGGTGGTGCGCCGCGCCCGGTCGACCTCGTCGATCACGTACCCGCGGGTCTGGAGCCCGGTGAGCACGTCCCGGACGGCCGGGTCGGGGCCGAGCATCCGGCTGCGTACGGCGAGCCGGCGCTGCTCCTGGCGGGCGAGTTCGAGCGCGGTGATGTCCTCGCCGGTGGCGATGACGCCGACCGGCCGGCCCGCGTCGGTGAGGATCTCGAGGTGGCAGTACACGTGGCGGACGCTGCCTCCGGGCTGGACCACCCGGAAGCCGATCTCGTCGGGGCGGCTCTGTTCCCACGCCGTCCGCACCGCGGCGAGGACGCGCTCGACATCGGCGGGATGAACGAGGTCGGCGAGCGTCCGCGGGGTGAGGCGGAGCGTTCCCGGCGCGTGCCCGACGATCATCGCCATCTCGTCGGACCAGGAGAGCCGCTCGAAGCGCTCCGCGTCGTGGTCGCCGGGCAGCCAGGTGACGGTGCCCTGCTTCGCCAACTGGGCGGCGCGGGTGACCCGGACGGCCTCGTCGGCGTCCCAGGTCAGGGGATCGGCGAGGTCGGTGTCGACGATGATCTTGTAGCCCTCGGCGAGGGACAGGTCGTGCTGGCTCTGCACGGTCCGCGCCACCCGGCGGGCGCGCGCGAGCTCCAACGGGCTGGGTGTGGTCTCGGCGAGCGCCAGGATGTCATCGAGATCCACGGCCGGCCCCCTGCCGCCGCTCGCTCTCCGAGCGGGTGAAGCCGGCCTTCTCGGCCAGTTCGCACAGCTCCTTCTTGGCGGCGGCCTTGTAGGAGCGGACGCTGTTCTCGGTCAGGCCGAGGATGCGGGCGATCTCCTGGTTGGAGAAGCCCTCCTTCGACATCTGGAACACCTCGGCGTGCCGTACCGGCAACTGGTGCAACCAGCCGCGCAGCGTCTCCTGCGCCTCCCACGCGTCAGCGATGTCCGAGTGGGACGACGGCGGCAGGTCCTCCGGCGCCACCGCGGCCTCCCGCAGTCGTCGGTCGTGATCCTTCAGCATCTTGAACCGCGCCGTACGGACGATCCACCCGATCGGCCGGACGTGGTCGCGGAGCTTGGACCACTCGACCCGACCGTGCAGAAAGGCTTCGTGAAGCGCGTCCTCCACCGCCTGACGGTCCCGGCATCTCGCCCGGAGAATCCGTTCCACGGTGTGGTACGAGCCTTCGGTGAATTCGGCGAACTCCCGGTCGTGAACGGCCTTCAGGCGGGCCGCCTCCGCCTCGCGCAGAGCGTCGTTGTCGTCGGGATCCGGTGTGAGAGCGGCGGTGCCCTTGATGTCTGTCACGCCGCCTCCTCGACGGGGCCGGGCTTCGACGCAGCGCGCCCGCCCAGTTCGACCTCCCGATGCCCGTCGCGATCGCGCTCCACGATCCGTACGACGTCATGGTCCGCCTCGGCCAGCCGGATCAGCCACGTGACCCGCGCTGTGGTGCGTGTTGTCGCCTCGCGTTCCTCGTTCATCCGGGCGCGGTATGCCACGTAGGCCCGCACCAGGCCCGCCACCACTCCGGCGACGGCAGTGGCCACGGCCACCACCTGATATCCGGTGAGCGGTTCCGCCAGCGCTTCGTTCATTGTTCCCCCTCGGCCCCCTTGGTTCGCCAATTACTATCCGTGGCGAGAGGTCGATGTAGATACCAGAACACGCGCAATGTTTTTGAAGATCAACGATCAAGTCGTTCATCAGCGATTAAAGCGCAAAGTCATGGCATTGAGACTCTGCGCAAGGGGATTGACGGGCGGCTTTTCCGGGCAACTTGCATTGATCACCTATTACTGCGGGTGACAAATCCATCACCTCGGCGGGCGTCACTCCTCGGCGGGCAGCTCCGTGGCCGGGACGGTCAGGCGTACCGCGCCGTCGTGCACCGCGGCGATCCGGTCGGCCAGCACGTAGACCGCGCCGGTGCGGACCAGGTCGGTGGAGACCTTGAGATAGCCGTCGCGCAGCAGCCGTGCGGCCAGGTCGGCCGGCACGTCCGGCTCCTCGACCGCCGCCGACTCGATCAGCTCGTCCAGGCTGCTGCCCGGGTCGACCGGCGCGGGCGCCTGCACGGTCACCGCGGCCGGGTCGCCGCGCTGGACGAGATCGACTGTGCCCACCTCGACGCCTGCGGAGTCGACCACCCGCATGCCGGTGGTGACCCGGGAGACGGTGTCCTGCTGCTGGCTCATACGGCAGCGGTTCCCGGGTCGCACGGGCGCTAAACGGACGGGGCCCAGCCGCCCGGCGGGCGGGGGGACAGTTCGCGCCACGTGTCGGTGCCGTCCAGCAGCGCCCGGACCGTCTCCTCCGCCTCCTCGACGCTGGCGTGCTCGTAGAACCGGGAAACCCCCTCGGCGCCGCCGGCCCGCTGCTCCACGTGCCAGCGGTCGCCGTCCACCCGGAGGAAGACGTCACGCCGGGCGAGGCGTCCCCATTTCCCGTTCCACCAGTGCCTACGCTGCTCCATGCCCGGACTCTATCGAACATGTGTTCGATACACGTCGGCCCCCGCGAGATTGTCGCGGGGGCCGATCGGCTATGGCGTCAGCGCGGCGCGGGCGGCTCCTGCCGGCGGCCGAGCACGTCGTCCAGGGCGCTGCGCTGCCCCGGCGTGCCGTGGTTGCCGGCGAGCAGCGCGTCACGGATCTCGGTGAGCAGCTTGACCTCCTCGCTCGGGGCCGACGGCGGCGGCTCCTCGCCGCGCTTGCGGCGCTCGGCGAGCTTGTTCATCGGGTAGACGACCAGGAAGTACAGCGCCGCCGCGGTGAGCGCGAACGTGATCACCGCGTTGACGAACGCCACCCAGTCGAACGGGATGCCCCGGAACTCGGGGGTCGAGCCGGTGAGCCCGTTCTTGCTGCCGGTGATCAGCGCAATGAACACGCGTACCAGCGGTTCCAGGAACGACTTGGTGAGCTGGGTCACCACGCCGGTGAAAGCCGCGCCGATGACGACACCGACCGCCAGGTCGACGACGTTGCCGCGCATGATGAAGTCTTTGAAGCCCTTGAGCATCCGTACTCCCGTGCCCTGATGAGTCTGCGTCGGGGACAAC
Organism: Micromonospora sp. CMU55-4; assembly: GCF_011602315.1. Classification (NCBI taxonomy): domain Bacteria; kingdom Bacillati; phylum Actinomycetota; class Actinomycetes; order Micromonosporales; family Micromonosporaceae; genus Micromonospora; species Micromonospora sp. CMU55-4. Next base: position 21,498 of record NZ_JAAOLH010000002.1, read on the forward strand.
CTATGCCCCGGCGGGCCCTTCGAGAAAAGCACCGGCCTCGATCGCCGCCCGCTGCGGGTCGCCGGCCCGGATCGCCTCCACCAGCCGGCCGTGATCCACGTACCGCTCCGGGGTCAGCGCCTCGCCCATCGCCTGGGCCACGGTGCTGCGCAGCGCGGCGCCGACCGAGGCGTACAGCTCGGCCAGCATGGCGTTGTGCGCGGCCGCCACCACGGCGGTGTGCAGCGCGGCGTCCGCCTCGACGAACTCGTCCACCCGGCCGCCGCGCCACGCGGCCTCGCGGGCCGCGAGCGCGCCGTCGAGCGCCACCAGGTCCTCGGGGGTACGCCTCAACGCGGCGAGCCGGGCGGCCTCCACCTCGAACGCGCGCCGGACCTCGATCACCTCGGTCATCCGGTCGTCGGTGAGCCGGCGGGCCACCACCGGGGCCAGCTCGTCGGTCGACACCACGTACGTGCCGGAGCCCTGCCGGCACACCAGCACCCCGGCGTGCACGAGCGCCCGGACCGCCTCGCGGACCGTGTTCCGGCCCACGCCGAGCTCGGCGACGAGTTGCGGCTCGGTGGGGATGCGCCCGCCCACCGGCCACTCGCCGCCGAGGATGCGCTCGCGGAGCTGCTCGATGGTCTGGCGGACCCGGTGACCGCGCGGCGGCACGACGACGGAATCCACGGCGGGTGTCACCGGTTACACCTCGTGCCGAAATTCATCCCATGATTGTAGGTTCGAGGTCATGACTCCGCCACCCGCGCCCGCCGCGACAGTGCCCGCCCCCGGCGCCGGCTCCGCGGCCCTCCCCACCCCGGCGCCCCGCGCGGTCCGAGGCGGACTGCTCGTGCTGACCGGGATGCTGCTCGTCGCGCTGAACCTGCGCGCGGCGGTGACCAGCCTCGGCGCGCTGCTCGACGAGGTACGGGTCGGTCTCGGCCTCTCCGGGGCGATGGCCGGCCTGGTCACCACGCTGCCCACCATCGCGTTCGCCGGACTGGGCGCGCTCACCCCGTGGCTGGTTCGCCGCTGGGCCGCGCCCCGGGTGCTGGTGCTCGCCATGCTGGCGCTCACCGTCGGGCAGGTGCTGCGCGCGCTCACCGGCTCGGCGGCGGTCTTCGTGCTCACCAGCGCGCTCGCGCTGGCCGGCATCGCGGTGGCGAACATCCTGCTGCCGATGCTCGTCAAGCAGCACTTCCCGCACCGCACCGGGCTCGTCACCGGGGCGTACACGATGGCCCTGACGGTGGGCACGACGGTGGCCGCCGCCGCGGCGGTGCCGGTCGCGCACGCCTTCGGCTCCTGGCGGGCCGGACTCGGCGTCTGGGCCGGGCTGGCCGCGCTGGCCGTACTCCCGTGGGTGCCGCTGGCGCTGCGGGCCCGCGCCGCGCGACGGGCCGCGCCCCCGGCGGTGGCCGTCGCCGCCCCGGCGCGGGTGCAACCCGCCCGGACCCGGCTCGGCTGGGCCATGGCGGTCTACTTCGGGGCGCAGTCGCTCAGCGGGTACGCGATCATGGGCTGGCTGGCCCAGCTCTTCCGGGACGCCGGGTACCGCCCGGAGGCGGCCGGGCTGCTGCTCGCCGGCGTGACCGCGCTGGGCGTGCCGGTGGCGCTGATGATGCCGGCGCTGGCCGGCCGGCTGGCCACGCTCCGGCCGCTGGTGCTGTCGCTCACCGTGTTCTCCGCCGCCGCGTACACCGGTCTGGCGCTGGCCCCGCACGGCCTGGCGCCGCTGTGGGTGCTGCTGCTGGCGCTCGGCCAGGGCGCGTTCCCGCTCATCCTGACCACGATCGGGCTGCGCGCCCGGACCGCCGAGGGGACCGTGGCGTTGTCCGCGTTCGCGCAGAGCACCGGGTACGTCATCGCGGCGCTCGGGCCGCTGCTGGTGGGCATCCTCTACGAGGCGACCGGCGGCTGGACCGCCCCGATCGGCTTCCTGCTGGTGGCGCTCGCCGTGCAGACGGCGGCGGGCATGGTGATCGCCCGTCCCCGCTACATCGAGGACGAGCGCTGAGCGGAACCGGTCAGGAGGAGGTCGGGGTGGGCTCGCCCGCGACGGCCTGTTCCACGGTCGGGTACGTGTGCAGCACCTCGACCAGCCCGCTGACCTCGAGGATGCGCAGCACGCCGCGCTGCGGAGCGGCCAGCCGGACGACGCCGCCGGCCTCGTCGCAGTTGTTCTTCGCCCGGACGAACACCGACAGGCCGGTGGAGTCGCAGAACGACACCTCGGCCAGGTCGAAGACCAGGCGGTTGCGCCCCTTGTCCAGCAGATCCGTGATCTGGTCCTGCAGCTGCGGTGCCGTGGCCATGTCCAGCTCGCCCGCGACCGACACGACGACCACGTCGCCGCGCTGTTCCGTGTGCACCGTCAAGGACATTCGTCGACCTCCTGTGTTCGGGGGAAACGGTATCCCACGACGGGCGCGCCGCGCAGAACGGGAGCGGTCACGGGTGCGGTCGATCATTCTTTGCTCCGTGACAAGTACCGCGTCAGCCCCCGGTGATAGAGTCCGCCCGTCCAAATCAGGGAGGTCAGGATGGCGTTGAGCGCCGAACAGGGTGGTCGGCTCGCCCACCTGCTCAGTCAGCACGCGGACCGGCTGACCAACCGCTGGACGGAGATCGTCGCCAGTTCGCTGCGCGGTCGCCTGAGCCGGGCCGAGCTGGCCCGGCAGGTCCAGGAGCTGCACCGTGCGCTGGTCGACGCCGGTCGCCAGGGCGTCTCCGACCTGGCCGACGAGCACGGCGGTGAGCTGCGGGCGGTGCTGTCCGAGCTGTCCACCAACCGGGCCCGGCAGGGGTTCTCCGCCACCGAGACCGCGATCAGCGTGTTCGCGTGCAAGGACGCCCTGCTGGAGCTGATGGAAGAGGAGAAGGGTGACGACACCCTGCGCGACTTCGTCGCCTTCTCCGCGCTCGTCGACCAGATGGGCCTGTTCACGTTCGAGACGTTCGTCCGGGCCCGCGAGAGCCTGATCGCCGACCAGGCGGAGCAGCTGCTGGAGCTGTCCACCCCGGTGGTCAAGCTCTGGGAGGGCGTGGTCGCCGTCCCGCTGGTCGGGACGCTGGACTCGGCCCGCGCCCAGGTGGTGATGGAGCGGCTGCTCCAGACCCTGGTCGACACCGGCTCGCCGTACGCGATCATCGACATCACCGGCGTGCCGGCGGTGGACACCCAGGTCGCGCAGCACATCCTCAAGACCGTGGTGGCCGCCCGGCTGATGGGCGCCGACTGCATCATCTCCGGCATCCGCCCGCAGATCGCCCAGACGATCGTCGCCCTCGGCATCGAGTTCGGCGACATCGCCACCAAGGCGAGCCTCGCCGACGCGCTGCGCCACGTGCTGCGCCTGACCGGGGTCGAGACCACCGCTCGCCGCCCGCGGCGGGAGTCCTGATGGAACGGGTGCCGATCCTCAAGATCGGCGACATCCTGCTGGTCTCCATCCAGGTCGACATGTCCGACCAGACGGCGATCCAGTTGCAGGAAGACCTGGCCGAGCGGATCGTCGCCACCGGCTGCCACGGCGTGATCATCGACATCACGGCGCTGGACATCGTCGACTCCTTCGTCGGCCGGATGCTCTCCACCATCGCGTCCATCTCGAAGGTGCTGGACGCCGAGACGGTGGTGGTCGGCATGCGCCCGGCCGTCGCCATCACGCTCGTCGAGCTGGGGCTGTCGCTCAACGGCATCCGTACCGCGCTGAACGTCGAGCGCGGCATGGAGCTGATCGCGGCCAGCCGGGCCGACGAGTGGGACGAGGGCGCCGACGACGAGGACACCGAGACGACGGCGACGGCATGACCACGGGCGTCGACCTCGGCGTGCCGGCGACGCAGGCGATCCGCAGCGACGAGGACGTGGTGCGGGTCCGGCAGTTGGTGCGTACCACGGCCGTCGCGGTCCGGCTCTCCCTGGTCGACCAGACGAAGCTGGTGACCGCCGCCAGCGAGCTGGCCCGCAACACGCTGATCTACGGCGGCGGGGGCAGCGCCGAGGTGAGCACAGTGGAGGACGGCCGCCGGCGTGGCGTACGGATCCTCTTCGCCGACGAAGGGCCGGGCATCCCCGACCTCGACCTGGCGCTGACCGACGGCTACACCACGGGGGGCGGGCTGGGCCTCGGGCTCAGCGGGGCCCGCCGGCTGGTGGACGACTTCGACATCCAGACGGCTGTCGGCGAGGGGACGAGGATCACCGTCACCAAGTGGTCGCGATGACCGCCGACGTGGTCCCCGACCACGGGGTGTGGTTCCGGGTCGACAACGGCGCGACCGCCGGCGGCGTACGCCGGGCCGCCGAGCGTCTCGGCCGGCAGCTCGAACTGAGCACCGATCGTGTCGCGGACCTGGCCATCGTCACCGCCGAGATCACCAGCAACCTGGTCAAGCACGCCCGCGAGGGCACGCTCCTGCTGCGCCCGGCGCGCCGGGCCGGACGGGCCGGGGTGGAACTGGTGGCCATCGACTCCGGCCCCGGCATGGCCGACCTGACGCTCTCGTCGGTCGACGGCCACTCCACCGCCGGCACGCTCGGCATCGGGCTCGGCGCGATCACCCGGCAGTCGAGCCGGTTCGACGGCTACTCGACGCCCGGCCGGGGCACGGTCCTGGTCGTCCAGGTCTGGGACGGAGCGCCGCCGGAGCCGGACTGGGCGGCCGGGCTGGCCCGGCCGATCACCGGCGAGCAGAGCAGCGGCGACGGGTACGCGGTGCGCGAGGTGGACGGCCGTCGTCAGGTGCTGGTCTCCGACGGCCTCGGCCACGGGCCACTGGCCGCCGCCGCGACCGGGGCCGCCGTGTCCGCGTTCCGCTCGGCGCCGGACGGGCCGCCGGATGTCGTGGTGCGGCACCTGCACGCCGCCATGTCGCACACCCGGGGCGCGGCGCTCGCGGTGGCCGAACCGGATCCCGCCGCCGGGCTGCTCCGCTTCGCCGGCCTGGGCAACATCGCCGCGATGATCGTCGCGCCGGGCGAGCGGCGGCGCGGGCTCGTCTCGCTGCCGGGCATCGCCGGGCACCAGCGTCCGGCGATCCGCGGGTACGACTACCCCTTCTCGCGTGACTCCACCCTGGTCATGCACAGTGACGGGGTGGTGGATCGCTGGGACCTGGACGACTACCCCGGGCTGGCCGGGCGCAACCCGTTGCTGGCCGCCGCGACGCTGCTGCGTGACGCCGCCATCCGTCGCGACGACGCCTGCGTCCTGGTCGCGCGGGGGGCGGCATGACCGAACCCCTTCTGCACCTGGCACTCCGGGTCGAGCAGGACATCTTCCTGGTCCGGCAGCGCGGCCGCGAGGTGGCCGCGGCGGTCGGGCTGGAACACCAGGACCAGGTGCGGATCGCCACCGCGCTCAGTGAGGTGGCCCGGGAGTTGTTGAGCGGCGCCGACGGCGCGGACGTCACGTTCGCTCTCGACCGGGACGCCGTGGGCCGCCGGATCCTCCAGGTCGACCTGTCGCCGTTGCGTCCACTGCCAGGCGGCCGGTACGAGCCGAAGTCCGGCGCCGTCGCGCGTCTGGTGGACACGTTGCAGGTCGTGGCCGTCGAGGGCGATACCGTCGTGAGGATGTCCAGACGGGTGCCCGACCACGCCGAGGAGCTGACGCCGGAACGCGCCGGCCGGCTCCGGGCCGAGCTGGCCGAGCGTGCTCCGGCCTCCGCGCTGGACGAGCTGGCCGCGCAGAACTCCCAGCTCATCGCGGCCCTCGACGAGGTACGCAGCCAGCGCGACGAGCTGGCGGTGCTCAACTCCGAACTGCAGGAGACCAACCGGGGCGTGATGGCGCTCTACAACCAGCTCACCGAGGAGCTGGAGGAGACCAACCGGGGCGTGGTGGCGCTCTACGCCGAGCTGGAGGAGAAGTCCACACAGCTGCGGGCCGCGAGCGAGTCGAAGAGCCGGTTCCTCGCCAACGTCAGCCACGAGCTGCGCGCGCCGGTCACCGCGATCATCGGTCTGGCCCGGCTGCTGGCCGACTCCGCCTCCGACCCGCTCACCGGCGAGCAGGCCCGCCAGGTGGGGCTGATCCGGTCCTCCGCCGGTGACCTGCTGGGGCTGGTCAACGAGCTGCTCGATCTGGCGAAGGCGGAGTCGGGCCGGATCGAGCCGGACTGGTCCGAGGTCGACCTGCGCGCGGTGTTCGGGCAGCTGCGCGGCACGCTGCGGGCGCTCACCGTCCGCTCCGATGTGGAGCTTGTGGTCGAGGAGCCCCCGGCCCCGGCGACGCTCCGCTCGGACGAGGTGCTGCTCGCCCAGGTGCTGCGCAACCTGCTGCACAACGGCCTGAAGTTCACCGAGCGCGGCGAGGTACGCCTGCGCGCCGAGCGCCGGGGCGAGCAGTGGACGCTGTCGGTCACCGACACCGGCGTCGGCATCCCGCCCGAACTGCACGAGCGGGTCTTCGAGGAGTTCTACCAGGTGCCCGGCACGACGCGGGTCGGTGGCACCGGGCTCGGCCTGCCGTACGCGCGGCGGCTGGTCACGCTGCTCGGCGGGACGCTGGAGCTGACGAGCGAAACCGGCCGGGGCAGCACGTTCACAGTGGTCCTTCCCGCGGGCGGAGCGTGACGGTGGACAGCGGGCCGGTGACCGTGCTGGTGGTCGACGACAGCGGCCCCAAGCGGTACCTGCTGGTGAACTGGCTCACCCGGGCCGGTTTCGTCACCGTGGAGGCGGAGAACGGCACGGAGGCGCTGGACCGGGTGGCCCGTGAGCACGTCGACCTCGTGGTGCTCGACGTGCGGCTGCCCGACATGAGCGGCTTCGAGGTGTGCGAGCGGATCAAGGAGACGCACCCGTACATTCCGGTCATCCACGTCTCCGCCCACGCGGTGGACGTGGTCGACCGGGCGCAGGGTCTCACCCGGGGCGCGGACGCCTACCTGGCCGAGCCGATCGAGCCGGAGGAACTGGTCGCCACCGCGCACGCGGTGCTGCGCTACTACCAGGCCCGGCTGCGTGCCGAGCAGCTCGCCGAGCGGCTCGCCGCGCTCGCCGACGCCACGGTGGAGATGCACGCGACGCCGAACTTCGTCCGGCTGCTGGAGGCGGCAGCGAGCGGCGCGGCGCGGATCTTCAAGGCCCCCGCGGCGGTGGTCGCCGAGACGTTCGACGGGGACTGCCTGGCCGGGGTGGCGGTCGACCCGCACACGCCGGCCACGATCGTGCCGTGGGTGGTGGACGACACCGGCGTGCCGATCGGCACCCGGGTACGGGTCGACGACCCGGGCGACTGGGCGCTGACGGGCTGGCCGGACGGGGACACGGTGACGGTGGCCGCCTCCCGGCTGCGGGAGGACCGCGCCCCGCTGTACGTGGTGGTGCCGACCGCCACCCAGACCGTCCGTACGCCGGTGCTGGTGCAGCTCGCCCAGGCCGTCGCCTCGGCGGTGGAGGCGCAGCGCTCCTTCGACGAGGAGCACCGGATCGCCGTGACGTTGCAGCGCAGCCTGCTGCCGCAGCGGCTGCCCGACGTCGTGGGCCTGGACCTGGCCGTGCGGTACGAGCCGGCGAGCGCGCAGACCGAGGTGGGCGGCGACTTCTACGAGCTGGTGATGCTCGACGGGCACCTGCTGGTGGCGATCGGTGACGTGGCCGGGCACTCGCTGCACGCGGCCACCGTGATGGCCGAGCTGCGCCACGCGGTACGGGCGTACGCGGTCGAGGGCCATCAGCCCGGGGTGATCCTGGACCGGGTCAACGAGCTGATGCGCAACCTGCTGCCGAATGAGCTGGCCACCATCTGCGTGCTGCTGCTCCAGCCGTCGACCGGGCTGGTCCGGATGGCCAGCGCCGGGCACCTGCCGGCGTTGCTGAGCCGGGACGGCCGGGTCGAGTTCGTGGCGCAGTCCGCGCCGCTGCTCGGGGTACGCGCGCCGCGTCCGCCCGACCTGGAGTTCGTGCTTCCCGCCGGGGCGACGCTCGTGCTCTACACCGACGGGCTGATCGAGCGGCGGGACGCCACCATCGACGACGGCATGGCGGCGCTCGGCGTGGCCGCCGCCCGGGTGGACGACGACCTGGACCAGTTCTGCCAGCGGCTGCTGGTCGAGTTGGCGCCGCCGGAAATCCAGGACGACGTTGCGGTGGTGGCGGTCCGCCGCCGCTGACGCGCGTTCCCGATCACGTACCGTAGCGAAGCTGCCTGTAACGCTGCGTCACGGCCGCCGCCGGGCGAGTGAGTGGGCTTGCTGCCGACTTTGCTCTGCAGCCATCGGTGCAGCAGGAGCCTGAGCAGGCGCTTCCTGTTGACCATGGTCGGCGGCGTCGCACCGCCACCGTCACCGTCGGTGTGCGTTGCGTCAGTGGCTGCAGAGCAAAGTCGGCGCGAGGCGAGGCCCGCCGCTCGGGCCGACTGTCACCTTGCGTAACCGCGCGGAGTGAGGGTTGGCCCGCGCTCGGCAGGCCTGACCCGCGTCACGGCCGCAGGGCCGCCAGCGAGCGGGCGTACGCCGCGGGCGAGACCCCGGCGGCGGCGGTGAACTCGCGCACCAGGTGGGCCTGGTCGGCGTACCCCAGATCGGCGGCGACCCGCGACCAGTCCAGCGGCCCGGCGGCGGCCTGTTCGATCGCCTCCTGGAGCCGGTAGCGGCGGATCACCCACTTCGGACCGACGCCCACGTGGTCGAGGAAGAGGCGCTGGAGCCGGCGGACGGAGACGCCGCGCCGCCGGGCGAAGTCGGTCACCCGCAGCACGGTCCGGTCGGCGCGGATCTCCTCGACCAGCGTGGTGGCCTCCGCGGCGAGCGGATCCGCGACCGGCGGCCACGAGGTCAGCAGCTCGTCCAGCCTCGCGCATCGCTCGTCGTCGGTCCCCGGGCAGATCGGCCCGCCGGGGATCGGCACGCGCCGGCCGGTCAGTTCGGCGACCGGGCGCCGCCAGAACGGCCGGAAGCCGCCCGGGCGGAACTGGACGCCGGAGACCCGGCCGACGCCGTGCAGCGTGACGGCGAACAGGCCGGTGTCGACGCCGGCGATCTCGCCCTGTTCGGGCGCGCCCTCCTGCGCCTGGAACACCACGTTCACGGTGGGGTGCGGCACCACCCGCTGCTCGAACGGCTCGGTCAGATCCCAGTCGATCAACCAGTAGTGCTCCACCCACCGGCGCAACGCCGGGGCGGCCATCCGGCGCCGGAACCGGACCTGCTGCCGCAGCCGGCCCGGATCGAGGATGCCCCGGTTGTCACGCCGCGGTTCGTGTCGCATTTCTTCAAGACCGCCCTCATACGCTGCCCCTATGAGCACGAAGACTAGTGAGCTGCTCGCCGTCGCGGCGCCGCGTACGGTCGCTGTGGTTCGCGGCATCTCCGACGAGCAACTCGGCCTGCCCACCCCGTGCCCCGACTACACGGTGCGCGACCTGCTCGGGCACCTGTTCGACGTGGTGGTCAACTTCCAGGCGCTGGCCCGCCGGGAAGAGGTCGACTGGTCCGGCAAGACCGATCACCTGACCGAGGGCTGGCGTGACCGGTTCGCGACCGAGACGGCCCGGCTCACCGAGGCCTGGTCCGACCCGGCCGCGCTGGAGGGCGTGTCACCCGGCATGGGGCTACCACAGGAGACCGTCGGGTCGATGGCGCTGATCGACCTCACGGTGCACGGGTGGGACCTGGCCCGGGCCACCGGCCAGGAGCTGACAGTGGATCCGGCCGTGGTGTCGGCCGGGCACGAGTTCATGGACCGGATGGGCGACATGGGGCAGAAGATGGGCGCGTTCGGCCCGCCGGTGCCCACCGAGGCGGCGCCGGCCAGCATGGACGCGCTGCTCGGCCGGGCCGGACGGAACCCGGCCTGGACCCGCTGACGTTGCTTGCTCGCCGGCACGGGGCGGCGAGCGGCACGGACGGCGGCGCCCGCCGGGCCGGGACGGCCGGCGTCCGGCCCGGCGGTCAGCGACCGAGCAGCCCGGCGGAGCCGGCGACGACCAGCCCGATCACCGTCGAACAGCAGCAGACGACGAGCGCGGCGGCCACCACCACGAGGATCAGCCAGGTCGGTCCGCGTCGCGCCGCCGAGGGCTCCTCCGCACTCATGCCGGCAGTCTAGGTTGGTGCGATGGAGCTGATCTCGATCGCCGACATCCGCGACGCGGCCGAGGACGTGGCCGGCACCGTGCTGCGGACCCCGTTAATGCCGGTGCTCTGGGACGACCAGCTGTGGCTCAAGCCGGAGAACCTGCAACCGGTGGGGTCGTTCAAGCTGCGCGGCGCCACCCACGCGGTGGCCCGGCTCGATCCGGCGACCCGCTCCCGGGGGGTGGTCACCCACTCGTCGGGAAACCACGGGCAAGCCCTGGCGTACGCGGCCCGCGCCCTCGGCGCGCCCTGCACGGTGGTGGTCCCCGAGGGTGCGCCGGAGGTCAAGGTGGCCCGGATGCGGGCGCTCGGCGCGGACGTACGGCTGGTGCCGCCGGCCCGGCGGCTCGCCGAGGCGGAGCGGATCGTGGCCGGGACCGGTGCGACGCTGGTGCCGCCGTTCGACCACCCGGCGGTCATCGCCGGTCAGGGCACCGTCGGGCTGGAGATCGTCACCGACCTGCCGGACGTGGACGTGGTGCTGGTGCCGGTGGGCGGCGGTGGGCTCGGCTCGGGCGTGGCCACGGCGGTCAAGGCGCTGCGCCCGTCCGCCGCCGTGATCGGCGTCGAGCCGGCGCTGGCCGCCGACGCCCAGGAGTCACTCGCCGCCGGTGAGGTGGTCGTCTGGGACGTCGAACGCACCTACCGGACGTGCGCCGACGGGCTGCGGACCAGCCTGTCCGCGTTGACGCTGGCCCACCTGCGGGACCGGCTCGACGGCATCGTCACGGTGACCGAGGACGAGATCATGGCGGCCACCGGCCGGCTGATCCGGGACGCGCGACTGGTGGCCGAGCCGAGCGGCGCGGTCGCCCTGGCCGCCCGGCTCTTCCACAGTGGTGAGCTGCCGGCCGGCCGTACCGTCGCGGTCGTGACCGGCGGCAACGCCGACCCGCAGGTGCTCACCGCGGCACTGGCCGCCTGAACCCCGTCACGCGCGGCCGACGCGGTCCAGGATCCAGGCGTTGACGAACGCCTCCTCACGCCACGAGTCGTACCGGCCGCTCGGCCCGCCGTGGCCCGCGCCCATCTCGGTCTTGAGCAGGTAGTCGCCGGCCGGCGCGAGCGCGCGCAGCCGGGCGATCCACTTGGCCGGCTCGTGATAGAGCACGCGAGTGTCGTTGAGGCTGGTCACCGCCAGGATGGCCGGGTAGTCGGCGGCGGTCACATTCTCGTACGGCGTGTACGACTTCATGTACGCGTACACCTCGGGGTCGTCCAGCGGGTTGCCCCACTCCTCCCACTCGGTGACCGTCAACGGCAGCGACGGGTCGAGGATCGAGGTGAGCGCGTCCACGAACGGCACCTGCGCGACGATCCCGGTGAACGCGTCCGGGGCGAGGTTCGCCACCGCGCCCATCAGCAGGCCACCGGCCGACGCGCCCCGGGCGACCAGCCGGTCGCTCGCCGTCCAGCCCGCCTTCACCAGGTGCCGGGCGCAGGCCACGAAATCAGTGAACGTGTTCTTCTTGGCCAGCAGCTTGCCCTCGTCGTACCAGCGCCGGCCCAGCTCGCCACCGCCCCGGATGTGCGCCACCGCGAAGATCACGCCGCGGTCGAGCAGGCTCAGCCGGGCGATCGAGAACCACGGGTCCATGCTCGCCTCGTACGACCCGTAGCCGTAGATGACGGCGGGCGCCGAGCCGTCGCGCGGGGTGTCCCGGCGGCAGACCAGCGAGATCGGCACCCGGGTGCCGTCGTCGGCGAGCGCCCAGTCCCGGTGCTGCTCGTAGTCGGCCGGGTCGTACGGCCGCCCGTCCGGCCCGGGGCGTACCGGCTTCTGCCGCCGCAACGTCAGCTCCCGGGTCACCAGGTCGTAGTCGTAGACCGAGTCCGGGGTGACGAGCGAGGTGTAGCGCAGCCGCACCTCGTTCGTGCGGTACTCCGGGTTCGCGTCCAGCCCGACGCTGTAGATCGGCTCGGGGAAGTCGATGTCCCAGCTGTCGTCGCTGCCGACCGGCAGCACCCGCAGACCGGTCAGCCCGTTGGCGCGCAGCGACACCACGAGGTGGTTCTCGAACGCGTCGACCGCCTCCAGCCGGGTGCCCGGCGTGTGCGGGATCAGCGGCGTCCACTCGCCCGGCGCGTCCGCCGAGGTGTACGCGAGCGCGAAGTCCTCCGCGCCGTCGTTGTGCAGGATCAGGAAGCGGTGGCCGTGGTGCTCCACCGCGTACTCGATGCCCTGACGCCGCGGGGCCACGACGGCGGGCTCGCCGGTCGGGTTGGCGGTCGGGATCACCCGCACCTCGCTGGTGATCTTGCTGTGGATGTCGATCACCACGAAGCGCTCGGAGCGGGTCAGCTCGACGCCGACCCAGAACCGCTCGTCGTCCTCCTGGTAGACCACCACGTCCTCGGTGGACGACGTGCCGACGGTGTGCCGCCAGACCCGGTTCGGCCGCCACGCCTCGTCCACCGTCACGTAGAACAGAGTCGAGGCGTCGCTCGACCACGCCGTGCCGTAGAACGTGTCCGGCACCTCGTCCGGCAGCGACTCGCCGGTGGTCAGGTCCTTGATCCGCAGCGTGAAGCGCTCGTCGCCGGAGAAGTCGGTGGAGTAGGCCAGCCAGCGGCCGTCCGGGCTGACGTCGAACGCGCCGAGCGAGAAGAAGTCGTGCCCCTCGGCGAGCTGGTTGCCGTCGAGCAGCACCTCCTCGCCGTCGAGCGGCGCGCCGTCGGCGCTGACCGGGGGCGCGGTCTCGCCGGGGCGGACCGCGCGGCGGCAGTGCACGCCGTACTGCTGCCCCTCGACGGTGCGGGTGTAGTACCAGTGACCGTCCTTGCGGGTCGGCACCGACAGGTCGGTCTCCTGGGTGCGCCGGCGCGTCTCCTCGAACAGCTCCGCGCGCAACTCGGCCAGGTGGGCGGTGCGCGCCTCGGTGTACGCGTTCTCGGCGTCCAGGTAGGCGATCGTGTCCGGGTCGTCCTTGGCGGCGAGCCAGGCGTACTCGTCGAGGACTGTGTCACCGTGATGGACGCGCTCGGTCGGGACGCGCTTGGCGACGGGCAGTGGGGTTTCGGTCACGGCGCCACGTTACCGGGCGCCGGACCGCCGCCGGGCCCGGCCGCCGCGCGAATCCGGCGACTCGCCGCCAGGGCTTTCGAACATGTGTACGATAAGCGCCATGGCGGATGCAGCTCGTTCCACCAACCGACCCGGAGCCCTCGACATCACCCGGAAGCTGGCGGAGATCTGTGGTTCGCCGTTCGCCCGCTTCGCCGGCCCGGCCGACGAGGTGGCCGGGCGTACCGCCCGCTGGGTGGCCGTGCCGGGCGGCCCGCACGCCGCCGCCGAGGTGTTGCGGCTGGCCGCGGCGTACGACCTGACAGTGGTGCCCCGCGGCGCCGGCACGAAGATCGACTGGGGCGCCGCTCCGGCGCAGGTGGACATCATGCTCGACACCGGCCGCCTCGCCGGCGTCTGGCACGAGCCGCATGCCGCGGCGGTGGCCGAGATCGGCGCCGGTACGCCGCTGCGCGCCGTCCAGGCCACGCTGGCGCGCACCAACCGGCGGCTGCCTGTCGACGCGCCCTCGCCGGGCGCGACGCTCGGCGGGGTGCTCGCCGCCGACGAGTCCGGTCCGCTGCGGCACCGGCACGGCAGCCCGTGCGCCCAGCTCATCGGCGTGCGCTATCTCGACGCCGACGGCGAGTTGGTGAGCGTCGGCGAGTCCGGCACGGAGGCGTTCGGCCGGGCCGCCCCGGGTGTCGGCGGTGGCCGTCCGGGCGGACGCGCTCCGGCGGCCGATGCCGGTGCCGACGGAGGTCCGGGTCGCGGTGGTGGCGATGCGATCCTCGGTCGGGGTGGGATGCCCGGGCTGGACGTGGCACGGCTGCTCTGCGGCTCGCAGGGCGGTCTCGGCGTGCTGGTCTCGGCCACCATGCGGGTGCAGGCCGTGCCCGCGAGCCGGGTCTGGGTGTCCCGTCCGGTCTGGACCCCGCTGGAGGTGCACGACCTGGTCCGTGCCGTACTGGCGTCCGGCGTCGGCCAGGCCGCCGTCGAGCTGGACCTGCCCGTGCCGGTGCCGTTGCCCCGTCGTAGGATTCCGGCCACGCACCCGTCGGTGATCAACCGCCCCGATCACCCGGCCGTGACCGGCCGACCCGCGGCGGGCAACCTGGTGGTGCTCCTGGAGGGCGGCCCGGCCGACGTGACCGAGCGGGCCGAACGGCTCACCGCCGTGCTCGGCGCCCCGGCGATGGTCAGCCGCCACGCGCCGGAGTGGTGGGGGCGCTATCCCTTCGCGCCCGGAGACACCGCGCTGCGCATCGAGGTGCCGATCAACGACCTGCACGCCGCCGTCTACGCGCTGCGCGACGCCGCCGGCACCCCCGTGCCGGTACGCGGCTCGGCCGGCAGCGGCGCGGTGCACGCCGCCCTGCCCGGCGCGCTGCCGCCGGAGCGGGTCGCCTCGATCCTCACCGCCGTCCGCAGCGTGCTGATCGCCCGGCGAGGCCGGTGTGTGGTGGTGGCCGCGCCGCCGGCGGTGCGCCGTGCCGTGGACCTCTGGGGCGAGCTGCCCGCGTTGCCGCGCCTGCGCAGCGCCAAGGCCCACCTGGACCCGCACCACCGGCTGGCCCCCGGCCGCCTCCCCGGTGGTCTCTGAATCCGGCCCGCCTCGGCCTGCTCACCCGGCACCCCGACCTGCCTCCACACTGGACGCCCGTCCCAGCGGGCGCGGCAGCGGCAGGCACCAGTTCGGGGTGGTGGTTGTGTCCACGTGCGCCGGATGCCGCCACTTCGGCGAGCTGGCACCGCCCACCCGCCACCGACAACCCGCACTCCCCACCACTGTCGTGATCAAGGAGTTTGTGTCACGTTTCGCGCCTCCCCAGGCCACAAACTCCTTGATCACCGCCGGGTCGGAACCGGAGTCGGAACCGGGGGCGGGGCGCGGGGAGAGGGCTACGGGGTGTCGTTTCGGAGGACCAGGACGGCTATGTCGTCGCGCGGTGGCTCCACCGAGAAGGCGATCGTCGCCGCGCGCAGCCGTGCCGCGACCACGTCGGCCGAGTACCCGGCCAGCGGCGCCGCCGACTCGCGCAGCCGTTCGGTGCCGAACAGCTCGCGTCCGCGCCGCCGCTCGGTGACCCCGTCGGTGTAGAAGATCAGCGCGTCGCCGGGCTTGAGCGCCAGCTCGGCGGTCGGCGTGGTGATGGTGTCGAGCAGGCCCAGCGCCGTACCGCCGGTGCCGACGAAGGTGGCGCCGCCTCCGCCGTGCAGCAGCACCGGGCGGTCGTGGCCGGCCAGGTGCAGCGAGACGTCGAGCTGGTCGCCGTCGCCGGGTGAGACGGCCGCCAGCGCCAGCGTGCAGTAGCGTCCGCCGCCGCGCTCGACGAGCGTCTCGTTGAGCCGGCTGAGCACCTCGGGCAGCGGTTTGCCGTCGCCGACGAGGACCCGGATCACGTCCCGGACCAGGCCGGTCACGGCGGCGGCCTGCACGCCCTTGCCGGAAACGTCGCCGACCACCACGAGCCAGCGGCCGTCCGGCAGCGGGACCACGTCGTAGAAGTCGCCGCCGACTTCCGCGTCGTCGCCGGTCGGGACGTACTCGGCGGCGAAGCCGATGCCCTCGACCACCGGGAGCACCGGCGGCAGCAGGGACTGCTGGAGCGTCTGGGCGACCCGGCGGCGTTCGGCGTGGATGCGCGCGTTCTCGATGGCGAGGGCGGCGCGGCGGGCCACGTCCTCCAGCACCGAGACCTCGTCCGGGTCGTGCCGGTGCCGCTGGTGCCGGCCCACCGCGAGGGTGCCGAGCCGCTGGCCACGGGCGATCAGCGGTACGGCGAAGCCCTCCATCGGTCCGCCGAGCGGCACCTGGGCGGCGTTGCGGGACGCCTCGCGCAGCCGGGACTGGATCGAGTCCGGGCCGGTCTCCTGGAGGATCCGGTGCAGCTGCGGCAGCATGGCCTCGTCGGCGTGGCTGGACGCGGCGAGACGCAGCCGCCCCCACTCGTCGGTGGTGTGCACGGCGCACCACTGGCCGAGCCGGGGCACCACGAGCTGCGGGATGAGCGCCATGGTCAGCTCGACGTCCAGCGACTGGGCGAGCAGTTCGCTCGCCTCGGCGAGGAACGTCAGCCAGGTGGACCGGCGTACGTCGGCGCGGCGCAGCCGGTCGTTCTCCAGGTGCAGCGACAGCCGCTCGGCGGCCAGCACCGCCAGCGGCCGCGCGTACGTGGAGGGTGCCGCGTCCAGTTCCAGCTCACCGGTGTACGGGCGGTGCACGGCGAGCGGTACGCGCAGCAGTTCGTTGCCCTCACGCGGGTGCCGGCCGTACCGGGCGAACACCTGGGTGCCGAGCCCGTCGCCCCGGTCCAGCCGGACCGTGCCACCGGCGGCGCCGACCATTTCGCCGACCCGGCTCAGCAGGGCGGTCGCGAACTCGGGCAGTGGCTCGTCGGCGTACGGGTCGGGGGTGATCTGCATCAACTCGCTCATCGCGGCGGCGCTGGGCGTACCGTCGCCGGTCCGTTCCGGCTCGGTCACCGGCGGTGGGCCGGCCGACGGGCGGGCGGGCCCGCCGGGGCCGGGCCGGTCGAGGCGGAACCAGACGCCCTTGCCGGTGGGCAGGTACGTGGTGCCCCACCGGCTGGAGAAGTGGTCGACGAGCAGCAGTCCGCGTCCCCGCGCGGCCACTTCGGTGATGTCGGAGGTGGTGTTGCGCACGCCGACGATCAGTTCGTCGACGGGTCCGGAGGCGAAGTCGGTGACGGTGACGGTGAGGCCGTTCGGGTCGGCTTCGACCTCGATGTCCAGTTCGGTGCGCGCGTGCTCGACGGCGTTCGTGGTCAGCTCGGTGGTGAGCAGCAGCGCCTCGTTCAGCAGTTCGGGCAGCCGCGCTTCGAGCAGCATGGTGCGTACCACCGCGCGGGCCGCCGCCGGGGTGCGGCGGTCTGCGGGGAGGCGGACGCGGCGGACGTGCTCGTCCGCACCGCCGCTCCGAGTGGCCCCCGCCTCCGCTGACACCTCCGTATCCTCCACCGGTCCGGCCCCGGGTGCCAAGGGTCCGGCGAACCGGCCAGTCGGGCGGATACGGCGCGTGACGCGCGGTTGCACGCCGTGACCTCGACGGATCGCGCGGCAGAATGATGGGATGGCCGCGTGACGGCACGAGCCCGAGCGGAGCGAGGAACCATGACCACGGCAAAACAGTCGGTGACCGCGGACCCGTCCGCGCCCGACCACGAGGTGCTCCTCGGCGAGCTGGTCGACGCGTTGCGCCGGGTGGCGCACGGTGACCTGCGGGTACGCCTGCCGCGCCGGGCCGGACTGCCCGGTGAGGTCGCCGACGCCTTCAACGACGTGGTGTCGTTGCAGGAGCGGCAGCACCTGGACCTGCGCCGGATCAGCCGGATCGTCGGCCGCGACGGCCGGCTCACCGAGCGCCTGGACGACGAGGGCCTGGACGGCTCCTGGGCGGAGGGGCAGCGGGCGGTCAACTCGCTCATCGACGACCTGGGCCGGCCCACCACGGAGATCGCCCGGGTGATCGTGGCGGTCGCCGACGGTGACCTCTCCCAGCACATGGCGCTGGAGATAGACGGTCGTCCGCTCCGGGGTGAGTATCTGCGCATCGGCCGCACGGTGAACACGATGGTGGACCAGCTGTCGTCGTTCGCCGACGAGGTGACCCGGGTGGCGCGCGAGGTGGGCACCGAGGGCAAGCTGGGCGGCCAGGCCGACGTGCGTGGCGTGGCCGGCACCTGGAAGGACCTCACCGACTCGGTGAACACCATGGCGTCGAACCTCACCGGCCAGGTGCGGTCGATCTCGCAGGTGGCGACCGCCGTCGCGAAGGGCGACCTGTCGCAGAAGATCACGGTCGGTGCGCGCGGCGAGGTGGCCGAGCTGGCCGACACGATGAACTCGCTCACCGACACGCTGCGGCTGTTCGCCGAGCAGGTGACCCGGGTGGCCCGCGAGGTGGGCACCGAGGGCAAGCTGGGCGGCCAGGCCGAGGTGCCGGGCGTGGCCGGCACCTGGAAGGACCTGACCGACAACGTCAACTCGATGGCGTCGAACCTGACCGCGCAGGTCCGCAACATCGCCCAGGTGTCGACGGCTGTCGCCAAGGGTGACCTGTCGCAGAAGATCACGGTGGCCGCGCAGGGCGAGATCCTGGAGCTGAAGGACACCGTCAACACGATGGTGGACCAGCTGTCGTCGTTCGCCGACGAGGTCACGCGGGTGGCGCGCGAGGTCGGCATCGAGGGCAAGCTGGGCGGCCAGGCGCAGGTGCGCGGCGTCTCCGGCACCTGGCGGGACCTCACCGAGAACGTGAACCAGCTCGCCGGCAACCTGACCAGCCAGGTGCGCAACATCTCCCAGGTCTCCACGGCGGTGGCCAAGGGCGACCTGGGCCAGAAGATCACCGTGGACGCGCAGGGCGAGATCCTGGAGCTGAAGAACACCGTCAACACGATGGTGGACCAGCTCTCGTCGTTTGCGGACGAGGTGACGCGCGTGGCGCGTGAGGTGGGCACCGAGGGCAAGCTGGGTGGTCAGGCCCAGGTCAAGGGCGTCTCCGGTACGTGGCGCGACCTCACCGACAACGTGAACTCGATGGCGTCGAACCTGACCAGCCAGGTGCGGAACATCGCCTCGGTCACCACTGCGGTGGCGAAGGGTGACCTGTCGCAGAAGATCACCGTGGACGCCCGGGGCGAGATCCTGGAGCTGAAGTCGACTGTCAACACGATGGTGGACCAGCTGTCGTCGTTCGCCGACGAGGTCACGCGGGTGGCCCGTGAGGTGGGCACCGAGGGCAAGCTCGGCGGCCAGGCGCAGGTACGCGGCGTCGCCGGCACCTGGCGGGACCTGACGGACAACGTCAACTCGATGGCGTCGAACCTGACCGCGCAGGTGCGCAACATCGCCCAGGTGTCCACTGCGGTGGCGAAGGGTGACCTGTCGCAGAAGATCACCGTGGACGCGCAGGGCGAGATCCTGGAGCTGAAGTCGACTGTCAACACGATGGTGGACCAGCTGTCGTCGTTCGCGGACGAGGTGACGCGGGTGGCGCGTGAGGTGGGCACCGAGGGCAAGCTGGGTGGTCAGGCCCAGGTCAAGGGCGTCTCGGGTACGTGGCGGGACCTGACCGACAACGTGAACTCGATGGCGTCGAACCTGACCAGCCAGGTGCGGAACATCGCCTCGGTCACCACCGCCGTGGCGAACGGTGACCTGGGTCAGAAGATCACCGTGGACGCGCAGGGCGAGATCCTGGAGCTGAAGAACACCGTCAACACGATGGTCGACCAGCTCTCCTCGTTCGCGGACGAGGTGACGCGGGTGGCGCGCGAGGTGGGCACCGAGGGCAAGCTGGGTGGTCAGGCCCAGGTCAAGGGCGTCTCCGGTACGTGGCGCGACCTCACCGAGAACGTCAACCAGCTCGCCTCCACGCTCACCACGCAGTTGCGCGCGATCGCGCAGGTCTCCACGTCGGTGACCCGCGGCGACCTGACCCAGCGGATCAACGTGAAGGCGCAGGGCGAGGTCGCCGAGCTGAAGGACAACATCAACCAGATGATCGTCACCCTCCGGGAGACGACGAAGAAGAACGCCGAGCAGGGCTGGCTCGACTCGAACCTGGCCCGCATCGGTGGTCTGCTGCAGGGCCAGCGCGACCTGGGCGAGGTCTGCCGCATGATCATGATGGAGGTGACCCCGCTGGTGGACGCGCAGCTCGGCGCGTTCTTCCTGGCGGACAGCTCCGAGGGCAGCATGCGGCTGCGGCTCACCGCCTCCTACGGGTACGTGGCCCGCGGGCACGACGTCACGTTCGGCCCGGGTGAGGGGCTGGTCGGGCAGGCCGCGTTGTCCCGCCGGACCATCCGGGTCAAGGCGCAGCCGGACGGGCGCCTCGTGGTGCGCTCCGGGCTGGCCGACACGCCCCCGGCCGACCTGGTGGTGCTCCCGGTCCTGTTCGAGGGCGAACTGCTCGCCGTGATCGAGTTCGCCGGCGTGGCCACGTTCTCCGACCTGCACCTGGCGTTCCTGGAGCGGCTGGTGCTCACCATCGGCGTCGCGGTCAACACCATCCAGGCCAACCGGCGTACGGAGGAGCTGCTGGCGCAGTCGCAGCGGCTGGCGCACGAGATGCAGGACCAGTCGGCCGAGTTGCAGCGCACCAACGCCGAGCTGGAGGACAAGGCGAAGCTGCTGTCCGAGCAGAAGGCCAACATCGAGACGCAGAACCGGGAGATCGAGCTGGCCCGACTCGGCCTGGAGGAGAAGGCGCAGCAGCTCACCCGGGCGTCGGCGTACAAGTCGGAGTTCCTGGCGAACATGAGCCACGAGCTGCGTACGCCGCTGAACTCGCTGCTCCTGCTGGCCCGGTTGCTGGCCGAGAACCCGGAGCGCAACCTCAGCGCGAAGCAGATCGAGTTCGCGCGGACCATCCACGGCGCCGGCTCGGACCTGCTCTCGCTGATCGACGACATCCTCGACCTGTCGAAGATCGAGGCGGGCCGGATGGACGTGGAGCCCACCGAGATCCAGTTCGCCGAGATCCGGAGCTACGTCGAGCAGGCGTTCGCGCCGCAGGCCGAGGAGAAGGGCCTGGACTTCCAGGTACGGGTCAGCAGCGATCTGCCGCCGGCGCTGGTGACCGACGCCCAACGGTTGCAGCAGATCCTGCGCAACCTGCTCTCCAACGCGGTGAAGTTCACCGACAACGGCGCGGTGACGCTGCGGATCGGGCCGGCTGCCGAGAACGCCGTCTTCGACGTGCCGGCGCTGACGAACGCGCAGCGGGTGATCGCGTTCACCGTGATCGACACCGGCATCGGCATCTCCGACGACAAGCTGTCGCTGATCTTCGAGGCGTTCCAGCAGGCGGACGGCACCACCAGCCGGCGGTACGGCGGGACCGGCCTCGGGCTGTCCATCAGCCGTGATCTGGCCCGCCTGCTCGGCGGCACGATCACCGTCTCGTCCGCGCCCGGTCAGGGTTCGACGTTCACTCTCTTCGTACCCGATGTGCTGGCGCCGGACGCGGTGGTGGCGCCGGCGCCGCCGTCGCCGAGCCGCGCGGGCCTGCCGTCGTCGCTGCTCATGCCGATGGAGCTGCCGCAGCCGCAGGAGACGCCGGCCACCCGGCGGCTGGACGGCGTGACCGTGCTGATCATCGACGACGACGTGCGGAACGTGTTCGCGTTGACGTCCGCGTTGGAACTGCACGGCATGACCGTGTTGTACTCGGACAACGGGGCGGACGGCGTCCGCCAGCTCGCCGAGCATCCGGAGGTGGACATCGTCCTGATGGACGCCATGATGCCGGACCAGGACGGGTACGAGACGACCGCGCAGATCCGCCGCAACCACCGGTTCGCGGATCTGCCGATCGTCTTCCTGACCGCCAAGGCGATGCCCGGCGACCGGGAGTCGGCGCTCAGCGCCGGCGGTAGCGACTACATCACCAAGCCGGTGGACCTGGACGAGCTGATCGAGCTGATGGCGTCCTGGATCGGCCGCAGCCGAGGCGAGGAGAACGCGTGACGCAGACGGCCAAGGCCCTGCTGGTGGACGATCGGCGGGAGAACCTGATGGCGCTGGAGGCGATCCTCCAGGGTCTCCCGGTGCAGTCGGTCGCGGTGGAGAGCGGCGAGGCCGCGCTCAAGCAGCTCCTCGTGGACGACTTCGCGGTGATCCTGCTGGACGCCCAGATGCCCGACATGGACGGCTTCGAGACGGCGACGCACATCAAGCGGCGCGAGCGCACCCGGCACGTACCGATCATCTTCCTGACCGCCGCGGACAAGGACGCGCAGCTCGCGTTGCGCGGCTACGCGGCGGGTGCGGTCGACTACCTGACCAAGCCGTTCGATCCGTGGGTGCTGCGGGCGAAGGTGACCGTCTTCGTCGACCTGTGGGTGAAGACCCGGCAGCTCGCCGCCCAGTCGGACCTGGTGCGGGAGCGGGATCTGCAGTGGCGGCACCTGACCGACGCGGTGGACGAGGCGACGGCGCTGCTGCGCGCCGACGACGACCCGTCCACCCGCGAACGCGCGGTCGAGCTGCTGGAGCAGGCGCGCTGGGGCAACACCCGCTGACGGTTCAGCCGCCGGCCGGGCCGCCGTGCCCGGTCGCGGCCCGCCGGGCCCGCCACCGGTCGCCGAGCGATTCCAGTTCCTCCTGTACGAAGAGGAAGAAGTCGCGCATCTCGGCGACCCGTTCACCGGCCGGGGTGCTGCGGCCGTGCAGCGCGTCGACCCCGCCGGCGGCGATGTCGATGAAGTTCTTGTAGAGCGTGGTCTTGGTGATCGTCGCCTCGTACCAGGGGTTGTCCGGCATCCGGTAGCGGTCGCGCCGGGAGCCCTTGACCGGCTCGCGGACCAGCATGGCGAACTGGGTCAGGTAGCGGACCGCGCCGCTGACCGCCGCCGCGCTGACGCCGAGCCGTTCGGCGATCTCGCCCGCGGTGAGCGGGTCGTCGGCGCTCATCACCGTGAACAGGACCCGGGCGGCCATCCGGGGGAAGCCCACGTCGGCGAAGGCCATCGCCATCCGCTCCACGAAGAGGTGTACCTCCTCCTCGTCGTGGCGGAATGGCTCGTTCATGGTCGGCTCCTCGACACTCACCCCGTGACCCTACAGTCTTCACAAGTTTGTTAAACGAGCGTAGCTTCTGAAATATGGAAACGGCAATCGATGTGTCCGGCCTGGTGAAGACCTTCGGCCGCACCCGGGCCCTCGACGGGCTCGACCTGACCGTCCGCACCGGGGAGGTGCACGGCTTCCTCGGCCCGAACGGCTCCGGCAAGTCGACCACCATCCGGGTGCTGCTCGGCCTGCTGCGGGCGGACGCGGGGGCCGCCCGGCTGCTGGGCGGCGACCCCTGGCGGGACGCGGTCGCGCTGCACCGCCGCCTCGCGTACGTGCCCGGCGACGTCACGCTCTGGCCCAACCTCAGCGGCGGCGAGGTGATCGACCTGCTCGGCCGGATGCGCGGCGGGCTCGACCCGAAACGCCGCGCCGAACTGCTGGACTCCTTCGAGCTGGACCCGCGCAAGAAGGGCCGCACCTACTCCAAGGGCAACCGGCAGAAGGTCGGCCTGGTCGCCGCGCTCGCCTCCGACGTCGAACTGCTCATCCTCGACGAGCCGACCTCCGGGCTCGACCCGCTGATGGAGGAGGTCTTCCAGCACTGGGTCCGCCGCGCTGTCCACGACGGACGCACGGTGCTGCTGTCCAGCCACATCCTCGCCGAGGTGGAGGCGCTCTGCGACCGGGTGACGATCATCCGGGCCGGCCGGACGGTGGAGTCCGGCACGCTCGGCGACCTGCGCCACCTGCACCGCACCGCCATCGACGCCGAGGTCGCCGCGCCGCTCGACGGCCTGGCCGACCTGCCCGGCGTACACGACCTGCGGGTCGACGGGCGGCGGGTGCGCTTCGACGTCGACACCGCCGCGCTCGACGCCGCGCTGCGCCGGCTCACCGAACTGGGCGTACGCAGCCTGGTCAGCACGCCGCCCACGCTGGAGGAACTGTTCCTGCGGCACTACGAGACGGCGGACCGGGCATGAGCACGCTCACCGGCACCCGCCACCTGGTCCGGCTGATCCTGCGCCGGGACCGCCTCCTGCTGCCGCTGTGGGTGCTGATCCTCGCGGTGCTGCCGATGACGTACGCGGCCAGCTTCGCCGGGCTGTTCCCGACCGCCGCCGAGCGGGCCGCGTACCTGGAGGGCACCGCCCGCAACCCGTCCATCGTCGCGCTGCTCGGCCCCGCCTACGGCGACAGCATCGGCGGGCTGACCGCGCAGCGCAGCGGCTTCCTGCTGCTCATCGTCGCGCTGGCCAGCCTGCTCACCGTCATCCGGCACACCCGCACCGAGGAGGAGGCCGGCCGGCGGGAACTGCTCGGCGGCAACGTGCTCGGGCGGCACGCCGGGCTGACCGCCGCGCTGCTCGTCACGTACGCGGCGGATCTGCTGCTCGGCCTGCTCACCGCCGCCGGGCTGGTCGCGACCGGGCTGCCGGTCGGCGGCTCGCTGGCGTACGGCCTGGTCACCGTGCTGACCGGCGTCGTGTTCGCCACGCTCGGCGGGCTGGCGGCCCAGTTGACCGAGACCGCGGGTGGGGCGCGGGGCATCGGCCTCGCCGGTCTCGGCGCCGCGTTCGGGCTGCGCCTGGCCGGGGACACGGCGGGCAACGACTGGCCGAGCTGGCTGTCCCCGCTGGGCTGGGCCGCCCGGGTCCGCCCGTACGAGGGGGAGCGGTGGTGGGTGCTGCTGCTGCCGCTTGCCGCCACGGCGCTGCTCGCCGCGTTCGCGTACCCGGTCTCGGTCCGCCGCGACCTGGGCGCGGGCGTGCTGCCGCCCCGGCTCGGCCCGGCCACCGCCGGTGGTGGCCTGTCCGGTCCGTTCGGCCTGGCCTGGCGGCTGCACCGGGGGCAGATCCTCTGGTGGTCGGTCGGGTTCGGCCTGCTCGGGCTGATCCTCGGTGGCGCGGCCGAGGCGGCCGGACGGTCCGTCGAGGGGAGCCCGCGGATGGAGGAGATCGTGGCCCGGCTCGGCGGGGCGTCCGGCATGGCCGACGCGTACCTGGGCGTGACGCTGAGCCTGGCCGGGCTGGCCGCCGCCGGGTACGGCATCCAGGCCGCGCTGCGGATGCGCGCCGAGGAGTCCGCCGGGCACGCCGAGCCGGTGCTCGCCACCGCCACCCGCCGCTCGACCTGGCTGCTCTCGCACGTGACGTTCGCGCTGCTCGGCCCGGTGGTGGTGCTCGCGGTGACCGGGCTGGCCACCGGCCTGACGTACGGGCTGAGCACCGGTGACGTGCCCCGGCAACTCGGCCGGATGCTCGCCGCGGGCCTGGCTCAGGTGCCGGCGGCGTGGGTGCTGGCCGGACTCGCCGTACTGCTCTACGGCCTGCTGCCCCGGCTCGCGCCGGTCACCTGGGCGGTGCTGGCGGTCTGCGTGCTGCTCGGGCAGCTCGGCGCGGTGCTGGAGCTGGACCAGTGGCTGCTGGACCTGTCCCCGTTCACGCACACTCCGCAGGTGCTCCGCGACGCCTGGACGCCCACCCCGCTCTACCTGCTCACGGCCCTGGCGGTGACCCTGGCCACGGCTGGCCTGCTCACCTTCCGCCGCCGCGACGTCCCCGTCCTCTAGCAGCGTTGATCTTGCACTTGCGGCCCCGGCGAAAGGGGTGAATCACCCTCGTGGAGGGCCGCAAGTGCAAGATCGCGGAGGAAGGAGGGCGGGGCTACGGGGTGGCTTCGTTGCGGATCATCAGGGCGCTGCGGAGACCGGTGATGTCCAGGACGCGGATCAGGAAGTCGCCGACGTTGGTGAGTATCAGCAGGCACTGGGCATGACTGGCCTTGCGGCTGAGCACCACGAGCGTGCCGAGGCCCTGCGAGTCGCAGAACGTGACCCCGGCCAGGTCGAGCACGATGCGCGGGGGCGGATCCGCCAGCACCTCGTTGACCACCGTCGAGAGCTGGGCGGCCGTGAGCATGTCGATCTCACCGGCCAGACGAAGCACTGCTTCGTCACCGGTCCGCTGTACGGCGATGGACAGTTCGGCACGATCCACCCGGTCAGCCTATCGCGATCTCGACCGACGGGCCTGTCGAGCGGATCGCTGGCGGCCTGCCGCCGCTCACCGGGGTGAGCCTGGTAACCCCCGTCGCGGGGTGCGTGCCAGGCAGTGCTCCGACGCTGACACAATGGGCCCATCGTGACCGAGACGCTTTCCGCCGGATCCGGCCGCTACCCGGCCGACGCCCCGGCCTCCGAGGCCCTGTTCGACCGCGCCAAGGCCGTCGTGCCCGGCGGGGTGAACTCTCCCGTGCGCGCGTTCCGTGCCGTCGGCGGCACCCCGCGCTTCATGGTCCGGGGGGAGGGTCCGTGGCTCTTCGACGCCGACGGTCGTCGGTACGTCGACCTGGTCTGCTCCTGGGGCCCGCTCATTCTCGGCCACGCGCACCCGGCAGTGGTGGAGGCGCTGCGCGAGGCCGCCACGCTGGGCACGAGCTTCGGCACGCCCACCCCGGGTGAGGTGGACCTCGCCGAGGAGATCATCGCGCGGACGCCGGTCGAGCAGGTGCGCCTGGTCAACTCCGGCACCGAGGCGACCATGTCGGCGATCCGGCTGGCCCGCGGCTTCACCGGCCGCTCCAAAATCATCAAGTTCGCCGGCTGCTACCACGGCCACTCGGACGCGCTGCTCGCCGCCGCCGGCTCCGGCGTGGCCACGTTCGGCCTGCCCGACTCGCCCGGCGTGACCGGCGCGGCAGCGGGCGACACGATCGTGCTGCCGTACAACGACCTGCGCGCGGTCGAGGAGGCGTTCGCCGCCCAGGGCCAGCACATCGCCGCGATCATCACCGAGGCCGCCGCTGGCAACATGGGCGTGATCGCCCCGCGCGACGGCTTCAACGCCGAACTGGCCCGGATCGCGCACGCGCACGGCGCGCTGCTCATCGTCGACGAGGTGATGACCGGGTTCCGGGTGTCCCGCGCCGGATGGCACGGCCTCGACCCGTCGGACGCGGACCTGTGGACGTACGGGAAGGTCATGGGTGGCGGCCTGCCCGCCGCGGCGTTCGGCGGGCGCGCGGAGATCATGGCGAAGCTCGCCCCGGCCGGCCCGGTCTACCAGGCCGGGACGCTCTCCGGTAACCCGCTGGCCTGCGCCGCCGGACTGGCCACGCTGCGGCTGGCCGACGACGCGCTCTACCGGCGGCTCGACGAGACCTCCGCCGCGCTCGGCAAGCTCACCACCGAGGCGCTGTCCGCGGCCGGCGTGCCGCACCGCCTCTCCACCGCCGGCAACATGTTCTCGGTCTTCTTCACCGACGCGGACGTGCGCGACTACGACAGCGCCCGTACCCAGGTGGTGCCGGCGTTCAAGGCGTTCTTCCACGCGATGCTCGCCGGTGGCGTCTACCTGCCGCCGAGCGCGTTCGAGTCGTGGTTCGTCTCGACCGCGATCGACGACGCGGCGTGGGAGCAGATCGCCGCCGCCCTGCCGGTGGCGGCGCGGGCGGCGGCAGCGGCGGGAAGCGGGGGGTAACTATGGCGGAGACCGTGGTGCACGTGCTGCGGCACGGTGAGGTGCACAACCCGGACGGCATCCTCTACGGCCGCCTGCCCGGGTTCCGCCTCTCCGAGCTGGGCGTGCAGATGGCGAAGGCGGCCGCGCAGGCGCTCGCCGACCGGACCGTGGTGCACGTGGTGGCCAGCCCGCTGGAGCGCGCCCAGCAGACCGCCGAGCCGATCGCGGCGCAGTTCGGCCTCTCCGTCGGCGTCGACGAGCGGCTGATCGAGAGCGCGAACTGGTTCGAGGGCAAGAAGGTCTCGCCCGGTGACGGCTCGTTCCGCGACCCGCGCAACTGGTGGGTGCTGCGCGACCCGGTGACCCCGTCCTGGGGCGAGGCGTACCGGGCCATCGCCGAGCGCATGTTCGCCGCGCTGCACGCCGCCCGCGTCGCCGCCGAGGGCCGCGAGGCGGTGCTCGTGTCGCACCAGCTCCCGATCTGGACGCTGCGCCGGCACGTCGAGCGCAAGCGCCTCTGGCACGACCCGCGCCGCCGCCAGTGCGGCCTGGCCAGCCTCACCTCGTTCCACTTCGACGGCGCCAAGATCGTCGGCATCGGGTACTCCGAGCCGGCCGCCCACCTGGTGTCGATCTCGCCGACCGCCCGGACGGCCAAGGGGGCCTGATGCTCACCCGGAGGCTCGCCGCCGCCCTGCTCGCCGCCGTCACCGCCGGTACGGCGCTGGTCGGCTGCTCCTCCGGCAGCCAGGAGAGCCGGTGCGCGGCCGACGGCTCCGTCGTCACCTGCGCACCCGACCAGCGCTCGAAGACGCCGAAGGTCAGCGGTGAGCTGCTCACCGGCGGCGGCTACGACATCTCCCGCGACCGCGGCCAGGTCGTCGTGGTCAACTTCTGGGGCTCCTGGTGCGCGCCCTGCCGCGCCGAGGCCGACGACCTGGAGGACACCTACCAGGCCACAAAGGGCTCCGGCGTGACGTTCCTCGGCATCAACGTGCAGGACAGCAAGGACAAGGCGCTCGCCTTCGAGGAGGGCCGGGTCACGTACCCGAGCATCTTCGACCCGGCCAGCCGGCAGGCGCTCAACTTCGACATCCCGCCGAACACCACCCCGGCCACCGTCGTGCTCGACCGCGAGGGCCGGATCGCCGTGGTGATCCGCCGGGCCGTCACCCGCGACGAGCTGCGACCGATCGTCGAGAAGATCGCCGCCGAGTCGCCGGCGCCGAACGGCGCCCGCTGATGGGCGAGACGTTCCGCCAGCTCGCCGAGTCCGGCCCGCTGCTGTTCGCGGTGGGCGCGGCCGCACTGGCCGGGCTGGTGAGTTTCCTGTCCCCGTGCGTGCTCCCGCTGATGCCCGGCTACCTGTCGTACGTGACCGGCCTGGCCGGCGCCGACCTGGAGGGTGCAAGGAAGGGCCCCCTGTTAACGCCTCCGGTAGAGGAAGGGCCCCTTGTTAACAGCGGCGGCGCGAGCGGGGGCGGTGTGGGCGTCGCCGAGCGGGCGGCGCCGGCCCGGACCACCGCGGCCGTCAAGGGCCGGGTGCTCGCCGGCACGCTGCTGTTCATCGCCGGCTTCACAGTCGTGTTCGTCGCCACCGCGATCCTCTTCTCCGGCGTCGGCAAGCTCTTCTTCCGGTACGAGCGCACGCTGGAGATCGTCATCGGCGCGCTCGTGGTGGTGCTCGGGCTCGGCTACCTCGGGGTGATCCCCGGCATGCAGCGGGAGTTCCGCATCCGCTGGCTGCCCTCCGCCGGGTTGCTCGGCGCGCCGGTGCTCGGCGCGGTCTTCGCGCTCAGCTGGCTGCCCTGCACCGGCCCGACGCTCGGCGCGGTGCTCGGCATGGCGGCCACCGAGGGGGGCACCGACCGGGCCGTGGTGCTCGCCGTGGCGTACTGCCTCGGGCTGGGGATACCGTTCGTCGTCTTCGGGCTGGGCTTCCAGCGCCTGCTCGGGGTGTTCCGCGCCGTCCGGCGCAACAGCCGCTGGGTCACCCGCATCGGCGGGGCCCTGCTGATCGCGATCGGCCTGGCGCTGATCACCGGCGGCTGGGTGAACGTGGTGATCTGGCTGCAGACGAACGTGGGCGTGGGCGAGGTGAGCATCTGATGACGACCGTCGACGACCGGCCGTCGACCCCTCCGGCGCAGGCGCCCCGACGGCGGGTCAACCCGGTGCTGGCCCTGCTGCGCAACTCGTGGCGGCAGCTCACCAGCATGCGTACCGCGCTGATCCTGCTGTTCCTGCTCGCCGTCGCGGCCATCCCCGGCTCGGTGCTGCCGCAGCGCGGCGTCAACCCGGAGCGGGTCAACCAGTGGTTCGTGGACCACCCCGATCTCGCACCCCGGCTGGACCAGATCGGCGCGTTCGAGGTCTTCGGCTCGGTCTGGTTCTCCGCGATCTACCTGCTGCTGTTCACCTCGCTGATCGGCTGCATCCTGCCCCGCGCCCGGGACCACGTCCGCGCGCTGCGGATGAAGCCGCCGGCCGCGCCGAAGCGGCTCGAACGGCTGCCCCAGCACACGGTGCTGGAGGCCCCGGCCGCCGCCGACCCCGAGGCGATCGCGGCGGTGCTGCGCGGCCGCCGGTGGCGGGTCACCGTGCGCGGCAACGAGGTCTCCGCCGAGAAGGGCTACCTCAAGGAGACCGGCAACCTGCTCTTCCACGTATCGCTGGTCGCCGTCCTGCTCGGGGTCGCGCTCGGTTCCTGGTACGGATGGCACGGCAACCGCATCCTGGTCGCGGGCGAGGACAACGCCTTCTGCAACACCCGTCAGCAGTACGCCGAGGCGTCGCTCGGCCCGCGCGTGGACAGCGCCGACCTGCCGCCGTTCTGCCTGACGCTGGAGAAGTTCGAGGCCGACTACCTGCCGTCCGGGCTGGCGTCCCGCTACTGGGCCACGGTGACCGTGGACGAGCCGGGCGGCGAGGCGCGGACCGCCGGCTTCTCGGTCAACTCGCCGCTGCGGCTCGGCTCGGCGAACGTCTACCTGCTCGGCAACGGCTACGCGCCGCTGCTGAAGTACACCGACAAGTACGGCCGCAGCCAGACCAGCGAGGCGCCGTTCCTGCGTACCGGCGACTCCAACGCGACCGAGGAGGGCGTGGCGATCTTCCCGGACGCCAACGTCGACCCGAAGACCGGCGCGCGGGCCCCGGACCAGCAGATCGCCTTCGACGGGCTCTACCTGCCCACGGGGCCGGAGAGCGCGCCGTACGTGGCGTCGCAGTACCCGGCCGAGCGCAACCCGATGGTGAACCTGACCGCGTACCGGGGGAACCTCGGGATGGACGCCGGCATCCCCGGCTCGGTCTACGCGCTGGACCGGCGGCAGATCGACGACGGCAAGCTCAAGGAGATCGGCACCAAGCTGCTGCGGCCGGGGGAGAAGTGGACCCTCGACGACGGCAGCACGCTGGAGTTCGTCGGCACCAAGCCGTACATCACGCTCGCGGTCCGGCACGCGCCCGGGCAGACGCTGCTGCTGGTGGCCAGCGGCACGCTGCTGCTGGGCCTGATGGGCTCGCTGTTCGCCCGGCGGCGACGGGTGTGGTTCCGGGTTTCGCCCCCGGAGGGTGGATCTCCGACGGGCGGTAGTAGTTTGGTGGAGGCCGGTGGGCTTCCGCGCACCGAGCACCCAGGGTTCGCCGACGAGTTCGCGCAGCTCGTCGCCGCGGTGAGCGGCGACGAGCCGGACGCGCGGCGGGCGCGAGAAGGAGACGAGTGATGTCCGCACTCTCCGACCAGCTGGTCGCGTACGCGATCCTGGTGTACCTGATCGCGATGATCAGCCACGCCGTGGAGTTCGCGCTGGGCAACGCGCGGAAGGTCCCCGCGGCCGCGCCCGCGCGGGAACTGGTCGGCGCGGGCGTCGGCGGCGCCGGCGGCACCGTCGACGAGCCGGCCGCGCCGCCGCGCCCGGACCACTCCGCCGCCCGGGCCGTGCTGGCCGGCCGGATCGCCGGCTGGCTCACCGCGGTCGCCGCCGCCGTGCACCTGGGCGCGGTGATCACGCGGGGCGTCGCCGCCGACCGGATGCCCTGGGGCAACATGTACGAGTTCGTGCTGACCGGCACCTGGATCGGTGTGGCGGCCTGGCTCGTGGTGCTCTGGAAGCAGCCGTGGCTGCGCCGGCTCGGGCTGTTCCTGACGCTGGTGATGGTGCTGCTGCTGGCGTTCGCCGAGCTGAAGCTCTACGTGCCGATCGAGCCGCTGATGCCGGCACTGCAGTCGTGGTGGTTCATCATCCACGTCTCGACGATCATCTTTGCCTCGGGCCTCTTCCTGCTGGGCGTGGTGCCCGCTGCCGCGTACCTGATGCGGGCCGGCTGGGAGCAGGGTCGCCGCAGCTTCCCGTACACCCTGGCCCGCCGCCTTCCGGCGGCGGCCGGGCTGGAGCGGTTGACCTTCACGCTGCACGCCTTCTCGTTCCCGATCTTCACGTTCGCGGTGATCGCGGGCGCGATCTGGGCCGAGGCGGCCTGGGGCCGCGCCTGGGGCTGGGACCCCAAGGAGACCTGGGCGTTCATCTCCTGGGTGGTGTACGCGGGCTACCTGCACGCCCGGGCCACGCCGAGCGTGAAGCGCAACGTGGCCACCTGGATCTCCATCGTGGGCTTCCTGACCGTGATGATGAACCTGTTCGGCGTGAACTTCTTCTTCACCGGTCTGCACTCGTACGCCGGGGTGTAGTGGCCGGGCGCGCGCTCAGCACCTCGTCCACCCGGCGCGTGACCTGGTAGGCCACCTCCGGCAGGTCGGCCAGTTCGAGGCGGTCGGCCCGGAGCGCGAACTGGGCGTGCAGTTCGCGGGCCACCGCGTCGCGGATCTCTGCCTGGAGTGGGCTGAGGCCGTCCGGGTCACCCACCACGTATGCGTCATCCATCCGCCGATGATGAACCGCCGTCGGCGATCCTGTCAGTGACGAAGAATGTAGGACTACACTTCTTAGAACTGTAGTTATAAGAAGTGTGAGCCTGTATGCCGCTGCTCGGAAAGCCCGCAGAGATCTTCGACCGGGATGTCGAGTGGGCCGAACTCGCCCGGTTCGTGGCCGACGACCGGCCCGGCGCGACCCTCGGCGTGGTCAGCGGCCGCCGGAGGCAGGGCAAGACCCTGCTGCTGTATCAACTGGCGCAGGCGAGCGGAGGCTTCTACTTCGGCGCGACCGAGGCGACGTCGACGGAATCGCTGCGCCGGCTGGGCGAGGCGCTCGGCGCGTACTCCGGGGGGCCCGGACCCGTCCACCTGCCGGACTGGGGTGCGGCGGTCGACGCGTTGCTCGCGCTGGGACGGGAGCGTCCCGTCACTGTCGTCCTCGACGAGTTTCCGTACCTGGTGCGGGCGGCGCGTGACCTGCCGTCGATCATCCAGCATGCGCTGACACCGGGGCGTCCGGAGCGGACCGGGTCCCGGGCGCGGTTGTTGTTGTGCGGCTCGGCGCTGTCCTTCATGGGAGGGCTGCTCGCCGGGTCGGCGCCGCTGCGCGGGCGCGCCGGGCTGGAGCTGCCGGTGCAACCACTGGACTTCCGCGCCGCGGCGGCCTTCTGGCAGATCGACGACCCGCTGCTCGCGGTGCGCGTCTTCTCCGTCGTCGGCGGCACGCCGGCCTACCGCCGGGAGTACGTCCAGGACGACGCCCCGGCCGGGCCGGACGACTTCGACGCGTGGATCGTCCGTACCGTCCTGAACCCGGCCCGGCCGCTGTTCCGCGAGGCCCGGTACCTGCTGGCCGAGGATCCGGACCTGCGGGACACGGCGCTGTACCACTCGGTTCTGGCCGCCGTGGCGGAGGGGAACGCCAGTCGTGGCGGCATCGCCGGCTACATCGGGCGGAAGGCCACCGACCTCCAGCACCCGCTGACCGTGCTGGAGGACGCCGGGCTGCTGCTGCGGGAGCCCGATCCGCTGCGCAGCGGTCGCAGCAGCTACCGGATCACCGAGCCGTTGATCACCTTCTACCAGGCGGTGATGCGCCCGGCGTGGACGGCTCTGGAGCAGCGGCGCGGGGCCGACGTCTGGCGTCGTTCACAGCGTCGCTACGCCAGCGCGGTGCTCGGGCCCCGGTTCGAGGAGATCGTGCGGCAGTGGTCGCTGCGCTTCGCCGAACCGGAGTTGCTCGGTGGGCACGTCGCCGAGGTGAGCGCGGCGACGCTGACCGATCCGGACACCCGGACGCGTCACGAACTCGACCTGGTCGCGATGGGAGAGCCGCCCTCGGGCGACGGCCCCCGCCCGCTGTTGGCGATCGGTGAGGTGAAGTGGGGTCGCCGGCTGGGCCGAGCCGACCTCCAGCGGCTGGAGCGGATCCGCGCCGTGCTGGTACGGCGACCCGGCTTCGACGCGGCCGGGGCGCGGCTGCTGCTGGCGAGCGGCCACGGCTTCGATGACGAACTCGTCGACACCGCCGACGGCCGGCTGGACGTGGTACTTGTCGATCCGGCTCGGCTCTACCGCGGCTGAGCGGTCCTCAGCCGCCGAACCAGCCGGGGACGTCGAGGCGGAACACGTCGGCGGGAACCATCCGGCGCAGGTCGTCCTCGATGGCGGCGACCCGGTCCGCGCCGAGCGTGGCCGCCCAGCGGTCGCGTAGCTCGTCGAAGACCGCCGCCGAGCGGTGCAGCCCGTCGCGGCCCTTCGCGGTCGTCCGGACCAGCTTGCGTCGGGCGTCGGCGGGGTCGTCCACGCGTTCCAGGTAGCCGAGCGCGACCAGCCGGTCCACCGTCTTGCCCGCTGCCTGCTTGGAGACGCCGAGACGCTGGCCGAGGTCGGAGGCGGTGGTGCCGTCCGGGCCGACGGCCTGGAGGACGAACCCGTGGGCCGGGCGCAGCTCGGGGTGCCCCTGGCGGGCCAGCTCGGCGTGCAGGTCGTCGACGAGCGTACGGAAGCCGGCGAGCAGGAGCAGCGGCAGCGCGAACCCGGGGCGGTCAGGCGTTGCCACGTTCGACAACCACGTTTACTATTTCGTCAACCACGTTGACTATCTTACGAGAGGGGCACAGTCATGTCCCGCTTCACCACGTACGAGCCGGACACCGCACCCGCCGCCGCCCGCCCGGTCATGGCCGGGGTACGCCGCACACTGGGCCACCTGCCCGCTGCCGTCGGCCTGATGGCGGGCTCACCCGAACTATTGAAGGGCTTCCTCGCCGCCAACGCCGCGTTCGAGGCGACCGACCTCGACCCGGTCGCCCGGGAGGTGGTCGTGCTCACCGTCGCCACCCGCAACGGCTGCCACCTCTGCGTGGCCATGCACACCGCTACGCTCGTCCGGCACGCCGCCGCGCCGGAGCTGATCGAGGCGCTGCGGACCGGCGCGACGCTGCCCGACCCTCGGCTGGAGGCGCTGCGCCGGTTCACCGTCGCCGTCCTCGACCACCGGGGCGCGGTCCCCGACGCCGACCTCGACGCGCTGCTCGCCGCCGGGTGGCAGCGCCGGCACGCGCTGGACGTGGTGCTCGGCGTCGGCACGTACACCATCTCCACGTTCGCCAACCGGCTCACCGAGGCGCCGCTCGACGCGCCGCTGGCGGCGTACGCCTGGACGCCCGCTGCCTGAGCTGCGGGGTGTTAAGAAGGGGCCCCTCCTCTACCGGAGGCGTTAACAGGGGGCCCTTCCTTACCTCCCAGGAACGTGCGGGAGGATGGCGGCATGGCGGCTCGTGGCTTCCCGTACACCGATCTCAAGGACTTCCTCGCGGCGCTGGAGCGCGCGGGCGAGCTGCGGCGGGTGAGCGCGCCGGTCGACCCCACGCTGGAGATCAGCGAGATCGTCACCCGCACCGTCCGGGCCGGCGGGCCGGCGCTGCTGTTCGAGCGCCCCACCCGGGGCGAGATGCCGGTGGCGATCAACCTGTTCGGCACCGAGAAGCGGATGGCGATGGCGCTCGGGGTGGAAGACCTCGACGAGATCGGCGCGCGGATCGGCGACATGCTCAAGCCGGAGCTGCCGCAGGGCTTCTCCGGGATGATGGGTGGCCTCGGCAAGGTCATGCAGCTCAAGTCGATGCCGCCGAAGAAGGTCAAGACCGCCCCCTGCCAGCAGGTCGTCTACCGGGGCGACGACGTCGACCTGAACCGGCTGCCCGGGTTGCAGGTGTGGCCCGGCGACGGCGGGATCTTCCACAACTTCGGGCTGACCCACACCAAGCACCCGGAGACCGGCAAGCGCAACCTCGGGCTCTACCGGCTCCAGCAGCACAGCCACAACACGATCGGCATGCACTGGCAGATCCACAAGAACTCCACCGCGCACCACGCGGTCGCGGAGCGGCTGGGCGAGCGGTTGCCGGTGGCGATCGCCATCGGCGCGGACCCGGTGGTGGCGTACTCGGCCAGCGCGCCGCTGCCCGCCGACATCGACGAGTACCTGTTCGCCGGGTTCCTCGCCGGTGAGCGGGTCGAGATGGTCGACTGCCTGACCGTCCCGCTCCAGGTGCCGGCGCACGCGCAGATCGTGCTGGAGGGCTACATCGAGCCGGGCGAGCGGCTGCCCGAGGGCCCGTTCGGCGACCACACCGGCTTCTACACGCCGGTCGAGCCGTTCCCGGTGATGCACATCGAGTGCATGACCATGCAGCGCGACCCGGTCTACCACTCGATCGTCACGTCCCAGCCGCCGCAGGAGGACCACGGTCTCGGCAAGGCCACCGAGCGGATCTTCGCGCCGCTGCTGCGCTTCCTGATCCCGGACATCGTCGACTACGACCTGCCCGCCGCCGGTGTCTTCCACAACTGCGCGATCGTGTCGATCCGCAAGCGCTACCCGAAGCACGCGCAGAAGGTGATGAACGCGATCTGGGGCGCGCACATGATGTCGCTGACCAAGCTGATCGTGATCGTGGACGAGGACTGCGACGTCCACGACTACAACGAGGTCGCGTTCCGCGCCTTCGGCAATGTCGACTACGCCCGGGACCTGTTGCTCACCGAAGGCCCGGTGGACCATCTCGACCACGCCTCGTACCAGCAGTTCTGGGGCGGCAAGGCGGGCATCGACGCGACCCGCAAACTGCCCGAGGAGGGCTACACCCGGGGTTGGCCGGAGGAGATGCGGATGTCGCCCGAGGTGGTCTCACTGGTGGACAAGCGCTGGAAGGAATACGGGATCTGATGACGGCGGCGGTACAGGAACGGCCCGGCCGGGTCGCGTCCTTCCTCAAGCTCGTCGCCATCGAGCACTCGGTCTTCGCGCTGCCGTTCGCGTACCTGTCGGCGCTGACCGCCATGCAGCTCAACGGCGGCCGGGTGCGCTGGGGCGACCTGCTGCTGATCACGGTGGCGATGGTCGGCGCGCGGACGTTCGCCATGGCCGCGAACCGCATCCTCGACCGGCGGATCGACGCGCGGAACCCGCGTACGGCGAACCGGGAACTGGTCACCGGCGCGGTGAGCGTGCGGACGGCCTGGACCGGCGCGGCCGTCGCGCTCGTGGTGTTCCTGGCCGCCGCCGCCCTGCTCAACCCGCTCTGCCTGGTGCTCGCGCCGCTGGCCGTGGTGCCGCTGATCGTCTACCCGTACGGCAAGCGGTTCACCAACTGGCCGCACGCCATCCTCGCGGTGGCGCAGGCGGTCGGCCCGGTCGGCGCCTGGCTGGCGGTCACCGGCACGCTCGACGGCTCCGGCCCGGCCTGGCTGCTCGGCGCGGCGGTCGGCCTCTGGATCGGCGGCTTCGACCTGATCTACGCCTGCCAGGACTCGGAGATCGACCGGGAGATCGGCGTGCACAGCGTCCCCGCCCGGTACGGCCGGCGCTTCGCGCTGCACGCCTCCACCGTCGCGCACGTGGTGACGTTCGCGCTGTTCATCTGGTTCGGCGCGTGGGTCGGCTTCGGCTGGCTGTGGTGGATCGGGCTGGCGCTGACCGCTGCCGCCTTCGCGTACCAGCACCTGGTGGTCAGCCCGACCGACCTGAGCAAGGTCAACCGGGCGTTCTTCACCGCGAACGGCTTCGTCGGCATCGCGTTGTTCGTCCTCGCGCTGCTCGACCTGGTGATCCGGCTCGGCCTGCGGCCGTAACGGCAACGCCGGAACGCGGTCAGGACGCCGGGGTGACCGGATAGCGGGCGCTCTCCAGCGTCCAGTCCACGGTGCCGCGCACGGCGGCGGCCAGGCCGTCGAGGTGGACGGCGACGGCGTCGTCGAGCGTCGGGCCGAACGACGGCGCCGCCGCGCGGAGCGCCGCGAACCGGGCCATCTCGGCCCGCCAGTGCCCGGCCACCAGGTCGACCGCCGCCGGCAGCGGCACGCCCCGCTCGGCGGCCACCGCCAGCACCAGGTTGTGCCCGCCGCCGGTGGCGTGGTCGCGCTCCAGCGAGGCGATGTCGTTGAACCAGGACAGCAGGTCGTTCGCGAGGTCCGCGAGCCGCCGCAGCGCCGGGTGGTGGTAGACCGCGTCGGGCAGCGGGCGTCCGGACGCGAACTCGATGAGCGGGTACGACACGTACGCCGCCGAGGTGGCCCGGCGCAGCCGCACGTACTCGGCGACGCCCGGCGGACGGCCCGACCCGGTGGCGGTGGCCTCCCGGTGGACGCCGTCGAGGTGGTCGGCGACCGCGTCGGCGAAACGTAGCCGCCAGCGGGCCGGCATCCGGCGGCGGGGCTCCCGCCACGCCTGCACCAGCAGGCGCCGCAGCGGGCCGGAGAAGCCCGGATGGCGGGCTCGCGGACCCTCGCGCAGCAACGCGAGCGCGCCGTCGCGCAACGCGCGGATCTGCCCCGGCGTCAGCCCGTCCCGCCCGTCGCAGGCGTCGTCGACCAGGAAGAACCAGGTGAACAGCGCGGTCAGCACCCGCAGGTCCGCCTCGGTGGCGTCCGGGTAGAGGCGGCCGGCGTACCGGGCGAACCCGGCCCGCGCCAGCCGCCGCCGGGTGGCCGGGTCGGGCGGCAGACCGAGCCGGTCGACCAGTTCCACCAGCCAGCCCTGCACGTCGTCCGCGTACGGGGAGAGGCGGGGCGTGATGGGGCAGTCGGAGCGCAGCGCCCGCAGCACCGCCGCAGTCATCACCGGCCCTTCCCACGGAAGTGGATTTGCCGATCGAAGAATTTCACGCCGAGGGAACTCCCGTGAACCCTCTGGACATCCCGGGCGGGCCGCCCGAACGGGGGTCGTGGTCCGCCGCCCGCGGCGACCAGGCACGCTTGAGGGCATGCGCGAACCATGGGTGGTGGGTGTCTCCGGCGCCTCGGGCACGCCGTACGCGGCGGCGGTCGTCCGGGCACTGCTCGACGCGGGCCAGGCGGTGGACCTGATCGTGTCCCGGGCGGCCCGGCTGACGGTGCTGGACGAGACCGGCCGGCCCTTCCGGGACGGGCACTGGGCCGAGGACCTGGCCGCCTGGCTCGACCGCGACCTCACCGGCGCGGACATCCGGCACTGGCCCGCCGGTGACCTGGCCGCCGGCCCGAGCAGCGGCTCCTATCGGGTACGCGGCATGGCGGTGGTGCCGGCCAGCACCGCCGCCTGCGCCGGCATCGCCATCGGGCTCTCCAAGGACCTGCTCCAGCGTGCCGCCGAGGTGAACCTCAAGGAGCGCCGCCCGGTAGTGGTGGTGCCCCGGGAGACCCCGGTGACCCGCAGCCACCTGGAGCACCTCATCGCGCTGCACGACGCCGGAGCCGTGGTGCTGCCGGCCAGCCCGGGCTTCTACGGCGCCGGCGCGGCGGCCTCCGCCGGGCAGCTCGTGGACTTCGTGGCCGGCAAGGTGCTGGACGCGCTGGACGTCCCGCACACGCTGTTCCGGCGGTGGGCCGGCGAGCTGGCCGCCGGTCGCCGGGAACCCGGTCCGGCCTGACCGGACCCGGCGTACGACGAGCGGGGCGCGGCCTCGATCGGACCGCGCCCCGCACGTTCAGTACATGCCGGCGTTCGCCGGGCCGGGGCCGGTGGAAGCGGTCGGGCCCATGTTGCGGGCCTTGCCCATGTCCTCCGCCTCGTCCAGCATGCCCTCCCCCTCGAGCAGGGCCCGCACCTCGGATTCCCGAAACCGGCGGTGCCCTCCTGGAGTCCGGATACTGCCGATCCGGCCGGCCGCTGCCCATCTGGTCACGGTTTTCGGGTCAACCCGAAACAGCGCAGCGACCTCACCCGGTGTCAGCAGGCGATCTCCAGTGTCCACAGCCCCCTCCTCGCGTCGACGAAGCCCCCGGCTGAACACACTGCCCCCGGCCGGTGCGAGCCCAGAGCCGTCATGAGGGACGTATGGCAATTACAGCACCGGCTACCGGACGTGTCCGCCAAACGCGAAAAACGCACACACTGGGAAGTTAGGAAATGGTACCGGCGGAGAACCCCCGTGAGCGCACGTTTGTGATAGGCGCGGCCCGACCTCATCGTCGCCCGGTGGCCGCAGTGCCGGGCCCCGATCGAGATAGGGTCACTCTCCGTGGACACGATCGACCTGAGCCTTGTGGAGCTGTTGCGAGGCAACGCCCGTCTGTCGTACGCCGAGCTGGCCCGTCAGGTCGGCCTCTCCGCCCCGGCCGTGCACGAGCGGGTCGGCAAGCTGGAGTCCAGCGGCGTGATCCGGGCGTACCGGGCCGAGGTCGAGCCGGAGTCGATCGGGCTCGGCGTCACCGCGCTCATCGGAATCATCGAGGACTCCGACGCGGACACCGACGACGTGCTGGAGTCGTTCCGGCGCATCCCCGAGATCGAGTCCTGCTACTTCATGGCCGGCGTCGAGTCCTTCCTGCTCAAGGCGCGGGTCGGCACGATCGCCGAGCTGGAGCAGCTGATCGTCCGGCTGAACCGGACGGCCGGCGTGGCATCCACCCGTACCAGCATCGCCCTGTCGACCAAGTGGGAGAACCGCCCGCAGCCGCTGGAACCGCCCACCGCCTGATCACTCTGGCCCCGGCGCGGGGATTGCGGTTACCGTGCGCCGATGACGATCTCGGGACGCGGCGCCGCAGTGGTCACCGGCGCGGCCGGCGGGCTGGGCCGGGCCATCGCCGTCGCGCTGCACGCCGACGGCTGGAACGTGCTGCTCACCGACGTCGACGCCGATGCCGTGGCGACCGCCGCCGCGCCGCTGGGTGGCTGGTCGCGCCCGCTCGACGTACGCGACGAATCCGCCTGCGCGGACGTGGCCGCCGAGGCGGCGGCCGCACCCGGCGGCCTCGGGCTCTGGGTGAACAACGCGGGCATCCTGGTCACCGGGCCCTCCTGGGCGCACGACGCCCCGACCCGGCGCGCGGTGGTCGAGGTGAACGCGCTCGGCGCGATGAACGGCACGCTCGCCGCCGTCGCGGTGATGCGCGAGCAGGGCCGCGGCCACGTACTGAACGTCGTCTCGCTGGCCGGGCTGATCGCCGCGCCCGGCGAGACGGTGTACGCGGCCAGCAAGCACGCCCTGCTCGCGTTCAGCCTCGGCACGCTGAGCGACCTGCGGATGGCCGGCGTCCGGGGCGTACACGTGTCGTGCCTGTGCCCGGACGGGATCTGGACGCCGATGCTGCACGACAAGCTGGACGACCCGGGCGCGCTGGCATCCTTCACCGGTTCGCTGCTCACGCCGGAGCGGGTGGCCGCGCGGGCCGTCCGGCTGGCCCGGCGGCCCCGGCCGGTGGTCAGCCTGCCGCGCTGGCGCGGCGCCCAGGTACGGCTCCTGGACGCCTTCCCCCGGCTCGCCCTGGCGCTCACGCCGGTGATCCGGGCCACCGGCCGGGCCGGTCAACGGCGGCAGGCCCGCCGGGTCCGGGAAAACCCGAGCCCACCTCGCTTGTAACGTTGCCGACGTGACTCATCTCGACCGGTGCGACGAGGCCAGCCGGCGCTGGGTGACCGAGGCGATCGCCGCTGTCGAGGCGGACGCCAACCGCTCCGCCGACACCCACCTGCTTCCGTTCCCGCTGCCCCGCGAGTGGGGGATCGACCTCTACCTCAAGGACGAGTCGGTGCACCCCACCGGCTCGCTCAAGCACCGGCTCGCCCGCTCGCTGTTCCTCTACGGGCTCTGCAACGGCTGGATCGGCCCGGACACCACGATCGTCGAGGCGTCGTCCGGCTCGACGGCGGTCTCCGAGGCGTACTTCGCGCGGATGCTCGGGCTGCCGTTCATCGCGGTCATGCCCGCCTCCACGTCACCGGAGAAGATCGCCCAGATCGAGTTCCAGGGCGGGCGCTGCCACCTCGTCCAGGACCCGGCGAAGGTGGTGGTGGAGGCGCGCTGGCTCGCCGAGGACAGCGGCGGCCGGTTCATGGACCAGTTCACGTACGCCGAGCGGGCCACCGACTGGCGGGGCAACAACAACATCGCCGAGTCGATCTACGCCCAGCTCGCGCTGGAACGGCACCCGGTGCCCGCCTGGATCGTCGTCGGCGCCGGCACCGGCGGCACCAGCGCCACCATCGGCCGCTACGCCCGCTACCGGCGGCTGCCCACCAAGCTCTGCGTGGTGGACCCGGAGAACTCCGCGTTCTACCCCGCCTGGCAGGCCGGCGACTGGTCGGTGTGCACCGGCCGCGGCTCCCGGATCGAAGGCATCGGGCGGCCCACCGTCGAGGCGTCCTTCCTGCCCAGCGTGGTGGACCGGATGGTGCAGGTGCCGGACGCCGCGTCGCTCGCCGCCATGCGGGCCGGCTCGGCGGTGCTCGGCCGCCGCGTGGGCGGCTCCACCGGCACCAACCTGTGGGGCGCGTTCGGGCTGATCGCCCAGATGCTGGCGGACGGACGTACCGGCTCGGTGGTCACGCTCATCTGCGACCCGGGCGACCGGTACGGCGACACCTACTACTCCGACGAGTGGGTGGCCGGGCAGGGCCTCGACCTCGCCCCGCACCTGGCCACCATCGACCGGTTCCTCACCGACGGCGCGTGGCCGGCGGCCTGAGCCGGCCCCCGGACTGTCAGCGCGGGTCGACCCGCTCGGCCAGCCCCGGATAGCGCACCACGAAACCCTCCGGGTCGACCTCCAGGTCGGCCGTGAACGTGCCGCTGGCGTACCGGACCCGGCCCGGGCCGAGCGAGGTGTAGACCTGCTCGGCGGGGACCACGGCCAGGCCGGGCAGCAGCACCCAGGCCACGGTCACCGCCGTCGCCATGTCGGCGGGCAGCCGCCCCAACCCGATCCGGCGGATCGGCAGCGTGTTCGTCAGCGGGGACCCGCCCAGGTCGACGTCGAGCGCGTCGTCCAGCCGGCCCGGGTCGTCGGTGCCCGGCAGGCCCGCCGGTGGGTGGCCCGCCGCGCTCAGCGCCGCGTCGAGGTCACCCTCCTCGCCGGTACGCACGCGCCACCCGTCCCGGCCCCGTTCCAGGCGTACGCTCCGCGACCAGCCGGCGCCCTCGGCCTCGACCTCCAGCTGGTCGGTCGACCAGTCGGGCGCGAGCGCCAGGCGGTAACGGCAGGTGTACGGGATCGGGTCCACGGCGAGTGCCACGCCCTGCGCGGTCAGCCCCTGCCCGCCGTCGAGCACGACGTGCTCGCAGCCGGCGGTGTCGGTCCGGGCCCAGAAGAGCGACTTCGGCATGGTCCGGACGTTACGCGACCCGGCGGCCAGCGGCAGCGGATGCGCGAACGCCGCCGCCGGCCGGATGGCCACTGACTACCCCTGCTCGTCGCCCTCAGTGGGGCGCGACGGCCGGTTGTGGCGGGCCCACTCGTCGACCTCGTCCGCGTCCCAGACGTTCATGCCGATCAGCCGGGCGAGCGGCTCGGGGAACCCGGGGCGGCGGGTGATCTGCAGGACCCGCTGACGCGATACGCCGAACAGGGCGGCCAGCTCACCGGG
This sequence comes from Micromonospora sp. CMU55-4, assembly GCF_011602315.1. Lineage (NCBI taxonomy): Bacteria > Bacillati > Actinomycetota > Actinomycetes > Micromonosporales > Micromonosporaceae > Micromonospora > Micromonospora sp. CMU55-4. The sequence goes on from NZ_JAAOLH010000002.1 coordinate 64,316, forward strand.
CCCGTACAGGCGTGGTCGTCTCACCCGACGAAGGTAGTCATGGTCGTGCCTCTTCGGGCTACTCGTCGTCGTCCGCCGGCCGGGGCGGCCGGTGCTCCCGGATGTACCGCTCCACGTCCCGCTTCAGCCAGACGGCGCCGACCGACAGCTCTTGATACGGCGCGGGGAATGCGGGATGCCGCCGGATCTCGCGGAATCTCGATCTGCCCACGCCGAGCATCTTCAAGATCTCACCGGCCGCGACGAGTTCGCCCGGTCCCGTCTCCTTGGTCACGACTTCGAAGGTAGGGAACGAGCCGACCTGGCGACATCCCGTCCTCACGCCGCGCACCTAGAACGGGAGCCGAAATCACCACAGACGCACTGCCGCCGCCGAGCGGGTGCTCGGCGGCGGCTGTGGCTGCGCTCAGATCAGTGGGTACGCGCCGGCGGTCGCCCGCCGAAGCCGCGCCGGTCGTCCCGGCCCCGCCCCTCGGCCCGGAAACCGCCGCTCCGGCGCTCGGCCGGGCGCGCGTCGCCCCGGTCACCGAAACGCCGCTCGGCGTGCGGGCGGTCCTCCTGGCGACGGTCACCGAAGCCACCCGGCCGGTCGTCGTACCGCCGCTCGTCGCGGTCGTACCCGCGCCCGGCCGCCGGCCGGTGCCGGTCCCCGAACGGGCGGTCGGCGCGCTCGCCGAAACGCCTGTCGTCGCGCTGGCCGCCGAAGCGGTCGCTGCGCTGGCCACGGTCGTCGGACCGCTGCTCGCCGAAGCTCCGGCCGTCGGACCGCCGGTCGCCGAAGCTCCGGTCGTCGCGACGCTCCGGCCGCCCGAAGCGGCGCTCGCCGCCACCGGCCCGCTCGCCCGAGTAGCGCTCGCCCGCCGGACGGTCGCCGAACCGGCGGTCACCGCCACGGTCCGCGAACCGGTCGCCGGACCGCTCGCCCGTGGGCCGGTCGCCGTAGCGGCGCTCGCCCCGGCCGTCGCGGTCGCCGAACCGGCGCTCGCCACGGTCGGAGAAGCCGCCCCGGCCACCCCGGTCGAAGCCCCGGCCGTCCCGGTCGCCGAAGCGGCGCGGGCCGCCGCGTCGCGGCTCCGGCTCGTCCCGGACGGGTACGCCGCTGGGCTCGCGCGCGCCGGTCAGCTCGGCCAGCGCCTCGTCGCCCGCCCGGACCCGGGTCTCGGCCGGCTCGACGCCCGCCTTCTCCATCATGGCCAGAGTGGTGCGGCGCTGCTTGGGCAGCACGAGCGTCGCCACCGCGCCCGACTCGCCGGCCCGGGCCGTACGGCCGGCCCGGTGCAGGTAGTCCTTCGGGTCCTTCGGCGGGTCCACGTGCAGCACCAGCGACACGCCGTCGACGTGGATGCCGCGGGCCGCCACGTCGGTAGCGACCAGCACGGGCGTGCGGCCCTCGCGGAACTCGGCGAGCGTCTTGGTACGCATTCGCTGGGTCTTGCCGCCGTGCAGCCCACCGGCCCGCACGCCGACGGCCGCGAGCTGCTCGACCAGCCGGTCCACGCCGAGCTGCGTACGGGCGAACAGCATGGTGCGGCCCTCGCGGGCGGCGATGGACGCGGCGACCGCGAACTTGTCGTGCGGCGGGATCAGCAGCAGGTGGTGGTCCATGGTGGACACGGCAGCGGTGGCCGGAGCGGTCGAGTGGGTGACCGGGTCGGTCATGAACCGCTTGACGAGCGTGTCGACGTCGTTGTCCAGAGTGGCCGAGAACAGCAGCCGCTGCGCGTCCGCCGGGGTCTTCGACAGCAGCTGGGTGACCTCGGGCAGGAAGCCCATGTCGGCCATCTGGTCGGCCTCGTCCAGCACGGTGATCTCGACGTCGTCGAGCCGGCATACGCCGCGCTCGATCAGGTCGGCGAGCCGGCCCGGGGTGGCCACGACGATCTCCACGCCGCGGCGCAGCGCGTCGATCTGCCGGTCGTACGGCACCCCGCCGACGGCGGTCTTCAGGAAGACGCCCACCGACTTGCCGAGCGGCACGAGGGCGTCGTTCACCTGCATGGCGAGTTCACGGGTGGGGACCAGGACGAGCGCGCGGGGGTGCAGCGGCCGGGCCCGGTTGCGGTCGGCGACCCGGGCGATCACCGGCAGGCCGAAGGCGAGCGTCTTGCCCGAGCCGGTCTGGCCCCGGCCGAGTACGTCGCGGCCCGCGAGCGAGTCGGGCAGGGTGGCCCGCTGGATCTCGAACGGGGTGGTGATGCCCTGCCGGGCGAGCGCCTCGACGAGCTGCCGGGGCAGGCCGAGCGACGCGAAGTCGACGGCGTCGGAGTTCGGGTCGACGGACGGGGACGTGCTGGATTCAGCGAACGTGGTCAAGAAATGCCTCTCGAGCGGGGCGCATCTTCGCGATGGCCCGCCGCGGCCTGTCACGCCGCCGAATCGCCCGCAAGATCGCCCATGAGCGCGCAATCGGGGCGCGCCAGGTCAGTAATCGGAGACAAGTGTACGGCGCTTCGCCCACTCCGCCACGGCAGCGCGAGGCGGTAGTGGGCGGGCTCACCCCCGTCACTCGACCGGCATGGCTCCGGTCAGGCCGCTGAGCGCGTCGTTGGCCAGGAAGACCACGAGCAGACTGATCGCGATGAGCATGGTGAGCGCGACCGCCAGCACGATGATCACCTTGGCGTTGCCGCCCCGGGCCGCCGGGCTCTCCTCGGACCAGCCCTGGGCCAGGATGTGCCCGGTCAGCGAGCCGGAGTTCTCCAGCGGATTGCCCTGCGGGAACGACACGGTGGCGAAACCGGGTCCGTCCGTCCCGCCGCCGTAGACGGCGCCGGCGAGGTCCGTGCTGCCGGACTGTTGACGTACCGGACGGGTCGCGTCGACGTCGCGGGCCGGCGTGGCCGGCGGCGGCCAGGTCGGCAGCGCCGGCGCCGGGACCGCGGGCGGCGGCGGGGCGGAGACGGGCGCGGCGGCCCACGCCGGAGGCGACTCGGCGGAGGACGCCGGAGTGCCGGTCGTGGCCGGCGGCGCGGACGGGAAGGGCGTGGTGGCCGGCGCGGGCGGCACTGCCGAGCCGGCCGACGGCGTGGCGAACGACGGCGGGCCCGCGGTGACCGGTGGCGTGACGAACGACGGCGCGCCTGGGGTGGCCGACGGCGTGCCGAACGACGGGCCTGCGGTGGCCGGTGGCGCGGGGAACAGCGGCGCGGGCAACGGGTTCGCCGCAGCCGTCATCGCCGGTGGTGGCGGGAACGGAGGCGCGGGCATCGGACCCGGTGGGGGCGGCGGCGGGGGCACCGCGGGTCCGGGCGGCGGCACCGGCGGCCCCGGTACCGGCGGAACCGGCCCCGGTGGGGTGGGTGCCGGCGCGGGCGGCGCGGGCGCGGGTGGCGTGGGCCGGAACGGCGGCTCCGGCTCCGGCACCGGCGGCGCGGGCGACGGCGGGGTCGGACCCGGTACCGGGGTCGGCGCCGGCTCGGGCTCCGGACCGTGCGGGGCCGGGGGCTGCGCGGGCTCCGGCGGCTGGGCGGGCTCGGGCGGCTCCGGGTTCACCGGACCCGCCCGGTAGACGGTCGCGGCGGCGGGAGCGGTCACCACCGAGGCGGCGATCTCGTCGGCGGACACCCGGCTCAGGCCGGGTACCGCGGCGCTGGCCCGGGCGTGCGCCGTCCCGCCTTGCCCGGCCGGCTTCGTGGACAGCGCGGCATTGAGCCCGGCGGGCTTCGCGGACGGCGCCGCATCGAGGTCGGCGGGCTTCGCGGAGGGCACCGCACCCGGCCCGGCCGGTTGCTCGGCGAGGGCGGGGGACGCGGTGCCGGAGTCGGCGGACCGGGCTGCCGGGGCGCCGTCCCGGGGATCGGTGGCGGTGCTTCCGGCCGCGTTCTCCGGCCCGCCCGGCGCGGCGTCGCGGTCCGGTCGATCGTCGGTCGCGACCGCATCCGCGCCGGCGGCGTCCTCACCCGGCGTCGCGCCGCCCGCCGAAGTCGACGCGCCAGCCGGAGCGGCCGGTGTGGACGAGTCGGCAGGAGCGGACACGGCGGGAGCGGACACGGCAGGCGGAACGGCCGGGGCAGCCGAGTCGGCGAGGGCCGTCGGAGTGGGCACGGGCACCCGGGCGGAACCGGAGACACGGGGAGCCGGGATACCGGCAGCCGGGCCGTCCGGCGTGGCCGGGGAGGGCGTACCCGCAGCGAGTGTGCTGATGGGGGCCTCGGGTGTCGCCGGGCGTTCGGCCACGGCGAAGGCGGACCAGGTCGACGGGGGAACTGTCGCGCCGGGCTGACGCCGGTCCAGCGGCGGGGCGTCCGCCGGGGTGCCCGCGCGGTACGTGGTGGGGCTCGACGGCGCCGCCGGCGGCTCGTCGCCGGCGGGAGGCGGTACGGCTGCCCCGGCGACGGTCACCCGTGCCCGCGCGACGGCCACCGGCCCGGGGCGGGCCGCTGCCGGGCTGTCGTCGGCAGGGTCGGCGGCGTCGGGCGTCGGTCCGGGGTGGACCTTCTCCGCCGGAACCTCGTGCTCGCCCATCTCGCCCCTCCGCACCTACGCTCGCCCCCGACCGTGGCGCCGGCCGAAAGTGCCTGGATCTCACCGTGCCATATTCCGGCCCGGGCGCACAGCCGGAGTGCGGGTTGGGTCAGTCGGCGCTGCCGCTCGCGCTGGCAGAGGCGCTGGCGGACGGGCTGCGCGACGGGGCGACGCTGCTGCTGCTCGGGGCGGCGCTGGTGCTCGGCGCGGCGGCGCTCTTGCTCTCGCTCGGCGTCGGCGTCGGCTCCTCGGGCGGGCTGGGCGGCGTGCTGGGCGTCGGGCTGGAGGCCGTCGGGTCCGGCGTGGGCGTGGTCGGCCTCGGGGTGGTCGGCGTCGGCCTGGGGGTCGTCGGCGTGGGCTTCGGCGTGGTGGGCGTCGGCTTCGGCGTCGGGGACGACGGCGGCGGGGTGGTCGGCACGGGCGGCGGGGGAGCCGGGGTGGCCGGGGCGGCGACGGCTCCGATCACCCGGGTCGCGGCGTAGAGCCGGGACCAGCGGACCACCGAGATCTTGACGACGTCGCCGGTCCGGGGCGCCTCCACCATCTTGCCGTTGCCGATGTACATGGCGACGTGGTGGATGCTCGTCCAGCTGCTGCTGGAGGCGAAGAAGAGCAGGTCGCCGGGGAGCAGCGCGTTCGGCGAGACGGTGCGGGAGCGGGTGGCGTAGTACTGGTCCTTGGCGACCCGCGGCAGGCCCTTGTAGCCGGCCGACCGGTAGGAGGCGAGCACCAGGCCGGAGCAGTCGAACCGGTCCGGGCCCTCGGCGGCCCAGAGGTAGGGGTCGCCGAGCTGGGCGAGGGCGTAGCGGACCGCGGCGAGCGCCTTGGGGTCCGCCGCCAGGCCGTCGATGCTCTGGTTGACGACGTACGAGCTGCCGAGCTGCTGCTCGGCGGCGTCGGCCAGGCGCTCGATCTCGAGCAGCTTGGCGGCGTTCTCCTTGCGCAGCGCGACGAGCGTCGTCTCCTGCTTGCGCAGGTCGGTCTCGGCGCGGGTGAACTCGGCGGCCTTCTCGGTCGCCCGGCGCTGGGCCGAGTCGTGCGCCTCCCGGGCGATCCGCTCGGCGTTCGTGGCCCGGAGGAGTTCGCCGGTCACCGACGTGGTGGCGCCCTCGGCCTTGTCGCCCCGGGTGATGCGCTGGAGGTTGGCGAAGTCACGCAGGCTGGCGCCGAACTCGCCCGGCGGCAGCGCCGCGTCGGCCTTGACCGCGTCGGCGGCGGCGCTCTTCGCGTTCTCCTGGGCCCGGGTGAGCGCGTCCTGGGCCTCCTTGAGCCGGGCGGCGGACTGGGTCAGCTCGGCCTGTGCGGCGTCCCGCTCGCCCTTGATCCGCAGCATTTCCTCGCCCAGCAGCCCGACCTGGGCGTCGAGCTGGTTGATCTGCGCGATCAGCGGGCCGTCGGCCGGGTTGGTGACGCCGGTGGTGCCGCCCGGCAGGCCCGGGACGGTTACTCCGGGCACGCCCGGAACGCTGCCGGGCAGGCCGGGGACGCTGCCGGGCAGTTGCAGGGGGCCGGTGACCTGGGGGCGGGAGCCGGTGCTGGGCACGGTGTCGGGCAGCGGGTCGGCCCAGGCCGGGGTGGCGAGCGCCGCCGCCGCGACCGCACCGAGGAGGGCGGACCAGAGGGCCGGACGCAGGACCGGTGAGATCACCGGCTGCCGGCCTCGTCGCCGCCGGGCCTTGGTGCTGTCGGACATTCCGCTCCCCGTCCGGTCTGGTGCCCGCCACGCGAGGTGGGGCGTGTCAGGACAGGACGGCACTGGTGTGTGTTCCGCCCCACCCTGTCTTACCTCACCGTCGCAGCGATGTCGATGTGCGGAGAGTGACGGCGGGTGAACTGGCTCGACCACGTCGGCGGCTGGTCGGACCCGCGACGTACGCTCGATCGGGAACCCAGGGGGAAGGACGTGGCTTTCGGATGGACGCCGGACTCAAGCGCGAACTCGAAGCGAAGGTGTACGCCGGGGAGCGGCTGACCCGCGAGGACGGCATCGCCCTCTACGACAGCGACGACCTGACCTGGCTGGGCCGGCTGGCCCACCACAGGCGTACGGAGCTCAACGGCGACCGGGTGATGTTCAACGTCAACCGGCACCTGAACCTGACGAACGTCTGCTCGGCGTCGTGCGCGTACTGCTCGTTCCAGCGCAAGCCGGGCGAGAAGGACGCCTACACGATGCGGATCGACGAGGCGGTCCGTAAGGCCAAGGAGATGGAGGACGAGCAGCTCACCGAGCTGCACATCGTCAACGGCCTGCACCCGACGCTGCCCTGGCGCTACTACCCGAAGGTGCTGCGGGAGCTGAAGGCCGCGCTGCCGAACGTCAACCTCAAGGCGTTCACCGCGACCGAGGTGCAGTGGTTCGAGAAGATCAGCGGGCTCACCGCCGACGCGATCCTCGACGAGCTGATGGACGCCGGCCTGGAGTCGCTGACCGGCGGCGGCGCGGAGATCTTCGACTGGGAGATCCGCCAGCACATCGTCGACCACAACTGCCACTGGGAGGACTGGTCGCGCATCCACCGGCTGGCCCACTCCAAGGGCATGAAGACGCCGTCGACCATGCTCTACGGCCACATCGAGGAGCCCCGGCACCGGGTCGACCACGTGCTGCGGCTTCGCGAGCTGCAGGACGAGACCGGTGGCTTCCAGGTCTTCATTCCGCTGCGCTACCAGCACGACTTCGTCGACTCGGCGGACGGCAAGATCCGTAACCGGATCCAGGCCCGCACCACGATGGCCTCGCCGGCCGAGTCGCTGAAGACGTTCGCGGTCTCCCGGCTGCTGTTCGACAACGTGCCGCACGTCAAGTGCTTCTGGGTCATGCACGGCCTGTCGGTGGCGCAGCTCTCGCTGAACTTCGGCGTCGACGACCTGGACGGCTCGGTCGTGGAATACAAGATCACCCACGACGCCGACTCGTACGGCACGCCGAACACCATGCACCGCGACGACCTGCTGCACATGATCTGGGACGCCGGGTTCCGCCCGGTCGAGCGGAACACCCGCTACGAGATCGTGCGTGAGTACGACGGGCCGCCGTCGCTGGCGGAGCGCCGGTCCGAGCCGCAGCAGGTCTGGGCCTGAGCGGGCGATGAGCGGCGAGGAACAGCAGCGCGCCTTCCCCCGGCGTGACGCCGAGGGGCGCATCCTGACCCTCGGTGACCTGCTCGGCGTGAGCCTCGCCGGCCTGGTCATCGGGGTGCTGGCGCTGCTGGTCTTCGAATGGGCGTTCGCCACCATCGGCGACAGCGGCTTCGGGGGCACGAACGGCTGGCTGGCGGTGATCCTGCCGCTCTGGTTGTTCTGGGACGAGTTCCGGGCCTGGGAGTTCGGCGCCGCCCGGGTGGTGGCGGCGCTGGCCGGCATCGCGCTCGGCGTGCTCGCCGGTCTGCTGGCCGCCGGACTGGCCTCGGGGCTGCCCGCGCTGTTCACGGGAGCGTTGGCCGCGGCGGTGTTCACCGTGGTCTACGCGGTCGTCTGGTTTCATGGCGTGCACTGGCTGGCCCGGCGTACGGGCTGAGGCACGAAGAGAGTGGGAATGCGGGAATGAGCGCGGCGCTCAAGTACACGCTGGGCCGGATCGGGCTGTTCGTCGTCGTGCTGGCGGCCCTCTGGTTCGTCGACATGAACATGTTCCTGCGGCTGATGCTGGCGTTGATCTTCTCCGCCACGCTGTCGTTCTTCCTGCTCAAGGGCCTGCGGGACCAGATGGCCGGGGAGATGGCGGAGGCGGCCGAGCGGCGTCGCCTGGAGAAGGACCGGCTGCGCTCCGCGCTGGCCGGTGAGGACCAGGCCGAGCCGGACGGCGAACGCCGCGACAGCTGAGCGGACCGGCGGGGCCCGGCGCGCGACGTCGCGCCGGGCCCTTCGCGGTTCACCAGCCGGTCGAGCGGTTCACCGGATGGTCGAGCCGCTCACCAGTTGGTCGAGCCCGGGACGACCGGCCACGGCCGGTCGACCGGCTTGATCAGGTACGCGATGCCGCCCGAGCCGGAGGCCACTGTGCCGTTGGCGCGGTAGCGCTTGGTGCGCAGCCAGATCTGCTCGAACTGCTCCCGCTTGTAGACGTTGCGCACCGCCTCGTTCGAGGAGGACGCGGGGTCGTTCACGATCACGTCGCCCTCGGCGGTGAAGCCGACGATCACGAACAGGTGCCCGGCGGTGCCGTAGTTGGCCCCGTCGAGTTCGCTGGCGAGGAACGACTGCGAGGTGACCACCGGGATGCCGGCCTTGATGAAGCGTTCCGCCTCGTCCAGCGAGTGCAGCCGGGTGACCCGGCCCTCCAGGCCGGGGAAGCTCGCCGCGTACGCGGTGTTGAACGGCCAGTTGCCCGCGCCGTCGTACTCGTAGTCGTAGGTCATCCGGGCGGCGTGGTCGACGGTCGGGTCGGGGTAGGCGGGGTCGACCCAGGAGGTGTCCTCGGCCGAGGGCTTGCGGCCCCAGTACTCGACCACCATCTCCGTCGAGGTGGGTGAGCACCACGCCTCGCCGCCGCCGTTGTACTCGGGGTACTCGCCGATGTGGACGTTCTGCGAGTAGCGCGGCACGGCCAGCTCGGTGCCCCAGGCGATGCCGCCCCGGCTCGGGGTGACGGTGAACCGGTCGGGCACGTTCGAGGCCATCGCGCCGACCATCCGCACCTGCGGCGCGGCGGCCTGGCCGGGCGCGCGGTAGAGCGTCAGCCGCAACTGGTACGAGCGCAGCAGCACTCCGGCGTCGGCGTCGTCGATCGAGAACGTGTCGGTCCAGATGCTCGACCAGGGGTCGCCCTGGCCGTCCAGCGTGGACCGCTTGATGTCCTGGTCGCCGGAGGCCCAGCGGCCCATGACGAACCACGGGGTCTGCGCCCCGGTGTTGTACGTGCCGTGCAGCTCGACCTGGATCCAGGTGCCGGCCGGGGTGGCGGCGTTCCAGGACGCGACCATCTCGCTGGCGTCGAACCCGATCCGCCGCTCGGGTGAGGTCCAGGTGGCGTACTCCCAGGTGCGGGTCGTGCCGGTGTGCTCGTCGGTGAACTCGGTGGTGCCCGCCGGGCGGTCGATGGTCAGCGCGGGGTGGCGGCCCGGTACGGCGCGGGTGCCCTGGTGGGAGCCGCTGCGCCAGTCGGGGAAGCGGGAGAACTCCTGGAACGTGATCTGTTCGTCGTGTGTGACGCCCGGCCGCGGGGCTTGTGCCTGGGCCGGTGCGGTGGTGCCGAGGAGGGTGAGCGCGGTGAGGCCGGCGAGGGCGGCCGCGCGCATGGGTCGTCCGAACATGGCAGCTCCACGGGGAGACGGCATCGTTGCCGTTCACTGTCGCGCCTGGCGGGAAGTTTCGCCAGATGTTCAGGCATGGAAAATCATTGCCGAAGTGACGATCAGGTCGGGATGACTAAAGGAAGAGACAGATATTGATATGACCATGTGTCTCCTGGTGGAGTGTGCGGACAACGGGAGCTCTCCCGTACCCCCAGGAGGTTGTCCATGGCCTTCCGCACCTCTCCGTTCCGCCGCCGGCTGGCGCTCGCCGCCGCCGTCGGCCTGACCATCGTCAGCGCGGCCGCCGCGCCCGCCGTCGCCCGGCCCGCGCCGGAGGGCTCCGGCGAGCCGGCCACCGTCGCGTACCGGGTGCTCGGCCCCCGCACCGCCGCGGACCGCACCGCGGTCGCCGGCACCGGCGCCGCCATCGACTACTCCGAACACGGTGTGTTGCACGTCACGGCCACCAAGGCCGAGGCGAACGCGATCACCCGGCTCGGGTTCCGGCTCGAGAAGGACGTCGTGCCGGAGCACGACCACGCCGACGGGGGCATGACCGCCAACGCGTTCCCGCCCGCCGACTCGAACTACCACGACTACGCCGAACTGACCGCGGTGGTGAACAAGGTGGTCGCCGACCACCCGACCATCGCGCGGAAGCTGAGCATCGGCACGTCCTACCAGGGCCGGGACCTGATGGCCGTGAAGATCTCCGACAACGTCGCCACCGACGAGGCGGAGCCGGAGATCCTGTTCAACGCCCAGCAGCACGCGCGTGAGCACCTGACCGTCGAAATGGCGATCTACCTGCTTAACCTCTTCACCGACAACTACGGCAGCGACTCCCGGATCACAAACATCGTCAACACCCGGGAGATCTGGATCGTCCCCACCGTCAACCCCGACGGCAGCGAATACGACATCGCCACCGGCTCCTACCGCTCCTGGCGCAAGAACCGGCAGCCCAACAGCGGCTCCACCGCCGTCGGCACCGACCTGAACCGCAACTGGGGCTACCAGTGGGGCTGCTGCGGCGGCTCGTCCAGCTCGAAGTCGTCGGACACCTACCGGGGCCCGTCCGCCTTCTCCGCGCCGGAGACCGCGGCGCTGCGCAACTTCGTCAACAGCCGGGTCGTCGGCGGGGTGCAGCAGATCAAGGCGAACATCGACTTCCACACCTACTCGCAGCTGGTGCTCTGGCCGTACGGGTACACGTACAACAACACCGCCACCGGGATGAACACCGACCAGTACAACACCTTCGCCACCATCGGACGGCAGATGGCGGCGACCAACAACTACACCCCGGAACAGTCGAGCGACCTCTACATCGCCGACGGCACCAGCATCGACTGGATGTGGGGCGCCCACAAGATCTGGGCGTACACCTTCGAGATGTACCCCGGCTCGGCCTCCGGCGGCGGCTTCTACCCGCCGGACGAGGTGATCCCGGCGCAGACCTCACGCAACCGGGAAGCCGTGCTGATCCTGTCCGAGTACGCCGACTGCCCGTACCGGGCGATCGGCAAGCAGAGCCAGTACTGCTGACCTCACCACCGGGTGGGAACCCCGGTTCCACCCCCGCCGGGGTTCCCACCCACCCCCACCGTCCGGACGATCTCCGCTGGTCGTGCGCTACCGTGGCACCGACCGTGCCACAGCGAAGCCGGTGCGAAACCGGCGCTGTCCCGCAACTGTGATGCCCCGTACGCGCGGCGTCGGCCTCCCGCCGGCGCCGACGGACGTGGGACGAGCCAGGTCGCCTGCGGCCCGGTCGCGACACGCGCTCTCGAGGAAGGGCGCCTCGCGGACGGGCCTCTCTTCCTGTCGGCGAAGCACCACACTCCTCGACCGACAGGAGGCTTCATGTCCCGACGTACCCCCCGGCTCTTCGCCACCGCGCTCGCGGCCGGCGTGCTGCTTCTCGGCGGTTGCGCCGAGAAGACCTCGACCGACACCCCCGCCGCCGGCGCCTCCGGCGGCGCGTTCCCGGCCACCGTCGGCAAGCTGACGCTGGAGAAGCGGCCCGAGAAGATCGTCTCGCTCTCGCCGACCTCCACCGAGATGCTCTTCGCCATCGGCGCCGGCAAGCAGGTCACCGCCGTCGACGACCAGTCGAACTACCCGGCCGACGCGCCCCGCACCGACCTGTCCGGCTACCAGCCGAACGCGGAGGCGGTCGCCTCCCGCAACCCCGACCTGGTGGTGATCTCGGACAACCTCAACAAGATCGCCGACCAGCTCGTCGCGCTGAAGATCCCGGTGCTGCAGATCCCCGCCGCGGCCACGCTCGACGACACGTACCGGCAGCTCACCGACCTGGGCACGCTCACCGGCCACCGGTCCGAGGCCGAGGCCGTGGTGCAGAAGATGAAGGACGACATCACCGCGCTGACCAAGGACCTGCCCAAGCGCACCGAGAAGCTGACCTACTTCCACGAACTGGGTCCGGAGCTGTACACCGCGACCAGCAAGACGTTCATCGGCACCATCTACGCGCTCGCCGGGCTGGAGAACATCGCCGACCCGTCCGACGCCGACGGGAAGAACGGCGGCTACCCGCAGCTCTCCCAGGAGGTCATCGTCAAGGCGAACCCCGACTTCGTCTTCCTGTCCGACACCAAGTGCTGCAAGCAGAACGCCGACACGGTGAAGGCGCGCAGCGGGTGGGCCGGCATCAACGCGGTGAAGAACAACCAGATCGTGGAGCTGGACGACGACATCGCCTCGCGCTGGGGCCCGCGCGTGGTCGACCTGCTCAAGGTCATCGTCGACGCCACCGCCAAGGTCCCGGCCTGACAGTGGCCCTACGACAGGCGGACTCCGCCCCGAACCCGGCCGGAACGCCTCGGGCGTCCCGGCCGGGCATCCGGCCGCTGTCCCGCCCCGGGCGGCGCGGGGCGCCCGGCGCGGGCGGCGCCCCGGTCCGGCCCGCCGGGCTGCGCAAGCGCTGGCTGCTCGCCGGAGTCGTGGCCGTGCTCGTCGCGCTGGTGGCCGGCGTCTCACTCGGCCCGGTCAGCCTGCCGCCCGGCAGCGTCGCCGCCGAACTGCTCAACCTGCTACCCGGGGTACGCCTCGAGAGCGGGCTCACCGAGCGGGAAATCGCGATCATCACCGAGCTGCGGCTGCCCCGGGTCGTGCTCGGCCTGCTCGTCGGCGCGCTCCTCGCCCTGGCCGGCGGCTGCTACCAGGGCGTCTTCCGCAACCCGCTGGCCGACCCGTACCTGCTCGGCGTGGCGGCCGGCGCCGGCTTCGCGGTCACCACGGCGATCGTGCTCGGCGCCGGAGCCGGCGGGGCGCTGACCGGGTTGCCGATCACCATCCCGCTCGCCGCGTTCGTCGGCTCGCTCGGTGCGGTCGTGCTGACGTACCTGCTCGGCGCGGCCGGCGGACGGGACCGGTCACCGGCCACGCTGATCCTGGCCGGGGTGGCGGTCTCGGCGTTCTTCGGCGCCGGGCAGACGTACCTGCTGCAACAGCACTCCGACAACATCCAGCAGGTCTACTCCTGGCTGCTCGGGCGGCTCGCCACCGCCGGCTGGCACGACGTGTGGCTGGTCCTGCCGTACTTCGTGCTCACCGCCGTGGTGGTGCTGCTGCACCGGCGTGAGCTGGACGTGCTCTCCGTCGGCGACGACGAGGCCACCGGTCTCGGCCTGCACCCGCAGCGCTCCCGCTACCTGCTGATCGCCGCCGCGTCGCTCGGTACCGCCGCAGCGGTCTCCGCGTCCGGGCTGATCGGCTTCGTCGGCATCATCGTGCCGCACACCATGCGGCTGCTCTTCGGCTCCAGCCACCGGATCATCCTGCCGCTGTCCATGCTGTTCGGCGGCGCGTTCCTCGCGCTCACCGACGTGGTCGCCCGTACCGCCGCCGCCCCCGCCGAGATCCCGATCGGCGTGGTCACCGCGCTGCTCGGCGGCCCGTTCTTCGTCCTCGTCCTGCGTACCGCCCGCCGGGTGGCGATGTGAACGCCCCCGCCGTGCGCGTGCACGACCTGCGGGTCGCCCTCGGCGGCAACCCGATCCTGGCCGGCGTCGACCTCACGGTCTCCGCCGGTGAGTGGGTCACCGTGATCGGACCCAACGGCGCCGGCAAGTCGACCCTGTTGCGCGCCGTCGGCGGCCTGCTGACCGGCCCGGGCGAGGTCGCACTCTTCGGTACGCCGATCGGCGCGCTCCGCCGCCGCGAACGGGCCCGGGTGGTGGCCACGGTGGCCCAGTCCCCGGTGGTGCCGGCCGGCATGTCGGTCTTCGACTACACGCTGCTCGGGCGTACCCCGTACATCCCGGCGCTGGGCCGCGAGTCCGCCGCCGACCTGGCCGCCGTGCACGAGGTGCTGGACCGGCTCGACCTCGGCCCGTTCGCGCACCGTGAGCTGGCCACGCTCTCCGGCGGCGAGCGGCAGCGCGTCTTCCTGGCCCGGGCGCTGGCCCAGGGCGCCACCCTGCTGCTGCTGGACGAGCCGACGAGCGCGCTGGACATCGGGCACCAGCAGGAGGTGCTGGAACTGGTCGACCAGCTCCGCCGCGAGCACGGCCTGACCGTGCTGGCCACCATGCACGACCTCTCGATCGCCGGCGAGTACGCCGACCGTCTGGTGCTGCTGGCCGACGGCCGGGTGGCCGCCGCCGGTCCACCGGACGAGGTGCTCACCGAGGCCCTGCTGGCCCGCCACTACCGAGCCCACATCCGGGTGATCCCCGGCGACCACGGCCCCTTGGTGGTCCCCGTCCGCCCAACCTGACCCCACCCGCCCCGCCTTCGCGCCGTCGATCTTGCACTTCCGGCCCCGACAAAAGGTGCGAATGTAACGCCACGAGGGCCGCAACTGCAAGATCGGCGGACGGGGTGGCGGCTTTGCCGCTGAACAGCCCACCCTCAGGGAGCGCCGTCCCGAATCCTGGGCAGGTGTTCCGATTGCCGGGAGGGCAGATAGATCTTGGTACGAACAGGCCCTCCTGGGGGCCAACCCGTACCAAGATCTCGACCGGACCCGCCTCGCGCGCGGCGGAGGGGGTCAGCGGAGGGTGGAGATGGAGAAGAGGGCGCCGGACGGGTCGCGCAGGGCGGCGCTGCGGCCGGCCGGGTTGTCGCGCGGCGGGACCAGGATGGTGCCGCCCAGCTCGGTGGCCCGCGCGGCGGTGACGTCGGCGTCCTCCACCGCGAAGTAGACGGCCCAGTACGCGGGCAGGTCCTCCGGCATCGGCTCGGCCCGGGGCAGCATCCCGGCGACGATCCGGGCGCCGCAGCGCCATCCGGTGTACGGCACCGGCCCGGCGGGACGTTCCTCCGGGTGCCAGCCGAAGACCAGCGCGTAGAACTCCTTGGCGTTCTCCGGATCGGGGGTGACAAGCTCGTTCCAGCACATCGCGCCGGGTGCGTTGAACAGTTCGGCCCCGCGCATCGCCATCGGCTGCCAGACGCTGAACACCGCGCCCGCCGGGTCGGCGAGCACCGCCATCCGGCCCTGCGTGGCGACGTCGAACGGGGAGACCACCACCTGCCCACCGGCCGCCTCCACCCGGGTCGCGACCAGGTCGGCGTCGTCGGTGGCCACGTACATCGACCAGACCGGCACCTGGTCCGGCGTGGCCGGCGGGCCGGCCCCGGCGACGGCCTTGCCGTTCTTCTGGAAGACGGTGTAGCCGCCCGCTTCCGGCTCGGGGGAAATCTGCCCGGTCCAGCCGAACAGCTCGGGGTAGAACCGTCGCGCGTCCTCCAGCCCCGGCGTGGCCAGGTCGGTCCAGCAGGGTGTGCCGGGCTCGACGCCGTTCACGGTGACCCCTCTCGCCGGGGACGGTCCCGCTGACCCGCCCTGTCGGCATCGTGGCACCGCCGGGTCGGCCACCGGGCCGGAACCGGACAAAAGGTCAGGTGAAGCGGCGTCCCTCGTCCCGCCGGTACGCCCAGCCGGCGGCCGCGGCGAGCACCAGCACCCAGACTCCCAGCATCACCAGCGACAGGGTGCCGGGCCGGAAGTCGGTGACCGCCGCCCAGATCAGTTCCACGGCGCCCCGGGTCGGCAGGTAGGGGGCGATCGCCTTGATGAAGCCGGGCGCGTCGTCCGGCCCGGAGAGCAGGCCGCCGCCGAACGCCAGCGGGAAGAAGATCACCTGCGCCACCACGATCGCCGCCTTGCTCGGCAGCGCGTAGCCGATCGCCAGGCCGAGCAGCGTGAACGGCACCGAGATCACCGCTACCGCGCCGAGCCCGAGCAGGAACTGCAGCGCGCTGACCCGGGCCTCGGTGGCCACCGCGGCGATCACCACTACCGGGATCATCGACACGTACGTCAGCACCAGCCCGGCCAGGATCCGCCCGGTGAGTCGCGGGGCCGGTCCGGTCGGCAGGGTCCGGGTGTACGGGTTCCAGGGCTGGTCGCGGTCCTCGGCGACACCCACGCCGTACTGGAAGATGTTGGCGCTCATCACGGCGAACGTCACCATGGCGGCGGTGGCGTAGGTGGCGCCGGTGGGGTCGTCGCCGGCGAACGGCACCACGAAGAAGAGCATCGCGGCCGCGGGGAAGAAGGCGCTGCCCACCACCGCCACCGGAATCCGGATGATCTCCAGGAGGTGGTAGCGGGCGTGGACGAGGGCGAGCGGCACGACTGTCTCCTAGGCGGGGGTGGGCGCGGGCCGGTCGCCGGCCGTGATGGCGAGGAACGCCTCCTCCAGCGAGGTGGGCCGGACCTCCAGGTCGCGGAACGCCACCCCGGCGGTGACCAGGTCGCGGACGAGCTGGTCGGCGTCGGTGGTGAGCAGGTGCACCCGCCCGTCGGCGCGTTCGGTGGCGACCACCCCGGGCAGCGTCGGCAGATCGTCGGCGACCAGGCTGACCCGGCGTACGCCGACCATCCCGCGGATCGCCGTCACCGAGTCGTCGGCCAGCACCCGCCCGTGGCCGATCACCACGACGCGCTGCGCGAGCGCCTCCACCTCCTCCAGGTAGTGGCTGCTCAGCAGCACGGCGCCGCCGTCGGCGTGGAAGCCGCGGATCGCGTCCCAGAGCGCGTGCCGCGCCTCCACGTCGAGCCCGGTGGTCGGCTCGTCCAGCACCACCAGCCGGGGACGGCCGACGAACGCCAGCGCCACCGCCAGCCGGCGACGCTGGCCGCCGGAGAGGCCGCCGGTCTGCCGGCGTACCTGGTCGGCGAGGCCGAACCGGTCGAGCAGTTCGCCCCGGGGCACCGGGTCGGGGAAGTGCGCGGAGACGAAGTCGACCACCTCGCCGACCCGCAGCGTGCCGGGCAGGCCGGTCTCCTGCGGCGTGACGCCGAGCTGCCGCCGGCTCGCCGGGTCACGCGGGTCGCCGCCGCACAGCTCGACCCGGCCGCCGCTCGGGCGGCGCAGCCCGACCAGCAGGTTGATCAGGGTGCTCTTGCCGGCGCCGTTCGGGCCGAGCAGACCGACCAGCTCCCCGGCCCGGACGGTCAGGTCGACCCGGTCCAGGGCCAGCACGTCGCCGTAGCGGCGACTGACCTGTTCGGCGCGGGCCAGGATCATCCGGGGCTCCTCGGGCGGCGGAAGGGTGCTCGTGCACTCCCTGTCTACCGTGCCGGGGCAACCGTCGCCGCCCCCTGTGGAACTGCGCACATCCCCTAGGCTGGTGGCGCCGTCGAGGACGGTGGAAGTTCCGACCGGACACTGGGGAGGGTCCGTGACCAGTCCGAGCAGGAATCTCGAGGTGCAGCCGGAGGCGTTGACGGCGTTCGCCGCCGCCTCCCGGGACCGGGCCGGCCAGTTCCGTGAGCTGCACCGGCTGTTCCGCGACGGCCACGTGGCCCGGCACGCGTTCGGCGTGATGCCCGCGTCGTTCAGTCTCGCCGCCGCGTACGAGCAGCAGTTCGAGGCGTGCCTGGCAGGGCTGGAGGACGGCGCCGAGGTGATGGCGACGATCGCCGAGGGGCTCCGCGACACCGCCGAGGCGTACACCGGCACGGACGTGGCCAACACCGACATGTTCCAGCCGGGCGCCTGAGGGGGCGGGATGAGCACCGAGGCGCTGCAGCGCAACAAGACCTACTTCGAGCAGATCGTGTCGGGCACGCCCGACCCGTTCAAGCCGCTCTCGAACGCGGTGCTGTGGCCGTTCGAGCAGCTGCTGGAGCTGGTCGCCGGCGAGCCGGACGATCTGATGCGGGCGGCCCAGCTCGCGCTGACCACCGGCGACGCGGTCCGGCGGATCGCCGGCGACCAGGTCGCCGACCGGGCCCGGCTGCGCGGCGCCTGGGACGGTGACGCGGCGGACAAGTTCCACGCCTCGATGGAGTCGATCGAGGAGGCGATGGAGGAACTGGCCAAGGGGCTGGACGGCACCAAGGAGGTGCTGGTCGACGCCGCCAATGCCGCTGTCGACGCGTTCAACCTGCTGGTCGAGCTGATCCTGGAGTTCCTGCTCTGGTTCCTGACCGAGGTCATCATCGCCGCGGTGGCGGCAGTGCTGAGCGCCGGGGTGAGCCTGGCCGCCACAGTGGTACGGGTGCTGGCCCGGCTCGCCACCACCGTCGGCCGCATGGTCAAGATCGTGGCGCGGTTCGCGGAGATCCTCACGAAGCTCGCCACCAAGCTCCAGAAGGTCGCCGAGCTGCTCATGCGCTACCGCCAGGTGGTGCTGGAGCTCCGCAAGGCCAAGAAGGCGTACGGCGCGTTCAGTAAGGCCGGCTACACCAGGGAGGCGGTGCTGTTCAAGGCCAAACGCGCCGCCATCCTGTTCCCGGGCAAGTTCGCCATCAACCAGGCGTCACCGGTGAACATCCCCGGTATCGGCGGCGCCCTGCTCGACACCGGCATGGGGCTGCACGACATCTCCGACGGGCGCAAGGACCGCAACTACCTGGTGGACGGCACGTACCGCGAGGATCTCGGCCCGTACACAAAGGGCGTGCAGAACGTGTTCGACTCGATCGTGAACTGAGAGGCACCCATGACGTTCCCGGCCCTGGACCGGATCGAGGCGCTGGCCCGCAACCTGGACGGGTGGCAGCGCGAACTCGGCGCGCGGATGGCCGAGCTGGAGCAGAGCAGCGCCCAGGGGATCAGCGACTCCGGCCTGGTCACCGTGGTGGCCGCCGCCGACGGCAAGATCCTCTCCACCGACATCAACGCGCGGGCCATGCGGTTCGACTCGTACACGCTGGCCGAGGAGATCACCGCCGCGGCGAACCGGGCGCAGGAGGCCGCCGCCGCCCGGGTACGCGAGATCGTCGGCGAGGTGATGGGCAACGCCCCGGCGGCGGAGCGCCGTACCGACGACGGCTACGGCGACGGCCGATACTGAGCCGATGGACGAGACCAGATACCGCGACCCGATCGACCGGCTCGTCGAGCCGGGCGAGCGCGTGCTGGCCCACGCCAAGGCCGACGTCGGCCAGGGCCTCGCCCCGGCGCCGCCGCCCGAACCGGAGTCCACTGCCGAGCCGGGTCGGCGGACCGTCGGCTCGGTGCTGCTGAACGTCCTCCTGCCACTTGCCACCTGGGACCGCGGTGACCGGCTGGTCGATGCGATCGGCTGGGGGATCGCCGGCCGTGGCGAGCCCGGCTCGGCCGCCTCCCGCCTGCACCGCGCGCTCCGCCCGGCCCGGCCCGACCTCCAGGTCCGGGAGACGCTGCTCGCGGTCACCGACCGGCGGCTGCTGGTCTGCCGTACCGGCGGGGTCAAGCTGCTGGCCGGGCGCGAGGCCGAGGAACGCGCGCTGGCCGAGACGTCGGTGGCGTGGTCGGCCGCGCGTGCGGAGGTCGCCTCGGCCCGGGTCGGGTGGCACCGGCTGAACCCGAAGCGGCTGCGGATCGACTTCAGCGACGGCTCCTGGCTGTCGTTCACCGTGCCGATCGCCGAGTCCGGCCGTCCGCTGCGCGAGGTCGCCGCCGCGTTGTCCGCCTGACGGATCCGCCCGCCCGGGCCGCAGCCGCCCGCCCGGGTCAGGTGGCCAGCGGCGCGGGCAGCGGCTCGCGGTGCAGCACGGCCAGGCGGGAGACCGCCCGGGTCAGCACCACGTAGAGGCGGTGCAGCCCACGCGGCTCGGCGGCCACGATCGCGGCCGGCTCGACGACCACCACGTGGTCGTACTCCAGGCCCTTGACCAGCGTCGCCGGGACCACGGTTACCCGCGCCGCGGCCTCGACGTCGTCGGCCGTCGCGGTCTCGACGCCCGCGTCGGCGAGCGCCGCGCGCAGCCGGTCCACCGCGTCGTCCGCGGCGATCACACCGACCGAGCCGTCGTGCGCGAGCGCCGCCCGCACCTCGGCCACCGTCGCGGCCGTCAGGTCCTCGGCGGTACGCACATCCAGCGCGCCGTCGTGGCGAAGCGAGCGGGCCGGGGGTACGTCGACGGCGAGCGCCGGCAGCAGCCGGTTCGCGAACGCCACCACTGCCGCCGGCACCCGGAAGCCCACGCTCAGCGGCACCACAGCGGCGTCCGGCTTGCCCAGGTGGGCCAGCGACTCCCGCCAGTCGGTCGCGGCCCACGGCGCGGTGCCCTGGGCGAGGTCGCCGAGAAGCGTGATCGAGCCGTGCTCGCTGCGCCGGGCGATGGCGCGGCACTGCATCGGGGAGAGGTCCTGCGCCTCGTCCACCACCACGTGCCCGAAGCCGGCGGGCCGTTCCAGCAGCCCGGCCACCTCGTCGATGAGCACCGCGTCGGCGGCGGTCCACCGGGTCGCCTTCGCGGTACGCGCGGGCTTGCCGGACCGGAACAACTCCTGCTCCTCGGGCGTGAGCAGGCCGTCCGCGGCGGCGGCGAGCGCGTCGGCGTCGGTACGCAGCCGGTGCAGCAGCCCGTCCGGGGTGAGCGCCGGCCAGACCGCGTCGAGCAGGTCGGTGACCGGCTTGATCCGGCTCATCCGGCGCAACCAGGCGTCGCTCGGCGACTCCGCCCGGCGCGCCTCCGCCTGGCGTTGCAGCAGTCCCACCACCCGCGCCCGGACCCGTTCCCGGCCGGTGGCGTAGGGCAGCCCTTCCTGGCGCGTCTCGGTGACCAGCCGGTGCAGCGGGTCGAGCCCGATCCGCCACCGGTACGAGCCGTCCGACACCATGATCGGCTCGGTGGGCGTACCGATGTGGGCCTCGACGGCCCGGCGCAGCACCTCGGCCATCCGGACGTCGTGCTTGAGCGCGGCGGCGGCCGGGTCGTCGACAGCGCGGACCGGGACCCGCGCGACCAGGTCCTCCACGGTGGCCTGCTCGACCTCGACCTCACCGAGCGCGGGGAGCACCGCCGCGATGTACGACAGGAACGCCCGGTTCGGCCCGACGATCAGCACTCCCGAGCGGCGCAGTCGTTCCCGGTGCAGGTAGAGCAGGTACGCGGCGCGGTGCAGCCCGACCGCCGTCTTCCCGGTGCCGGGCGCGCCCTGCACGCAGATCGAGTCGGCCAGGTCGGCCCGGACCAGTTCGTCCTGCTCCGGCTGGATGGTGGCGACGATGTCGCGCATCGGGCCGACGCGGGGGCGCTCGATCTCGGCGGTGAGGATGCGGCTGGCGGTGCCGAGTTCCTCGCCCCGGTCCAGGTGCTCGTCCTCGAAGCTGGTCAGCACGCCCGCGCTGAACCCGAACCGGCGGCGTACGGCGACGCCCTGCGGGTCACGCGCGCTGGCCCGGTAGAACGACCGGGAGACCGGGGCCCGCCAGTCCAGCACCAGCGGCTCGCCCAGCTCGTCGGTGACGTGCCGCCGCCCGACGTGGTAGTCCCGCCCGGCGTGGTCCGGGTCCGTCTCCCCGAAGTCGAGGCGGCCGAAGAACAGCGGCGTGGTCGGGTCGTCGGCCAGCTCCTTGACCCGCCGGGCCATGTGCCGGCCGAGCTGCTCGGCGGTGTACGAGTCACCGGCCACCTTGTCGCCGGTGGCGAAGAGCGCCTCGGCGCGTTCCCGCATCCGTTTCAGCGCGGCTCGGGAGGCGTCGAGGTGGGCACGTTCGGCGGCGAGTTCGGCGTCGAGGTCGGGCGTGGCGTCACGTTCGGGCGTGGTGTCAAGTTCGGTTGCGGGCACTGTGAACTCCGATGGCTCAACTGAGGCTCGCTCGCGTGTCCGGGGCGGTTGGCCTGCTCCCGGCGCGGGGACGTCCGCTGCGGTGCATGCTCACCGCGGCCGTCGGGCGGCCATCCACGCTACGGCCATCCAGCCGCCCGCACCACCGATTTTTCCTGCCGAGCGTGTCACTCGACCGACCCGGCTCTTAATAATATTCTTAAGTTCGGGGGTGAGAAGTGGAGTGGGAGATTCTGATGACCGGGCAGGTCGAGGACTTCCTCGATGAGCTCTACGCTGCCGACCGTGAGTCGCACCGCCTGGTGAACCAGGCAATCCTGGTGCTGGAACGCAACGGTCCCATCGAGGGGCGCCCGCTGGTCGACAGCATCACCGCATCTCGCCTCAGTAACCTCAAGGAGCTGCGGCCTCCCTCTGCCGGGCGCACCGAGATCAGGATTCTCTTCGTCTTCGACCCGTGGCGCTCCGCGGTTCTGCTGGTCGCCGGCGACAAGTCGGGGCAGTGGACGCGCTGGTACCGGGATGCCATTCCGGAGGCGGAGCAGCTCTACGACACCTACCTCAAGGAGCGGCAGGAGGAGATTCGATGAGCGGCGTCAAGCGGTGGCGTGACACCTCGCACCTGGGCCGGGCGGTGGAGACCGCCGGTGGTGTGCAGGCATTCGAGGCCGCGATCGGTGGCATGCTCGACGAGGCCCGCGGGTGGCGTCTCGCGGAGCTGCGCAAGCGGCGCGAGATGACTCAGGAGCAGGTCGCGTTGAGGATGGGTGTGTCGGTCGCGCGGGTGTCGCAGATCGAGGCGGGCAGTGTCGCGACCCAGGACGTGCTCGCGCGATACATCGCCGCTCTCGGCGGCACGCTCAAGCTGATCGCCGATTTCGGCGACGAGCAGCTCAAGGTCGCCTGAGTCGACGGGCTCCACCCTGCGTGTCCAGGTGTCGGCGGCGCGGGATCATTGGGGCATGACCGAGGCGCGGCCCGAGCAGCGCCGAGTGACGATCAGCGACCCGCAGGTGATGCGGGCGCTGGCTCACCCGGCCCGTATGGCGATCATGGAACATCTCGGCACGCTGGAGGGCGGTGCGACGGCCACCGAGTGCGCCGAGATCGCCGGGCTGTCGCCGAGCGCGACCAGCTACCACCTGCGTGAGCTGGCGAAGTTCGGGCTGATCCGGCAGGCGCCCGGCCGGGGGGACGCGCGGGAGCGGGTGTGGCAGGCGGTGAATCCGTCGTTCCACGTCGAGGTGGGGCCGGATGCCGAACCGGAGGCACGCGCCGCCGAGGCGGCCCTGGTCGAGGCGCACATGGTCCGCGACGCCCAGCGGGTCCGGGACTGGTTGCGCCGCGCGCCGGACGAGTCGCCGGAGTGGTACGCGGCGACCTGGTTCAGCGACAGCGTGCTGCTGGTGACCGCCGAGGAGTTGAGCGAGTTGAACCAGGCGATCCAGGCGCTGATGGAGCCGTACCGGCGGCGGCATCGGGCCGATCCACCCGCCGGGGTCCGTGCGGTGGCGGCTCAGTACCGGGCGATGCCCATCGACTGAGGGGTTGCGCGCACCAGGTGTGAAGGATTATTTTCGAAGTATGTCCTTCGCATCTGGCTCCTCGTGCTGGCCGGACGTCTGGCTCGCGGCCACCGCGCGTGGCATCTCCAGTTGCGGGAACTTCCTGGTCACCAGCGCCCTCACGCTCGCGCTCCAGTCCGCCGGGGCCGGTGGGCTCGCCGTCTCCGGGCTGCTGCTCGCCGCGACGCTGCCGCTGGTCGCGCTCGCGCCGCTGACCGGTCGTCTCGCCGACCGGGTGGACAGCCGGGTGCTGCTGATCGCGACCGGGCTCGGTCAGGGGGCGACCTGCCTGGCGCTCGCCTACGCACGGGGTCCGGCGCTGGTGATCGCCCTGGTGGCACTTCTGGCCACCGGCCTCGCGGTCTCCCAGCCGGTGATCTCCGCGCTGGTGCCGGTGATGGTGCGGCCGGAGGACCTGCCCCGGGCCGGCGCGCTCAACCAGACCGCCGGCACACTCGGCGCGCTCGCCGGACCGGCGTTGGCCGGGCTCCTGGTCGGCCAGTTCGGCACCCGGGTACCGCTGCTCCTCGGCGCGCTCAGCTATCTCTCCCTGGTGGCGGCCGGGCTGCTCGTCCGTACCCGAAGGGGTGGCCGCCGGGTGACCGTCGGCGCCGCCGCGGCGGTCGCGCCCCCGTGGCGGTTCCGGCGCGACCCGCTGCTGACGGTGACGGTCGGCAGCGTGGCCGCGGTGATCGGCGCGGTCGGGGCGGTGAACGTGATCGAGGTCTTCTTCATCCGGGAGACGCTCGGCAGCAGCGCCACCGTGTACGGGCTGGTCACCGGCTCGTGGACGCTCGGCATCGTGCTCGGCGCGTGGCTGTTCGCCCGGATCGCCCGCCGGCTCGCCGACGACGGCGCGCTGCTCGGCGCCGGGCTGGTGCTGCTCGGCGGATGCTGCCTGGCGGTGCTCGTGTCGGCGGCGGTGCCCTCGGCGTGGCTGCTCGTGCCGATCTGGTTGCTGGGCGGGGTCGGTAACGGCGGCGACAACGTCTTCAACAACCTCCTGCTGGCCCGGCGGGTGCCGGAGGCGGCCCGGGGCCGGGCGTTCGCGGTCTTCGGCGCGGCGGCACAGGGCGCCGCGATGGGCGGCTACCTGGTCGGGGGCCTGCTGCTGGAGGTGGCCGGCCCGCGCACGCTGATCGCCGGCTGCGGCGTGGCCGGCCTGCTGGTGGTGGCGGCGCTGGCCGGGCCGGTCCGCCGGGCGGTACGCGCCGAGCGCGCCGTCGTCCCCGCCGCAGCCGTGGCGGCGGAGGCCGCGTGAGCTGGTGTTAAGAAGGGCCCCTTCCGCTACCGGAGGCGTTAACAAGGGGCCCTTCCTTACCGCCGGGTGCGGAGTTCACCACTCCATCGGATCCCCCGGCGGCGGGGGAGAGGTCGCGGCGATACGGTCGGGTCATGGCCGATCGCATCGCCCGCCCCCGGGTGGGGCACATCCAGTTCCTCAACTGCCTGCCCATCTACTGGGGGCTGATGCGGTCCGGCGCGCTCATCGACGTCGACCTGCACAAGGACTCGCCGGACCGGCTCAGCGCCGACCTGGTCGCCGGTGACCTCGACATCGGCCCGATCACGCTCGTGGAGTTCCTCAAGCACGCCGACGACCTGCTGCTCCTGCCCGACCTGGCGGTCGGCAGCGACGGGCCGGTGCTCTCGGTGAACATGGTGTCCACCCGCCCGCTGGGTGAGCTGGACGGCGCCCGGGTCGCGCTCGGCTCCACCTCGCGTACCGGGGTGCTGCTGGCCCAGCTGCTGCTCGCCGAGCGGCACGGGGTGCGGCCGGAGTACTTCCGCTGCCCGCCGGACCTGACCCAGATGCTGCTGGAGGCCGACGCCGGGGTGCTGATCGGCGACGTGGCGCTGCGCGCGCTGTACGAGGCGCCCGCCAAGGGCCTCGAGGTGACCGACCTGGGTCAGGCGTGGCACGACTGGACCGGGCTGCCGATGGTCTTCGCCGTCTGGGCGGTACGCCGTGACTTCGCCGCCGCCCACCCCGGCCTGGTCAAGGAGGTGCACGAGGCGTTCCTGCGCTCGCGTGACCTGTGCCTGGCCGAGCTGGACCAGGTGGCGGAGGCGGCGGCCCGCTGGGAGACGTTCGACGCGGACACGCTCGCCACGTACTTCCGGGCGCTGGACTTCTCGCTCGGTGAGCGGCAGGTGGCCGGGCTGCGCGAGTTCGCCCGCCGGGCGGCCGCGTACGGGGAGGTGCCGGCGCTGCCGGCCGACGGTCCGGAGTTCTTCCAGGGCTGAGCGTGCGGCCCGGCTGCCGACCCCGCGGTAGGCGGCCGGGCGGGTCAGGTCGCCGGGCGCAGCAGCGCCTTGGTGATCCGTTCGCAGGCGTCCATGCCGTACTCCCAGCCGCCCTCGACACCGAACGGGCTGCGGACCATCACGCCCATCGTCCACGTGTCGCCGATGGCGAGGCAGTTGACGTGGTACTCCTTTTCCTTGTCCCGGTCGATCCACCCGTTCTTGATGGCGATCTTCTTCTGCTGGGCGGCCGGGAACGCCTTGCGGATGCCGAAGTCACCGGGGGCGCGTACCTGGCGCATCTCGTTGAGCAGCCACTTGGTCCACTTCGGCCCCGCCGCGCGGCCGTCGTCGATGCAGAGCCCGAGCCGGGCGGTGTCCCGGGGAGACAGCTCGGTGCGGCTCCAGCCGCCGTCGTCGGCGACCGCGCTGTCGGTGAGCTTGCAGATCGAGATGAGCCGCTCGATCGAGTCGGAACCGCCCACGCTCTCGTAGAACTCCTGGGCGCGGGTGTTGTCGCTGTCGCGAATGATCTTCGTGGCGTCGGCCAGCTTCGCCTCGCTCGGCGTCCTGCCGTCCTCGGCGCGCAGGCGCAGGTAGTCGGCCACCACCCAGGACTTGATCAGCGAAGCGGTCGTGCTGGTCTCGTCCATGTTCGCCGAACCGATGATCTTTCCGGTGCGCTTGTCCAGCACGGACCAGGCGTACCAGCCCTTGATCTTCAGGCTGTCCAGGTTCTTCTCCTGGAACGGCAGCGGGGTGAGCGCCGGTGAGGGGGCGACGCGCGGCGCGTTGCGGTCGACGGTTTGCCGAGCGGACCGCTCGCTCGTCGGCTCGGGATGCGAGTTCGCGGTGGCCTCCAGCGGCGAGCCGGGGATCACCCGCAGGGAGAGGCCGAGCAGTCCGAGGAGAACCACTGCCAGGGCGCTGAACGCCAGCGGGCGGCGATGGCTGCCGGGTCGACGCCGGGCGCCGGCCATCAGAGCTTCCCGGCCGGCTGTTGCGGCACCTTGAGCGCGGCGCCGGGCTGCGGCGTCACGAGCTGGGTGGCGACGCTGGCGCACATCTTCGCGCCGTACGACAGGCCGGCCCTGGCCGGGTAGCGCATCATGACCGAGAGACTCCACTTGTCGGTGAACGCCAAGCAGCTGACGTGCCAGTTGCCGTCGTAGGCGAGCCGCGTCCAGCCGTTCTTCATGTGCACCGGGCCCTGCGCCTTGATCGTCGCGGGCAGGCCGTCGATGATGCCCCACCGGCCGCCGCCGGAGCGCTCCTCCTGCTGCTTGACGCTGCCGGCCACCTTGGTCATCTCGCTGAGCAGCCACTTCGTCCACTTGGGCCCGGCCGCGCGGCCGTCGGCGATGCAGTCGCCGAGGCGGACCGCGTCCCGGGGGGACATCTCGGTGAAGCTCCACCAGCCCTCGTAGTCGGGCACGTCGCCGGGCCTGGTGTCGGTCAGGCCGCAGATCCGGATCGCGCGCGCGATGACCGGGTCCGGCTTGCCGCCCGGCTGCGGGCGGTAGGAGCCGCCGGCCGCCCGGTAGACCCGGTTGGCGCCGTCGTCGTCGCTGTCCCGGATCGCCAGGATCGCCGCCTTCTTCAGGTCGTCGCTCGGCTCCTTCTCGCCGAGCTGGCGCAGGTAGTCCGCGACGATCCAGGCCTTGAGCATCGACTCGGTGGAGCTGGTCTGGTTCATGTTCTTCGCGCCGGTGACGGTGCCCGTCTCGCGGTCCATCAGTGCCCAGGAGAAGAACTCGCCCTCGAACTTCACCGAGACCGGCGCGTCGGCGAGCGTCGGCGGTGCGGGCGCGGTCGGGCTCGGCGCCGGGACCTGTCCACCGCCGCCGATGCCGCCCTCGCCGCTGCCGCCGGCGAACTTGGCGTACGCGGCGGGCACCAGCATGACGCCACCGACGAGGACCGCCACGATGGCGAGCACCATGGTCACGCGAGGTCGCATGAGTGGTGAACTCCAGATGTATGGCCGGGGGGACCGGCGCTTCCGCAGGTTTCGCTCCGGTCGCCACAAGGCCGGGGGACGTTGGCCTGAACGGTGACGATCTTGGAGCCGAACGGCTTGCCGGGGGAAGTCTACTTCCGGACTGTCGATATGCCAGGTCTCGACACCCGCCGACTTGGTGGGAAGGGCGGGTTATTGACGTGCTTTGCCAGCCTTGGGAGGTTTCACCTTCATTGAGTGATCGACATCACAGTCACTCTCCGATTGCTGGCGATGACGGCAGGCGCTTGTCCGGTCGTGGAAGGCGGCTCGCGAATGCTGTTACACCCTCTGGTGTCAATCGTGCCGAGCTGTAACACTAGCTACATGTATGGCAATGACTTCGCTCCGCCGGGGGACGCTCCGGGCGGCGGCCTGCTCGGCGAAGTGGAGGCCGCGGAGGCGGCGCTGCGCGAAGCGGCGGCGCGTGCGCGGCGCGGCGGTCCGGCGCCGGACGAGGACGTCGAGGCGTACTTCGCCGACGTCATCGACGCGGACCAGAAGATCGAACCCCGCGACTGGATGCCCGAGGCGTACCGCAGGACGCTGATCCGGCAGATCGCGCAGCACGCGCACTCCGAGATCATCGGCATGCAGCCGGAGGGCAACTGGATCAGCCGGGCGCCGTCGCTCAAGCGCAAGGCGATCCTGCTGGCGAAGGTGCAGGACGAGGCCGGCCACGGCCTCTACCTCTACGCGGCGGCCGAGACGCTCGGCATCAGCCGCGACGAGCTGGTGGACCTGCTGCTCGACGGGCGGCAGAAGTACAGCTCGATCTTCAACTACCCGACGCTGACCTGGGCCGACGTGGGCGCGATCGGCTGGCTCGTGGACGGCGCGGCGATCGTCAACCAGGTGCCGCTGTGCCGCTGCTCCTACGGCCCGTACGCCCGGGCGATGATCCGGGTCTGCAAGGAGGAGTCGTTCCACCAGCGGCAGGGCTACGAGATCCTGCACACGCTGGCGCACGGCACCGAAGCGCAGAAGGCGATGGCCCAGGACGCGGTGGACCGCTGGTGGTACCCGTCACTTGCCATGTTCGGCCCGCCGGACGGCGACTCGACGCACAGCGCCCAGTCCATGGCCTGGAAGATCAAGCGCTTCTCCAACGACGAGCTGCGCCAGCGCTTCGTCGACATGTGCGTCGGCCAGGCGGAGGTGCTCGGCCTCACCCTGCCCGACCCGGACCTGCGCTGGAACGACGAGCGCCAGGCGTACGACTACACCCAGCCCGACTACGACGAGCTGATGCGGGTCATCAAGGGCAACGGGCCGTGCAACAGGGAGCGCATGGCGCACCGGCGCAAGGCGCACGCCGACGGCGCGTGGGTACGGGAGGCCGCCGCGGCGTACGCCGCGAAGCGGGCGGAACGAAAGGAACCGGTGGCGGCATGAGCAGCTCGTCCTCTCCCCTCTGGGAGGTCTTCGTGCGGGCCCGCCGTGGCCTGTCGCACACCCACGTCGGCAGCCTGCACGCCCCCGACGCCGAGCTGGCCCTGCGCAACGCCCGGGACCTCTACACCCGCCGCCAGGAGGGCGTATCCATCTGGGTGGTGCCGGCGAGCGCGATCACCGCGTCCAGCCCGGACGAGAAGGACTCGTTCTTCGACCCGGCCGCCGACAAGGTCTACCGGCACCCCACCTTCTACGAGGTCCCCGAAGGGGCGGCGCACCTATGAGCCGGTTCGACTTCACGCTCGCCATCGGCGACGACGCGCTCATCGCGGCGCAGCGCCTCGGCGAGTGGACCTCCCGCGCGCCGGAGATGGAAGAGGACATCGCGCTCGCGAACATCGCCCTCGACCAGCTCGGCGCGGCGCGGCTGCTGCTCACGTACGCGGGCGAGCTGGAGGGCGCGGGCCGCGACGAGGACGACCTGGCCTACCTGCGCGACGACCACGAGTTCCGCAACTGCCTGCTGGTCGAGCTGCCGAACGGCGACTTCGGCGTGACCATGGCGAAGCTGTTCTTCCTGGCCGCGTACCAGGTGCCGCTCTACACGGCGCTGGCCGGCTGCGCGGACGAACGGCTCGCGGCGGTCGGCGCCAAGGCGCGCAAGGAGTCGGCGTACCACCTGGACCACGCGGCGCTGTGGGTGAAGCGGCTCGGCGACGGCACCGAGGAGTCGCACCGGCGCATGCAGGACGCGGTCGACGAGGTGTGGCCGTACGTCCACGAGCTGTTCAACCCGGATCCGGCGGCGCCGGTCGACCCGTCCACCCTTCGGGCCGACTTCGACGCCACCGTGTCCGCCGTGCTGGACGAGGCGACGCTCACCCGCCCGGAGACGGGCTGGACGCCCGGTGGTGGCCGGGACGGCCTGCACACCGAGCACCTCTCGTACCTGCTCGCCGAGATGCAGGTGCTGCACCGCGCCCACCCCGGAGCGAGCTGGTGACAAGCGCGAGGGACGCCGCGGCGGCGGTGGTGGACCCGGAGATCCGGGTCATCACCATCGACGAGCTGGGCATCCTGCGCGCCGTCGACGAGGAGCCCGGCACCGGCCGGGTCGTCGTCACGATCACCCCCACCTACACCGGCTGCCCGGCCATGGACGTGATCCGGGCGGACATCCGCCGGGCGCTGGCCGCTGCCGGGCATCCGGACGCCGAGGTCCGCACGGTCTACCACCCGGCGTGGAGCACCGACTGGATCTCCGACGCCGGGCGGGCCAAGCTCGCCGCCGCCGGCATCGCCCCGCCCGCGCCGCGCGGCGACGACACGGTGGTGCCGCTGACGCTGGCCGTACGCTGCCCGCGCTGCGGGTCGCCGGAGACCACCCAGATCAGCCGTTTCGGCTCGACAGCGTGCAAGGCGCTGTGGCGCTGCCGCTCCTGTTCCGAACCCTTCGACCACCTGAAGGCGCTGTGACTGTCACCATCACGCGGCCGGTTCGCCGCCGGCCGGTCTTCCACCCGCTGCCCGTGGCCGCCGTGGACCGGCTCACCGACGACTCGGTGTCGATCACGTTCGCGGTGCCGGAGGAGCTGCGCGAGACGTTCGCGTTCTCCGCCGGGCAGCACCTCACGGTCCGCCGTCCGGCCGACGCCGACGGCGGGGAGGTGCGGCGGTCGTACTCGATCTGCTCCACCCCCGACGAGCTGGCCCGGCACGGCCGGTTGCGGGTCGGGGTGCGTGAGGTGCCGGGCGGGGCGTTCTCCGCGTACGCCTGCGGCGCGCTGCGTGGCGGCGACACCGTCGAGGTGCTGCCGCCGCTGGGCCACTTCACCTCCGCGTTCACCCCGGACCGGGCCCGCCGGTACGGCGCGGTGGTCGCCGGTTCCGGCATCACCCCGGTCCTCGGCCTGGCCGCGACCGCGCTGGCGACCGAGCCGCGCAGCACGTTCACGCTGGTGTACGGCAACCGCACGGCGAACTCGGTGATGTTCGCCGAGGAGCTTGCGGACCTGAAGGACCGCTATCCGACCCGGCTGCACCTGGTGCACGTGCTGTCCCGGGAGATGGGCGAGTCGGCGCTGCTGTCGGGGCGGATCGACGCCGACCGGCTGACCCGGCTGCTCGACACCGTCGTGCCGGGGGACGAGATCGAGGAGTGGTTCCTCTGCGGCCCGTACGGGATGGTGGTGGACGCCAAGGCGGTGCTGGCCGGCCGCGGCGTGCCGGACGCGGCGGTGCACACCGAGCTGTTCCACGTCGACGCCCCGCCGGAGCCGGTCCGGCGTGAGGTCGAGCGGCCCGGCGCGGGCACCGACGTGACGATCGTGCTGGACGGGCGCTCGTCCAGTTTCACGATGGGCCGGGACGAGCGGGTGCTGGACGCGGCGCTGCGGGTGCGCGGCGAGCTGCCGTACGCCTGCAAGGGCGGGGTGTGCTCGACCTGCCGGGCCAAGGTGACGTCCGGCGAGGTGACGATGGCGCGCAACTACGCGCTGGAGCCGGACGAGGTGGCCTCCGGTTACGTACTGACCTGTCAGTCGAGTCCCGTAACCGACGAGCTGACCGTCGACTACGACGCCTAGCGGCGCCGCCGCTCAGATCACCACGGGCGGTGCCGTGGCGGCGCGGCCACGGGCCCGGCTGACGTGGCCGCGCCACCCGCCGACGAGCGCGAACAGGGTCCATCCCGCCGCGCCGAACACGAGCATGCCCCGCTTTCCGTCCGGGTCCACGTCCCGCGCGTCGGTCAGTTCCACCTCACCACGCGGGTCGACGACCACTGTCAGCCGCTGGCCCACCCGGTAGCCGGGGGAACTGCCCCGGTAGACCAGCGGCTCGTCCAGCCGGCCGGCGTCGCCCTGGAGGGCGAACTCGTGCCGCTTGCCGGCCGTCTGCACGTCGGTGATGGTCACCTGCTGGGCGACGCCGCGCTCCCGGAGCACCGACTCGGGGGCGAGCTGGACGGCGCCCACCAGCACGAACAGGGCCGGCAGCACCGACAGGAGGGTCAGCCACCAGCCCCGGTGCAGCAGGCGCAGGCCGACCGCGAAGGCGAGGCAGCCGACCAGGCCGACGGAGATCGGCACCGCGATCGGGAGTCCCACGGTGAGGTGGCCGACCGCCGCGGTCACGACGATCACGGCGAGGCCGAAGCCGACGAGCACGGCGGTCATCGTGAGGGACCAGAGGGCGGAGCGGGCGCCGGCCACGCGTACGGGGGTGGGCGGGGGCGATACGACTGACACGCCGAGAGCGTAGACGGGCGACGCCAGCGCTCCGCTTCCCGCGGTGGCGCTTCGGGTCGACCACCATCCGTGACGGGTAGAACGTTACGTTCTACACTTGCCTGATGGAGCAGATCGCCGTCCGGGAGCTGAACCAGCACACCAGCCGGGTGCTGGCGCGGGTGCGCGCCGGTGAGACGGTCGAGGTGACCGATCGGGGTGAGCCGATCGCCCGCCTGGTCCCGGTGCTGGCCGGCGACGCGCTTCTCGGCCGGTTGGTGGCCGAGGGCCGGGCCACGGCCCCGACCACGACCGGCCCGGTCCCGATGCCGCCGGTGCTCGGGGATCCCACGGTGGACGCCGCGGCCGCGCTGGTCGAGGCACGCGACGAGGAGCGTTGGTGATCTACCTCGACTCGGCGGCGGTCATCAAGATGCTGCGGCGGGAGGCGGAGACGCCGGATCTGCTCGGCTGGCTGAACGAGCGCGCCGGCACCGCGCTGGTGTCGTCGGCTCTCGTCGAGGTGGAGGTGCCGCGGGCGTTGCGTCGTGCCGCTCCACAGGCGCTGGTGGGTGTCCCCTCGGTGCTGGGACGTCTCTACCGGGTCGAGATCGACGCCACGGTCCGTGCGACGGCGGGCGCGTATCCGGAGCCGATGCTGCGCAGCCCGGACGCCGTCCACCTCGCCACCGCCGAGGTCCTGGCCCGGCAGGCGGCGGCCGAGTTCGTCGCGTTCGTCACGTACGACAAGCGGCTGCTGGAGGCGGCCAGGGCGATCGGGCTGCCGGTGGCCAGTCCGGGGATGCCCTGACCGGGTGGGTCTCTCGTCACCGGGTGAGGAGTGGCGTTTCCCGCCGTCGGGCCCGCGACGTACGCTCGGGAGTGTGACGGCGAACCGGGAGATCGACGACATCCTGCAACGCGGCGCGGACGGCGGGCGCATCACGCCCGAGGAGGCGCTGCTGCTCTACACCGACGCGCCCTTCCACGCGCTGGGCGAGGCGGCCGACGCGGTACGGCGGCGCCGCTACCCGGACAACATCGTCACGTACCTGATCGACCGCAACATCAACTACACGAACGTCTGCGTGACGGCGTGCAAGTTCTGCGCGTTCTACCGGGCCCCCAAGCACAAGGAGGGCTGGACCCACCCGACCGAGGAGATCCTGCGCCGCTGCGGCGAGGCGGTCGAGTTGGGCGCCACCCAGGTCATGCTCCAGGGCGGCCACCACCCGGACTACGGCGTGGAGTACTACGAGGAGCTGTTCTCCTCGGTCAAGAAGGCGTACCCGCAGCTCGCGATCCACTCGATCGGCCCGAGCGAGATCCTGCACATGGCGAAGGTCTCCGGCGTGAGCCTGGACGAGGCCATCGCCCGGATCAAGGCCGCGGGCCTGGACTCGATCGCCGGCGCCGGCGCCGAGATGCTGCCGGACCGGCCGCGCAAGGCGATCGCGCCGCTGAAGGAGTCCGGCGCCCGCTGGCTGGAGGTTATGGAACTGGCCCACCGGCAGGGCCTGGAGTCGACCGCCACCATGATGATGGGCACCGGCGAGACCAACGCCGAGCGCATCGAGCACCTGCGGATGATCCGCGACGTGCAGGACCGCACCGGCGGCTTCCGGGCCTTCATCCCGTGGACGTACCAGCCGGAGAACAACCACCTGAAGGGCCGCACCCAGGCGACCACGCTGGAATACCTGCGGCTGGTCGCGGTGGCCCGGCTGTTCTTCGAGACGGTGCCGCACCTGCAGGCGTCCTGGCTGACCACCGGTAAGGACGTCGGGCAGCTCGCGCTGCACATGGGCGTGGACGACCTCGGCTCGATCATGTTGGAGGAGAACGTCATCTCCTCCGCCGGGGCCCGGCACCGCTCCAACCTGCACGAGCTGATCGGCATGATCCGGTCGGCCGACCGGATCCCCGCCCAGCGGGACACGCTCTACAACCGGCTCGCGGTGCACCACACGCCCGCCGACGACCCGAGCGACGACCGCGTGGTCTCGCACTTCTCGTCGATCGCTCTGCCCGGCGGCGGGGCCGGGAAGTCGCTGCCGCTGGTCGAGGTCAACTGACCTCGTTCCCCCGTTCGGCCGGTCGGCTCCCGTCGTGCGGCCGGAGCTCCGCCCGTTTCCGGTGAAGCTTCCGCCAGGGGTCTTCACCTGCGTGATCACCGGCGGCTAGCCTGCCCGCGCGACACCACCGATCCGGGCCGCGAGCAGGCAGGTAACAGGTCGGCGGCGACCCGGGTGAGCACCGCCCGGCAAGCCGGCGACGCCATTACGCTGTCGGCGTCCGTCGGGGACCGTCGTCCTCCATCGGCCCATGAGGGCCGTTCACATAACGCACCGCGGCAGGGGCGGGATGGGTGACCATCCCGCCCCTGCCGTCTGTCGAATCGATGGGAATTCCCACCGTACGACGCTGGCGCGGCGATGCGTCGCTCCGGTACCGTCCCTTCGTTCCGTGCGTTGATCGGCACGTCCCTACCCCCGGGGGAACCATGACCTTCCGCTACCGGTCCACGCTGGCGCGCGCCGGCGTGGTGGCCCTGCTCTCCACCGCCGGCCTCGGCGCGGTCGCCGGCCCGGCGTACGCCGCCGACAAGGCCGACCTCCAGCTCATCCCGCTCAGCTACCAGCTCGCCAAGGGCGTCAGCGAAGCCAAGGCCAAGCCGTTCAAGTTCCAGGTGAACAACGCCGCCGGGACCGTCGACGCGAAGGGCGTCCGGGTCACCGTCGAGACGAAGGACCTCAAGCCCGGCAAGGTCGGCGTGCTGGCGCCGAAGGGCTGCGACATCCGCGGCACCGCCTTCTCCTGCCTGCTGGGCGACGTGCCCGCCGGGACCACCGAGGACTTCGGCATCCCGCTGTTCTCCACCGGCGGCAAGGGCGGGGCGGGCACGCTGACGGTGTCGATCAGCGCGGCCAACGGCGCCGGCGTGCTGGACACGGTCGAGCACGACATCACCGTCACCGACCCCGGCTACGACCTCACCACCTGGGTCCAGGACGTGTACGCCGACGTGGTCGTCGACGGCGACGACGCCGGTGAGGCGAACCTGCGCCCGGTCCGGCCGGGCCAGACCGCGCCGCTGGACTGGGCCGTGTTCAACGACGGAAGCGAGAACGCCACGGGCGTCGCGTACGGCATCACGCTGCCGGCCGGTGTCACCTTCGCCGAGCTGCCCGAGGGCTGCGTCGAGCAGAACCTGGGCGGCTTCGCCAACGCGTACTGCGAGGACCTGGGCGCGGTGCTCAAGCCCGGCCAGTACTACACCGCCGACGTGCGGGTGAAGGTCGGCGCGGACGTGACCGAGAAGCTGCTCCGGCCGGGCTTCGTCTGGGCCGCCGGGCTGGAGGCGGCCTCCGGCACGCCGGAGGAGCAGCCGAAGGCCGCCACCTCGGCGCAGCGTCGCGCGTTCTCCGAGGCCGACGACGGCGACAACACCGCCCAGTTCGACGTCTTCGTCGACCAGAGCCCGCAGTCGACCCCGAGCCCGACGCCGAGCGCTGAGCCGACCTCGACGCCGACCGCCGAGCCGACCCCGACCGGCAGCGTGACCGCGGTGCCGACGCCGACCTCCGGTGGTGGCGCGGGTGGCGGCACCGGCGGCGGTGGCCTGCCGGTGACCGGTATGCAGGTCGGCCTGATCGGCGGGATCGGCGCTGCGGTGGTCGCCGCCGGTGTGGCGCTGATGATGCTGTCCCGGCGCCGCAAGGTGGTGCTCGTCACGCCGGGCGAGGAGCGCACCGAGGACTGACACCGTCACCGTGGACACGGCGAGGGCGGGGTGGGCGACCACCCCGCCCTCTCGCGTACCCGGGGCGGGGCGGAAGGGGCGCGGCTGGCAGAGTGGAGGGGTGAGCCGTACCCCGCAGGGCCAGCGCGCCAGCCTGGACAAGCAGCCGCACGAGGTAGCCGCGATGTTCGACGGTGTCGCGGCCCGCTACGACCTGACCAACACCGTGCTCTCCTTCGGGCAGGACCGGTCCTGGCGGCGGGCCACCCGGGCGGCGCTCGGGTTGGCACCGGGCGAGCGGGTGCTCGACGTGGGCGCCGGCACCGGTGTCTCGACCGAGGAGCTGGCCCATTCCGGGGCGTACGCGGTCGGCGCCGACCTGTCGCTGGGCATGCTCTACGCGGGCAAGCGCACCCGCCCGTCGGTGCCGCTGCTGGCCGGGGACGCGCTCCGGCTGCCGTTCGCCGACGCCAGCTTCGACGCGGTGACCATCTCCTTCGCGTTGCGCAACGTCAACGACACCGACGCGGCGCTGCGCGAGCTGGCCCGGGTGACCCGGCCGGGCGGGCGGCTGGTGGTCTGCGAGTTCAGCACCCCGGTCAACCCGGCGTTCCGCACCGTCTACCTGTCGTACCTGATGCGGTCGTTGCCGGCCGTGGCGCGCGCGGTGTCCAGCAACCCCGACGCCTACGTCTATCTGGCGGAGTCGATCCGGGCCTGGCCGGACCAGCCGGCGCTGGCCGCGCGGATCGGCGCGGCCGGCTGGGGCCGGGTGGCGTGGCGCAACCTGACCGGGGGCGTGGTGGCCCTGCACCGGGCCGTCCGAAACTGACCGGCCGACCAGGCGTTAGCCGGTCATTTCGTGAATATCCGGTTCTGGTCTACTTTGTCCCCGTAGGCTCGCCTGCATGACGGGACCAGACCAGGCCGCCACCGACGACGACGCCGCCGAGCTGATCGCCCAGCTCCGCGAGTTGGCCGGCGCGGATCCCGCTGATGTCCGGCAGGTCGTCGCCGAGGTGCTGGCGGCGCTCGACCGTGCGGCAGGTGGCGCGTTGCGTGACCACCTGCCCGAGGCGATCCGGCTCGACGCCGGGCTCGGACCGGCCGCGCCGGCTCGCCCCTGACCGGTTTCGGCCCGCCTACCGGCCCGTTTCCGCGAAGTTAGGCCCCCCTCAACGCGTCCTGGTGTAACAGCGGTCATAGACTCCATCCGGATGGGCTTGTGAAGCATTTCACGAGCATGCGGGAGGAGGCGCGGATGACCGCGGTGGAGAACGACGCCGACGTCATCGTCGTGGGCGCCGGTCCCGGAGGATCGGCCACGGCGTACCACCTGGCGCGGCACGGCGTACGCGTGCTGCTGCTGGAGAAGACGGAGTTTCCCCGGGAGAAGGTCTGCGGCGACGGGCTCACGCCCCGGGCCGTGCGCCAGCTCATCCGGATGGGCGTGGACACCTCGCCCGAGGCCGGCTGGCTGCACAACAAGGGCCTGCGGGTGATCGGCGGCGGGGTGCGCCTGGAGCTGGACTGGCCCGACCTGGCGAGCTTCCCCAACTACGGCCTCGTGCGGACCCGGCTCGACTTCGACGACCTGCTCGCGCAGCGGGCCGTCGCCGCCGGGGCGAAGCTGCGCACCAGCGTCAACGTCCTCGGCCCGGTGCTCGGTGCCGACGACCGGGTGATCGGCGTGCAGGCCGAGGTCGGCCCGGACAAGGAGCCCGCCACCTTCCACGCGCCGCTCGTGGTCGCCGCCGACGGCGTCTCCGGCCGCTTCCCGCTCGCCCTCGGGCTGGCCAAGCGGGAGGACCGCCCGATCGGCGTGGCGGTCCGCCGCTACTACCGCTCGCCCGCCAAGCACGACGACGACTACCTGGAGTCGTGGCTGGAGCTGCGGGCCAAGGGCAGCGACGCGCTGCTGCCCGGCTACGGCTGGATCTTCGGCCTCGGCGACGGCCGGGTGAACGTCGGCCTCGGCGTGCTGAACTCGTCCTCCGCGTTCGGCAAGACGAACTACCGCAAGCTGCTCACCGACTGGCTCGCGAACACCCCCGAGGAGTGGGGGATGACCGACGAGTCCAACGCGGAGGGTCCCACCCTCGGGGCCGCGCTGCCGATGGGCTTCAACCGGGTCCCGCACTACACCCGCGGGGTCCTGCTGGTCGGCGACTCCGGCGGCATGGTCAACCCGTTCAACGGCGAGGGCATCGCGTACGCGATGGAGTCCGGCGAGATGGCCGCGGAGGTCATGGTGCAGGCGCTGGCCCGCCCGGCCGGCGCGGAACGGGAGCGGGCGCTGATGGCGTACCCGCAGGAGCTGAAGGCCCGCTTCGGCGGCTACTACCGGCTCGGCGGCGTGTTCGTGAAGCTCATCGGCCGCCCCGAGATCATGCGGATGGCGACCAAGCACGGCATGCCGCACCCGATGCTCATGCGCTTCGTGCTCAAGCTGCTGGCCAACCTGACCGACCCGCGCGGCGGGGACGCGATGGACCGGGTCATCAACGCGATGACGAAGGTGGCCCCGGCCGTGTAGAAGACGACCGACCACGAGCCGGACAGAGATCGACCCCCCGACGACCGAGGTCTCAGGGACGTGAATAGTGTGATTTTGGCCAACCACCGAGGTCAGGGAAGGACGAGCAGGGGACAACGATGACGCTCTCTCCTTACGCACCCATCATCGGGCTGTTCGCCCTCGCTGCGGCGTTCGCGCTGTTCTCCGTGGCCGCTGCCCGACTCGCCGGCCCGCGGCGTCTGAACAAGGCCAAGCTCGAGGCGTACGAGTGTGGCATCGAGCCGAGCCCGCAGCCGGTCGGCGGCGGCCGGTTCCCGATCAAGTTCTACCTGACGGCGATGCTCTTCATCGTCTTCGACATCGAGATCATCTTCCTCTACCCCTGGGCGGTCTCCTTCGACGCTCTGCCGATCTTCGGCTTCGTGGAGATGGTCCTGTTCATCGTCGCGGTCTTCGTCGCCTACGCCTATGTCTGGCGTCGCGGCGGCCTGGACTGGGACTGAGGAGGTAGCAGATGGGCATCGAGGAGAAACTCCCCTCCGGCGTCCTGCTCACCAGCGTCGAGAAGCTGGTCAACTGGACGCGGAAGACCTCGGTCT
Organism: Micromonospora sp. CMU55-4; assembly: GCF_011602315.1. Lineage (NCBI taxonomy): Bacteria > Bacillati > Actinomycetota > Actinomycetes > Micromonosporales > Micromonosporaceae > Micromonospora > Micromonospora sp. CMU55-4. The sequence goes on from NZ_JAAOLH010000002.1 coordinate 103,296, forward strand.
GGGGCGCGACGTTCGGTCTGGCCTGCTGCGCCATCGAGATGATGGCGGCGGGCGGCCCGCACTACGACATGGGCCGCTGGGGCATGGAGGTCTTCCGGGCCTCGCCCCGCCAGGCGGACCTGATGATCGTGGCCGGCCGGGTGAGCCAGAAGATGGCCCCGGTGCTGCGCCAGATCTACGACCAGATGGCCGAGCCCCGCTGGGTCATCTCGATGGGCGTCTGCGCCAGCAGCGGCGGCATGTTCAACAACTACGCCATCGTGCAGGGCGTCGACCACGTCGTCCCGGTCGACATGTACCTGCCCGGCTGCCCGCCCCGGCCGGAGATGCTCATCGACGCCGTGCTCAAGCTGCGCGAGAAGATCATGCACGAGCCGCTGGGCCCGAACGGCCGCAAGATGCTGGAGGCCCGCCAGGCGCGCGGTGACGTGCCGGTCGTGCCGTACGGCTCGATGCCCTCGTCGTACCGCAGCGACAAGGCCCGCCGTGCCGAGTGGACGAAGGCCGTCCGCGAGGGGCGCGAGGAGCAGCTGCGGATCGAGAACTGGATGAAGGCGCAGAACCACCTTCAGGCGTCGCATAGGGGCCCGAAATGAGCAACGACAAGACCAACGACGGCGGGGTGCCGGTGCCGACCACCCCGGTCGGGGCCAGCTCCACCGCTCCGGCCGAGTACCCGCCGGCCAGCCCGGCCGGCCGGGGGATGTTCGGCAACCAGGGCACCGGTGACGTCTCCGGCTACGGCGGGCTGGTCCGCCAGCGCAAGCCGATCGAGGAGGCGACCCGCCCGTACGGGAGCTACTTCGACGAGGTGCGGGACGCGCTGGAGGAGGCGTACCCGGACTTCAACGACGCGATCGAGAAGGTCGTGGTCGACCGGGGCGAACTGACGCTGCACGTACGCCCGGAGCGCATCGCCGAGGTCTGCCAGGTGATGCGCGACGACCTGTCGCTGCGCTTCGAGCTGCTCTCGTCGCTGTCCGGCGTGGACTACCTGGGCGCGGAACGGCGCCTGCACGTGGTCTACCAGCTGACCTCGATGACCTACCGCCGCATCGTCCGGCTGGAGGTGGCGGTCTCCGCCGAGCAGCCGCACGTACCGAGCGTCACCGCCGTCTACCCGACCGCCGACTGGCAGGAGCGGGAGACGTACGACATGTTCGGCGTCGTCTTCGACGGCCACCCCGCCCTGACCCGGATCCTCATGCCGGACGACTGGGAGGGTCACCCGCAGCGCAAGGACTACCCGCTCGGCGGCGTACCGGTCGAGTACAAGGGTGCGGAAATCCCGCCGCCGGACCGTAGGAGGTCGTACCAGTGACCACGTCTAACTACGCGACCGAGCGCGAGACCACCGAGGGCAAGGTCTTCACCGTCACCGGCGGGGACTGGGACGAGGTCGTCTCCGGCACGGACCCGATCAACGACGAGCGGATCGTCGTCAACATGGGCCCGCAGCACCCGTCCACCCACGGCGTGCTCCGGCTGGTCCTGGAGCTGGAGGGCGAGACGGTCCGCGAGGCCCGCTCGGTCGTCGGCTACCTGCACACCGGCATCGAGAAGAACCTGGAGTACCGCAACTGGGTCCAGGGCTCGACGTTCGTGACCCGGATGGACTACCTCTCCCCGCTGTTCAACGAGACGGCGTACGCGCTCGCGGTGGAGAAGCTGCTCGGGATCACCGACGACATCACCGAGCGCGCGAACACGATCCGCGTGCTGATGATGGAGCTCAACCGGATCTCGTCGCACCTGGTCTGGCTGGCGACCACCGCCATGGAGCTGGGCGCGATCAACATGATGCTGTACGGCTTCCGCGAGCGGGAGTACGTCCTCGACATCTTCGAGACCATCACCGGCCTGCGGATGAACCACGCGTACGTGCGGCCGGGCGGCGTGGCGCAGGACGTGCCGGACGACGCGATCCGCAAGATCCGCGACTTCCTCCAGCTGATGCCGAAGCGGCTCAAGGAGTACGAGAACCTGCTCTCCGGTCAGCCGATCTGGCTGGAGCGGACGCAGAACGTGGCGGTCCTCGACGTGACCGGCTGCATGGCGCTCGGCGTCACCGGCCCGGTGCTGCGCTCCGCCGGCCTCGCCTGGGACCTGCGCAAGACCATGCCGTACTGCGGCTACGAGACGTACGAGTTCGACGTGCCGACCCACACCGACGGTGACGTGTGGGGCCGCTACCTGGTCCGGGTCGCGGAGATCCGGGAGTCGCTGAAGCTCGTCGAGCAGGCGCTGGACCGCCTGAAGCCGGGCCCGGTGATGGTCTCCGACAAGAAGATCGCCTGGCCGGCGCAGCTCGCCATCGGCGTCGACGGCATGGGCAACTCCCTGGAGCACGTCGCGAAGATCATGGGTCAGTCGATGGAGTCGCTGATCCACCACTTCAAGCTCGTCACCGAGGGCTTCCGGGTCCCGCCGGGCCAGGTGTACGTCGCCGTCGAGTCGCCCCGCGGCGAACTCGGCGTGCACGCGGTGTCCGACGGCGGCACCCGGCCCTACCGGGTGCACTACCGGGAGCCGAGCTTCGTCAACCTCCAGGCCCTCCCGGCGATGGCCGAGGGCGGCCTGATCGCCGACGTGATCGCCGGCGGCGCCTCGCTGGACCCCGTGATGGGTGGTTGTGACCGATGAGCACGTTCACTGAAGAGACCCGGCTCCGGGCGCGGGAGATCATCGCCCGGTACCCGGCCGACCGGTCCCGCTCGGCGCTGCTGCCGCTGCTGCACCTGGTCCAGTCCGAGGAGGGGTACGTCTCCCCGGCCGGTGTCGAGTTCTGCGCCGAGGTGCTCGGGCTGAACAAGGCCCAGGTCGGCGCCGTCGCCACCTTCTACACCATGTACAAGCGCAAGCCCACCGGTGAATACCTGGTCAGCGTCTGCACCAACACCATGTGCGACGTGCTCGGCGGGCAGAAGGTCTACGACGCCCTGGCCGAGCACCTCGGCGTCGGGCACGAGGAGACCACCGCCGACGGGAAGATCACCCTGGAGCACGCCGAGTGCCTGGCGGCGTGCGACTACGGCCCGGTCATGACCGTGAACTACGACTTCTTCGACAACGTGGAGCCGCAGGGCGCGCTCGACGTGGTCGAGGAGCTGCGGGCCGGCGGCCGGCCGATGCCGACCCGGGGCGCGCGCCTGTGCACGCTCAAGGAGATGGCGGTCCAGCTCGCCGGTTTCGCCGACGAGCGCGACGGCGCGGTGGCCGACGGCGGGCCGGGCGAGCCCAGCCTGCGCGGCCTGCGCCTGGCCGAGCAGCACGGCGTCTCGGTGCCGGGCTTCGACCCGAAGACCCCGATCCGCAGCAAGGCCGAGGCCGACCGGGCCGCCGCCGAGGCGAAGGCGAAGGCCGAGGCCGCGAAGCCGGCCCCCGCGCCCGAGCCGGCCAAGGCCGCCGAGCCGGTCAAGCCGGAGGCGGCCACCGGCAGCACCGCGCCGGACGTGAAGGCGCCGGACGCCAAGTCGCCGCAGGTGCGTACCGCCGAGACCCGGCAGCCGGACGCGGCCACCGCCGTACCGGACGCGCCGGGCACCAAGATCCCGGTGGACGGCCCGCCGCCGGTGCCGCGCGACGCGCAGGCGGCGGAGGCGGCCGGCACGGCGGCGAACCCGCCGGCCGGCGACGGCAAGCCCGCCGGCGACGCGGCCGGCGCGCAGGAGCGCAACCTCAAGGAAGCGGAGGCCGGTACGGGCGCGGACGGCGCCGACCCGGCGGACGCCAACGGATCGGGGGTCCGCAAGTGACCACGCCTCGGCCGGAGACGCTGGCCAAGCTCACGCCGGTGCTCACCAAGCGCTGGCTGTCGCCGGACGCCTGGCGGATCGGCACCTACGAGAACCTGGACGGCTACGCCGCCCTGCGCAAGGCGCTCAAGGCGCACCCGGACGACCTGATCCAGCTGGTCAAGGACTCCGGGCTGCGCGGCCGTGGCGGCGCGGGCTTCCCGACCGGCCTGAAGTGGGGCTTCATCCCGCAGGGCGACGGCAAGCCGCACTACCTGGTGGTGAACGCCGACGAGGGCGAGCCGGGCACCTGCAAGGACCTGCCGCTGATGACCTACGACCCGCACTCGCTGGTCGAGGGCGTCATCATCGCCTCGTACGCGATCCGGGCCAACCGGGCGTACATCTACATCCGCGGTGAGGCGGTGCACGCCGCCCGGCGGCTGCGCAGCGCGGTCGCCGAGGCGTACGCCAAGGGCTACCTCGGCCGGAACATCCTCGGCTCCGGGTTCGACCTGGACCTGGTGGTGCACTCCGGCGCCGGGGCGTACATCTGCGGTGAGGAGACCGCGCTGCTGGACTCGCTGGAGGGCTTCCGCGGCCAGCCCCGGCTGCGCCCGCCGTTCCCGGCGACCCACGGCCTGTACGCCAGCCCGACCGTGGTCAACAACGTCGGCACCATCGCCAGCGTGCCGTACATCGTGCTCGGTGGCGCGGACTGGTGGAAGACGATGGGCACGGAGAAGTCGTCCGGCCCGATGATCTACTCGCTGTCCGGCCGGATCGCGAACCCGGGCCAGTACGAGTGCTCGATGGGCATCACGCTGCGCGAGCTGATCGAGCTGGCCGGCGGGATGAAGCCGGGGCACAACCTGAAGTTCTGGACCCCGGGTGGCTCGTCGACGCCGCTGCTGACCGCCGAGCACCTGGACGTGCCGCTGGACTTCGAGGGGGTGGCGGGGGCCGGCTCGATCCTGGGCACCACCGCCACGCAGATCTTCTCCGACCAGGACTGCCCGGTGTACGCGACCTACCGGTGGCTGGAGTTCTACCACCACGAGTCGTGCGGCAAGTGCACCCCGTGCCGGGAGGGCAACTACTGGATGGTCCGGGTCTACCGGCGCATCCTGTCCGGCCAGGGCACCCACGAGGACCTGGACACCCTGCTCGACACCTGCGACAACATCCTCGGCCGCTCGTTCTGCGGTCTGGGTGACGGCGCGACCAGCTCGGTCACCTCGTCGCTGAAGTACTTCAAGCAGGACTACCTCGACTACATCGAGGGACGTACCGCTCCGAAGCTGTCGGAGAAGACCCTGGTAGGGGCGCACTGATGACCGACGTAGCCAAGCAGACCGAGACCGTCACGCTGACCATCGACGGCGTCGAGGTCACCGCCCCCAAGGGGGCGCTGCTGATCCGGGTCGCCGAGCAGCTGGGCACCGAGATCCCCCGCTTCTGCGACCACCCGCTGCTGGCCCCGGCCGGCGCCTGCCGGCAGTGTCTGGTGGAGGTGGAGGGCCAGCGCAAGCCGGTCGCCTCCTGCACCCAGACCGTCGCCGACGGCATGGTGGTGCGGACCCAGCTCACCTCCCCGGTCGCCAAGAAGGCCCAGGAGGGGGTGATGGAGCTGCTGCTCCTCAACCACCCCCTGGACTGCCCGATGTGTGACAAGGGCGGCGAGTGCCCGCTGCAGAACCAGGCGATGTCCACCGGCCGGACGGACTCGCGGTTCCACGAGCACAAGCGGGAGTACCCGAAGCCGCTGCCGATCAGCACCCAGGTGCTGCTCGACCGCGAGCGCTGCGTGCTCTGCCAGCGGTGCACCCGGTTCTCCGAGGAGATCGCCGGGGACAAGTTCATCGACCTGATGGGCCGCTCCTCGCACGAGGAGATCAACATCTACCGGGACGAGGAGTACGGCGAGGAGGGCGACGAGGGGGACGTCCCGTTCAACTCGTACTTCTCCGGCAACACCGTGCAGATCTGCCCGGTGGGCGCGCTGACCGGCGCGCAGTACCGGTTCCGGGCCCGCCCGTTCGACCTGGTCTCCACGCCGAGCGTCTGCGAGCACTGCTCGGCCGGTTGCGCCCAGCGCACCGACTGGCGGCGCGGCAAGGTGCTGCGCCGGCTGGCCGGCGACGACCCGGCGGTGAACGAGGAGTGGAACTGCGACAAGGGCCGCTGGGGCTTCCAGTACACCCGCGCGTTCGACCGGATCAGCACCCCGATGGTGCGCGACGAGAAGACCGGTGAGCTGCGCGAGGCGTCCTGGAGCGAGGCGCTGACCCGGGCCGCCGAGGGGCTGCGCGAGGCCCGTGACGGCGCGACCGGCACGGCGGTGCTGACCGGCGGCCGGCTCACCGTCGAGGACGCCTACGCGTACGCGAAGTTCGCCCGGATCGCACTGCACACGAACGACATCGACTTCCGGGCCCGCCCGGTCTCCCGCGAGGAGGCCGACTTCCTGGCCAGCAGCGTCGCCGGGGTCACCGACGTGACCTACACGGACGTGGAGAACGCGCCCGCCGTGGTGCTGGTCGGCCTGGAGCCGGAGGAGGAGTGCCCGATCCTCTTCCTGCGGCTGCGCAAGGCGTACCTGAAGAAGAAGCTCACGGTGTACGCGATCGCGCCGTTCGCGACGCGCGGCCTGGAGAAGCTCGGGGCGAAGCTCGCCCGGGTGGTGCCGGGCGAGGAGGCCGGCGTGCTGGCCGAGCACGCCACCGTGGCGGAGGCGCTGGGTAAGCCCGGCGCGATCCTGATCGTCGGCGAGCGGCTGGCCGAGGTGCCGGGCGGGCTGTCGGCGGCGGCGGACGTCGCCCGGCGTACCGGTGCCCGGCTGGTCTGGGTGCCGCGGCGCGCGGGTGACCGCGGCGCTGTCGACGCGGGCTGCCTGCCCAACCTGCTCCCCGGCGGCCGTGTGGTCACCGAGCCGGCCGCCCGCGCGGAGCTCGGCGAGGCGTGGGACATCCCGGCCGGGGTGATCCCGAGCCAGGCCGGCCGCGACACCGACGGCATCCTCACCGCCGCCGCGAACGGTCAGCTCGGTGCCCTGGTGGTGGCCGGTGTCGACCCGGCCGACCTGGCCGACCCGCGCCTGGCCGAGAAGGCCCTGGACGCGGTGCCGTTCCTGGTCAGCCTGGAACTGCGGATGAGCGCTGTGTCGCGCCGGGCCGACGTGGTCCTGCCGGTCGCGCCGGTGGTCGAGAAGGCCGGCAGCTTCCTGGACTGGGAGGGCCGGCTGCGCACGTTCGAGAAGGTGCTGGACACCGGCGCGATGACCGACGCCCGGATCCTGGACGCGATCGCCGCGCAGCTCGACGTGCGGCTGGGCACCGGCGACGTGCCGAGCATCCGCCGCGAGCTTGGCACGCTGCCGCGTACCCGGGTCGAGCGGCCGTCGGCGCCCTCGGTCGAGCCGGCCGCCGTCCGGCAGCCGGGCGCGGGCGAGGCCGTGCTGTCCACCTGGCACCAGCTCATCGACCTGGGCAGCCTCACCGACGGCGACGAGCACCTCGCCGGCACCGCCCGCCCGCCGGTGGTCCGGCTGGGCAAGGGCACCGCCGAGTCCCTCGGCGTGGCCGACGGCGACGCGGTCACCGTCGGCACCGACCGTGGCGCGGTCACGCTGCCGGCGGCGATCACCGAGATGCCGGACGGCGTCGTCTGGCTGCCGACCAACTCGCCCGGCTCCACCGTGCGGCGCAGCCTCGGCGCGACGTCCGGTTCGCTGGTGAAGGTCTCCGTCGGCGCCGCCGGCGGTTCGGCCGTCCCGGCGGGGCGGGTCGCGGCGGACGCCGCGGACCGGCCGGGCCCGCTGCTGAACACCGGGAGTGCACAGTGAGCGCGCGCAGGCAACGAGCGGAGCGAGTACGCCTCGCGGTCGCGAACGAAAGGTCGGTGCAGTGAATCTCTACCTCGCGGCGCAGGACCCGACGCTTGCCGACTTCGGCAAGGACCCGTGGTGGCTGGTCCTCGGCAAAATCCTCTTCGCGTTCGTCGTCGCCGTGGCGGCCACGCTGCTGGGCGTCTGGTTCGAGCGCCGGGTCGTGGGCCGGATGGCGGTGCGGCCCGGCCCCAACCAGGCCGGACCGTTCGGTCTGCTCCAGACGCTCGCCGACGGCGTGAAGCTGGCCTTCAAGGAGGACATCCTCCCGCGCAAGGCCGACAAGGTGGTCTACTTCTTCGCCCCGGTGATCTCCGTGGTCTGCGCGGTCACCGCGCTGTCGGTGATCCCGTTCGGGCCGATGGTGAGCATCTTCGGGCACCGCACGCCGCTGCAGGTCACCGACGTGTCGGTGGCGGTGCTGGTGGTGCTGGCCTTCTCCTCGCTGGCCGTGTACGGCATCGTGCTCGGCGGCTGGGCCAGCGGCTCCACCTACCCGCTGCTCGGTGGTCTGCGCTCCGCCGCCCAGCTGGTGTCCTACGAGGTCACCATGGGCCTGAGCGTGGTCGCGGTCTTCATGACCGCCGGCACCATGTCGACCAGCGGGATCGTCGCCGCGCAGGGCGACGGCACCCGGCTGAGCATCGGCGGCTTCGACCTCGCCGCCCCCGGCTGGTACGCGATCCTGCTGCTGCCCAGCTTCATCATGTTCTTCATCGCCATCGTCGGTGAGACCAACCGGGCGCCGTTCGACCTGCCCGAGGCGGAGTCGGAGCTGGTGGCCGGCTTCCAGACCGAGTACAGCTCGCTGAAGTTCGCGCTGTTCATGCTCAGCGAGTACGTCGCGATGGTGACCATGTCGGCGTTCACCGTGACGCTGTTCCTCGGCGGCTGGCACGCGCCGTGGCCGATCACGATCTGGTCGGGCGCCAACGAGGGCTGGTGGCCGATGCTGTGGTTCTTCGGCAAGGTCATCCTGCTGGTGTTCGTCTTCGTCTGGCTGCGCGGCACGCTGCCCCGGCTCCGCTACGACCAGTTCATGCGCTTCGGCTGGAAGGTGCTGCTGCCGCTGAACCTGGTCTGGATCATGGTGCTCGCCGGGCTGCGCTCGATCGAGGACTGGCAGGCCCGGGACCGGCTGCTCGTCACCGCCGTCGGCGCGGGCGTGCTGCTGCTGGTCACGCTCTTCTGGCCGAGCCGGAAGAAGGAGCTGAAGCCGTCGCCCCAGGAGCAGGCGGACAGCCGGCCGTACGGCAGCTTCCCGCTGCCGCCGATGGATCTTCAGGTTCCGCCGAGCCCGCGTACCAAGCGCGTGCTCGCCGAGCGGGAGCCGGCCAACGTGGTCGCCGGCCCGGACTCCAGGGAGGTGTGACGTGGGCGCGATCACCGGAACGTTCAAGGGCTTCGGTGTCACCTTCTCGCACATGTTCAAGAAGGTCGTCACCACCGACTACCCGTTCAAGCCGCCGGTCTCGGCGCCGCGCTACCACGGGCGGCACATCCTCAACCGGCACCCGGACGGGCTGGAGAAGTGCATCGGCTGCGAGCTGTGCGCCTGGGCCTGCCCGGCCGACGCGATCTACGTGGAGGGTGGCGACAACACCGAGGAGCAGCGCTTCTCCCCGGGTGAGCGGTACGCCAGCATCTACCAGATCAACTACGCCCGGTGCATCTTCTGCGGGCTCTGCATCGAGGCCTGCCCGACCCGTTCGCTCACCATGAGCAACGAGTACGAGCTGGCCCGGGACAACCGGCAGGACCTGATCTTCACCAAGGAGCAGCTGCTCGCGCCGCTGCTCGAAGGCATGGAGCAGCCGCCGCACCCGATGCGGCTGGGCGACAGCGAGAAGGACTACTACGTCGGCGCGCTGACCAACCCGGGCACCTCGGCCGGCGCCGAGCGCTCGCCGATGGGCCCCGGCCGGTACCAGGTGGAGGAGCACCCCGGCGTGACCTTCCCCGGCGCCGAGCAGGCCGAGCAGCGGTCCGCCGCCGCGGCGGGCAAGGGAGGCAAGGCATGACCTCGGCAACGGTGCTCGCCGCTGCGGGCCAGGTGTCCGGGGGTGAGGAGGTCACCTTCTGGATCCTCGCCCCGCTGGCCCTGCTCGGGGCGGTCGGCATGGTGTGGGCCCGCAACGCGGTGCACTCCGCGCTCTGGCTCGTGCTGACCATGCTCTGCCTGGGCGTGTTCTACGTGCTCCAGGCGGGGCCGTTCATCGGCATGGTGCAGATCATCGTCTACACCGGCGCGATCATGATGCTGTTCCTGTTCGTGCTGATGCTCGTCGGCCGGGACGCCTCCGACTCGCTCATCGAGACGCTGCGCGGCCAGCGGGTCGCCGCCGTCGTCCTCGGGCTCGGCTTCGCCGGCCTGGTGGGCAGCGGCCTGTACCGCGCGCTCGACGGCGTGCCGGCGGCCGGGCTCGACGAGGCGAACGCCGAGGGCAACGTGCAGGGCATCGCCCGGCTGCTGTTCACCAAGTACGTCTTCGCCTTCGAGCTGACCTCGGCGCTGCTGATCACCGCCGCGGTGGGCGCGATGGTGCTGGCACACGTCGAGCGGCGCAAGGCGGACCGGATGGACCAGATCGCCACCATGAAGGCGCGGTTCCGCCCCGGCAACTACCCCGGCCCGAAGCCCGGCCCGGGTGTCTACGCCACCTCCTCCTCGGTGGCCACCCCGGCCCGCCTGCCCGACGGCCGGCTGACCGACCGCAGCATCCCGGAGATCCTGCCGGTGCGCGAGCTGACGGCCGAGGAGACCGCACCGAAGGGGACGGACAAATGACCCCGGACTACTACCTGATCCTCGCGGCGGTGCTGTTCACCATCGGCGCCGTCGGCGTGCTGGTCCGGCGCAACGCGATCGTGCTGTTCATGTGCATCGAGCTGATGCTCAACGCGGCCAACCTGACCCTGGTCACGTTCAGCCGGATCAACGGCGACCTGAACGGCCAGATCATGGCGTTCTTCGTGATGGTGGTCGCGGCGGCCGAGGTCGTGGTCGGTCTCGCGATCATCATGGCGATCTTCCGTACCCGGCGCTCGGCGAGCGTCGACGACGCCAACCTGCTGAAGTACTGAGGGGCTCGTGGTGGAACAGATTCTGACGATCGCCCAGTCTGAGCCAGCCGAGGCCGTCACCTTCGCCACGGCGGACGGGATGCTGGGCTCGGTCTGGCTTCTGGTGGCGATCCCGCTGGTGAGCGCGGCGATCCTGCTGCTGCTCGGCAAGCGGGCCGACCGCTGGGGCCACTGGCTCGGCGTGGGCGCCATCGGCGCCGCCTTCCTGCTCGGTCTCACCTACTTCTTCCAGCTTCGCGGCCTGGAGAACAAGCAGGTCGAGCTGAGCCTCTGGGACTTCATGGCGGTCGGCAACCTGAGGGTGGACTTCGGTCTGCTCTTCGACCCGCTGGCCGCGGTCTTCGTCCTGCTGATCACCGGGGTGGGTTTCCTGATCCACCTCTACGCCGTGGAGTACATGGCGCACGACGCGGGCCGGCGACTGTTCTTCGCGTACTTCAACCTGTTCGTCGCCGCGATGTTGCTGCTGGTGCTCGGCAACAACTACGTGATGCTCTACTTCGGCTGGGAGGGCGTCGGTCTGGCGTCGTACCTGCTGATCTCCTTCTGGTACGGCCGGCCGAGCGCGGCCACCGCCGGCAAGAAGGCGTTCCTGATGAACCGGGTCGGCGACGCCGGCCTGGCCATCGGCATCTTCATCATGTTCGCCATGCTCGGCACCACCCAGTACGACGAGGTGTTCAACGGGGTCGGCTCGATGACCTCGACCACCGTGCTGGTGCTCGGTCTGCTCCTGCTGCTCGGCGCGGCCGGCAAGTCCGGCCAGTTCCCGCTGCAGGCGTGGTTGCCGGACGCGATGGAGGGCCCGACCCCGGTGTCCGCGCTCATCCACGCGGCCACCATGGTCACCGCGGGCGTCTACCTGATCGCCCGCTCCAACGCGATCTTCTCGGCCAACGAGACGCTGCAGCTCGTGGTGGTCAGCGTCGGCGCGCTCACGCTGCTGATGGGCTGCATCATCGGCGCGGCCAAGGACGACATCAAGCGGGTGCTGGCCTGGTCGACGGTCAGCCAGATCGGCTACATGTTCCTCGGCGTCGGGCTCGGCGGCGGAGCGTACGCGCTGGCCATCGTGCACCTGCTGGCGCACGGCTTCTTCAAGGCCAACATGTTCCTCGGCGCCGGCTCGGTCATGCACGGCATGAACGACCAGGTGGACATCCGCCGCTTCGGCGGGCTGTCGAAGTACATGAAGGTCACCTGGCTGACGTTCATGATGGGCTGGCTCGCCATCATCGGCATGTTCCCGTTCTCCGGCTACTTCTCCAAGGAGCCGATCATCGTGGCCGCGTTCGAGCGGGAGGGCTGGACGGCCTGGCTGTTCGGCATGGCCGCGCTGCTCGGCGCCGGGCTCACCGCGTTCTACATGACGCGGCTGTTCGTGCTCACGTTCCACGGCCCGAAGCGCTGGACCGAGGACATCGAGCACCCGCACGAGTCGCCGAAGCTGATGACGATCCCGCTGATCCTGCTGGCGATCGGCTCGGTCGGCGCGGGCTTCCTGCTCGCCACCTCCGTGCCGGACTGGCTCACCGCCACCAACGGGCTCGGCGGCGAGAGCGGGGAGCACGCGCCGGTGCTGGCGCACTGGCTGCTCACCGCGCTGTCGCTGCTGGTAACCGTGCTGGGCGCCGGGCTGGCCTGGTTCCTGTTCCGGGGCGGTACGGCCACCGAGCCGCAGCCGGCCGGCGTGGTGGTCACCGCCGCGCGCCGGAACCTCTACACGGACGCCTTCAACGAGGCGGTCTTCGAGAAGCCGGGCATCTTCCTCACCCGGGCGCTGGTGTTCCTCGACAACCGGGGCGTGGACGGGCTGGTCAACGGCCTGGCCGCCGCCGTGGGCGGGGGCTCGGGCCGGCTCCGGCGGCTGCAGACCGGCTTCGTGCGGTCGTACGCGACCTCGATCCTGACCGGCGCGCTCCTCGTGGTCGCGGCGTTCCTGGCGGTGCAGGCGGGGTGGCTGGCGTGATCGACCTCAACGCGGCCGCCCCCGCCGGCGGGCCACGCAGTCACGACGGAGGTAAGGCCGAATAATGTCCAACTTCCCGTTCCTCTCGGTGCTGACCGTGGCGCCGCTGGTCGGCGCCCTGGTGGTGGCGCTGCTGCCACGCAGCCGTCCGGACCTGGCCAAGCTGGTGGCGTTCGGCTGGTCGCTGCTGGTGCTGGTGCTCTCGGTGGTGATGTGGTTCGCCTTCTCCGCCGGTGGTGACCGGTTCCAGTTCCGCGAGTCGTACCCGTGGATCCCGAACTGGGGCGTGAACTTCACCTTCGAGGTGGACGGCATCGCGCTGGTCATGCTGATGCTGATCGCGATCCTGGTGCCGCTGGTGATCCTGGCGTCCTGGCACGACGCCGAGGCGTCGAAGCGCTCGGTGCCCGCCTACTTCGCGCTGCTGCTCGTCCTCGAGTGCACGATGATCGGCGTCTTCGCCGCCGCCGACGTCTTCCTGTTCTACGTGTTCTTCGAGGTCATGCTGGTGCCGATGTACTTCCTGATCGGCAGCTACGGCGGCCACCAGCGGCAGTACGCGGCGGTGAAGTTCTTCCTCTACTCGCTGGTCGGCGGTCTGTTCATGCTGGCCGCGGTGATCGGCCTCTGGGTGGTCGGCGGGAAGACCTTCGACTGGCAGGCGCTGAGCCAGGCGGAGTTCGCCACCGACACGGCCCGCTGGCTGTTCCTCGGCTTCTTCGTCGCCTTCGCGATCAAGGCGCCGTTCTTCCCGTTCCACACCTGGCTGCCGGACGCCGGTGGCGCGGCCCCGGCCGGCGCCGCCGCGCTGCTGGTCGGCGTGCTGGACAAGGTCGGAACGTTCGGCATCCTGCGCTACTGCCTCCCGCTGTTCCCGGAGGCGTCGCGGTGGTTCGCGCCGTGGGCGCTGGCGCTGGGTGTCATCGGCATCATCTACGCCGCGCTGCTGGCGGTCGGCCAGAACGACCTGAAGCGGCTGGTGTCGTACACCTCGATCGCGCACTTCGGGTTCATCGGCATCGGCATCTTCGCCTTCACCACCCAGGCCGGCACCGGCGCGGTGCTCTACATGCTCAACCACGGCCTGGCCACCGGCCTGCTGTTCCTGGTGGTCGGCATGCTGATCGCCCGGCGCGGCTCGGCCCTGATCAGCGACTTCGGCGGCGCGGGCAAGCTCGTGCCGGTGCTGGCCGGCGTGCTGTTCTTCGCCGGTCTGGCCTCGCTGGCGCTGCCCGGCACGGCGCCGTTCGTCTCCGAGTTCCTGGTGCTGATCGGCACGTTCACCGTCAACAAGCCGGTCGCGGTGATCGCCACGCTCGGCATCATCCTGGCGGCGGCGTACGTGCTGTGGATGGTGCAGCGCACCACGCAGGGCACGCTGAACCCGGCGCTGACCGAGGTCGAGGGCATGCGCCGGGACCTCACGCTGCGCGAGAAGGTCGTCGTCGCGCCGCTGATCGCGCTGATCGTGCTGCTCGGCTTCTACCCGAAGCCGGTCACCGATGTCATCAACCCCGCCGTCCAGGCGACCATGCAGGACGTCGGCAAGTCCGATCCCGCCCCTGAGGTCGGCAGCGTCCAGGAGGCCGCGAAGTGAGTGAACTGAAGCTGCCGTCGATCGACTACGCGGCGCTCGCTCCGATCCTGATCATGCTGGGCGCGGCCCTGGTCGGGATCCTGGTCGAGGCGTTCGTGCCGCGTCGGCTGCGCAACGCGGTGCAGCTCGGGCTTGCCCTGGTGGCGATGCTCGCGGCGATCGTGATGGTGATCCTGAACGCGGACGCCCGGCTGATCACCATCGGCGGGGCCATCGCGGTCGACGGGCCCACGCTGTTCCTCCAGGGCGCGATCCTGGTCCTGGCCGTCATGGCGCTGCTGCTCGTCGGCGAGCGCACGGTGGAGCGGGGCGGCGCGTTCGTGGCGCACGCCGCGGTCACCGCCGAGTCGGCCGAGGACCGCCGGCAGGCCGAGGGCGTCGGTGGCGCCACCGAGGTCTACCCGCTGATGTCGTTCGCGATCGCCGGCATGCTGATCTTCGTGGCGGCGAACGACCTGCTGACCATGTTCATCGCGCTCGAGGTCTTCTCGCTGCCGCTCTACCTGCTCTGCGCGCTGGCCCGCCGCCGGCGTCTGCTGAGCCAGGAGGCGGCGTTGAAGTACTTCATGCTCGGCGCGTACGCCTCGGCGTTCTTCCTGTTCGGTGTCGCCCTGATCTACGGCTTCACCTCCGGCATCCCGGGCCGTGGGGCCGGCGTCGACTTCGCCACCGTGCACGCGGCGGTCACCGACTCCTCGTCCAGCCCGGTGCTGCTCTTCGCCGGCATGGCGCTGCTCGCCATCGGCCTGCTGTTCAAGGCCGCCGCCGCGCCGTTCCACGTCTGGACGCCGGACGTCTACCAGGGCGCGCCGACCCCGGTCACCGGCTTCATGGCCGCCTGCACCAAGGTCGCCGCGTTCGGCGCGCTGCTGCGCGTCTTCCACGTGGCGTTCGCCGGGGCGTCCTGGGACTTCACCCCGGTGCTCGGCGCGATCGCGGTGCTGACCATGCTGGTCGGCGCGGTGCTCGCGGTCACCCAGACCGACATCAAGCGCCTGCTGGCGTACTCGTCCATCGCGAACGCCGGCTACCTGCTGGTCGGTGTGCTGGCGCCGAGCCGCGAAGGGCTCTCCGGCACGATGTTCTACCTGGCCGCGTACGGCTTCTCGGTGCTCGCCGCGTTCGCCGTGGTGACGCTGGTGCGCGACGCCGACGGGGAGGCCACCCACCTGTCCCGCTGGGCCGGGCTGGGCCGCCGCTCGCCGTTCTTCGCGGCGATCTTCACGTTCATCCTGCTGGCCTTCGCCGGCATCCCGCTGACCAGCGGCTTCACCAGCAAGTTCGCGGTCTTCGGCCCGGCCCTGGAGGCGAACCAGGCGTGGCTGGTGATCGCCGGTGTGCTGACCAGCATGGTGCTGGCCTTCCCGTACCTGCGGGTCGTGGTGATGATGTGGCTGTCCGAGCCGGGCGAGTCCACCCCGACGGTGACCGTGCCGGGCGCGCTCACCTCGGCGGCGCTGGTCATCGGCGTGGTGGCCACGCTGGCGCTGGGTGTGGTCCCCGGTCCGCTGCTCGACCTGACCACCGGTGCTGCCGAATTCGTCAGATGACCGACGTGATCCCACCGGGGGCCGGTACGCCGTGGCGTGCCGGCCCCCGGCCCGTATCCCCCTCGACGAGCAGGTCGAACGGGTGTGGCATGGTTGAGGACGTGGCGAATCCGGCTGGCGAGCGTTCAGGTCAGTTCGGCGCGCTCGGCCTGCACCTCGCGGACCCGCGCGTCGAAGCCTCGGTGCTGGGCGTGCTCGACCGGGTCGAGACGAGCCTGCGGGCGAGCGTGGCGAGCGCTGACCCGCTGGTGACCGAGGCGTCCCGGCACCTGGTCGAGGCCGGCGGCAAGCGGTTCCGCCCGCTGCTGGTGGCGCTGAGCGCCCAGTTCGGCGACCCGGAGGCCGCGCAGGTCGTCCCGGCCGCCGTGGTGATGGAACTCACCCACCTGGCGACGCTCTACCACGACGACGTGATGGACGAGGCCGCCGTGCGGCGGGGCGCGCCGAGCGCCAACTCCCGCTGGACCAACTCGGTGGCCATCCTGGTCGGCGACTACCTCTTCGCCCGGGCCGCGGACATCGCCGCCGAACTGGGCACGGAGGCGGTACGCCTGCAGGCGCGCACGTTCGCTCGGCTGGTGCACGGCCAGATCGCCGAGACGGTCGGCCCGCGCGACGACGACCCGGTCGCGCACTACCTGCACGTGATCGCCGAGAAGACCGGTTCGCTGATCGCCACGTCGGCCCGCTTCGGCGGCATGTTCGGCGGCGCGTCGCCCGAGCACATCGAGGCGCTCGCCGGGTACGGCGAGATCATCGGCGTCGCGTTCCAGCTCTCCGACGACCTGCTGGACATCTCCAGCGAGTCGATCCAGTCCGGCAAGACGCCCGGCACCGACCTGCGCGAGGGCGTGCCCACCCTGCCGGTGCTCTACGCGCTGGCCTCGGACGACGCGGACGCGGCGAGCGTACGGCTGCGGGAGATCCTGGCCACCGGCCCGCTGGTGGACGACGCGCTGCACGCCGAGGCGCTCGGCCTGCTGCGGGAGTCCCCGGCGCTCAAGCGGGCCCGGGAGACGGTGCGCAGCTACGCCGAGGACGCGCGGGCCCGGCTGGCCCCGCTGCCCGAGAGCCCGGCGCGCCGCGCGCTGGAGTCCCTCTGCGACTACATCGCCGACCGCACCAGCTGACCCCCGCACCCAGGGCGAGGGCGGTCAGCCGAGCGCGGGGGCGCGGCGGAGCAGGCGGGCGCCGAGCAGCATCAGCACGGCGGCCACGAGCATGGCTGCCGCCGCCGTCAGCCACATCGCCGGGTAGCCGGCCGCGCCGGCCAGCGCGCCCAGGCCGAGCGGGCCCAGGCAGCCGCCCGCGTACACGCCGGTCTGGGTGATCGAGGTGGCGGCGGCCGGGGCCTGCGGGTGCAGCCGGACCACCGCGAAGTTCATCAGCCCGGGCCAGGCCCAGCCGAGCCCGAAGCCGAGCACCACGCCCGCGACCAGCGGCGCGGAGCCGGCCACCGCGAGCAGGATCAGGCCGACCGACCCGGTCAGCAGCATCCCGGCGATCAGCCCGACGTGCCCGTCGGCGCGCCGGTCGGCGAGCCAGCCGACGCCCACCCGGGCCAGCACGCACACCGCGCTGCCGAGCGTGAGCGTCAGGCCGGCCAGGCCGGGGGAGAGACCCCGCGTCGCCGCCGAGTCGACCAGGAACGTGCCCAGCGCGTTCGCCGCGGCTGCCGCCAGCGTCGCGGCCAGCCCGATGACCACGAGCGGGGCGGTGCCGCCGTAGCGGCCCCCGGAGGCGGCCCGGGCGTGCCGGTCCCGTCGGGTCCGGGGTACGGCCGGCAGCGCGGCCAGCGCCGCCCCGGCGGCGACCACGAAGGCCCAGCGCCAGCCGGCGGTGAGCGCGACGGTGGGGACCGCCACGCCGGCCAGCAGCGTCGCGACCGGGATGGCGGCCTGCTTCACGCCGAACGAGAGCCCCTGCCGGTGGGCGGGCACGTGCTCGGCGAGCGCGGCGTTGCTGGCGAGCTGTCCGAGGGCGTTGGCGGCGGCGCTGAGCGCCAGCAGCGTCACCAGCATCGGGTACGACCGGGCCAGCCCGGCCACGGCCAGCAGGGAGGCGGCGGAGAGCAGGATGCCGGCGCGGGCGACGGTGGCCGGGCCGTACCGCTCGACCAGGGCCCCGGAGGGCACCGAGGCGAGCGCGCTCACGCCGAAGTAGATCGAGACGGCCAGGCCCAGGCCGGCCGGGCTGAACCGGAGTTCGTCGCCGAGCTGCACGGCGAGCCCGCCGACGAGGAAGACGGGCAGGACGCACACGATCGTGGTGACGGTGGCGCCGGCGCCCGCCCGGACCGCCCGCCGGGCCGACGCGGGCGCGTCTTGCGAAACTGTTTCAGTCATTGCGAGCACACCCTACGCCCGCACGTTTTGGCTGCTCATCGTGTCCGTCGACCTACCGTCTGTGTCCGGTGATCTGGCATCCTCCATCCGAACAGGCATTTCGCACTCGGCCGGTTTTTCATATGGTGTAAGTCCCCGGCGGCGGAGGTGGTTGTGCGCGACCCCTTGGCGGAACCCTCGGACCTGATCCGCAGCGTGTCCCGCGCGCTTCGAGTGCTCGAGTCGGTCGGCCGTGCGCCGAGAGGGCTCACCGTGAAGCAGATCGCCCGGCGTTGCGAGTTGACAGTCGCCACGACCTACCACCTGGTGCGCACGCTCGCGTACGAGGGCTATGTGATCCGGCGCGAGGACGGGACGTACATCGTGGGGTTGGAGGTGGCCGACCGCTACCGCGAGCTGGTCACCGCGTTCCGCGGGCCGCCCGCGGTCGGCGAGGCGCTGCGCCGCGCGGCGTCGGACACCGGCTGGAGCCACTACCTCGGCCGTTTCATCGGCGGGCAGGTGGCGGTGACCGCCTCCGCCGAGGGGCCGCGCTCGCCCTTCCTGGAAGACCTGGTGCCGGGCTTCGACGAGGGCGCCCACGCCACCGCGCTCGGCAAGAGCCTGCTCGCCACGCTCACCACCGAACAGCGCTTCCGCTACCTGCGCGAGTACGGCATGCGCCCGTTCACCACCGCCACCCTCACCACCGTGGAGGCGTTCGAGGCCGACCTGGCCGCCGGTGACCGGCGCGGCATGCAACTGGAACTCGGGCAGTTCCGGCAGGGCGTGGCGTGCGCGGCGGTGCTCGTCGCCCCGGACAAGGACATCGAGCGCCGGGTGGTGCTGGCGTGCGCGCTGCCGGCCGGCGAGATGATGACGTCGGCCCGGGTGGTCCGCGCGAAGCTGCTCACCGCCGCCAGGTCGATCGCCGACGGCATCGCCTCCGAGAACTGACGAAGGGCCGCCGACCTGGTGGGTCGACGGCCCCTCGCGGAGCGGACCAGCGCCGGACCGCTCCCGGGGTGGGTCAGCTGCCGACCGGGCCGCCGTCGAGGCGCCAGGTGACCACCACGCCGGGCTTGGCGAAGTCGCCGTCCGGCCAGGTGGAGGCCGGGTTCTCCACCGACGCGCCGGTCACCTCGCCCGGGTGCTGCACCGCCACGAAGACCGAGCGGTTGTCACCGGTGATGAACGGGCCGCAGGTCTCCGCGCCGAGCGGCACAGTGAGGAACTGCTTCAGGTGACCCCGCTCCGGGCCCTCCACGGCGGTGGCGAACAGACCGTCGTTGCTGCCCAGCGCGTTGCCGTCGGTCGAGATCCACAGGTTGCCGGTGGCGTCGAAGGCGACGTTGTCCGGGCAGGAGATCGGCGAGACCCTGGTCTTGTCGTACCCGGCGAAGTACGTCGAGGCGTCGGCCGGGTCGCCGCAGACGATCGGCAGCGACCAGGCGAAGGTCTCGGCCGTGTTGTCGCCGCGGTCCTCGACCAGCTCCAGGATCTGCCCGTGCCGGTTGCTGTTGCGCGGGTTCGCCTCGTCAGCCGGGGCCTTGCCCGCCTTGCCGCGGTCGCTGTTGTTCGTCAGCGCCACGTACACCTTGCCGGTGAGCAGGCTCGGCTCGACGTCCTCGGGGCGGTCCATCTTCGTCGCGCCGACCTTGTCCCCGGCCAGCCGGGTGAACGTGAGCACGTCGGCGGCGGTCATGCCGTCGACGTACGAGCGGTTGCCGCTGACCAGCTTGATCCAGCGCCCCCGGCCGCCGAAACCGCCGTCGGCCGGGAGCTTGCCGGAACCGTCGATCTCGGCGGCCGGGCTGTCCCCCTCGATCCTGGCGACGTAGAGCGTGCCCGACTCCAGCAGCGTCAGGTTGTGCCGCCGGGCCACCGAGGACTTGCCCGGCATGAACTTCTTGTCCGACACGAACTTGTAGAGGTAGTCGAAGCGCTCGTCGTCGCCCATGTACGCGACCACGCGGCCGTCGCGCGCCACGATGACGTTCGCGCCCTCGTGCTTGAACCGGCCCAGCGCGGTGTGCTTGCGCGGCTTGGACTGCGGGTCGAACGGGTCGATCTCGACGACCCAGCCGAACCGGTTCGCCTCGTTGGGGTGCCGGGCCAGGTCGAAGCGCTCGTCCGCCCGGTCCCACTTGCGGCTGCCGCTCGGGTAGCGCACGTCGGTCGGGATGCCGTAGCGGGTCAGCTTCGCCTTCTGCTCCTCGGCCACCGCGTCGCCGCCGACGAAGTACTGGTTGAAGTTCTCCTCGCCGGAGAGCACAGTGCCCCACGGGGTGACGCCGCCGGCGCAGTTGTTGAGCGTGCCGACGACGGTCCGGCCCTTCGGGTCGGCGGCGGTACGCAGCCACGCCGACCCGGCCGCCGGGCCGGTCATCTCGAACTTCGTCGCCAGCGCCGTGACCCGGCGGTTGTACTCGCGCCGACCGCGCCGGACCGGCTGCCACTGCCCGGTGTTCTCCACCCGCTCCAGCTCGACCACTGACATGCCGTGCGCGGCCATCGCCACCCGCACCTGCTCCACGGTCAGCGCGTCCTGGCTGGTGAAGCCGGGGAACATCAGGTCCTCGTTTGTGTACTCGTGGTTCACCACGAGCAGCGCGCGCCGACGGTCGATCGGCAGCACGCCGACGAAGTCGTTGTTGTAGCCGAACTGCTTGGACTGGGCGGCGGCGGTCTGCCGGCCCAGGTTGAACGCGGGCGCGCCGGGCACGACCTCGTCACCCCAGCGGATCACCACCGAGTGGTCGTACCCGTTCGGCACCACGAGCGTGTCGAGCTTGTTCGGCGGGATCGGCTTGAACGTCAGCGCGCCGCTGCCGGGACGACCCGCGCCGGTGGCGGCCACCCCGCCCTCGCCGGGCACCGGCGGAGCGGCGGGGGCGGCGGCCGCCGGGGACCCGGCCAGCGCGCCCGCCGCGGCGCCGCCGAAGCCGAGCACCAGCGCGCCGACCGCGCCGGCCCGGACCACGCCGCGCCGGGAGATCTCGGTGTCGACCACGTCCCCGAAGTACGGGTTGTCGGTCGGGTTGGGCACCGGGTGGTCGCAGGCGTTGCCGCACCGGTACAGACAGGTCATCGCGTCGCGGCTGCCGTGGCGGGTGCCACCGAGCAGCGGAAGCAGGCGAGGCCGGTCGCTCATGAGGTGGAGCCTCCAGATCGGACGAGGGGGAAGGCGCACGGGCGAGGGAGCCCGCGCTCACCCGCCGGACGCTGCCAGGGCGCCGTGAGCGGCGGTCGGCCCGCAGCTGAACCGGACGTGAACAGCTCCGTCGTGACCTGCGGCTGAACCGTTCGGCGACACGGCACGTATGGAAGGGCGTACACATCGCCGGTCTCCCCGCCGCCGGAAGCGAGGTACCGCCATCAGCGACCACGACGCCCAACTGCTGCGCGCGCTGCACGACGAGCATGCCGACGCGCTGTACGCGCACGCCCTGCGGCTGGTCAACGGCGATCGGCCCCGCGCCGAGGACCTGGTGCAGGAGACGCTGCTGCGCGCCTGGCGGCACCCCGAGTCGCTGGACCCGCGACGCGGCTCGGTACGCGCCTGGCTGTTCACCACGGCGCGGAACCTGGCCATCGACGCCTGGCGGCGGCGCTCGGCCCGGGTCGGCGAGGTGTACACGGACGAACTGCCGGAGACCGCCGAGACGGTCGACGAGACGGAGCGCGCGGTGGAGGCGTGGACCGTGGCCGAGGCGCTCAACCGGCTCAGCCCGACCCATCGGGAAGTGCTCGTCGAGTGCTTCTACCAGGGGCGTTCGGTGGCGGAGGCGGCGGCGCGGCTGGGCGTACCGCCCGGCACGGTGAAGTCGCGTACCCACTACGCGCTGCGCTCACTACGGTTGGCGCTGGCCGAGATGGGGGTGACCGGATGACACGCTGCGAGTTCGCTCACGACGACGGGGCGTACGTGCTTGGTGCCCTCGCCCCGGCGGACCGGGTCGCCTACGAGCGGCACCTGGCCGGCTGCGCCCAGTGCCGGGAGGCGGTGGCCGAGATCGCCGTGCTGCCCGGCCTGCTGGGCCGGCTCGACCCGGCCGGCCTGGAGCAGTTCCTGGAGGTCGGGCCGGAGACGTCGCGGGTGCCCGCGCTGCTCGACGCCGCGCGGGAGCGCAAGCGCCGCGAGCGGTCCCGCTCCCGCCGCCGGTACGCGCTGACCGCGCTCGCCGCCGCCGCGCTCGCGGTGCTGGCCGGCGTCGGGGTGGCGCTGGTCCAGCCGCCGGCTGAGCCGTCCACGCCGCAGGTGGCGTTGACCTCCATGCGGCCGGTGGCCGGGACGGTGCCGGTGCACGCCGAGGTGGGGCTGACCGAGACGCCGTGGGGCACCGAGGTCACCATGCACTGCGGCTACGACAGGCGGGCCGGGCACCGGGAGGCGTACACGTTCCGGCTGGTGGCGCACGGCCCGGACGGCGCGACGGAGCAGATCGGCTCCTGGCTCGCCGCCCCCGGCGACGACCTGCGGTTCTCCGGGGTAACCCGGTTCACCAAGGGTGAACTGGTCCGCCTGGAACTCCTCCGAGGCGCCAATTCCCCCGTCCTGGCTTACGACTTCCGCTGACCGCCGTCCCCTCCCCGTTGATCTTGCAGTTGCGGCCCTCGGCGCGGGTGATTGGTCCCTTTCGCCGGGGCGGTAAGTGCAAGATCAACGGGACGGGGTGGGTGCGGCGGCCGGGGTGGGGGTGCGGGTGGCCTGGCGGGTGCGGTGGGAGTGGCGCAGGGCGTCGGCGGTGAAGACCATCAGGGCCAGCCACACCAGCGCGAAGCCGGCCAGCCGGACCGGGGGCATCGGCTCGTGGAAGATCAGCACGCCGCAGCCGAGCTGGAGGATCGGGGCCAGATATTGCAGCATGCCGACAGTGGACAGCGGCAGCCGGTTCGCCGCCCCGGCGAACAGCAGCAGCGGGATCGCGGTGGCGGCGCCGGCCAGCACCAGCAGCGCGGTGTGCCCGGCCGAGACGTGCCCGAACGTCGAGTCGCCGCGCGCCGACAGCCAGCCCAGGTACGCCAGCGCGGGCAGCGCCAGCACCGCCGACTCCACGAACAGCCCTTCCGTGGCGGGCAGCGCGAGGCGCTTCTTGACCAGGCCGTACCCGGCGAAGCTGAACGCCAGCGTGAGCGCCAGCCAGGGCAGCCGGCCGTAGTCGACGGCGAGCACCGCCACCGCGAGCCCGCCGACGCCGAGCGCCGCCCACTGCGCCGGGCGCAGCCGTTCGCGCAGCAGAAAGACGCCGAACAGCACCGACACCAGCGGGTTGATGAAGTACCCGAGCGCCGTCTCCACCACCCGGTCGGAGTTCACGCCGTAGATGTACGTGCCCCAGTTGACGGCGATCAGCGCGGCCGCGAGCCCGATGCCGGCGATGGCCCGCGGCCGCCCGGCCAGCCTGCGCAGGAAACCGGCGTGCCGCGTGGCGGCCAGCAGCAACGCCACGAACGCCACCGACCAGAGGATCCGGTGCGCGAGGATCTCCATCGGCCCGGCCGGGCGCAGCAGCTTCAGGTAGATCGGGAAGAAACCCCAGATCAGGTACGCGCCGACGCCGTACAGGTAGCCGAGCCGGAGCTGGTTCACCGCTCCACCGTAAGTGGTGGATCTGTCTGCTGATCCTTATCGGTGACCGGCGTCACCCGCTGATCCAGCTCCATCCACCGATCCGGCGCGACCGGGCGGAAGCCGAGCTTCGCGTAGACCCCGTGCGCGTCGAGCGTCGCCAGCAGGATCCGGCGTACGCCCAGCTCGGCCAAGTGGTCGCGGACCGCGCCGGCCAGCCAGGTGCCCAGCCCGCGACCGCGCTCGGCCGGGTCGACGTAGACGTCGCAGAGCCAGGCGAACGTGGCGCGGTCGGTGACCACCCGGGCGACAGCGACCTGCCGGCCGTCACCGGGGCGGTAGACGCCGAAGCCGATCGAGCCGGCGAACGAGCGCGCGACCGTCTCCCGCTCCCGCCCCCGCGCCCAGTAGGCGTCGCCGGCGAGCCAGGCGTGCACCCGGTCCAGGTCGATCCGGTCCGGGTCGGTGCTGATCTGGTAGCCGTCCGCGCGGGTCACAGTGAACACCCGCCGACGCTAGCGCCGTCACAGGGGCCGCTCGCCAGCCAATTCCCTCCTGGTGGCCCCGGCCGGTCGCCGTCGCGCCGGGCCGGGGCCGGGGGTGTCAGTCGCGGTCGAGGACGGCGCCCAGGATCCAGGTGACGATGCCGACGAACAGCGCGCCCAGCACCGCCTCCGGCCAGAACCCGTCCACGTGGAAGGGCAACCCGGCCTCACCGGCGATCCAACTGGTGAGCAGGAAGAGCAGGCCGTTCACCACGAGCGCGATCAAACCGAGGGTGAGCAGGTAGAAGCCGCAACCCACGGTCTTGATGATCGGCTGGAGCACCGCGTTGACCACTCCGAAGATCACCGCGACGAGAACCAGCGTGATCACGGTCTCGGTGGCCGACCCGGAGTCCAGCGAGATGCCGGGGATGAGCAGCGTGGCGAGCCAGAACGCCACTGCCGTCGAGCCCACACGAATCAGAAGACCCTTCAGGAAATCCATGGTCGGGATCGTGCCACGGACGTACCACCAGGGAAAGCAGCGTGACGCCCCCCGCGCGCCTCAGCGTCGCACCGGGCGACCGACCAGTTGCGACTCCACAGGCGTCGGTGAGAGCAGCGCCCACCGCAGGGCCCGCCGGTTGACCACCGCCACCATGTCGTCGCGGATGCGGGTCAACCAGTCGGCGGATCCGCCGAGCCCGAGCGCCGCTCCGGCCAGCGCCGCCTCGTCCGGGTCGAGTGGCTGCAGGATCGCCAGGTCGGCGCGGGCCAGCGTCGCCGTGTCGGCCGCGGTCAGCTCGTCGCGGACCACGAGCACGGACTGCCAGGCCGCGTCCGTCCCGGCCTCCGGCGGCACCGGGCCGATGTCGACCACCACCAGCAGCGGGCACAGCGGTGAGGCGGGCGCGCCGCCGGGCGGACGCCCCGGCGGAAGCAGCGGTACGCCGCCACCGAGCGTCCCGACGCCGCGGACGAACGGCTCCCAGGCCCGGGGACGGCCGGTCTGCACCGCCACCCGGGCGCCCAGCGCCAGCGCCCGCAGCACGAGCAGTTGAGCGGCCGGCACACCGCCGATCAGCAGCACCCGTGTCGGGGCGGGCCGGAACAGGCGCACGGTGAGCGCGGCGCCGTGGCGGTTGGCGCCCACCATCAGGCCGGCGGTGGCCGGGGGCAGTTCCAGCGCGGGCGGCGGCGACCCGGACCCACCGGTCACCCCGAGCGGCAGCGTGGCGGCGAGCCCGGCCAGGTGCTCCCCGTCGAGCCGGCGCAGCTCCCCGCCGACGTCACCGGCGACGCGCCGAAGCGTCCGATCCACCGCCGACAACTCGTCCGCGCTGCCGGCGGCGACCCGCACCGCCAACTCGGCCGGGGCCGGATTCGTCCCGGCGCGGGGTCCGACCGTCAGCGCGACGGTGGTGGCGGTGGCGGGCACCGCGAGCAGCCGGGTGACCAGCCCCGGGGAGGGCTCGCCCCGCGGATCGGGCCACCGGCGCAGTCGCCAGGTGGCCTGCGCCAGCCCGCCCACGGTGAGCAGCGGCCACGTCTCCCGGACCGGGGCGCCGGGCTCGTGATGGGCCAGCTCGGCGATCACCCGCAGCGCCGCGTCCCCGCCGAGCGGCCGGGCGGTGAGCGGCCCGAGCCGGCGGACGATCCGCCGCAGCGTGCCGGAGAGCGCCCGCAGCAACTCCTCGTCCGGCCAGCCGTCCGCCCGCAACACCTGGACGGCCAGGACCGCGCGCGTCCGCCCCGGCACCCGGCCGTCGGTGAGCTGCCGGTAGGACGTCCCGGCGGGACCGCCCGCGACGGCCGGCACGGGCGCGGGGGAGGACGAGAAGACGAGCTGCAACCGGACCGCTGGGGCGTCCGGGCCGCTCGGCGGGAGCAGGTCGGACGGTACGGGCAGCCGGCGCGCGTGGTCACCGAGCAGGTCGTCCGGGTCGCCGAGTTCCAGCAGCGCGGTCAGGCCGGCGGCGTCGTGCAGCACCGCGGCCGGACCGCCGGCCAGCTCGGTGGAGCCGGCCACCGCCCCCGGCCGGACCAGTTCCAGCAGCGCCGCCGGATCGGCGGCCGACGGCAGGGCGCGGCGCCGGGTCAGGTAGGCGACGGCGGTGACGAGCCATTCGTGCAGCCAGCGGCCGCGCACCCGGATCCACGCGGCCGGCAGCATCAGCGCGGCGGTGAGCAGCGCGGCGGCGGTCGCCACGAAGCCCCGCCCGGCGGCGGCCACCAGCACGGCCGCCGCGACCTGTGTCGCCACGACCTGACCGGCCCGCTGCCGCGCGCCCGGCCGCCGTGTCCACAGTGGGGCGGACGCGGCCGGCCGGATCGTTGTCGTCGCGGCCACCGCACCTCCTCGCCCGGGTCCCGCTGTGACATCACCGTGGCACATCGTAATGGCCGAGTTGTCCACAGGGGAGCCCGAGGGGGTAGCAGAACCGGAGTGGGGCGGCTACCGTCAGCGACGAAATCGTCGAGTCGCGTGTCCGCCGCCGCCTGGTCTTCCCCTCCACCGGCCCCGGGCGCCCCCGGCGAGTCCACGGTGGTCACCGGGGTGACCAGCCACGACCGAGGAGACGAGGTGACGTCGGGGATGTCCCAGACCCAGGCAGAAGCCGCGGTGATGCAGCAGACCGCCGCGAAGTTCGAGCAGGTCGACCAGTCGCTGCAGACCATGCTCAGCGGCCTGATGGCCGAGCTGGAGGTGCTGCAGCAGGCCTGGCGGGGCGCCGGAGGGCGCTCGTTCGCGCAGGTCAAGCAGCAGTGGGCGCAGGACCAGGCGGCCCTGCAGCGGGCGCTGCGGGAGACCGCCACCGCGATCCGCACCGCCGGCCGGCAGTACGACCTGTCCGACACCGAGGCCGCCGGCCGGGTGGCGGGCACCAACCGCGGCATCCAGCTGCCGCTCTGACAACCGGAAGGATCGAACTCATGGAGCACGGTGTGCTGGTCGTCAACTTCGCCGCCCTGCAACAGGCCGGCGCCGACATCCAACGGGCGCTGTCCACCCTGGAGAGCCAGCTCGGCCAGTTGGAACGCGACGCCGCCCCGCTGGTGGCGAGCTGGAACGGCGCCGCCCGCGAGGCGTACGAGGTGCGGCAGTCCCGGTGGCGGGCCGCCTCGCAGGACCTGCAGGCGATGCTGCGCGACATCAAGCTCGCGGTGGAGGATTCCGCGGCCGACTACCTCGACACCGAGAAGCGCAACACCAACCTGTTCCAGTGAAGCGTCCCGTGCGGCCCGGGTCTGCCGATCCGGGCCGCACGGCGGTTCAGGCCGGGTCGGCCGCCCGCCAGCGGCGCCGTGCTCCGCGCGGCAGCACCAGGGCGAGCGCCGCCACGAGTGCCACGGTCCCGCCCACGACGGCGGCGGTCAGCAGCGCCCGGTCCCGGGCCGTCCCGCGGCGAGCCTCGCGGGCCAGCGCGGCCGGATCCGGCCGGTCGGCGGGCAGCGCGGCGCCCGGCCGGGGCCGGGAGTCCACCACGCCCGCCGACTCGGTCACCGCCCGGTACGGGTTGAGCACCCCCGCTCCGTAGCCGGTCTCCCGTCCCGGGGCCGGGTCGGCGGCGGCCACGATCCGGGCGGCCACCTCGTCCGCGCTCAGCCGGGGCCGGTACTGACGCAGCAGCGCCGCGGTGCCGGCCACGAACGGAGTGGCGTAGCTGGTGCCCTCCGCCCGGTGGTGTCCCTGGCGGGGCGCCGCCATCAGCACCTCGCTGCCCGGGGCGACCACGTCGACGTACGGGCCGGTCTGGGAGAACGCCGAGCGGGTGCCGTCCGGGCCGATCGCGCCCACCCCCAGCACGCCGTCGTACGCGGCCGGGTAGGGCCGGGGATCGCCGTTGTCGTGCAGGTTCCCGGCGGCGGCCACCACCACCACGTCCTGTCGCAGCGCGTACGCGACGGCGGCGCGCACGTCGGGGTCGTCCGCGTACAGCACGACCGACAGGTTGAGCACGTCGGCGTCGTGGTCCACCGCCCACCGGATCGCCCGGGCGAACCCGGCCGCGTCGACGGTACGCCCCGACTCCCGCCCCTCGACCACCTGCTGCTCGCTCACCCGTACCGGCAGGATGCGCGCGTCCGGCGCGAGGCCGCGGAACGCGACGCCGGGCTGCGGGGCGGCGGCGACGATGCTCGCGACACCGGTGCCGTGCCCGGCGCAGTCCCGGGTGCCGTCCCCGCCCGGGTCGAGGAAGTCGGCGCCGGACAGGACGCGCCCGGCGAGCTGCGGATGGGACCGGTCCACGCCCGAGTCGATCACCGCGACCACGACTCCGGCGCCGGTGGCGAGCGGGGCGAGCCGGTCCGGGGCGTACCGTTGCTGCGGCCACGGCTGTTGCGCGACCGGCCGCGCCGGGGCGGGTGGCGAGGCGCAGCCGGCCGGCGCGCGAGCCGCCGCGGGGGCGACCGGAGACCCGACGGCGAGGAGCGTCGCCAGGGCGGCCACGGCCGGGTGCGCGACAGGCCGATACATCGACGACCTCCGTAACGTGTCGGCTCCGGGACGGGATGTTATCGCCTCGTGGACATCGGGGCGGACCGTCGATGGCCAGAAGTCCTGATCTTGCTGTCACCTTGTAGGTTGTAGGCGATGCCTGTGGCCTGTTCGCGGAAGGAGAGGTGGCCGTGACCGGATGGGAGCCGGCCACCGAGGCCGAGGTGGCGATGCGGGACGCGCTGCGCGCCCAGGACCAGCAGCAGTACTTTCGGGTGCTGACGCGCGTCGATCTGTTTCTGCCGGTCGCGGGCGGCCCGGCCGGCGGATGGGGCACCTGGACCTCCGGCGGCCGCACGCACGTGCTCGCCTTCACCTCCGCCGCCGCGCTGCGGGCCAGCCTGGGGGAGAACGCCGGCACGGCCCGCCGTGTCCCCTACCCGGAACTGGCGGACGGCTGGCCCAACCCGGAGTGGTGGCTGGCGGTCAACCCCGGGCTGCCGATCGAGGGCTACCTGCCCGCCTGGTACGTGGCTCAGCTCTCCCGGGGCGACGTCCGGCTGCCCGGGCGGACCATGGGCGCTCGGGCCCGGCTGGAGCGGGTGGAGGGCGCGGCCCGGAGCGCTCGCAACGGCGTACCCGATTCCGCGCCTCGCCCGTCCGCCGTACCCGTCCCGCCGGCCGCCGTCCCGCCCCCTGTCGTTCCGGCTCCCGCGGTTCCGCCCGCAGCCGTTCCGCCTCCCGCGGTGCCGCCTCCCGCGGTGCCGCCTCCGGCGGTGCCGGGCGACCGGGGCGGACGGCGGACTGCGGACGACGAGCCGCCGACGGTGCCGGTACGCGGCGGTTCGGTGCTGGGGCGGCGGCTGCCGACCGTGCCGCCCCGCCGCCGGGAGCCGGACCGGGACAGCCCGGGCCGCGCCGACCCGGGCGACGAACCGGGTACGGACGCCCTGGACGGCTGGCTCACCGACCTGCGCCGCCGCCCCGACGAGCCGGACCCCTTCGCCGCCGAGCCCGCGTCGACCGACGAGCCGCCGCCGACCCCCACGCCACCGCCACCGTCGCGGTCCTTCTTCGAGCCCGCCTCCGGTCGCTCGGCCCGGCGCCCGTCACCGCTGGACGCGCCACGGCGGGCCGCCGACCGGGCCACCCCGCCGACCCGGTTCGCCGGTGGCCAGCCGTTTCCGCGTCGCCGTCCGCTGAACGAGCCGGTACGGGAGGACCCCACCCAGGCGTTCGCGGCGCAGGCGGACGAGCCACCTCCGGCGCTCCGGACCGACGAGGCGACCCAGGCGTTCCGGCCGAGCCGCCCACCCGAGGACGCCATCGGGACGCTGCCCCGACGTCACTCCGGCCCTGCCACCCCCGCGACGGACACGTGGGCCGACCCGGTCGGCCCCGACCGGGAGGCCCCGCCCTGGAACGCTGCCGAGGACCCGACGGAGGCGCTGTCGCCCTCGATCGCCGAGCCGGTGTCGAGCCCGCCCGCGCCGCGCCGGGACTTCACCCCCATCGTCATCGAGGGCACGGTCATCGAGGCCCGCGACCTGACCGAGCCCGATCAGCCCTGGTCCGCGCAGTACGCCGACCCGGTGCGTGCCGCGCCGGCCGATCACGCGGCGGCACCCTGGGCCGGTGACCCGACCGCGCCGCTCCCGGCCGACCCGCTGCTGACGACCGGCGACGAGACGATGAACCTCACCGAGGCCGCCCACACCGTTGCGCCGGCCGAGACGGCGCCGTTCGACCGGGCCGGGCGGCTCGACGATCCGACGGTGTCGTTCACCTCGACGGCCGAACCCACGGTTTCCCTGTTCGAGGCGCACACGCCGGCTGCCGAGCCGACCACCTCGCTGTTCGCGCCGACGCCGCCCGAGCAGACGGCGGCCCTGTTCGCGCCGGCCACCGCCGGGGAACAGGCCACCGTGTCGCTCTTCGAGCCGGCCGCCGACGCCGAGCCGGCCACGCAGCCGGCCACCGAGGCCGAACCGGCGGCCTTCGACGACTCCGTCACCACGTCGCTGTTCGCGCCGGGTGAGCCGACCGTCGCGCTGTCCACCCCGCACGAGACGCCGGACACCTCGGCGCCGCCCGCGCCCCTGGCGGAGCCGGCGCCGATCGACGGCGACCCGGTGAGCGCCGCCGCTCCGGCCGACTTCGTGCCGGCGAACAACGTGGAGGAGGAGTTGCTGGCCGCCGCGGGCAGCGGGAGCACCGACGGCTTCCTCACCACCCTGCTGCTGGCCCGGGTGCTGCTGCCGGCCGCGCCCGACTCGGCCGCGGGCAGCCGGCCGGGTGAGCCGGGGTTCGTCTGGCACACCGAGCCGGTGGACGGCGAGACGTCCGTCTCGGTCTACACCTCCCCGGAACGCCTCGCCGAGCACGCCGGAGACGCGGTCGAGACGGTACGGGTCAAGTTCGTCCAGCTCATTCGCAAGTGGCCGGACGTGTCCTGGTCGTTTCGGGTGAACCCGGGCAGCCCGGTCGGTGCGACGTACCCGGGGGAGCAGGTTCTGGCGCTCGCCAACTGGGCGGCCGAGGTGGGCCTCGGCGACGACCCGGAGCCGGCCGCCGCGCCGCAGCCGGCCGAACGACAGCGCCCGGAGGCGCCGACGATCGCCGCGAACCGGCCGGTGAGCATGCAGAAGGCGATCGCGGCGAGCCAGCTCGCGTACTACCTGGAGCGTGGCTACGACCGGGTCTCCGGCTTCGTGCACCGGGCCGGGGAGCTGGCGCACCTGCGTACCCCGGCGGAGATGTACCGGGCGCTCGGCCTCGGCCACCCGGGATCGCCGTTCTCCCCGGACGACGAGGAGATCTACCTGCTGCGCTGGCCGGCCTACCGGCCGAGCCTCTACCGGATTCCCTACGGCGGGCCGAACGAGGCCGCGATGCGGGCGATGGAGGGCTGGGTGATCGAGCGGCCGCCGTTCCGCGGCAACGGCTTCGCTCCCGGGGAGAGCAGCGACGTGATCGCCGAGTTCAAGGTGGACAGCGCCCGCCTGCCGCACGGCGCGGAGTTGTGGCGGCTCGGCGCGGACGGCGAGACGCGGCTGGTCGCGGTCCTGGACACCGACGCGCTGGTCTGGCGGAAGGCGGACGAGGCGTGACCCGCGACGGCTACGTGGCCCGCTGGCGGGGACGGGAGTACCAGGCCAGCCCCGCCGGGGACGAGGTCCGCCTCTACCAGCCCGGTCCGGACGAGGGTTTCACCGAGGTACGCCCCGGCCGGTACGTCCGGGTGGTGCCGGCGGCCGAGGTCGACGATCTCGCGTACGTGCGGACCACCTGCACCTGGCAGGGACAACCGTTCATCGTGCTGGCCGAGCACGAGGGCTGGCTGCGGCTGGAGTACACGGGCGGGCGCTGGCCGGTGGCCGAGGCGATGGGCTTGGAGGCGTTCGACTTCGGCGTCTACCAGGGCTGGGCGCCCGCGACCGAGGTGGCCGACCTGGGCGAGCAGCGGGTCTGAGTCAGGACTTCGCCCAGCGCAGGACCTCGCCGAGCACCAGGTCACGGGCCTCCACGTGGGGGAAGTGCCCCACGTCGTCGAGCAGCCGCCACTCGTACGGCGCGCTGACGTAGCGGCCGGAGCCCTGGGCGGTGCGGGGCAGCGAGGCACGGTCCAGCGCGCCGTGCAGTTGCAGGGTCGGCGTGACGAGCGGCTTCTGCATCAGCTTCACGAAGCGGTAGCCGTGCAGCCGCAGCACCGAGCGGAACGCCCAGCGGTAGCCCTCCATCGCGCAGAACGCGGCCTGCGGGATCTGCATCGCGACCCGGCAGCAGTGGGCGTAGTCGGCGAAGTCGGGGCTGTTCGCCCAGCGTGGGCCGCCCCACCGGCGCAGGATCTCCTCCACCTCGGCGGCGTCGTCCCGGGTCAGGACGTGCTCGTAGCGGGGGAGCTGGAACTTCAGCGTGGCGGTGGCCGAGGCGAACTGGCCGCGCGGGTCGGCGAAGATGGCGGCCCGCAGCCGCAGCGGGTGCGGCGCGCCGAGCACCACGAGCCGCCGGACCAGGGTCGGGTGGAAGGAGGCGGCGGTCCAGCCGATCAGCCCGCCCGCGCCGGTGCCGACCACCGTGGCCGACCGCTCGCCCAGCGCGCGGATCAGGCCGGCGACGTCGGCGGCGAGCGTGTAGCCGTCGTACCCCCGGGGTGGTTTGTCGCTCGCGCCGTAGCCGCGCAGGTCGACGGCGACCGCCCGGAAGCCCGCGTCCGCGACTGCCGGCAGCATCTCGTGCCAGGCGTACCAGTACTCGGGGAAGCCGTGGAGGAAGAGCACCATCGGGCCTGCGCCCGCCTCGACGACGTGGAACCGGCTGCCGTTGGCGCCGACGAACCGGTGCGTCCACGGCCCTTCGGGCAGGACGCAGGACTCGTCGACGGGTCCGCCGCGCTGGTCGGTCATGGGGCACAGCCTAGGGCCGCCGATCGCGCATCGGGCTCGCAGGTGACCAGGATCAGGGATTTCTCCGGGAGGTGACCCATGTGGCCCGGCGACCGCTTGCGGGGTCAGGATTCGGCGACGCGCATCGGGATGCCGGGCCCGCAGTCCACCGAGCGGGCCCGTGCGGTGAGCCGCAGCGAGACGAAGTCGCCCTTTCGCAACTCCCCGGCGTTCGGGCCGTACACGGCGTACTCCGTGCCGTTCTCGTCCATCAGGCCGTAGCAGGGTCCGGAGCCGCCCCGGGTGATCCATCCGGCGACGACGCCGGCTGGCCGGTTGTCGGTCGGCTTCCTCGGCGGGCCGGCGGGACGCCGCAGCGTCGGCAGTTCGGT
This sequence comes from Micromonospora sp. CMU55-4, assembly GCF_011602315.1. Taxonomy (NCBI): domain Bacteria; kingdom Bacillati; phylum Actinomycetota; class Actinomycetes; order Micromonosporales; family Micromonosporaceae; genus Micromonospora; species Micromonospora sp. CMU55-4. The sequence continues at coordinate 136,715 of NZ_JAAOLH010000002.1, forward strand.
GGCGGGCAGTGGCGTGGGCCGGTCGGCGGGCGTGCCCGCGTCGCTCGCGGCCGGCTGGTGGTCGTCGGACACGGATCCTCCGTCTCGGCCGCGCCGTCGATCAGCGCCATCGTGGGGCGGCCGGCAGCGTGGGGCGGGTGTCGAACGGATGGGACGCGGGCGGGGTACGCCGGGTTCCCGGAAAGGGCGATGCCCGGGCGGTGAGCCCGCCCGGGCATCGCGTGGCGCGTCGATCAGTGGATCAGGAGAAGCGGACCTTCAGCGAGGTGCCGTTCTGCTCCAGGACCTTGATCTTGGTGCCGGTGGCCGGGAGCTTGACGCCGTGGTTCGGCAGCTCCGGGTACCAGTACTGCTTGGTGTCGTCGAACAGCGGCTGCGCGTCCTGACCGCGGATGTACTGCGGCTGGCTGTTGATGTGCAGCGTGAACGAGTCGGCCTTCTTCAGGCTGAACGGCGCGTCGTAGACCTGGACACGGGCCCGCCAGGGCTGGCCGGTCAGGTTGTAGATCGGCCGCGGGTGCGCGTCGATGATCATGTTCCGACCCTCACCCGGGTGCGCGAACGTGTCGTTGTCCGCGAACCGCAGGTTCCAGTAGGAGATCAGCAGACCCTCCTGGTAGGCGTAGTGGTCCACGTAGTCCGGGCGGGTGTTCGCGTAGCCGAAGAAGTACGGGCCGGTCTTGAGGTACTTGTCGTACGAGACGTACGACCGGTGACCGGCGATGTAGTAGTTGTCGAACTTACGGGTGTAGGTCTCCTCGACGATGCTGAAGCCGCTGAGGGTCCAGCCGTTGGCACCGGCCTCGGCGCCGTCGGTGAGGAGGGTCTGACCGTCGGCGGTCACGGTGATCGCGTCACCGTAGAAGCCGCCCTCGGACACGCCGCCGTCCGTCTGGTAGCGGAGCCGGAACTGCACGACCTTGCCGGCGACCGCGTCCATCGGGATGTTGACGTCGACCCACTGGTCGTTGCTGGAGCCGTCCAGGGCGTAGCGCCCGGGGGAGATCTCCTTCAGCGGGGTGCCGTTGGCCGTACCGGGCAGCGAGGTCCAGGTCTGGCCACCGTCGGTGGACGCCTCGAAGAACAGGTAGTCGTAGTCCGCCTCGATGCTGTAGCGACCCTTCATCGACAGCGCGGCGCTGGTCTTCCCGGTGAGGTCGACAGTGCGCGTCATCGTGTTGTTCAGGTCGTCGTCGTTGCCCGAGAAGAACTGCTTCGTACCCTCGAACGGCTTGCCGTTCTGGAACGTGTACTCCCGCTGCGGCAGCACCACCACGGCGCCCTGGGCCTTGTTGGAGTTGTACTCCTGCGGCCCGAGTTCCAGGGTGCGCTTCTGGCCGGCCACGATCACCTCGTAGTCGAGCCAGCCGAGCTGGAGCTTGTTCCAGGCGCCGAGGTCGCCACCGCGCTCGCCGATGCCGCCGTCGTTCTTGGCGCCGAGCCGGCTCTGGGCCATCAGGGTCCAGTGCTCGTTGTTGTTGTCCCCACCGCTGACCACGTTGTAGTCGTCCGGCAGACCGAGGTCGTGGCCGTACTCGTGGTAGAAGACGCTCCGGCCACCGTTCTCCGGCTGGATCGTGTAGTCACCGATCCAGACGCCGGTGTTGCCGATCTGGGTGCCGCCGGCCGGGAAGTTCTCCGGGCCGGTGTTGCCCTGGTCGCTGGCGAAGGCGTACCACCGGTGGCTCCAGATGGCGTCCTCACCCTGGTACGGGTCACCGTCGGCCTCGTCGCCGCCGGCGTGGACGATCTGGAAGTGGTCGATGTAGCCGTCCGGCTCGTTGAAGTCGCCGTCGCCGTCGAAGTCGTACCGGTCCCACTGGTCCATCGCCTTGACGTCCGCGGCGATCTCCGCGTCGGAGCGGCCCTGCGCCTTCTGGTCGGCGACCCACTGGTTGGCGGCGTCGCGGACCAGGGCCCAGGTGTTGGTGCAGACGTTCGAGGCACACGGGTAGCCGCCGGAGCGGCCGTAGCGAGCCTCGTTGTACCGCACCTTCACCCAGTTGGTGACCTCGCCGTCGACGCTGTACCGACCCGAGGACTGGGCCTCGTAGTACTGCTTCAGCGACTCGTCGCCCGGGTTGGTGCCGAAGTACAGCTGCCGGTAGTAGTCGGCGCTGTAGTCCGCCTGCCAGACCGTGGAGTTGTCCACCGCGCGGTTGGGCTGGGGGATCTGGTTGCGGAGCGGACCGTCGAACCGGGTCGGGCCCGGGGTGTCCGGGTCGGTGTCCTGGTCCGGGTAGTTCGGGTGCCGCTCGTCGCCGAACTCCGCGAGGATGACGAAGATCCTGTCGGTCCGCTCGCGGGAGAGTTCGACGTACTGGTCCTTGGTCGGACCCTTGCCGGCCTTGGTGCTCTTGGCTGCCTTGCCCGCCGCGGGACCGGCGGCGGCCCGCTCGCCGACCTTGACGACCGTGCTGCCGTTGATCTTCTGGGCCTTCGCCCTGCCGGACAGGACCTCGCTGAGGCCTTCCTGGCGCAGCGCGCGCCGCTTCTCCTCGAGCGGGTTGGGCAGGTCGTGCTCAGCCTGCGCAGGCTCGGCCACCGACGGAGCGGCGGCCGGCAGCTTCGGCGTCGGCGCGGCGCTGGCGGCCGTGCCTGCCACCAGCCCCGTCGCGGTCAGCGAAAGCCCGAGCAGACCCACTGCGACTTTGCGCACGTGGTACCTCCGGTGTGAGGGAACCGGCCCAACTGGGGGTACGGGCCGGTGGAACGGTCCACTGGTGGGACCAAGGGTGAACATAGACACTGCTGCGACTGGTGGGAAGACGCGTGCGTCGATTTGTTGCAACTTTTTGTTGAGAACGCTTTTCACCGTCACACACCTGCCCGTCACCGAGCCGTTGACCAGCGACGATGCGCGGAGCGGCGATTGCAGAGACATGCATGGATTAATGGGTTACGCGGAAGGGCCGGGAGCGTGAGCGCTCCCGGCCCTTCCCCCATCGAGCTAGATCAGATCATTTTTCGGTCATTCCGGTTCCGCTTTGACCGCGCCCGTTTCAGGGACGCGGCGGGACCACGTACACCTGGGCGTACGAGTTGTCCTTGGCGGCCCGCTTGATGATGATCGAGACGCCGTACTGGACGCCCGCGTCACCCGGGTTACCGGTGCCGAGCACGATCGCCCCGCCACCCAGCGTCGAACCGTAGTAGTCGGTGGCCGGAGTGCCGTCCGGGTTCACCACCCGGGTCGTGTACTGCTGGTTGCCCCGCGACGGGACGACCACCGAGGCGTCGTTGTCCCGCGCGTACGCGGCGCCGTCACGGATCTCGATGCCCGGGTACCAGCCCTTGGCGTCGGTGAAGCCCTTCACCGGCGCCTGCGGGCCGAACTTCGTGCAGTACTCGCTGTACGGCTCGTCCGCCGCCTCCAGGCACTCCTTGAACGGGTACGTGGGCTTGAGGCCGAACGCGGCGTTGGAGGACTGCGGCCGGCTGGGCAGGTTCTTCAGCACCGACGGGTCCTTCTCGGCCGCGGTGCCCTTGCGGCGCAGCGGGTCGTTGTGCGAGTCGACGATCAGCAGACCGCCCTTGGCGCCGTAGCTGGGCAGCGCGGTCATCTGCGCGGTGACGTGGTTGACGTCGCCGAGCTGGGTGTCCCGGTACCAGACCAGCATGCCCGGCGCGTTGTACGCGATCCGGTCGACCTTCCACGCCTCGTGCGAGTAGACGGTGTCGTAGGTGTACTTCAGGCCGTTGTCGAAGCCGTCGAAGTTACGCCACTCGGCCAGGTAGTAGTGCGACTTGACCTGGGTGCCCGAGTCGATGTACCAACCCGCGCCGCTGGTGTCGGTGAAGGTGCCGCCGGTCTGGGTCCAGCCCGCCGCGCCGCTCTCCACGTCGTCGCTCCAGGTGGTGGCGCCGCCGCCGGTCACCGAGAAGTCGTCGGCGAACCAGCCGCGCTCGACGAACGCCTCGTCGGTGGCGTACCGCAGCCGCACCTGCACGGTCTGCCCGGCGAACGACGACAGGTCGACGTAGTCGTGCCGCCAGCCGCCGGTGCTGCCGCTCAGGCCGTACTTCTTGTTGCCGAAGTCGACCATCCGGCCGTTCGGGTCGGCGTAGCCGTCGTTTGTGGAGACGAGCGCACCGCCCTCGGCGTACACCTTCTGCTCGTTCCAGGTGGCGCCGCCGTCGGTGGAGACCTCGACGAAGCCGAAGTCCCAGTCCGCCTCGATGACGTAGTTGTTCCACATCCAGAACTTCGCGTCGGCGGCGTTCGGGACGGTCACCGTGCGGCTGAGCTTGACGTCGGCCCAGTTCTGGTCCGCGCCGGAGTACCACATGTTGCCGCCGCTGTGCGGCGTCGCCAGTGAGATCACCTTGTCCGGCAGGTCGATCTTGATGCCGTCCTCGGTGCCGACCGGCGTACGCGACGTCTGCCCGAGCTTGACCAGTTTGGACCGGTCACCCGGCCCGAACGTCTTCGGCTCGGCCCAGCCCAGCACCCACTTGTCCCACAGGCCCATGTGGGTGGGCAGCGCCTGGAAGATCTCGCCGGAGTGCGAGCCGGACGCCATCAGGTCCCAGAAGTCCACGTCCGAGTCGGCGTTGCCGGAGGTGTCGTAGAGGTCCGGCAGGCCCAGGTCGTGGCCGAACTCGTGGGCGAAGACGCCGACGCCGGCGTCCTCCGGCTGCACGATGTAGTTCGACACCTTCAGGTTGGTGCCGGGGATCGTGTAGCCGCCGGCCACCGTCGAGGAGTGCGCCCAGACCGAGTAGATGCCGATGTCGCCGCCGCCACGGGACTTGCCCTGGTTGGCGTGCACCAGCACCAGGTGGTCGATCACGCCGTCCGGCTCGTGGTAGTTGCCGTCGCCGTCGCGGTCGCTCTGGTCCTCGATGTCGTAGTCGGCCCAGGGGAAGTTCGGGTCGGCCGCGGCCAGCGCGTCGATCGCGTCGGTGGCGAGGCGGCCGGCGCCCTGCGGGTTGTCCGGGTGGCCGTTCATCGACTGCTCACGCCCGGCGACCCAGTTGCCGTTCTCGTCCTGGAAACAGCGCGACGCGGCGTACCAGCCCTCCGAGTGCGGCACCGTGATCCACGGGGTGGCCTGCCCGTCCACCGTGTACGCGCCCTTGGACATCTCCAGGTACATGTTGTGCATGGTCCGCCCGGCGAGGCTGATGCCCGGCTTGCCGTCCGGCCCCTTGAGGTCCTTGCGGACCCGCTCGGTGATGCCCTTCTTGCTGTAGAGCATCTTGTCGTAGTGGGCCGGCGAGAAGTCCGGCACCCACATCGAGTTGTTGTCCTTGTGCGGCAGCGTGGCCGGGTTCGGGATGGTGTTGTGCCGCGGCCCGTTCTGCACCGTGCCGGGAACGCAGGTGCGGTCCTCGAACACCGTCTTCGGGACCATCACGTCGGTGAAGTCGTCGTTGGCGTTGTCGTTGAACTCGACGAGCAGCGTCAGCAGCTTGGCGGTCTGCGTACTCTTTGCCTGCTTGATCTTGCGAGGGCTCTTGCCGGTCCGGATGGACTTGGCCTCCAGCTTGGCCAGCTCACGGGCCGCGATCGGGTTGCCCCCGGCGTACTTGCGGTCGTAGGCGCGGGCCTCGTCCGCGGGCGAGGTGAAGACGCCGTCACGGCCCTTGATCTCCTTGCCGCCGGTGTCCGGCTGCACCTCGGGCTCGGCGTAGTTGATGTAGTGCTCGTCCGCCCCGATCGTGACCGGTGCGGACCGGGACGGCTGGGCCGCCGCGCTGCCCGTCACGGTCAGCGACGTGGCCGCGAGCGCGATGACGGGCAGCGCGACGAGTAAGCGTCGCCGTGCCCTGTGCTGCGACATGGGGAGCATGCCACTCCGTTCGTAGGGAATGGTGGGGAACCGGCCGTCTCACTGACGCTCGTCGAAATCCGCCGGTGCGGCTGAACGTAACCGACAACAAGCGACATCGACAGTGGTGGAAAAGTGCTCTGGCCGATCAGGTCAGATCGGGTCCCCCGATCGACCGGCGCGGATCCCGGATACGACGAAGGGGGCGGACCGCGCCTCGGTCCGCCCCCTGGTCGGCTGTCGTCAGTCCTCGTCGGACTTGCCGCCGCTCATCCCCGACGAGATCAACTCCATCACCGAGGAGTCCTGGAGCGTGGTCACGTCGCCGAGCGACCGGTTCTCCGCCACGTCCCGCAGCAACCGGCGCATGATCTTGCCGGAGCGGGTCTTCGGCAGCTCCGGCACCAGCATGATCTGCCGCGGCTTCGCGATCGGGCCGAGCGTCTTCGCCACGTGGTTGCGCAGCTCGGCGATGAGCTGCTCGCCCGCGTCGCCGGCGGTCTCCGCGGTGCCGCGCGGGATGGCGAACGCGACGATCGCCTGCCCGGTGGTCGGGTCGGTCGCGCCGACCACCGCCGCCTCCGCCACCGACGGGTGGCTGACCAGCGCCGACTCCACCTCCGTGGTGGAGATGTTGTGGCCGGACACCAGCATCACGTCGTCCACCCGGCCGAGCAGCCAGATGTGCCCGTCGTCGTCCTTCTTCGCGCCGTCACCGGCGAAGTAGACCCACTCGTCGCCGATGTTGGCGCCCGCGCCGAACCGCGACCAGTACGTCTCCAGGAAGCGGTTGTCGTCGCCCCACACCGTCCGCAGCATCGACGGCCACGGCTCCTTCAGCACCAGGTAACCGCCGCCGCCGTTCGGCACCGACTCACCCTGGTCGTCCACCACGTCGGCGACGATGCCGGGCAGCGGGCCCATCGCCGAGCCGGGCTTCGCCTCGGTCACACCGGGCAGCGGCGAGATCATGATGGCGCCGGTCTCGGTCTGCCACCAGGTGTCCACCACCGGCAGTTCGCCGCGGCCGACGTGCTGCCGGTACCAGATCCACGCCTCCGGGTTGATCGGCTCGCCGACGCTGCCGAGCAGACGCAGCGACGACAGGTCGTACCCGGCCGGGATGTCCTCGCCCCACTTCATCATGGTGCGGATCAGCGTCGGCGCCGTGTACAGGATGGTCACCTTGTACTTGTCGACGATCTCCCAGAACCGGCCCTTGTGCGGGGTGTCCGGCGTGCCCTCGTACATGACCTGGGTGGCGCCGTTGGAGAGCGGGCCGTACACGATGTAGGAGTGCCCGGTCACCCAGCCGATGTCGGCCGTGCACCAGTAGACGTCCGACTCCGGCTTCAGGTCGAACACCGCGTGCGTGGTGTACGACGCCTGGGTCAGGTAGCCGCCGGTGGTGTGCAGGATGCCCTTCGGCCGGGCCGTCGTGCCGCTGGTGTAGAGGATGAACAGCGGGTGCTCGGCGTCGAACGGCTGCGCCTCGTGCTCCGGCGCCGCCGTCTCCACCGTCTCGTGCCACCAGTGGTCCCTGCCCGACCAGGCGACCTCCTCACCGGTACGCCGCACCACCAGCACGTGCTCCACCGACGGGCACTTCGCCACCGCCTCGTCCACGGTCGGCTTGAGCGCCGACGGCTTGCCCCGCCGGTACCCGCCGTCCGCGGTGATCACCACCTTGGCGCTGGCGTCCTGGATCCGGTTGGTGAGCGCGTCGGCGGAGAAGCCGCCGAACACCACGCTGTGCGTGGCGCCGATCCGGGCGCAGGCGAGCATCGCCACCGCCGCCTCCGGGATCATCGGCATGTAGATCGCCACCCGGTCACCGGCGGTCACGCCCAGCTCCGTCAGCGCGTTCGCCGCCTGGCAGGTGAGCCGGTGCAGGTCGGCGTAGGTGACGGTGCGGGTGTCGCCGGGCTCGCCCTCCCAGTGGATCGCCACCTTGTCGCCGAGGCCCGCCTCGACGTGCCGGTCCAGGCAGTTGTACGCCACGTTCAGCGTGCCCCCGGTGAACCACTTCGCGAACGGGGCGTTCGACCAGTCGAGCACCTGCTCCCACGGCTGGGCCCAGGCCAGCCGGCCGGCCTGACGCGCCCAGAAGGCCAGCCGGTCACCGGCCGCCTCCTCGTACGCCTCGGCGGTCACGTTGGCGTTCGCGGCGAGTTCAGCCGGCGGCGGGAACTGGCGCGTCTCGTTCAGCAAGTTGGCCAATGCCTCGCTCATGCGGTGACTCCTTCGTCGCGTGACCTGCGTCTCCTACTCCGGGGAAGGTTAGTCCCGCCGTACCCCGGTCGCGACCGCCCGGCCCCGCACCGCGCGCCCAGCGGCCCTCCCCTCGCGCCGAGGTGTAAGGAAGGGCCCCTTGTTAACGCCTCCGGTAGAGGAAGGGACCCTTATTAACAACCCCGGGCATGGGGGGAGCCCGGCGGTCGCTAGCGTGACGGGGTGACCACCGATCCGCTCGCCCCGCTGCTCGCGCTCGCCGACGTCGCCCCCGCCGTCGAGCAGGCCCGCGAGCGGGTCGACCTGGCCCACCGGCACCGCGCGCTGCGCCGCCAGGGCGGCCAGGTCGCCGCCGAGGTCAGCCTCCGCTCCGCCGTGGCCAGCGCCGCGCTGGAGGGCCGCGTCCACGACCGCGAGGAGGTACGCGCCGGCACCGTCACCGACCCGGTGATGCAGGGCGCGCTGCGGGTGGCCGGAGCGCTGCCCGGGCTCAGCGACCTCTGGCCCAAGGCGCCCCGGCAGGTGCTGGCCCGGCTGCACGTGCTCGCCGCCCGCGACGTGGTGACCGAGGAGGAGTTGGGCCGGCCGGTCGCCGACCCGGTGGTCGCGGCCCGCCTCGACGGCCTGGCCGCCCTGGTCGCCGGCGGCACCAAGGTGCCGCCGCTGGTGCTGGCCGCCGTCGTACACGGCGAGCTGCTGAACCTGCGCCCGTTCCCCGGCCCGTCCGGGGTGGTGGCCCGCGCCGCCGCCCGGTTGGTGCTGATCTCCACCGGGTTCGACCCCCGTGGGCTGGTCGCTGTCGACGTCGGTCACCGCGAGCGCGAACCGGAGTACGTGGGCGCGGCCGGCGCGTTCGCCACCGGCACGCCCGACGGCCTGCGCTCCTGGCTGCGGCACTACATGACGGCTGTCGAGGTCGGCGCCGACCAGATCACGCTCATCGGCGACGAGATCCTCGCCGCGTCCTGAGGTCGCGGGTGTCAGGCGGTCGGCGCGGCGGCGCGGGTGCGGCGGTGCCGGCCGTACCAGGCGATGCCGATGGCCACGCCGACTCCGACACCGAGCGCCGCGGCCGCGACCGGCACGGCCGGCCGCTCACGCAGGCGGCGGCCCAGCGGAATCGGGTGCCGGAACTCCAGCACCGGCCACGAGTTCTCCACCGCCAGCTTGCGCAGCGCCCGGTCCGGGTTGACCACCGTCGGGTGCCCCACGCACTCCAGCAGCGGCCGATCCGAGTACGAGTCGGAGTACGCGTACGAGTCGCTGAGGTCGTAGTCGCGTTCCAGAGCCAGCTCGCTGACCGCCTCGACCTTGCTCGGACCGGCGGCGTAGAACTCGACCTCACCGCTGTAGCGGCCGTCCACCACACCCATCCGGGTGGCGATCACGTCGGTGATCCCGAGCAGCTCACCGATCGGCCGGACCATCTCGTCACCCGACGCGGAAACCAGCACCACGTCCCGGCCGGCGGCCTGGTGCTCCTCGATGAGGGCGGCCGCCTCGGCGTACACATAGGGGTTGATCAGTTCGTGCAGCGTCTCCGCGACGATCTGGCGGACCTGTTCCACCGGCCAGCCCTTGCAGAGGGTGGCCAGGTAGTCCCGCGTGCGGGCCATGGTCTGCTCGTCGGTGCCGCCCAGCCGGAACATCAACTGCGCGTACGCCGACTTGACCACGTCACGCCGAGTGATCAGCCCGTCCCGGTAGAACGGCCGACCGAATGCCAGTGCGCTTGACTTGGCGATGACGGTCTTGTCGAGATCGAAGAAAGCGGCGCTGCGGCCCACGGCGCGAAAGTCTAGCCCGACAGCGGCGCGGAGGCGTCCGCCCAGGGTCATGGAAGTGGATGAGCACCCGCAGGAGTGACGGCGGTCACATCTGATGTGCAAGAAATTAGCTTTGCGTGGACTGAACACCACTCGACGTATAAGGGTCGGCTGCGGCATGCTTGTCCTCGCGACGGGAGTTCACATTCCCGACGCCGCAGGCCTCGGCGGTTGCACCCCCCGTAACCGCTGAGTCGGTTCGGCTCGACCCCCCCGGAGCCGAACCACAAGACGACCCCCGTCTCCCCCCGACGGGGGTCGTCCCTTTGCGCCGTGAGCGTTCCGCCGCAGGTCACAGCCCCTCCCCGTCGCCTACGGGTGGCGTCCCCGGCATCGGGCGGGCTGAAACCGTACGGCTTCCCGCGATGCCCGGACTCCGGCCTGGTTGCAGATCGGTCTCAAGGCCCTGTCGCAGAACCAGCAGGCCGACATGATCGTCCGAGGTGGCTTTCTGCGGTACGGGGAGGAACGGCGTGGGCGCGAAGACGGCACTGCTGGCGTTTACTGACGGCGACATTCGTCCGGCGCTGCGTGGCGCCGGGCGATCGGCGCGAGCCGAAGTCGAGGCGTTGATACGTCGAGTCCACCCCGGCCACGTCGTCGAACCAGCCGACGACGACACCCTGCTCGACGGCGTCTACCCGCCGGACGGTGTCACGTACGCCACCGTGCTGGCCGGGGCGGAGCTGTACTGCGACCGACGGGTCATGCTCGACCGCCCGTCCGAGCTGCCGGAGCACCTTCGCCTGGCCGGAGCAGGCCGGCGAATCATCATGCACGGGATGCACTCTGCCGTGGACTGGCTCGGCTTCGCGGAGTGGGAGGACGGCGTACTGGTCAGATCGCTGAGCCTGTCGCCCGGCGGCAGCATCCAGGAGAACATCGGCGAGCCGTACGACTTCGAGCTGCCGTACTGGGCCGGTGAGCATCGCGTCGAGCCGGGCCCGTACCCGTTGCCGTTTCATCCCCTCGACCTCGGCGAGGAAGCGTTGCGTGCGCTGTTCGGCTTCGTCGTCGAGGGCCGTCCGTCCCCCGACGACATCGACCCCGACGATGTTCATCTGCACGGCTTCCGCGTGAGCGACCCGTCCGGCGAGGAACAGGCCGCCCGTCAGGCCGCATATGCGGAGGCACTGCGAGCCATGGGACCGCCGCGGAGGTACCGCATGGGACCGGACGGAACGATGCACGAGATCAGCTCCTGACCCGCCGACGGGCGGACCAGCAGGCGCGTGCCCGGTCAGGTGGGGCCGAGCGCCGTGAGGAGTTGCGTGAACCTGGGCGCCACCAGCCGCCAGGAGCATCGGGTGGGGTCGGTCCAGAAGTCACTGGCGACGACCCTCGGGTCGGCGACGTCGGTGCGGTAGTCGAGCGCGAGGGCTACATCGTCTCCAGGGTCCCGGTTGACCGCGATGAACACCGCGCGATCGGCATCGAGCCACGGCAGGGCGACCGGACGATTCATGCGGCTGCCGCGGGTCACTCGAAACAGCTGCGACAACGGGGCGTCGTCGGCGAAGAGGTCCAGGGCATTGTTCTCGAACCGCATTCCGTCAAGACTGGTGGGGAACATCAGTGGGTATTCGAACCACGGCATGACGCTCCGGAGCACGTGGTCTCCGGGGTGCCGCCAACGGTCCTGTTCCAGCAAGGTGGCCAGCGTGGTGGGCAGGGGGAGACCTCGGACCGTCCAATCCTGTGGACGAGGGCTCTTGTGCACGTCACCTCGCAACGTCAGATGTCGGCAGGGCGGCCAGAGTAGCTGTTCACGGCGCGTAGGCGGGGTCGGCGACGGCCTCGGCGATGCGGGTGAGCCAATGCAGGTCGTTGGCCCGGGACTCCGGACTGGCCCCGGGCCTCAGGATGCTGCGAAGGAACTCGGCGGCATCGTCGAGGTGTCGCTCGCCGCGGTAGTAACTCAGCAACCTCTGATCCGGCTCGACCGGGCCGTAGCCCCGCCGGAAGAGCTCGGCCCGGCGCGCGTCGGCCGGGTGGTCGCCGAAGTCCCGGCTGTAGACGAACATCAGGTCCCGCTCGCGCGGCGCGAGCATCGGCGCGTCCCAGTCCACGACGTGTAGCGGACCGTCGCCGTCGGCGATCAGGTTGCCCGGGTGGATGTCGGCGTGGGCGATGACGTGCCGAGCGCGCGTGACACCGGACGCAAGCTCATCCACCGTGTCCGCCAATCGGTGCAGCGCGGTGCCGTACCGCTTCCAGAACGCGCCGAGGGCGTCGCTCGCCGCGGCCTGATCGCCGAGCGTTCGCAGCCGGTCGCCCGCGGTCGACCGGTAGGTCTCCACCGGCAGGACGGCGGCGAGTTCGGCGCTCGGCGTGACCTGGTGCAGCCGGCCCAGGAACTCGCCGTACCCGATCCACTGGCGGTCGGTTAGACCGCGAGCCCACAGACTGCCGCCCTCATGGAACGGGTAGAGCAGCAGCCGGTAGCCCTCGAAGCCGTGTACGGCGCCGCCGTCCGGCAGGTCGATCGGCGCGACGACCTGCCGGAGGCCTCGCGCGCGGAGGAATCCGGGCAGCGCGACGGCGGCCCCTGTGAACTCGCCGCGGCGCAGCTTCAGGAAGTACCGCGCACCGCCGGTCGTGTCCACCCGGTACGCCCAGGCGTTCCCGTCGAGCCCCACCGGCAGGAACACGAGGTCGGCGACGCTCAGGGCCCAAGCGGCGGCCACCTCGGCGGCCAGCAGCGGCTCGTCGACGCCAGGTCTGTCGATCACAGCCGGAGCGTCGCAGCCGGGGTCCCGGCCGGCAAGCGAGTTGTGGTCGGGTCAGCGAATCACCGCGCGCGAGGTGTGCCTGGCCGGCTCGAAACACACCAGCGCTCCGCCGCGCTCGTCGGTGACCACCCAGGGATGACCGACGTACGTCTGCTGCCGGTAGGACTGCCCAGGCTCGAGCAGCGCGTACCGCTGGCGCCGGCCCTCGTAGTTGAGCCAGTAGACGGCGACGCGCTCCCGCCGGGTGTTGACGAAGTCGATGAACGTCTCCGGTCCGCCGCCGTGTGAACGCAGCCTCCGTTCGTGTGTCGGCGACAACGATCTGAGCTCGTCGGGCCCGGCGACAGGCGGTTTCGAAGGTCTGGAACGGGAGGGCTTCGGCGACGCCGGCTGACTGGTCGGAGCGGCCGCCCGGCTCGGCTCGGCCGTCCGGGTGGGCAGGACGGAGCGGCTGGAGAGCGACACCGGCGGCGGCGACCAGGACGCCTCCGGTGGTTCCGCGGCCCCCTTGGACAGCGCCGGGGATGCCAGGATCGCCTGCCCCTCGATCGGCGGTGGAAGGTCGGGGCGGCGGGGCGTCGCGAAGGCGCTGACGATGCTGGCGAGCACCACTACCACGAGCCCGACCGCGATCGCGGCGAGCGCTGCCGGTGACGGATCGCGCAGCCAGGCCTCGCCGCCGGTCGGTCCGTCGGGCAGCGCGTGGCGCGGAGGTGGGGGAATCGCGAGGGGATGCGATGAATCGGTCATGGCCTCGAATCCGCAAAGCCGGTGCCGTCCATGGAGCGGCGAGGGGTCCCCGATTATCCGTTACTGATCATCCCCGTAGTCAATGGCTGACCGTGCGTTCGCTGCTAAACCCTCGCGCCACATAGCAGATCCACTCCTCCGCCGAGGTCTGTCCACATCGCATTCCGCCGTCCACAGGGGAGTCCGCATCTCCCGCATTCGGCTCATCGGCCGGGCAGGCTGCCGGGCACGTCCGAGTCCGACCGAGGGAGACAGCCATGCCGCCCCGCACTCCGCTCCCGCCGTACCGTCGCCTGCCTCTGCTCGTCACCTCCGACGGCGACCTTCTCGACGAGCTGTTGCGACTCGCGGCCGCCGGTGGCACCGAGGTCGAACTGGCCGCCGACCCGGCGGCCGCCCGGGCCCGCTGGGCGCCGGCGCCGCTGGTCCTCATCGGCGCCGACCAGGCGGCGGCCTGCCTGCGGGCACGCCTTCCCCGCCGCGCCCGCACGGTCCTGGTCGGTCGCTCCGGAGAACTCGATCCGGGTACGGAGTTGGCCGAGCTGATCGGCGCGGAGCACGTCGCGACACTGCCGGCGGCCGAGCCCTGGCTGATCGACCGGTTCGCCGAATGCGGGGCCGGCCCGGCGGGTCCGCCGTCGGGGCGGGTGGTGGCGGTGCTCGGCGGGCGGGGCGGCGCCGGGGCCAGCGTGCTCGCCGGCGGGCTCGCCGTCACCGCGGCCCGGTCACGCCTGCGCACGCTGCTTGTGGACGCCGACCCGCTCGGCGGAGGCCTCGATCTCGTACTCGGGTGGGAGCAGCTCGACGGGTTGCGCTGGCCCGAGCTGGCCGGCACGGACGGGCGCGTCGACCCGCCGTCGCTGGTCCGCGCGCTGCCCAGCCGAGGCGACCTGGTGGTGCTCTCCTGGGATCGCGGGGACCTGCGGCACCTGCCGGCCGAGGCGATGGCCGCCACTGTCGACGCCGGCCGTCGCGGGCGGGACCTGGTCGTGCTAGACCTGCCTCGGCACCTCGACGACGCGGCGGTGATCGCGCTCCAGGCCGCCGACCGCGCGCTGCTCGTCGTACCGGCCGAGCTGCGGGCGGCAGCCGCGGCAGCCCGGGTCGCCACCCTCGCCGCGCCGCACTGCGTCGACCTGTCGGTGATCGTGCGCGGCCCGGCGCCCGGCCGCCTCCGCGCGGCCGAGGTGTCCCGGGCGCTGGGCCTGCCGCTCGCCGGCACGCTGCGGCCCGAGCCGGGGCTGTGCCGAGGGCTGGAGCGGGGCGAGGCGCCGGGCGCGAGCGGCAAGGGCCCACTCGCCGTCCTGTGCCAGCGGCTCGTGGACGAGCTGGTCGGGTCGTCGGCGGCGGGTGCGGCATGACCGGGCCGGCCGACCCCGGGGAACTGGCCGTCCGGGTCCGGCACCGGTTCGCCGCCGAGGCGACGCCGGTCACCCCGGCGGCGATCGTCTCGGCCGTACGCGCCGAACCGGCGACCGCGGTGCTCGGCGACACCACGTTGCTGCGGATCGCCGACCGGGTCCACGACGACCTGATCGGCGCCGGTCCGCTCGCGCCGCTGCTCGCCGACCCGCAGGTCACCGACGTGCTGGTGAACGGGGTACGGGTCTGGGTCGACAGGGGGCAGGGGCTGCGTCAGGTGGCGGTGCCGCTGGGCACGCTCGACGACGTGCGCCGGTTGGCGCAGCGCCTCACCGCCGCTGCCGGACGCAGGCTGGACGACGCCGCGCCGTACGCCGACGCGCGGCTGCCCGACGGCACCCGGTTGCACGCCGTGCTGCCGCCGGTGGCGACCGACGGGCCGTACCTGTCGCTGCGTACCTTCCGGCAGCGGCCGTTCACCCTCGACGAGCTGGTGGACCGGGGCACGGTTGCCCGGCCGGTCGCGCCGCTGCTCGCCGCAGTGGTGGCCGGCCGCCTCGCGTACCTGGTCAGCGGCGGCACCGGCTCCGGCAAGACGACGCTGCTCAACACGCTGCTCGGGCTGGTGCCCGGCACCGAGCGGATCGTGCTGGTGGAGGACGCCGCCGAGCTGCGGCCGGTGCACCCGCACGTGATCGGGTTGCAGGCGCGCACCGCGAACGTCGAGGGCGCCGGGGCGGTAGGGCTCGGTGACCTGGTCCGGCAGGCACTGCGGATGCGGCCGGACCGGCTGGTCGTGGGCGAGTGCCGGGGCGCCGAGGTGGTGGACCTGCTCGCCGCGTTGAACACCGGCCACGACGGCGGGGCGGGGACGCTGCACGCGAACGCTCCGGCCGACGTCCCGGCCCGGCTGGAAGCGCTCGGGATGCTCGGCGGTCTGCCGCGCCTCGCACTGCACGCGCAGGTCGCCGCCGCGCTGCAGG
This sequence comes from Micromonospora sp. CMU55-4, assembly GCF_011602315.1. Lineage (NCBI taxonomy): Bacteria > Bacillati > Actinomycetota > Actinomycetes > Micromonosporales > Micromonosporaceae > Micromonospora > Micromonospora sp. CMU55-4. The sequence goes on from NZ_JAAOLH010000002.1 coordinate 152,374, forward strand.
TCGTCCTCCAGCTCCGCCGGACCGGCGAGGGACGGGTGCTGGACTCCATCGGCCTGCTGCTGCCCGACGGCCCCGACCGCGTGGTGACAGTGGTTCCGGCCTGGGTACGAGGACGGGGTCCCGGTCCGGCGGCCCGTGCGCTCGGCGCCCTGCTGCGGCAGCGGGGTGTGCCGGTGCCGCCGGTCCTCCAGGTGCCCGGGGCGGAACCGTCGTGACCGCGCAGCTCGGGCTGGTGGCGCTGCTTCTCGCGGTCGCGGCAGCGGCCGTCGCCTGGCCGGTACGCGCGGGTCGCGCCCGGCGACTGGCGGTCCTGGGCGGCGGTCCGGCCCAGCGGGCAGGCGGTTCGCGCCGTCCGCTCGACGCCGGGCCGCAGTCGTCCGGCCAGCCACCGGGCCGCGCTCGGGAACCACGTCGGCCCGGAGCCGGGCACCCGGCACATCAGTGGATCAGCCTCGGCCCTGCCGCCGACCGGGCAGGGCAGTGGACCGGCGTCGGGCCTGCTCCCGAGCCGGCGCAACGGGCAGGGAAGCGGGCCGGCCTCGGGCCTGCGTCCGCGCTGGCGCATCGGGCACGGCGGTGGGTCGGCCTCGGCCCGGGGACGCTCGCGGCGGACGGCGACCGGGCCGCCGGTCCGCCGGTCCTGTTCACGCCTCGACGCGCGCTACCCGTGGCGGCGCTGCTCGGCGCCGTGTCCGGGGCGCTGCTCGGCGGTCCGGTGGCGGCCCTGGCGCTGGCCACCTACGGCGTCCTCGCGGCCCGGGCGGTGCTGCGTCGGCGTACCCGAAGGGCGGCCGCGCTCGCGCATCGCCGCGACCTCGACCGGCTCGCCGCCGTCGCCGCCGACCTGCGGGCCGGGCTGCCGGCCGACCTGGACGACGGGCCGGGCCGGGTCGCGCGCCTGGCCCGGGCCGCCGGGAAGCTGGGCGACCGCACCGGAGCGCCCCTGGCCGACCTGCTGGAACGGATCGAGGCCGACGCCCGCGCCGCCGACCGGGGGCTCGCCGCTGCCGCCGCCCAGGCGGCCGGGGCCCGGGCGACCGCCTGGCTGCTCGCCGCGCTGCCCCTGGGCGGGATCGGCCTGGGCTACGGCATCGGGGTGGACCCGGTGGCGGTGCTCCTGCACACGCCGGTAGGTGGCGGCAGCGCGCTGGCGGCCGTCGCGTTGCAGGTCGGCGGGCTGCTCTGGGCGGAGCGGCTCGGCGTCACACCCGGGCGGGCCGTCTGATGTCCCGCCAGGTGCTGGCCGCCGTGTGCCTCGGTGGCGCCGCGTCGCTCCTGGTCGTCGCCGTTCCGGCGGCCCGCCCGGCCCGGCGGTTGCGCCGGCTCGCCCCGGCGCCCCGGCGGCCCCGCCCGGCCTGGTGGCCGGATCGGGTACGGCTGGGCGCGGCGCTGGCCGGGCTGGCCGTGCCGGTGGTGGTCGGCGGCTGGACCGGTCTGTTCCTCGGGCTGCTGGCCGGTGTCGCCGCCGATCGCCTGCTCCGGCGGATCGAGCCGCGCGCCGTCCGGGACCGACGGCTGCGGGAGACGGCCGATCTGCCGCTGGCCGCGGACCTGCTGGCCGCCGCGCTGCGGGCGGGCGCGCCGGTCGACCGTTCGGCGCTGGCGGTCGCCGAGGCGCTCGGCGGTCCGCTCGCTGACCGGCTCGGCCGGGTGGGCCGCACGCTGGGCCTGGGCGGTACGGCAACCGAGGCATGGGCGCACCTGAGCTGCGTGGCCGGGGCCGAACCCGTGGTCGCGGCGGCGGTCCGGTCGTCGAACAGTGGTGCCGCGTTGGCTCGCGCGTTGACCCGGCTCGCCGACGACCTCCGCGCCGAACGGTCGACCGCCGCGGAGGCGGCCGCCCGGCGCGCGGGCGTGCTCATCGTGCTGCCGCTCGGGCTCTGCTTCCTGCCCGCCTTCATTCTCGCCGGTCTGGTGCCGGTGATCGTCGCTGTTCTCGGCGACGTGCTGTGAACCATCGAGAAGGGACTACGACATGCGCAAACTCCTCACCCGCCTGCGGGGTGACGCCGGCATGAACACCGCCGAGTACGCCGTGGGCACGCTCGCCGCGGTCGCCTTCGCCGGGATCCTGTTGAAGGTGCTGACCTCCGGCAACGTGCAGTCCGCGCTGACCGCCGTCATCGACCGGGCCCTGAAGTGATCCGGCGCCGGTGGGCCGGCCGCTGGTTTCCCGCTCCGGCGCACCCGCTGGGCGTCCCGGCCGAAGCGGGCCCGATCCGCGGCGCTGCCGGCATCCGGGCCGGGGCGGTCGGGCGTGCCCTCGTCCGCCTGCTCCGCCGGGGACGTTCGTGGGCAGCGTGCGAGCGGGGCTCCTTCACCGCCGAACTGGCGGCCGGCCTGCCGGCGCTCATGCTGCTGCTCGTCGCGGGGCTGACGGCGGTGAACGCGGTCGGTACCCGGGTCGGCTGCGTCGACGCAGCCCGGGAGGCGGCGCTCGCTGCGGCCCGGGGCGAGTCCGGCGAGGTCGCCGGCCAGCGGTACGCCCCCGACGGTGCCGAGGTGTCGGTGACTGTGGCAGGCGACCGGGTCACGGCGACGGTTCGGGCGCCGGTCCGGACGTTCGGCGCGCTGCTGCCGCGACTGAGCGTGTCGGGGCAGGCGGCAGCGGCTGTGGAACCCGGCGCGCCGGGGCCGGTGCCGTGACGGCCGTCCGGGCGTCGTGCCGAACCGCCGCCGAGCGGGGCGGAGCCACTGTGTGCCTGCTCGCGATCGGGCTGGTGTTCGTGCTGGTCGGGATGTTCGGCGCGGCGCTCGGGGCCGCCCGCTGTGCTCGGCACCAGGCCCGCAACGCGGCGGACTTCGGGGCGCTCGCCGGTGCCGGGCGGGTGCTCGACGGCGTCGAGGGCGCGTGCGCTCGCGCGGCCGAGCTGGTGGCGGCCAACGGCGGCCGGATGACCGGCTGCCGGATCGACGGGCTCGATCTGATCGTCACGGCGCGGGTACGTGTCGAGCCGCTGCCCGGGCTGACCCGGGACGCCACCGCGACGTCCCGGGCCGGGCCGGCCCGGGACACCGACGGTTGAGGCGGCCGAGCCGGGGGCGTCGATCGCTGGCGCTCCGGGCTCGGCCGGCGGGTGGAAAAGGTGGCGCGGGGTCAGCGGGACTGGAGCGCGTCCAACCCGACGGCCATCGCGATGACCAGGCGCCGGTCGATCTGCGGGTGGTGGATGTCGACGACGTACCGGTCGCGCAGGCCCCACTTCTTGTCGACCGAGAACACCGGCTGGCCACCGGCCACGAAGTCGAAGTGGTACGGCAGCCAGGAGAGCGAGTCGACGAACCGGCGCAGCAGCGCGACCGGCAGGCTGCGCTCCTGCCCGGTGGCCGGCGGCAGCCCGGGCTGCTCGACGTGCCACGTCGAGCGCAGCAGCGACTGCGCGAAGTCCTTGCGGAACAGCCCGATCGGGTTGCCGGCGTGGTCGGTCACGTCGTATGTGGCGCCGAGGTCGAGCCGCTGCCGGGCCTTGAACCCGAGAAGGGGGTACTGCTTGGAGTCGTCGGTGTAGATGGTCACCTGCTCCTTGAAGGCGAGCCGCTTCTGCTGCGCGAACGCGAGCAGCCCGGCCTCGGAGCCGTCGGGTGCCGCGGCGTGCACCTCGTACTGGTTGACCATCATCCGGATCCGCTGTCGGACGATGAACCGGTTATGGGCCTGCAGGTTGTCGAGCGACATCAGATCTCCTTCGAGGGGTCGCCGGAGTCTCGCACAGCAGGCCCGCCGCCGCTTGCCCCCGCTCGCGCCAGGATCACCGCTCGCGAGGGCCTCCGGCTTCCGGGCACCCACCCACCCCACAAGGCGAACGACGACGAAAGGTCAACGACCGCCGTCGACCGTGGCCTTCATCGCCCAACTGTTCAGCACCTGGTGAATGCCGCGCAGGCGCTCGTTGATCTGCTCCAGCCGCTCCGCCTGGGCGAGCGTGGCCAGCGCGGTGCCCAGCGCGATCTGCTGGTCGGGGGTTAGGTTTTCCTGGTCGATGGTGTAGAGCAATTCGACGGTCTCGGCGATCGTGTCGGCCACGGCGGCACCTCCGGCGGGACGGGTCTGGGGTCACCTGCGCTACCGGAAATGATGCATGGAAGCGCTCCCATACATCAATGCCCCGAGGGCCCTGCCCTCATGCACCCGTCCCACCAACCAGACTCCCGGGGCACGGCCCACCTTGATCGACACCAGTTCGGCGAAGTGGCGGGGTCCAGCACCCGCCGATACAGCAACCTCCCCGAACTGGCGGGAGGCCCCACCCGACGGGCGCGGACCAGGTCAGGCGGGTGGGCCGCCGGCCGTCTGAGCTGGGCGGGCCACCCGGTCGCCCTGCCGGGGCAACACCTCGCCGCTCCGCGGGCCGTCCGCCTCCGGGCCGGCACCCGCCTCCGGGCCGCCCGCCTCCGGGCCAGAGGCGGGCGAATCCGGGTCAGACACCGCGTCCGGGCCGCCGACCGTGGCGAGATTCGCCAGCACCACGTCGAGGACCTTCACCGCCTCTGCCTTCGCCAGCGGATTGTTGCCGTTTCCGCACTTCGGGGACTGGACGCAGGACGGGCACCCGGTCTCGCACCCGCACTCGGCGATCGCGTCCCGGGTGGCGCGCAGCCAGGCGGCGGCGGTGCCGTACGCCCGCTCGGCGAAACCCGCCCCGCCGGGATGCCCGTCGTAGACGAAGACCGTGGGCGCCTCGGTGTCCGGGTGCAGGGCGGTGGACAGCCCACCGATGTCCCAGCGATCGCAGGTCGCCATCAGCGGCAGCAGGCCGATGGCGGCGTGCTCGGCGGCGTGCAGCGCGCCCGGCACGTCGGCCGCCTCGACACCGGCGGCGGTCAGCGACTCGGGGGAGAGCGTGAACCACACCGCGACGGTGCGCAGCTCCCGGGCCGGCAGGTCGAGCGGGCGGGTGTCGATCACCTCGCCGGTGACGATGCGCCGCCGCTGGTACGACACCACCTGGCTGGTCACGTCCACCTCGCCGAGGAAGAGCCCGACCGGGCCGGCGTCCACGTACGAGCGGACCGACACCACCGACAGTGAGGTGACGTCGCGGGCGTGGGTGGACCAGTCCGGCTCCTCGGCGTGCACCAGCGCGCACCCGTCGGCCAGGTCGAGTGAGTCGACCACGTACGAGACGCCCTGGTGCAGGTAGACCGCGCCGGTGTGCAGCAGGAAGTGCGACGATCCGCCGTCGACGGTGCCGAGCAGCCGGCCGGTGGACTCCTCCACCACGCAGACCGGGGCGCCGCCCTCGCCGCGCAGGTCGACCTCGGGGCGTTCCCGGTGCCGCCAGTACCAGCCGGTGGGCCGCTGCCGCAGCGCTCCCGCCTCGACCAGCGAGTCCACCGCCTCCTTCGCGCCCTCACCGAACAGGTCAAGGTCGGCGGGGGTGAGCGGGGACTCGTGGGCGGCGCAGGCGAGCTGCGGCGCGAGGACGTACGGGTTGGCGGGGTCGAGCACCGTCGCCTCGACCGGCCGCCCGAACAGCGCCTCCGGGTGGTGCACCAAATAGGTGTCGAGCGGGTCGTCCCGGGCCACCAGCACGGCGAGCGCCTCGTCGCCGGAGCGCCCGGCCCGCCCGGCCTGCTGCCACAGCGACGCGCGGGTGCCGGGCCAGCCGCAGATCAGCACCGCGTCCAGCCCGACCAGGTCGACGCCGAGTTCGAGTGCGTTCGTGGAGGCGAGCCCGAGCAGGTCGCCGTGCAGCAGCGCCCGTTCCAGCTCGCGGCGTTCCTCGCGCAGGTAGCCGGCCCGGTAGGCGGCCACCCGCTCGCCCAGCCCTGGTACCGCCTCGTCCAGCGACCGCCGGGCGTTCGCGGCGACCACCTCGGCGCCCCGGCGGGACCGCACGAACGCGAGCGTGCGTACCCCCTCGACCACGCTGTCGGCGAGCAGGTCGGCGGTCTCCCGCAGCGCGGAGCGCCGGACCTGGACGAGGTCGGCGTCGGGAGCCGAGTCGGAGGGCGGCAGCAGCGGCGGCTCCCAGAGCGCGAACGTCACGCCGCCGCGCGGCGACGTGTCCTCGGTGACGGCGGTGACTGCTAGACCGGTGAGCCGCCCGGCCGCCGTCGCCGGGTCACCCGACGTGGCCGAGGCCAGCAGAAACACGGGGGTACGCCCGAAACGGGCGCACTGCCGCCGCAACCGCCGCAGTACGTGCGCGACGTGTGAGCCGAAGACGCCCCGGTAGGTGTGGCACTCGTCGACCACCACGTACGCGAGGCGGCGCAGGAACCCGGACCAGTGGGCGTGGCCGGGCAGGATGCCGTGGTGCAGCATGTCCGGGTTGGTCAGCACGAACCGGGAGTGCCGCCGGATCCACTCCCGTTCGGCGCGCGGAGTGTCCCCGTCGTAGGTGGCGGGGCGTACCCCGTCGAGGTCGAGACCGGCGACGGCGCGGAGCTGGTCGGCGGCGAGCGCCTTGGTCGGCGCCAGGTAGAGCACAGTGGCGCGCGGGTCGGCGAGCAGCGTGCTCAGCGCGGGCAGCTGGTACGCCAGGGACTTGCCGGACGCCGTGCCGGTGGCCACCACGACGTGCCTGCCGGCGTACGCCAGCTCGGCGGCCTCGGCCTGGTGCCGCCACGGGGCGGTGACGCCGCGCCGCGCGAACGCCGCCCGCAGTTCCTCCGGCGCCCAGCCGGGCCACCCGACCGGCTCGCCGGTTCGGGCCGGGACGCGCTCGACGTGGGTGACCGGGTCGGTGGAGTGCCGCAGCCGCAGCCGGCGCAGCAGCTCACCCGGAGCACGCCGCGGGCCGGGGCTGTGGTCGGTCACGTCCTGCACTCTCGCACTGGTGTTCGGAATTGGGAACCGCAGGGTGGGGGTAAGGGAGGGGCGTGGCCGGTGATCCGAGAGGGCCGCACGGGGGATGGTTAGATGCCCTGGAGAGTTTACCGAGGAGGGGCCGATGGAGCTGTCGCTGGCGACCCGCGCCGTGGGGGAGCACACGGTGCTCGAGGTCGGTGGTGAGGTGGACGTCTACACCGCCCCCCGCCTGCGGGAACGGCTTCTTGAGCTGATCGACGGCGGGGCCCGCCACGTGGTGGTCGACCTGGGCCGGGTGGACTTCCTCGACTCGACCGGACTGGGCGTGCTGGTCGGCGCGCTCAAGCGGCTGCGCTCGGCCGGCGGCTCGTTCGCCCTGGTCTGCGACAAGGAGCCGCTGCTCAAGATTTTCCGGATCACCGCCCTGGACCAGGTCTTCCCGCTGCATCCGACGGTCGACGCGGCCATCGCCGCCGACTCCACCGGCGCGTGATGGCCACCGTCAAGCTTTCCTTCTCTCCGGCCCCGGTGCACGTGCGTACCGCACGCCTGGTCGGCGTCGCGGTGGCCCGGCGGGCCGGCGTACGCGAGGACCTGCTGGACGAGGTGCGCCTGGCCATCGGTGAGGCGTGCACGCGGGCGGTCGCGCTGCACCGGCAGTACGGCCTGGCGGATCCGGTGTACGTGGAAATGTCCGACACCGGTGGCTACACGGTCCGGGTGGTGGACCGGGCGCCGATCGAGGCGGGCCTCGGCCTGGCCGCGCTCGGGCCGGACGAGCTGGCCAAGGAGTCGCTGAGCGAGGACGCGCTCACCACCGGGGTGGGCTTCGCGCTGCTCGCCGGTTTCGTGGAGGACCTCCAGGTCCGCCCGGTCGACGAGGGCGTCGGCACCGAGGTCCGGATGACCTGGCCGGCCGGACGCGCCTGACCCTTCCGTTCACGTAGGCCGCGTTCCCCGCACGGGGAGCGCGGCCTCGTCGTGTTGACCGGGCCATATATCAGATTTCTTCGTATAACACAGTTACGAAGATCATCGAGACACGGTGCCCCCTGCCTGTGACCCTCGCCACGCCGGAGGGCTACAGTACCCGGGTTGTCAGCAAGTGATCCCGTCCCGTAGCCAGCGGGAACGGTCCGCCGGAGTGGGTTGGCGCGCGCTTGCGAGTCCGCATCCAGGCGTCGGCCCGTGCGTCTCCACCGGCCGGCGCGAGTTGTTCGGTACAGGAGGACATAGATGTCCGGGACCTTGGCCGCTGACGGCGGCGCACTGTCCCTTACCGGAGCCAACGTGACGTACGTCGTCATCGCCGCGGTCATCGCGCTGGTGGCGCTCGTCTTCGCGGCCGCCCTCACCAGGGCGGTCCTGGCGGCCGGTAAGGGAACCACAAACATGCAGGAGATCTCCGGCGCGGTGCAGGAGGGCGCGTCGGCGTACCTGCTGCGGCAGTTCCGCACGCTGGCGATCTTCGTCGTGATCGCCGTCGTGCTGCTGTTCCTGCTGCCGGTGCACGACACCGACGGCAACGAAACGCTGGTGAAGCTCGGCCGCTCGGCGTTCTTCGTGGTGGGTGCGCTGTTCAGCGCGTTCATCGGCGGCGCCGGCATGTGGCTGGCCACCCGCGCCAACCTGCGGGTGGCAGCGGCCGCGCGGGAGCGCGAAGGCGGACGCGAAGGCGCCATGAAGATCGCCTTCCGCACCGGCGGCGTGGTCGGCTTCCTCACCGTCGGCCTCGGTCTGTTCGGCGCGGCGCTCGTCGTGCTGATCTACCGGGGTGACGCCCCGACCGTGCTGGAGGGCTTCGGTTTCGGCGCCGCGCTGCTCGCCATGTTCATGCGGGTCGGCGGCGGCATCTTCACCAAGGCCGCCGACGTCGGCGCCGACCTGGTCGGCAAGGTCGAGCAGGGCATCCCGGAGGACGACCCGCGCAACGCCGCCACCATCGCCGACAACGTGGGCGACAACGTCGGCGACTGCGCCGGCATGGCCGCCGACCTGTTCGAGTCGTACGCGGTCACGCTCGTCGCGGCGCTGATCCTCGGCCGGGCCGCGTTCGGTGAGACCGGCCTGGTCTTCCCGCTGATCATCTCCACCATCGGCGTGCTCGTCGCGATCGTCGGCGTCTTCATCACCCGGCTGCGCGCCAGCGACCGCAACGGCCTGACCGCCATCAACCGGGCCTTCTACCTCTCCGCGCTCATCGCCGCGGTGCTCGTCGCGATCGCCGCGTTCGCGTACCTGCCGGCCACGTTCGCCGAGCTGGAGGGCGGGCTGACCGACGTCGACCGCAACCCGCGGCTGGTGGCCATCGGCGCGGTCGTGATCGGTATCGTGCTGGCCGCCGCGATCCAGGCGCTGACCGGCTACTTCACCGAGACCAACAGGCGCCCGGTGCAGGACATCGGCAAGAGCTCGCAGACCGGCCCGGCCACCGTCATCCTCGCCGGCATCAGCGTCGGCCTGGAGTCGGCCGTCTACTCGGCGCTGCTGATCGGCGCCGGCGTGTTCGGCGCGTTCCTGCTCGGCGGCAGCTCGATCACGCTGTCCCTGTTCGCCGTCGCGCTGGCCGGCACCGGCCTGCTCACCACCGTCGGCGTCATCGTCGCCATGGACACGTTCGGCCCGATCTCCGACAACGCGCAGGGCGTGGCCGAGATGTCCGGCGACATCGACGAGCACGGCGCGCGGACGCTCACCGAGCTGGACGCCGTCGGCAACACCACCAAGGCGATCACCAAGGGCATCGCGATCGCCACCGCCGTGCTGGCCGCCACCGCGCTGTTCGGCTCGTACACCGACACGCTGCGCTCCTCGTACGAGGACGCGGGCGTCAGCGACGTCGGCAACGAGATCCTCAACTCGCTCAACGTCGCCAACCCCCGCAACCTGGTCGGCCTCATCATCGGCGCCGCGGTGGTCTTCCTCTTCTCCGGCCTGGCCATCAACGCGGTGTCCCGCTCGGCCGGCGCCGTGGTGATGGAGGTGCGCCGCCAGTTCCGTGAGCTGCCCGGCATCATGGACCGCACCCAGCGGCCCGAGTACGGCAAGGTCGTGGACATCTGCACCCGGGACGCCCAGCGCGAGCTGCTGACCCCCGGCCTGCTGGCCATCCTGGCCCCGATCGCTGTCGGCTTCGGCCTCGGCCCGGGCGCGCTGGCCGCGTACCTGGCCGGCGCGATCGGCGCGGGCACGCTGATGGCGGTGTTCCTGGCCAACTCCGGTGGCGCCTGGGACAACGCCAAGAAGCTGGTGGAGGACGGCGCGTACGGCGGCAAGGGCTCCGACGCGCACGCCGCCACCGTCATCGGCGACACCGTCGGCGACCCGTTCAAGGACACCGCCGGCCCGGCGATCAACCCGCTGATCAAGGTGATGAACCTGGTCTCGCTGCTGATCGCGCCGGCCGTGGTGGCCTGGAGCGTGGGCAACGACCAGAACAACCCGCTGCGCATCACGATCGCCGTGGTCGCCGCGCTGATCATCGCGGGGGCCGTGGTGTTCAGCAAGCGCAAGGGCGTGGCGATGACCGACTCGGACAGCGACGCCGGCAAGCCGGACCAGCGCCCGGAGACGGTCAACGCCTGAGGTCCACGCGACGGCTCCCGGCCGGTCCCGGCCGGCCGGGAGCCCCGTGCCCGGCAAACCTGAGCGGTGGCGGTTCCGCCCGGAGGTCGTACGCTGCAACGCATGCGTACGCGCCGGGCGGCAACCGCCGGAAAGCTCACGGTGGTCCTGGCCACGCTGGTCCTCGTCGTCGCCGGGTGCGGCGGCGGCCCGAGCCCCCGGGTCTGGGCCGCGTCGGTGTGCCAGGCGCTCACCCCGTGGCGCGCGGAGATCTCCAAGCTGACCAGCAGCACCCAGCAGCAGATGACCGCGCAGACCACTCCGGCGCAGGCCAAGGAGAACCTGGTCCGGCTCTTCGCCGGCGCCGAGCAGGCCAGCGAGACGGCCCGGCGCAAGGTCGAGGAGGCGGGCGTGCCCGAGGCCGAGCGCGGCGCCGAGGTGTCCGCCGGGTTCCTGGGGTCGCTGAGCAAGATGCGCGACGCGTACGGCCGGGCCCGGTCCGCCATCGACGGGCTCGACACCGCCCAGGCCGGCCCGTTCTACGACGGCGTGCGCGCCGCTGTGGACACGCTCAACAAGGAGTACGACGCGAGCGCGCTGGACACCAGCAAGCTCAACTCGACCGAGCTGAAAGAGGCCTTCGACGAGGTCCCGGAGTGTCGCTGACCCCTCCCACCCCGAAACCGGCCCGCCAGCCCTCGCTGTTCTCCACCGAGGCGGCCGATCCCGTGCTGGCGGATCTCGCCGGCCTGCTCGCCGGGCCCGGTGAGGTGGGGCGGATGGGCGGAACAGCCCGGATCTCCGTGGTGGTGGACGCCGCCTGGCGGGTGCACGTGCTGGTGGCGGAGCTGGGCGCCCGGGGCGTGCCGGCGAGCTGGGAGCCGACCGAGGACGGGCGGCACCGGGTGCGTACCGCGTACACGAGCATGCTGGCGCCGCTCGCGCGGGCCTGGCTGCGCGGGGCGGTGAAACGGCCACCGGCCCGATTCCACCTGGACGGGCGGCGGCTGCGGCTCTGGGCGGCCGCGGCCGGCACGGCCGAGCCGGCCGGGTTCCGGCTGCGGCTCGGACCGGCCGACGAGCCGTGCTGGCCGGTGGTGCGCGCCGCGTTGGCGGCGGTCGGCCTGCCGGCCGCGTTCGTGGAGCCGGACGAGGGCGGGCCCGCGTTCCGGATCGGCGGGCGGCGCATGTCGCGGCTCGCCGAGTTGGTGGGGGAACGGCCGGTCACGGCGCCGGCGGCGGAGTGGCCGGGCGCGCCCGGCTGACCGTCCGGTGTCCGAACCCGGACACCCGGAGACGGCTCCGCCGGGTGTACGCGATCGTCACAGTGACACGCCTGCCGCCCTACCCACGGTGTACCGTGACGCCGTCCGGCAGGGTGCGGCCGGCGGTCGCCGGGAGAGCGGCCCGTTTGCCGCCCACGAAACCCGGAACGCGGACGGCGCGTTACGTTGGACATCCGGACCGCCCGTGGTCCGGGTGGCGCAACACGGCCCGAAGCGGGCATGGCGTAGGAGTGAGGTCGGGGAGAGACGTGCCGAGCAACGCTGGAACCACCCGTCTGGTCATCGTCGAGTCTCCGGCGAAGGCCAAGACGATCTCGGGCTACCTCGGCCCGGGGTACGTCGTGGAGGCCAGCTTCGGCCACGTCCGGGACCTGCCCCGCAACGCCGCCGACGTCCCGGCGAAGTACAAGGGTGAGCCCTGGGCGCGTCTCGGCGTCGACGTCGACAACGGCTTCCACGCGCTCTACGTGGTGTCGCCCGACCGTAAGCAGCAGATCAGCAAGCTGGTGAAGCTGGCCAAGGAGGTCGACGAGATCTTCCTGGCGACGGATGAGGACCGCGAGGGCGAGGCCATCGCCTGGCACCTGGTGGAGACGCTCAAGCCCAAGGTGCCGGTCAAGCGGATGGTCTTCCACGAGATCACCAAGCCGGCCATCCAGGCCGCGGTGGCCAACCCCCGGGAGATCGACCGCGACCTGGTCGACGCCCAGGAGGCACGGCGCATCCTCGACCGGCTCTACGGGTACGAGGTATCGCCGGTGCTGTGGAAGAAGGTCATGCCGAAGCTGTCGGCGGGCCGGGTGCAGTCAGTGGCGACCCGGATCGTGGTCGAGCGGGAGCGCCAGCGGATGGCGTTCCGCACCGCCGAGTACTGGGACATCCTGGCCACGCTCGCGGTGGCGAAGCCGGGCGAGGGCCCGCGCACGTTCAACGCCACGCTGGTCGCGCTGAACGGTGACCGGATCGCCACCGGCAAGGACTTCGAGCCGACCACGGGTCGTGTTCGCGCCGGCGCGGGTGTCGTCCACCTCGACGAGGGCGGGGCCCGGGGGCTGGCCGCCCGCCTGGCCGACCGGCCGTTCACCGTCACCCGGGTAGAGGAGAAGCCCTACCGCCGCCGCCCGTACGCGCCGTTCATCACCTCCACGCTCCAGCAGGAGGCGGCCCGCAAGCTGCGGTTCTCGTCGCAGCAGACGATGCGCACCGCGCAGCGCCTGTACGAGAACGGCTACATCACCTACATGCGTACCGACTCGGTGAACCTGTCCGAGACCGCCATCGCGGCGGCCCGCCGGCAGATCGTCGAGCTGTACGGCGAGCGCAGCGTGCCGCCGGAGCCGCGCCGCTACACCGGCAAGGTGAAGAACGCGCAGGAGGCGCACGAGGCGATCCGCCCGGCGGGCGACAACTTCCGCACCCCCGGCGAGGTGGCCAAGGAGCTGTCCGCCGAGGAGTACAAGCTCTACGAGCTGATCTGGCGGCGCACCATCGCCTCGCAGATGACCGACGCGGTCGGCTCCAGCGTGTCGGTGCGCATCCGTGCCGTCTCCTCCGCCCAGGAGGAGGCCGACTTCGGGGCGACCGGCAAGACCATCACCGACCCGGGCTTCCTGCGCGCGTACGTCGAGTCCAGCGACGACGAGAACGCCGAGGCCGAGGACGCCGAGCGGCGGCTGCCCACGCTGGTCAAGGATCAGCCGCTGACCGCCGACGAGCTGGCCGCGCAGGGCCACCACACCCAGCCGCCGTCGCGCTACACCGAGGCGTCGCTGGTGAAGGCCCTGGAGGAGCTGGGCATCGGCCGCCCCTCCACGTACGCGTCGATCATGCAGACGATCCAGGACCGCGGGTACGTGACCAAGCGCGGCCAGGCCATGATCCCCACGTTCCTGGCGTTCGCGGTGATCGGGCTGATGGAGCGGCACTACCCGCGCCTGATCGACTACGACTTCACGGCCAGCATGGAGAACGAGCTGGACGAGATCGCCGGTGGCGACCACGCCGCCGTCGACTTCCTCACCTCCTTCTACTTCGGCAGCACCAACGGCACCGGCGACCAGGCCATCGCGCACGCCGGTGGCCTGAAGAAACTGGTCACCGAGAACCTCAGCGAGATCGACGCGCGCAGCGTCAACTCGATCCCGCTGTTCACCGACGACGAGGGCCGCGAGGTCGTCGTCCGGGTCGGCCGGTACGGGCCGTACCTGCAGCGGGCGCTCCCCGGCTCGGTTTCGGGCACGGCCTCGGTTTCGGGCTCGGCCTCGGGTGAGGGCGAGGGCGAGGAGGGCGGCTCGCAGGGTGACCGGGCGCCGATCCCGGAGGGCCTCGCGCCGGACGAGCTGACCCCGGAGAAGGTGCACGAGCTGTTCCTCGGCGGCGGCGGTGAGCGCAAGCTCGGCGACGACCCGTCGACCGGCGAGCCGATCCTGCTCAAGTCCGGCCGGTTCGGCCCGTACGTGGCCAGCGGTGAGCGCAAGTCGTCGCTGCTGCGCTCGCAGTCGCCGGACAGCCTCACCCTGGAGCAGGCGTTGCAGCTGCTGCGCCTGCCCCGGCTCATCGGCGTGGCCCCGGACGGCACCGAGGTGTTCGCCAACAACGGCCGCTACGGCCCGTACGTCAAGCGCGGTGACGAGTTCCGCTCGCTGGACTCGGAAGACAAGATGTTCACCGTCACGCTGGACGAGGCGCTGGCGTTGCTGGCCGCCCCGAAGACGCGCCAGCGCCGGGCCGCCGCGCCGCCGCTGCGGGAGATGGGCAACGACCCGCTCACCGAGAAGCCGCTGGTGATCAAGGACGGGCGCTTCGGGCCGTACGTCACGGACGGCGAGTTCAACGCGTCGCTGCGGCGCGGGCAGACGCCGGAGGAGCTGACGCTGGAGCAGGCGTCGGAGATGCTCGCCGAGAAGCGCGCGAAGGGCCCGGCCCCGAAGAAGAAGGCCGCAAAGAAGGCCGCCCCGGCCAAGAAGGCAACGGCGGCCAAGAAGACGACGGCCGCCAAGAAGACGACCGCGGCGAAGAAGGCCCCCGCGAAGAAGGCGGCCCCCAAGAAGGCGACCTCAACCCCGAACGAGTGATCTTGGTACGGAGTCGCCCCTGGAAGGGCGTTTCCGTACCAAGATCTCAGCCGGGCCAGCCTGCGGATCGCAGGGCGGCACGCAACTGGGTGATCACGCGGGTGGGGTCGTTGCGGACGGCCCAGGCGGGGAAGCGGAGCACCCGGTCACCGGTGGACCAGACGTCGTTCTGCCGCTGCATGTCCGCCCAGGCGGTCCTCGGGTCGAAGTGCTGCCCGCCGTCGATCTCGACGTGCACACGCCACCGCTCGAACCAGACGTCGAGGTAGCGGCGCCGCCCGGTGGCGTCTCGCCGCACGACCTGGAGAGACGGTTCGGGTAGCCCGGCCCGCCGGACTAGATCGAGGAAGTCGAGTTCGGCGAGGGAGTGGGCGCCGCCCGCCGCGTCGGTGGCGGTCGTCAGGATCAGGCGGTGGCGACGCGCCCGGGGAAGCCGTTCCAGCACCCGGTGCAGGTCGTCGCCCCAGACCAGGCGTTGCTGGAAGCCCGCCGCGATGACGGCCCGTGCCTCCTCGTCGGTCGCTGCCCACTGCGCCGCGTCGACGAGCGAGCGGGCCGGCATGGTCCGGCGGGGCCGGCCGATCGCGAGCACGTCCTCCGGCGGTAGCACTGTGGTGCGGTGGACCCGTACGCCAGGTGGTATCGCCCGGGTCTGGTGCCGGGCCGGCAGCAGCAGATGGATGAGTCGGCTCTCGTAGCGCCTGAGCCCCCAGCACTGGGCTGCGGTCAGCCCGCCCAATGTCGCGGCCGGTCCAGCCGCCAGCACCGCGATCCAGCGCCGCTCATCCGGGCCGACGGGACCGTCGTGCGTGACGTAGACCCGGGGGTGCACCTGCCGCCAGCGCCCGCTGGCGATGCGGTGCCGAATCGTCTTCTCGGACAGGAACCGCCGAGCCTGCGCCGCACCCAGCACTCGCGCCTGACGGAAGAGCAACCAGCTCAGTTCCCCCGCGTCGTCCCCCGGCATCTCCACACCGGCAACCCCACCCGAACAGCACCCGTCACGCTGCCCCTGTGGACAACCGCCGAGATCTTGGTACGAAGACGCCCCTCGATGGGCGTCTTCGTACCAAGATCTTCAGGAGCCCAGGACCTGGGTCAAGTACGGGTTCTGGAAAAGGTTGTGGGGGTCCAGGCGGGTGCGGACGGATCGGAAGTCTTCGAATCTCGGGTAGGCGGTGGCCAGCGACTCCGCATCGCGCCAGTGCAGCTTGCCCCAGTGCGGGCGGCCACCCAGCTCCGTCGCCACCTGCTCGAACGCGCGAAAATAAGGCTCGTACGGCATGCCCACGTACTGGTGCACGGCGATGTACGCGGAGTCCCGCCCGTACGAGTGGGACAGCCAGATGTCGTCGGCGGCGGTGAACCGCACCTCGACCGGGAACAGCACCTTGAACGGCAGCCGGTCCACGATCCGGCGCAGCTCGGCCAGCGCCGTGGGCAGCGCCTCGCGCGGCAGGCCGTACTCCATCTCCACGAAGCGGACCCGGCGCGGTGTGCAGAAGACCTGGTCGGAACGGCCGGTGTAGGTGCGTTCGGTGAGCGCGCGGGCGGAGACGGCACTGATCGTGGGGGCGAGGGCGGGTACGGCGCGGCCGAGGCGGCAGGCGCCGGCGAAGACGGTGTTGGAGAGGAACTCGTCGTCGAGCCAGCCGCGCCAGCCGGGCAGCGGCTGGTCGTCGGCGGGTACCCGGTCGTTGGTCTTGACCTGCACCCGGTCGGTGTACGGGAACCAGTAGAACTCGGCGTGGTCGTGCGCCTCGTACAGGCCGGGCAGGTCGCCGAGCACCTCGGCGAGCGGGGCGGGGCGTTCGTGCGCGCGCAGCACGAAGGCGTCGACGCAGCGCAGCGTGACCTCGACCAGTACGCCGACCGCGCCGAGCCCGACCCGGGCGGCGTCGAAGACGTCGCGGTTCTCCTCGGCCGAGCAGCGCAGCACCTCGCCGGTGCCGGTGACGAGCGTCAGCCCAGCCACGAAGGTGGACAGGCAGCCCAGTTTCGCCCCGGTGCCGTGGGTGCCGGTGGAGAGCGCGCCGGCGATGGTCTGGGCGTCGATGTCGCCGAGATTCGGCATCGCCAGGCCGTGCCCGGCGAGCAGTTCGTTGAG
The DNA here is from genome assembly GCF_011602315.1 of Micromonospora sp. CMU55-4. Taxonomy (NCBI): domain Bacteria; kingdom Bacillati; phylum Actinomycetota; class Actinomycetes; order Micromonosporales; family Micromonosporaceae; genus Micromonospora; species Micromonospora sp. CMU55-4. The sequence continues at coordinate 169,159 of NZ_JAAOLH010000002.1, forward strand.
CGTGTGCAACGTCATTCCAGCCGGTACGGTGACCAGGCGGCGCGCCACATCGACGGTGACGTCTGTCTCCAGTTCGGCGAGGTCGATGCGGTGCCCGTCGGCCACAGCCGTGGCGGTGAAGGAGTGGCCGCTGCCGGTGGCCCGGACGGTCCGGCCGGCCGCGGCGGCCTGACGGACCGCCTCGACGACGTCGGAGACGCTACGCGGGCGCACGGTGAGGAGCGCGGAGCTGTGCTGGTTGCCGGCCCAGTTGGACCAGGTGGCGGTGGTACCGGTCATCGCGGCCACTCCTCGACATGAATATGAACTGAATTCATATCAGGAACGTTGTGCCTGGTAAATACCGCAATCGAGCCCGGCTCGTTGTACCGGTAGTCACAGACTCGTGACGTGCAGATATGTTCATCCGTCGAAGGGGGGTGGCGCCGAGTGTCCACACCAGCCGCCACGACCGGGCCGCTGCGTCGGGTACCGGTGCAGGGTCGAAGTGTCGCGCGGGTCCAGCGGATGCTGGACGCCTGCGCCGAGCTCGTCGACGAGGTGGGGTACGAAGGGCTGACCACGACCCTGCTCGCCGAGCGCGCCGAGGTGGCGATCGGGTCGGTGTACCAGTTCTTTCCGGACAAGCGGGCCATCGTGCAGGCGCTGACGCTGCGGACCATGGAGTCCTACCTCCAGCGGCTCGACGAGCGGTTCGCGTCGGACGATCTGACGCACTGGTGGGACGGCGTCGACGCGGCGATCGACGAGTACATCTCGATGCACCGCACCGTCCCCGGTTTCCGTACCCTGCACTTCGGCGACGTGGTCGACCTGCATCTGCTGGACGACCAGCGGGACAACAACGGTGTCATCGCGGAGCAGCTCGCCCGCGTACTCACCGAGCGTTTCGGCCTGGCCGGGGTGCCCGACCTGCGGTTCCACCTGGAGGTCGCGGTCGAGGCGGCCGATGCCCTGATCAAGCTGGCCTTCCGCCGCCGCACCGACGGCGACGAGCGGGTGCTGGTCGAGGCGAAGGCGCTCATCCGGGAGTACCTGCACCGGCAGGTCAACGCCCCGGCCGAGGCCGTGTCCCAGGGCTGAGCGGCACGCCGAGCGGCGGGTTCCCGGGTGCGCCGGGGCCCGCCGTCGTCACGCCGGGGCCTGTCAGAGGAAGGCGTGGCCCTCGCCCCGGTAGGTGGGCACCGTCGCGACCACCGCGTCCCCGTCGACCAGGTGCACCTCGTTGACGTGCTCGCACATCTCGCCGGCCTTGGCGTGGCGGAACCACACCCGGTCGCCGACGCGCAGGCCGTCCGCGGCGTCCCCGGCGAGCGGCGTCTGCACCTCACCGGCGCCCTCCGCGCCGAGGAGCTTCAGGCCGTCCGGCAGCCAGGGCCGGGGCAGCCGGCTGCTCGCCGCCTGGCCGGAGGCGATCCAGCCGCCGCCGAGCACCGTCGCCAGCCCGGGCGCCGGGCGGCGGACCACCGCGCAGGCGAAGAACGCCGCCGGGGTCGGCCGCCAGGCACGGTACGCGTCGAACAGCGTCGGCCCGTACAGGCCGGAGCCCGCGGTGACCTCGCTGACCGCGGGGTCGGCGCTGGTGGCGGCCACGCTGCCGGTGCCGCCGCCGTTGACGAACTCCAGGTCGGCGTGTTCGCGTACCGCGGCGACCGCGTCCGAGCGGCGGGCCAGCAGTTCCCGGTACGACCCGCGTTGCGCGACCCGGATCGCCGAGCCGAGCACCGCCTGCCCGGGTGGCGCGTCGCCCAGACCGGCGATCTGCGCCTCGTACGACATCAGGCCGACCAGCCGGAAGCCCGGCCGGGCGGCGACGGCGGCGGCGAGCGCGCCGGCCGCCGTGGCGCTGTGCACCGGGGAGCGGCGCACGCCGACGTGCACCCGGCCCCGCAGCGGCCGCCAGGAGGCGTCCAGGTCGAGGCAGACCCGCAGCGCGGGGCGGCGCGCGGGCGGGCAGACCTGGTCGATCAGGTCGAGCTGGGCGGGGTCGTCGACCATCAGCGTCACCGCGTCGGCGAGCGCCGGGTCGGCGGCCAGTTCGGCGAGGCCGGCCCGGTGCGCCGTCGGGTACGCCACCAGCACGTCGTCGCTGACGCCGAAGCGGGCGAGCCAGACCGCCTCGGGCAGGGTGAAGGCCATCACGCCCTGCCAGCCGGGGCGGCCGAGCACGCGGGTGAGCAGCTCGCGGACCCGTACCGACTTGCTGGCCACGCGCAGCGGCTTGCCGTCGGCCCGTCCGGTCAGCGCGCCGGCGTTGGCGTCGAACGCGGAGAGGTCGACCACCGCGTACGGCGGGTCGAGGTGAGCGGTCGCCCGGTCGAGACGCTCGCGAAGTTTGTCACGGTCGATGGCCACGTCTGCACGCTAACTGTCTGGGCGAGAATGCGAAATACCCTCGCGTCTGTCCGGGCTGCGGGCGGTGGTCCCGGCGGCCTAGGCTCAGCGAGCAGGTGAATGTCGCGCAGGCCTGCTCCTCCCGCGCGACTAGAGTGTTCCACCGGGGATGCCCAAACCTGGGCCGGCACGTGGAGGTACGGCCATCGAAAGCCAGAACAACGGCGAGTCGCCCGGCGTGTCGTCGCCCGGGACAGCCGCCGACCACTCCGGCGTCGCCGCCATCCGCTCGGTGCTGCGCATCCGGCCGTTCCGCAGGCTGTGGATCGTCCTCAGCGCCGCCTCCTTCGGCGACTGGCTCGGTCTGCTCGCCACCGCGCTGTTCGCCGCCTCCCAGGTCTCCGGTAGCACCGCCCAGGGCGCCGCGTTCGGCGGTGTGACAGCGATCCGGCTGCTCCCGGCGCTGGTGCTCGGCCCGGTGGCGGGCGTGTTCGCCGACCGGTTCGACCGCCGGTGGACGATGGTCATCTGCGACCTGCTGCGCTTCGTGCTGTTCGCCTCGATCCCGCTCTACGCGCTGACCGGTGCCGCCGGCGGGCTGGTGGTCGGCTGGGCGCTGATCGCCACGTTCCTGATCGAGTCGATCACGCTGATGTGGATCCCGGCCAAGGAAGCGGCGGTTCCCAACCTCATCCCGCGTACCCGGCTGGAAGCGGCGAACCAGCTCACGCTGATCACCACGTACGGCCTCACGCCGGTGGCCGCGGCCATCGCGCTGGCCGTGCTGGACCGGGGCGTCCGCGGCGCGGTCGGCGGCGACCTGCCGAACTGGGCCGAGCCGGCCCAGCTCGCGCTCTGGTTCAACGCGTTCTCCCGGCTGGCCACCGCGCTCGTGGTGGCGTTCGGGATCAAGGAGATCAGCCACGCCCAGCGCGGCGAGGCCGAGCGCTCCGAGCAGAGCATGTTCCGGCAGTTCTCCGAGGGCTGGAAGTACATCGGCCAGACCCCGCTCGTCCGCGGCCTGGTGCTGGGCATCTTCGGCGCGTTCGCCGGCGGCGGCATCGTGGTCGGCACGGCCAAGTTCTTCGCCAACTCGCTCGGCGCCGGTGACGCCGCGTTCTCGCTGCTCTTCGGCGCGATCTTCGTCGGCCTGGCGCTCGGCATCGGCCTCGGTCCGATGATCGTGCGGGACATGTCCCGCCGCCGCTGGTTCGGCATGAGCATCGTGCTCGCCAGCGCCTCGGTGCTGGTGCTCGCGTTCGCCATCCACCTGTCGATGGCCATCCTCGGCGCGATCCTGGTCGGCGCGGGCGCCGGCATGGCGTTCCTGGCCGGCACCACGCTGCTCGGCGGCGAGGTCGCCGACGAGGTACGCGGGCGCGTCTTCGCGGTGGTGCAGATCGGCACCCGGCTGGTGCTGATCCTCGCCATCGCGCTCAGCAGCCTCCTGGTCGGCGTCGGCGGCTCCCGCCAGCTCACCATCGCCGACCTGGGCATCTCCATCTCCTCGACGCGCCTGCTGCTGCTCGCCGCCGGCGCGGCCGGCATCATCGCCGGCATCAGCGCGTTCGGCCAGATGGACGACAAGAAGGGCGTGCCGGTCCTCGCCGACCTGTGGGGCTCGATCCGGGGCCGCCCGCTGATGCCGGCCGAGCCGTTCGTCTCCAGCGGTCTCTTCGTGGTCTTCGAGGGCGGCGAGGGCGCCGGCAAGTCCACCCAGCTCGCCGTGCTCGCCGAGCGCCTGCGCGCGCAGGGGCGGGACGTGGTGGTCACCCGCGAGCCGGGCGCCACACCGGTCGGTGAGCGGATCCGCTCGCTGGTGCTTGACACCGGCACGGCCGAGGCGCCGTCGCCGCGCGCCGAGGCGCTGCTCTACGCCGCCGACCGGGCGCACCACGTCGCGACCGTCGTCCGCCCGGCGCTCGTGCGCGGCGCGGTGGTGATCAGTGACCGGTACGTCGACTCGTCGCTGGCCTACCAGGGCGCCGGCCGGACGCTGCCGGTGGACGAGGTCTCCTGGCTCTCGTCCTGGGCCACCGGTGGGCTCAAGCCCGATCTGGTGGTGCTGCTCGACGTCGAGCCGCGTACCGGCCTGAGCCGGGTGGAGACGCGCAACGAGGGGGCCGACCGGCTGGAGGCCGAGTCGCTGACGTTCCACGAGCGCGTCCGGTACGCCTTCCTCGACCTGGCCGCCGGTGACCCGAAGCGTTACCTCGTGCTCGACGCGTCCCGGCCGGTGGACGAGATCGCCGACGCGGTGGCCCGCCGGGTGGGTGAGCTCCTCGCCGACCCGGGCGGGATCGTGCACCCGCGTCCGGCGCAGGGCCCGGACACCTCGGTCCAGCCTGAGTTATCCGACGCGGAGCTGGTGACGATGGAGCAACCCCGAAGATGACCGACGTCTTCGGCGATCTGGTCGGGCAGGACGAGGCGGTGGACACGCTGCGGCGGGCCGCCGCCTCGGCCGCCGCGCTGCTGCGCGCCGCCGTGCCCGTCGCGGCCGGCGCGCCGGCGGGCGGGTACGACGACCTCGACGCGCTCGCCGAGGAGTTCGACGGCGCCGACGCCGATCCGCCTCCGGCGCCCGCCGCTGAAGCCGATCCCGGCGCCGGGATGACCCACGCCTGGATCTTCACCGGGCCGCCCGGATCCGGCCGGTCGGTGGCCGCCCGCGCGTTCGCCGCCGCCCTGCAGTGCGTGCACGGCACCGGATGCGGCAGCTGCCCCGGCTGCCACACCACGCTCACCGGCACGCACGCCGACGTGCGCCTCGTCGTTCCGGACGGGCTCTCCATCGGTGTCGGCGAGATGCGCGCGCTGGTGCTCAGGGCGGCGAGCACGCCGTCCGGCGGCCGGTGGCAGGTAGTGATCATCGAGGACGCCGACCGGCTCACCGAGGCCGCCGGCAACGCGCTGCTCAAGGCGATCGAGGAGCCGCCGCCGCGTACCGTCTTCCTGCTCTGCGCCCCGTCCACCCACCCCGACGACATCTCCGTGACCATCCGGTCGCGCTGCCGCGTCGTACCGTTGCGCCAGCCGCCGCCGGCCGCGGTGGCCGAGGTGCTGGTCCGCCGGGACGGCGTCGCGCCGGACGTGGCCGAGTGGGCCGCGGCGGCCGCGCAGGGGCACGTGGGCCGGGCCCGGCGGCTGGCCCGCGACCCGGAGGCCCGGCAGCGGCGCGACGCGGTGCTGGCCGTGCCGCGCCGGCTGACCGGCGTGGGCGCGGCGTTCGACGCCGCCTCGGCGCTGATCGAGGCCGCCGAGGCGGAGGCCGCCGCCTCGGTCGTCGAGATCGACGAGGCGGAGCGTACGGCGTTGCAGACCGCGCTCGGTGCGGGCGGCACCGGCCGGGGCGCGGCCGGCGCCATGCGCGGCGCGGCCGGCCAGCTCAAGGATCTGGAGAAGCGGCAGAAGTCGCGGGCCACCCGTGCCCAGCGGGACGCGCTCGACCGGGCGCTGGTCGACCTGGCCGGGTTCTACCGCGATGCGCTCACCATGGCGTTGCGGGCGCCGGTCGCCCCGGTGCACACCGACACCGCGGCGCTGGCCGGCGCGGGCGCGCAGAAGTGGGACGCCGAGGGCTCGCTGCGCCGCTTGGAGGCGGTGCTGGAGTGCCGGGCGGCGATCGAGGCGAACGTCAAGCCGCGGATCGCGGTGGAGGCGATGATGCTCGCCCTCTGGCGCGGCTGACCCACGCCCGCTCCACGCTGTCCACAGGGCATCGACACGCGCGATTGGCGTGCGGTACGGTCCCCGGTGATGCCGCCGTGATCGAGGCGGCACGCTCAGTGATGTTGGGGCCGACCGGCCGGGAGGAGTCCGCCGATGCCGCGGGGCGAGATCGACGAGGCCTGGATCGAGGAGGCGGTGCGGCGCTACCGCCGCATCGAGAACCTGCAGGCCGAGTTCGACCAGGCGGTGGCCACTGTCGAGGTCACCGTCCGCTCGCCCGACGGCCTTGTCGAGGTGGTGGTGACAGCCGGTGGGCGCATCACCGACGTGCGTTTCCTCGGGCCGCTGCATCACCGCAGCCCACGTGACGTGGCCGGATCGGTGCAGGCGGCGGTCACCGCCGCCGCCGACGCGGCGCAGTGGGCGCGGGAGAAGCTGCACAACGAGACGTTCGCGGCCTACCGGCCGCTGGCGGGAGCCTGACATGGAGACGCTGCGCGCCCTGGCCGCCCGCCTCGACGAGGCCGGCGCGACCCTCGCCACGCTGGCCCGTACGGTCACCGCCACCGACCCGCCGCACCCCGCGTTCGGCGCGCACGCCGCCGGCCGGCCCGGTGAGGTGGGCCGCGCGCTGCACCGGCAGTGGACCGCCGCCACCGCCGACCGAGCGCGCGAGGCACAGGCTGCCGCCGTCCGGCTGGCCGCCGCCGCGGCCGCGCTGCGCAGCGCCGCCGACCGCTATGCCGCCGCCGACGACGGCGTGGCCCGGCGGCTGGCCCGGGAGGCCTGATGGACGCGCTCGACCGCCTCGCGGAGCCGGGGCTCGACCTGCTCGCCCGCGTCGACACGCTGCTCGCCGCCGGCGCACCCGAGGGCCACCGCCTCTGGCCGCTGCTGCGCCGCATGCAGGTGCTCCCCGGCGCGGCCGTGCGCGAGTTCCTCGACCTGCACCCCGCGCCGCTGACCGACGCCGGCCACGCCGTGCGCCGGCTCGTCCGGGGGTACGACGACACCTGCGCCCTGCTCGGCGACCAGGTCGCCTGGTCCGGCGCCGCCGCGTCGGCGTACGACGAGGCGCGCGCAACACTGCTCCGGCACCTGGACGAGGGGCCGGAGAGCCTGGTCGGGCGGCTGGAGTCGACGGCGAGTTACGCGGACGCGCTGGCCGGCTGGGTGGAGGGCAGCCGGGTCGCGCTGGCCCGCGCGCTGGCCGAGGTGCTGGGTTCGTCCGAAGCGGTCGCCGTGCACGCGGCGACCCGGCCCGGCGTCCACGCCGGACCGGCCGGGGCGTCGGCCGCGGCCGAGATCGCCACCCGGATCCTGGGCGTGCTCGGAGTCGCCTACGACGGCGCCGAGACGCTGCTGCGTCAGTGGGGGCCGAGCCTCGCGGAGACGGTCTGGCGGGATCGGCCGGCGGTCGCGCCGCACTACGGCGGCACCACCCGAATCGGCTACTGACGGTCCACGGCGCCGCGCGCCGGACCGGCCGTGGCCGGGCAACGGCGGCGACGCCGTGGACTTCCCCTGCACCCCCCGCAGGTATGTCTTCACTCAACGCTGTCGGCAGACGCTTGTCCCGGCGGCGGGCGAGGTTTCAGCCGTCCGGGCGAGGCGAAGGGGCGATTCGGCCGGGTCGACGGAGCCGATCGCCGCTGTCGGTGACCGTACGGCGACCGCCCGCCGTACGGCGGGCCCCGATCCGCGTAGGGTGGGGCGCATGGGCATGCTCTGCGCGGTCAGTTTCAACCGGTACGGGCGCCTCTACTACCTCGACCCGGGCGAGCTGCGCCCGCAGGTGGGCGACCGGGTGCTGGTGCCCACCGACGAGGGGCCCGAGGTGGCCGAGTGCGTCTGGGCGGCCCAGTGGGTCACCGAGGACACCGACGGATTCCCGAAACTCGCCGGGCTCGCCGAGGACGACGATCTGCGCCGCGACGAGATGCTGCGCCGGCGCAAGGCCGAGGCGAAGGTGGCCGCCAAGCGGCTGATCCGCGAACACGGCCTGCCGATGAAGGTGGTAGCCGTCGACCACGTCCTGGCCACGCCGGAGAACGGCAGCGACCGCACCACCATCTACTTCACCGCGCCGCACCGGGTCGACTTCCGTTCCCTGGTCCGTGACCTGGGCGCCACCCTGCACTGCCGGGTCGAGCTGCGGCAGCTGTCCGCCCGCGACTCGGCACGGGTGCAGGGCGGCATCGGCTCCTGCGGGCGTGACCTGTGCTGCGCCACGTTCCTGACCGACTTCGAGCCGGTGACCATCCGGATGGCGAAGGACCAGGACCTGCCGCTCAACCCGCTGCGCATCTCCGGCGCGTGCGGGCGGCTGATGTGCTGCCTGAAGTACGAGCACCCGCTGTACCAGAAGTTCCAGGAGACGGCCCCCGCGGTCGGCAGCCGGGTGTCCACGCCGCAGGGTGAGGGCAAGGTGGTCGGCCACAGCGTCCCGCGCGACGCGGTGACGGTCCGCCTGGACGCCGACGGCTCCCGCTCGATGTGCTCGCGGGCGTCGGTGTGCGGCCCCAGACAGGCCCACGACCAGCACTACCCCCAGCCCTGACCCTCCCGCCCCTTCGGCGGCGATCAGGGGTCAGCGGATGACGATGGGGGGTTCGGCCAGGCGGGGGGTCAGCGGGGTCTTCGGGGTCAGCCAGGAGGCGGTGGGGGACTGGTCGGGGTTGAGCTGCCAGTCGTGGGACACCTTGTCCACGGCGATCGGGTAGATCGTCAACGTGCCGTCCGGGTCGATCCGGAACCGCAGGAACGCCTTCGAGTCCTCGATGCCCTGGGCGGCGAACAACTCGTTCAGGTTGACCCCGAACGCGCCGGCCACCAGCAGGTACAGCGCCACGAGCTGGCTGGCGACCAGACCGCTCACCGGCCCGTAGAGCACCGCTGCGGCGACCGCCGGCAGCGGCCACGGCCAGTCGTAGAACGGCAGCTGCAACCAGACCCACGTGCCGCCGGCGGCGAGAGCTATCTGGGCCAGTCCGTGCGCCACCCCGAGGATCCAGTGGCGGGCGTGCCGCTTCCCGCCCGCCGTCGGCGGCTTGGCGAAGAACACAGCGCCCATCATCGCCACCACCAGCATGATCGCCAGCGGCACGCTGAACAGCCGCTGCTCGGTGGTGCCCACCCGCTGCACCGCCACGCCGGCCATGGCCAGCATCAGCAGCGTGTGCAGGGTGCCGAGCAGCGTGGTGAAGCCCGGGTTGCGGAACGGCAGCCGGGCGAAGATGCCCCAGCCGTACCGGCGGGAGCGGGCCTTGTCCGGGTAGCGCGCGGCCAGGTCGTACTCCTGGGTGTTGCTGGCCCGCCGGGTCAGCGTGTCACGCGGCGGGACCTCCAGCTTCTCCGGCAGCCGGTGCGTGGGGTAGAGGTAGGCGCCGCCACCTCCGCACGTGACGAGCTGCCGGTCCGCCCCGGCGTAGCGGGCGTAGTGGTGCAGGTCGCCGGAGACCAGCACCCGCACCTGCGCGCCGGTCGGCGCGACGAGGGTACGGATGAAGTAGTCGATCGAGTCGTACGCGTTGGGGTGGTCCACGGCCTTGACCCACGTCGGCGCCGGCACCGCCAGGATCACCTTGGATTCCGGGGTGAGCTTGCGGGCCACCTCGTCGAAGTAGGTGAGCTGCGGGTCGTCCAGGTACGAGCCGGACTGGTCGTCGAGGCCGAGCAGCCACCAGCCGGCCGGCAGCTCGACCGCGAAGTACGAGCGGGACTGGCCGGTGCCCCAGCCGCCGAAGTGCCGGTCCCGGGTCCGCACGAACAGCCGCAGGAACGCGGTCAGCCCGTCGTACCAGTCGTGGTTGCCCGGCACCGCGAACAGCGTCGGCTGCTCCGGCGGAGCGACCGGCAGCGCGGACTGGTACGGGCCCTTGCAGCGGTCCTCGTACGCCTCGTAGCCCGCCGCCGGGTAGACCTGGTCACCACCCATCACCAGCGTCTGCGCCCGCGGAAGGCGATGCCCGTCCACCGTCAGCTCCGGCTGGGCGAGCAGGTACGCCACCGAGTACGTGGCGTCGAAGCCGTCACCCAGGTCGGCCACGTAGTCGAGCCAGAGCCCGCCGTCCGGCCCGACCTGCCGGAACGTGCCGTCGCCGAACGCGTTCTGCAGCTCGCGCTTGTCCAGGTACGCCCCGAACAGCATCGCCAGCAGCGTACGCAGGCCGGTGCTGATCAACAGCAGCGGCGCGAGCCAGGGCACCGGCCGGCGCGGGGTGAAGCCCAACTCCTGCGGGTCGATCTTGCGGGGGCGGCGGGTGGCGCGCTCGCCGGGATGCGCCTCGGGGGCCGCTGGCCGCGGCGGTTCGTCGGTCACCCGCCGCAGGGTAGTCGGGACGCGGCGCGAAGTCTCTCCCGTGACGGGGCGGATGTGGCTCGGTGTCCGGGGTTCGGAGGCGGGGGGATCCGGTTCGGCTTCGGCCGGGGAGTGCCGTACACTTTACGATCGTTGCCGCCTTAGCTCAGTCGGCTAGAGCGACGCACTCGTAATGCGTAGGTCGACGGTTCGATTCCGTCAGGCGGCTCGGTACAGAATCCCAGGTCATCGGCCTGGGATTCGCCGTTTCCGGGGCGGACAACAGCGCCCTTCGACGGAGATGGGCTTCCGGAAGAGGAGTGGTTGGCGGCAGCGCGGCCTACGCTGCCGGAATGAAGGTGGGCAGGGTCTGGCGGGTGCACCACCGCAGCGAGTTGGTCGGTGAGGTCGATGAGCGGGAGCTCGACTTCCCCTGGATCCGCGGCCGCTTTCGGCCAGAGCCTGCTTTCCGACCACTGCGACCGATTTTCGCGGCATGGATCGAGGCCGTGAACTCCGGGGATGTTGAGGCATTGCGCCAGGCGCACGAGGCCATCTATCCGGCCGTGACGATGACTGACCCGACCGGGCGCGAGGTGCCATGGTTCATCTTGGTCATCGAAGGGGACGAGGCGCGCTTCCGGTGGCGTGATGAGCCCGTCACTGATCGGTAGCAAACCGGCCAGCACGTGGGCGGGCGGGGCCTGCCGAGCCACCCTCAGTCCAGCTTCGGTTGTTCGTACAGTTCGCGGGCGGACAGGATCACCGCGCTGCCGTCTGCGAGGCGGACGGTCAGTGTGGTGGTGTTGCTGCTCGACTCATCGAGGCCTTCGGGGTACCAGGCGCCGAAGTAACCGTCGCGAACGGTTGCGCGCGCCGTCCGTGACGAATCGCCATCCTCGGTCCGCAAGTTGATCTCCACGCTCGTCACCTGTGAGCCGACGTGTCCCGCCATGATCCGGACGTAGCCTTCGTCGGTGCGTAGCTGACCCCACGAGTACAGCTCGACACCCCCGGCGCCGAGCCGCTCGGTGCTGGTCAGCACGGTCAGGATGCTGGTATTCGTCACGTCCCCGTTGCGATCGCGGAAGCATGTCTGGCTTCCAGCCGGCGACACGGCGTTCACGTATGCGTACTCGCCGCGTTTTTCACCGATGACCACCCTTGCGACGCTCGCGTCCTGGGCAGGCAGGCATTTGCCGGCGATGTCGCGTGCCTCGGTATCCGAGATCGGACTCGGCTCGGGCGTCCACGACGCAAACGCGGGACCAGCGTTGAGAAATGTCAGGGTGAAGGCGACAGCGGCGGCGAGCGCTCCGGCCGCGCCGGCGATCGCCAGGCGAGGCCGACGGTGCGGTGTGCGCGCTGGTGCCGGGCGCGGTCGCCGATCAGTGGCGACGATCCGCTCGAGCAATTCTCGCGCGGGTTCCTGCGCGACGCGTGCGGGCACCGGGACGGCGGCAGAGCGGATTGTCCGGGCGAGGACGTCGTCGTGGGTCATGCGGAGCCTCCGCGTCGTGAAGGGCCGGCCGGTGCAGGGACGCTTGTGGGTTCGCTGATCGGCCGCTGACCAAGATGCTGACGCAGGCGGCGACGGGCGCGCAGCAGGCGCAAACTGAACGCGGGCCGGGAAATGCCCAGTACGTGTGCTGCCTGCGGCCCGGTGAGGTCTTCGATCGCGGTCAGCGTCAGCACTTCCTGATCGGCCGATGACAGGCGCTGCCAAGCCTTCACCAGGTCGACGCGGGTAGCCGCGAGGTCGGCCTCGGCGCTGCTCGGAGCATCGGGTTCCTGGAGGACGCGAAGCGCGAGGCTCTGCTGCCGCTGGTCGCTGCGCTGCCGATTGTGCAGAACATTGCGGGCGACGGTGAACAGCCAGGCGCGGGCCTCGCCGAGTGACTTCGGTACTTCGTCCAAGCGGCGCCACGCTATCAAGAACGTCTCGGCGACCACGTCTTCGGCAACGGCGAGGTGTGCACGGCGTTCGACGAAGAGCAGCAAATCGTCATACGCGGCCTCGAACAGCTCGCGGAAGGCGGAATCGGCCTCCGCGGTCGTCGGATCCACACCCTTCCTCGTGTTCGGCGCGTGGCGTCTGGTGCTCATAGTCGTCGCCGGTCCAATACGAAGCCGCGGATCAAGGGTGCGAGTGGGCGCTCGACGAAGCGATGGACAAGCCAGGCTGCCGCCAGCAGCCCAAGCACGGTGCCGCCGATCAGTATCGACGCGGGAAGGTTGGTTTCCTCGTACACGTTGCGGATCACGCTGTATCCAATGCGCGGGTGCAAGAGGTAGAAGGGGTAGCTGATGGCACCCGCAATGGCCAGCCAGCGCATTCTCACCCGGTCGGTGTAGCCGAGCGCGATGACGAGCATCAGAAGGTACACCCCGGTGAGCAGTACCGGTGCCGGCCAGACGGGCACCTCGAAGCCGGGCTTCAACTCCAGGGTCCGCCCGTACACGCGCTGCAGGCTGACCAGCCACGTGGCGAGTAGCAGCACCCACAGCCATGGATCGGATCGGTTGCGGCGAAGCAGGAACAGGGTGATTCCGGCGATGAAGTACGGCGCGAAGTCGGACATCACGACCTCGTCCAGGGCGGCACCCCGGAAGACGGGCATGACCACGGCGACTGCCAGCCACACCGCGCCGAATATTTTTACTCCCCGCTCGGTCGGCTTGGCCGCAAGAATGCACGCCGCGATCAGATAGAACCGGAGCTCGATCCAGAGGGTCCAGTACACGGTGTCGACAAGCGGCGTGTTGAGGGGCTCCGCCAACATGGTCAGGTTGACCAGCACGCCCCACCCGTCCGGCAGAGGTGGGAAAGGCAGCCCGCCACTGATCGGCAGCACTGCCGCCACGGCTGTCGTGGTCAGCACGCACACCCAGAACGCCGGATAGAGTCGCGCGACGCGGGAGGCAGCGAACTCGCGAACGGTACGCCCCCAGCCGCTCATGAGGATCACAAATCCGCTGATCAGAAAGAACGTCTCGACTCCGAGGAAGCCATAGATCAGCACCGGTGCCGCGTCCGGCAGGAAGTATGCCGGCGGGCGCACGCCGTCCAACCTCCATGAGTCGCCGAAGTGGTATCCGGCCACCGCAAGAGCACAGATCAGCCGCAACCCGTCCAGCACGTACAACCGGGGCGCCCGCCCGGGAGGGCTGCTGACGGGCGGCGTCGTCGGCGCGCGGTCGAGCACCGCGGTCGTCATACTCTGCTCCTGTCCTGGACACACGACTGCATCCAGGACAGACATGTGCAGCACCGCGTCAAGTGCTACAGGTGATCACCGTCACGGGTGGTTCGACCGGATCTGGCGCCTCTGGCCTCAGCCGATGTGCAGCAGCAACACCTGGTCGTCGCGGAGTTCGGAGATGCTGTCGCGCAACAGCCTCAGCCCATCCAAACCGGCCGTGCCGCTCTCCTCGAAGTCCAGCCCCATTTCCTCGAAGTGAGCGGCCAACTCCGCCTCGCCGTGCCCGGCGGGGTCGAGCTGATCCAGGAACCGCTTGTGTGCGGGAGTGATGAGCACGGTCAGGTCGTGCACCTTGTTGATGGCCGCCGACTCGGCATCGAACTCCGACTGCTCCAGGTCTACGTCGCGCTCCTCCAGATAGCTCAAGACGTGCAGCATGCAGTACCCGGACCAGTCGTACTCCTCCCGCGGCTCGCGTCCGTGTTCGGCGAGGTAGGAGCCGAGTGACGACGACGATGTGCGGGCTAGGTGGGCCAACTCGGGGATGCTTCTCCTGGGAACCAGGGTCAGTGACGCGACAGCAGACAACGCACCCTCCGTCGTACGAACTCTGCCGGGCAGGCTACGGGGAGGGAGCGACAACGTGTCGGCGGATCGTTGCGGCGGCCGATGGCTCCCTAGCCATCCGTACAGGCAAGGAAAGCCGCAGGCGCTGACGGCACCGACCCATGTCGTAAGCGCCTGTTACGGTGCGCCGCAGTTGGCCGGTCAGAGCAACCCCACGCAGACCCACGAGCCCGAGGTGAGCGGCCCGCATCCATTCCGCATCTCGCGTTGCGACCGCCTTGCCCAGCCGGTTGGCGACGGCGTCCAGGTCGTCACCGAACAGAGCCACGTACACCTCCAGGTGATGGTGCGGGGGAGCCGGACAAGACGGCGGCAGCGGCCCAGGCCAGCAGCAAGCCCATGGTCAGGCCGGGCGGCAGGTACCAGAACGTGAGGAAGCCGGCTGGTGGCGTCAACGGCAGTGCCGCGACGAGCGCCCATGCGACGCGGCGCGACAGCACGCCGCGACGCAGCCCCTGCAGCCCGCACCAGACGGTGCCCACCAGCGCCGTCAACAGGGCCACGAGGTCGAACAACCACCCGTACCCGGGGGTGCTGTATTCCAGGCCGATCGCGATGCCTGCGGTGAGGAGCCCGTACCTCGTCAGGCGGCGGGGCATCGCGGTGGCGTGGCCGGTGACCGTCCAGACGAGCGGCAGCGCCAGCAGCACGGACACGAAGAAGGGCCCGCGCCAGATCCACGCCGGCTCCCCACCGTCGAACAACGGCAGGTTCTCGGCCATCCATCGCGACGGAGCGGGTAGGGAGCTGACGGCGCGGCCGCCGCCGACCTCCCACTGCGTGGCCATCGCGGCGCCGAGCACCGCCGCGATCACCGGCGCGAGAACCGCCAGGACGCGCCGCCAGCGGGCGACCGGCAACTTGCCCTCGACGCCGGTCGGGCCGGCACGATCGGGTACGCGCTGCGGATGCTTCTGTCGCATCGGACGATCGTCATTGCGTCGCTGGGAATTCTCATCAGGGGAACAGCCGAGATCACCATCGGTGTATCGGCTGTCCACGTGGGTTGTCTCGGTCCGTGGCGGTCAACGCACCAGCAGGTCGATGACGCCCGTCAGGTCCTCGTCGCCGCTGCCCTCGGCCAGGCGGCGGCGCATCAGCGCGAAGTAGGGGCTGAGCAGTTCCGGGCTGACGCCCTGCTCTTCAGCGGTGCGCAGGAACGACGGCGTGCCGGCCACCTGCATGGCGAGGGTGGAGACGACACCCTTCGTGTAGTCGCCGCTGCGCAGCTGGTCGGCGGTCTGGTGGACGGCCGGGGCCATCGCGACGAGCCAGTCGGCGAGCAGCGGGGCCAGCGACGCGGGGTCGATGTCCTCGCGGCGGATCAGGGCGAAGGCGTGCGCCGCCCCGGCGAACATTCCGTACATGGCGCTGAGCAGGGCGACGTCGTGCAGGGCGGCGAAGCCCGCGTCCGGGCCGACGTAGGTGGTGCCGGCCGGGACGGCGAGCGTCTCCCGGTGCCGTTCGAACAGCTCGCGGGAGCCGCTGTAGAAGACGTAGCCGCCGGCGTCCGGGACGCCGATCATCGGAGGAACGGCCATGATTCCGCCGTCCAGGTAGCGGGCCCCGCGCTCGCGGGCCCAGTCGGCTCGGGCGCGGGCCTGGGCGGGCGTACCCGTGGTCAGGTTGACCAGATCCCTGCCGGCCAGGTCGGCGCCGGCCAGCACCTCCTCGACCGAGGTGTCGTCCAGCAGGCAGACGACGACAAGGGTGTTCGCGGCGACGGCCTCGGCGGCGCTGTTCGCGACCGTCGCTCCCTCGGCGGAGATCGCCGCGGCGCGGGCCGGGGTGCGGTTCCAGACGGTGAGCGGGTGGCGGGCGGCGAGCCAGGCGCGGGCCAGCGCGGCGCCCATCGCGCCGAGGCCCAGCAGCGTCACGGGCGTCTTCTCCACAGTGTCGTGTGCCATGCCGAAAAGGCTGGTCGCAGGCCCGCAGGTGAACAAGTACGCACTTCGGAGTAGGTGGTTACTCTGAGGTGAGCGAGCAGGTCGGAAGGGTGGGGCATGACGACGTTGAACCGGCCGGGCGCACCGGACGGCCATGTCTGCGGGATCGACGCCGCGATGGAGGTGATCGGGGGCAAGTGGAAGGTGCTGATCCTCTGGGCACTCCACGAGCACCCGTACCGCCGCTTCGGCGAGTTGCGCCGGCTGCTGCCGGGGATCACCGAGAAGGTGCTGGCCGCCCACCTGCGCGAGATGGAGGCGGACGGCGTCGTGCACCGGGTCTCCTACGACGAGGTGCCGCCCCGCGTCGAGTACTCGCTGACCGAGGACGGCGTACGCCTCAACGATGCGCTCGAACCGCTGGCCGCGTGGGGACGCGAGCGGCCGTCGAGGACCGCAACCGGCACGGCCGCCTCGTAGCAGCGAGCCGAGGCGTCACCGCTGCTTCGCGCGCTGGCGGGCGGCCTCGTACAGCGCCACCGTCCCGGCCGCCGCCGCGTTCAGCGAACTCGCCGCACCGACGATCGGAATGCGTACGATCCGGTCGGCCGCCTCCTGCCAGCCCTTGCTGAGTCCGTGCGTCTCGTTGCCGACGAGCAGGAGAGTGGGCCCGGTCAGGTCGTGCTCCGCTACGTCCACGTCGCCGTGTTCGTCCGTACCGATGATCTGGATCTGTGGTCCCGCCTTCCGCACCGCGGCGACCCAGTCGAGGACGGCGTGGTGGCTGGGGACGCGCACGGCCGGTACGGCGAACAGCGACCCGGTGCTGGCCCGTACCGCCTTCGGGTCGTACGGGTCGGCGGCGTGACCGGTGACCACCACGCCGGACGCGCCGAAGGCGTCGGCGGACCGGATCAGCGTGCCGATGTTGCCCGGGGTCTTGGGGCGGTCGAAGACCACCACGAGCATGTCGGGCCCGACCGGGATGCGGGCCAGGTCGTCATCGGGCTGCGCCACCACGGCCAGCAGTTCGGGGGACTCCTCCTCCTTGCCGCTGAGTTCCCGCATCAGCTCGGGCGCGAGGGCCACCCGCCGGGCGTCGGTGCGGTCGAGCAGTTCCCGGCACCAGCGGGACAACTGTTGCCGGTCCGGGTACAGCAGCGCCCGGATCTCCCAGCCCTGTTCCAGGGCGACGGTGATCGGGCGTACCCCCTGGACCAGGAACTCCCCGGCACGCTGGCGCTTGTTGCGGTTGGTCAGCAGCGCCTGCCACTGCTGGAAGCTCGCGTTCCGGGTGGTGATCGTCAAGGTCTTCGCCACGCAGCCGATTCAACCCCATCCGGTGCCGGTCCCGGGGTTGCGGGCCCCGGCGACGATGGCCGGGTGATCATCCGCCGGTCGTTCCTGATCCGCCTCGCGTGCGTACTGCTGGTGGTCGGCGGCGGCGCGTTGCTGTGGTTGCCGTTCCACACCCAGATGGAGCTGGACGACTGGGCGGTGACGCTGCGCGAGCGGGGTACGCCCGCGCGGGCGGTCGTCGTCGACCAGGTGACGGAGAGCGGCGGCAACCGGAGTCCCTCGTCGAGCACGATGTATTTCAGCTACGAGGTGGACGGCCGGACGCACGCGCAGGAGGTGGCCTGCTTCGAGGTGTGCCGGGCCGCCGGAGCGGAGGTGTCGATCTGGGTGAACCCGGCGGACCCGGGTGACTTCGTGACCGACTTCGGCCAGCTCAGCGGCCACCGCGGCCGGGTGCAGGGCGTCCTCGGCGTGGTCGGCCTGGCCGTCCTGGGCGTCGGGGTGGTGCTGACCTGGTCCCAGATCAGCCGTCGGCGTGCCGAACGGCCGGGCCGGAACCGGACGCGCCGCGACCGGCCGCGCCGGGTGGAGCCGGCGACGGGCGGTCACGGGTACGTGGGCCGGGGCAAGCGCAAGCGCAACGTCCGGCCCTGACCACGGGACTCAGCGGTACAGGGTCTCCAGGTACGCCGGGCCGTAGTGGCGTTCCAGGTCGGCCAGGCTCTCCGCCGGGGCCTCCACCTCTTTGATCAGCCGGGCCCGGGTCGGCAGCACGTCCGGCTGCCAGGTCTCCGGCTGCCACAGCTCGGAGCGCAGGAACGCCTTCGCGCAGTGGTAGAAGATCTGCTCGATCGCGACCTCGACGGCCAGCACCGGCCGGTGGCCCTTGACCTCCATGTCGGCGAACCACGGCGCGTCGGCGATCAGCCGGGCGCGCCCGTTGATCCGCAGCGTGTCGGTGCGGCCGGGAATCAGGAAGATCAACCCGACGTGCGGGTTGGCCAGGATGTTGCGGTAGCCGTCGGCCCGCCGGTTGCCGGGCCGCTCCGGAATCGCGATCGTGGTGTCGTCGAGCACCAGCGCGAAGCCGGGCGGGTCACCCTTGGGGGAGACGTCGCAGGTGCCGTCCGCGCCGGCGGTGGCGATCAGGCAGAACGGTGACGCGGCGAGCCACTCCCGGTCGCGTTCGTGCAGCGTACGGCGGTCCTTGGCGGCAGCGCGCGGCATCGGCGTGCCGATCAGCTCGCGTAGTTCGGCCTCGCTGGTGATCTCCCGGGTCGTCACGTCTTCCTCCCCCGTCCGTTGATCGTCACGACGGTTCCGGCCCGCGACGGGCCGCGTTCCGCCATGGTCAGCCTAGGAGAGCGCGTCGAGTGTCGGGTTTGCCCCCGGGGCCGGCGGGTAGGGACCGGTTCGCAGCGTGCGGCCGGACGTGACGGATGGAGGCCGAGATGGAGAGCCGGCTCAAGGTGCTCGGCCATCCCGTGCACCCGATGCTCGTGATGTTTCCGGTGGCGCTCTTCGTGACCGCCGTGATCTTCGACGTGGTGGACACCGTGGGCGGGCCCGGCTTCCTGGCCGAAGTCGCGTACTGGAACATCACCGTCGGTCTGATCGGCGGCCTGCTGGCCGCGGCGGCCGGGGCGTTCGACCTGCTCGCCCTGCCGGCCGGCACCCGCGCCAAGCGGGTCGGTGTCACCCACGCCGCCGCCAACGTGGCGGTGATCCTGCTGTTCGCCGCGGTCTGGGTGGTCCGGCTCAACGCCGACTCGCGGGCGGCCGGGGGCGCGCTCGTCGCCATCGAGGTGGTCGCCCTGGCGATCCTCGGCGTCAGCGCGTGGCTCGGCGGTGAACTGGTGGATCGCCTCGGCGTCGGCGTCGACCCGGAGCACGATCTCAACGCGCCCAGCTCGCTGCGACCCCCCTCGGCGACCCAGCGGATCGGAGACGCGCGATGACGGAACAGGGCAGCGGACGGGGCTGGCGTGGCCGCCAGCAGGGCTGGGACCCGATGGGCGAGCTCCAGTCGCTGCGCTCCGAGCTGAGCCGGCTGGTCGGCGGACGCTCCGGCAGCCAGGACGTGGATCTGGCCGAGACGGCGGACGGCTGGGAGGTGGTCGTCCGGCTCCCCGGTGTGGCGCCGGAGGAGGTGGCCGTCGAGCTGGACGACCGGGAGCTGTGCGTACGCGCCCGGTCGGAAGCCGAGGTCAATGCCGACCACGGCATCCCGGGCGGGTTCACCACGCGCGGCTTCGAGTACCGCGTCGACCTGCCGTCCCGGGTGGACCCGGACCGGATCGACGCGGTGATGGACCATGGCCTGCTGCGGGTGCGGCTGCCCCGGGCGGCCCGGCCCGCGCCGCGCACCATCACCGTCGGCCGCACCGGCCCGCGCGCGGGCGTCGACCGTACGCCGATGCCTGCCGACCCGGCCGCGGACCGGGAGCTGCACCACCCGGACACCGCGCTCGACGAGATCGACAGGCCGTAGGGGCCGCGTGACCAGCCCGTCGGGTGACTCCGACCCGCCGCGCCGCGACCCGGAGCCGTCGCTGCTCGGCCCGGTCGGCGAGCGTGTGCCCGACGTCGAGCGGATCGCCGTGTTGCGCGCCAACGCGCTCGGCGACTTCATCTTCGTGCTGCCGGCGCTGGACGCGCTGCGGTCGGCGTACCCGTCGGCGGAGATCGTGCTGCTCGGCGCGCCGTGGCACGCGGTGCTCTGGCGCGACCGGCCCGGCCCGGTGGACCGGGTGCTGGTGGTGCCGGCGGCGCCCGGCATCCGCGATCCGGGCCCGGGCGAGTCGCCGGGCGACGTGCCGGGCTTCCTGGCCGCGGCCCGCGCCGAGCGGTTCGACCTGGCGTTGCAGGTGCACGGCGGTGGCGCGAACTCCAACCCGCTGGTGGCGGGCCTGGGCGCCCGGGTCACCGCGGGCCTGCGGGCCGAGGGCGCGCCGCCGCTCGACCGCTGGCTGCGCTACGTCTACTACCAGCACGAGGTGATCCGCTACCTGGAGGTCGCCGCGCTGGTCGGTGCGCCCGCCACCACGATCACCCCGTCGCTGGCGGTCACCGCCGCCGACCGGGCCGAGGCCGCCGCCGTGCTCGGCGAACCCACCCGGCCCCGGGTGGCGCTGCACCCGGGCGCCACCGACACGCGGCGGCGCTGGCCGCCGGAATGCTTCGCCGAGGTCGCCCGCGCGCTCACCGGCGACGGGTACGAGGTGCTTGTCACCGGCACCCCCGCCGAGCAGGAGACGGTGGACGCTGTGGTGGCGGCGGCCGGCGTGCCGGTGCGTCCGCAGGTCGGCACGCTCAGCCTCGGCGCGCTGGCCGCCGCGTACGCGGACTGCGCGCTCGTGGTCTCCAACGACACCGGCCCGCTGCACCTGGCCGCCGCCGTGGGCGCGCCGACCGTCGGGGTGTTCTGGGTCGGCAACCTGATCAACGGGGCGTCGCCGCTGCGTGGGCGGCACCGCCCGATCGCCGCCTGGACCACCCACTGCCCGGTCTGCGGCGTCGACTGCACACCCGGGATCTACCCGCACCGGCCCGGCGACGGGGAGTGCCCGCACCGGGTGTCGTTCGTGGCCGACGTGCCGGCGGCCGAGGTGATCGAGGCGGCCCGCGAGCTGCTCACACCTCCGCCGTCGACTCGCTGAGCACCACTTCCCACGCCTCCACGTCCCGCTCGGTGACTGTGGTCGGCGACTCCAGGTGGTAGGCCCCGCTGGGCAGCACGCCGGCGCCGCCGTGGCGCTCCAGCACGGCGAGCTGGGCGGCGACGTCCTCGCCCTGGTGCCGGTCGGGCAGCCGCTCCCAGAAGTCGAAGCCACCGGCCTCGACCAGCTTCGCCCGGTCGTAGAGCACGCAGCCGCCGATCCAGGAGACCTTGTACGCCCGCCACTGCCCGGGCGGCAGGTTCAGCTTCTCGGTGACGTGCAGCAGGTTCGCGGCCGGGTGGATGGACGCCCGATGCCACTCCGGCGTGCCCGGCAGGATCCGTTCCGGCACCGGCCGTCCGGCCCACTCCTCGTAGTGCTGGTGCGTCTCCGGGCGGACGTCGTCGGCGTAGGAGAGCCCGTGCACCGCGTTGCCGACGAACCCGCAGCCCAGCTCGTCCAGCGCGGTCATCAGCCGGGACAGCGTGCCCGGCTCCAGCCACACGTCGTCGTCGAGGCAGAGCACCGCGTCGGCGGCCGACTGGGCCAGCAGGTAGCACCGGTGTTCGGCCAGGCCGCGACGGGGCAGCCGCCGGGTCAGCAGCACCGGATGCCCCCGGTGCCGCAGCGCCCGGACCATGGTGGCGGCGGCCGGATGCGCGTACGCGGGCTCGCCGTCGGACTGGTCGCTGACCACCACCCCGAACCCGGGTACGCCCTCCTGCGCGGCCAGCCCGGACAGCGTGACAGCCAGTTCGGCGGGCCGATTGCGGGTGGGAATGAGCACGTCGAGGCGGCGGCACTGCCGGAACTGCCCGGGCGTGCCCGGGTCGAGCGGTCGGGTCACGCCGGCCTGCCTTCGCCCACGGGGCTGTCCTCGCTCCGCTCGGTGCGTTCGCTCATGAGCGACTGGGCGCGGATGCGGTCGATGATCGCCGAGGTGGAGCGGTCCGGCACGTACCCGAGCGTGCGCACCTGCCCGCCCAGCCGCCGTACCAGCGGCGCCTCCGGCACCATCTCCGGCGGGTAGTCGCCGCCCTTGACGTAGACGTCGGGGCGGACCGCCTCGATCAGCCGGGCCGGGGAGTCCTCCTCGAAGACCACCACGTGGTCGACGCAGGCCAGCGCCGCCAGCAGCGCGATCCGGTCCTCGACCGGGTTGACCGGCCGGTCCGCGCCCTTGAGCCGGCGGACGCTGCCGTCCGAGTTGACCGCCACGATCAGCAGGTCACCGAGCGCGCGGGCCTGAGTCAGGTAGCGGACGTGCCCCGGGTGCAGCACGTCGAAGCAGCCGTTTGTGAACACCACCGACCGCCCGGCCTGCCGGTGCTCGTCCACCAGCGCGGCCAGTTCGTCGGCGCCGACCAGCGCCGGGTGCCCGCCGTCGTCCGGGCCGGTGCCGAGCGCGGCGAGCAGATCCTCGCGGCGGCACACGCAGGTGCCGGTGTCGGCGACCGTGATGGTGGCGGCGAGCTGCGCGAGCTGGGCGGCGGTGGGCAGGCCCGCGTCGGCGGCGAGCGCCAGCGTCATGGCCGCCAGGTACGCGTCCCCGGCGCCCACCGCGTGACTGGCCGGGACCGGGGTGCTGTGGCTGCGCCGGGGCTCGCCCTCGGCGCCGCCGACCACCGCGCCCTCGGTGTCCAGGGTCACCGCCACCACGTCCGCGCCGGTGTGCGCGCGCAGCTCGGGCAGGCGCGACTCGGCCAGCACGGCCCGGTCCACGCCGGTGCCGGCGGTCGCGCTCACCGTCACGCCGGTGCCGGTGACGCTCAGCCCGTCCCCGGTGAGCGCCACCCGCTCCTCGCCGGGCGTCGGCTCGCCGGTCGGGCCGGTCGAGCCGCCGGACGTCGCTGCGGCGGGCGCGCCCGAGGTCGGGTGCGGGCTGCCCGGCGCACGGTCGCCGGACCCGCCGGGCGCCGCGCCGACCATCAGCTCGGACGGGCCGTCGGCCTCCGCCGGGTGGTCCAGGTGCAGGTCACCCCCATTGGGTACGGCGTTGCGCTCGCCGTGTGCGAAACCGGCGGCGGCGCGGGCCAGCAGCCGGGTGGCCTCGGCGAAGCTCGGCGTCACCACAGTCGGGTTCAGTCCACGCCAGTCGGCCAGGTCGTGCGCGTCCAGCGCCACGGTGCCGTAGCGGTCCCGGTTGGCGACCAGCCAGGCGCGTACCGCCGAGGGCAGGGCGCCCAGGCCGTAGTCGCAGACCACGAGCGTGAGCGGCTGTCCCGGGGCCACCGCGCGCAGCTCCTCGGTGGCGCAGTGCAGGGCGGTCAGCAGCCGTGCCACCCCGTCGTCGTCCAGCGCGTCCTCCGGGCCGCCGGAGTCCTCCCGGAGCAGGATCTGGTTGCCGGCGAGCATCCGCCGCTTCACCGGCGTGGGCCGGCCGGGCTGGCTCACCGTACGGTCCCAGACCGCGGCGCGGTCCAGGCAGTCGTGCAGCTCGTCGCCGGCCACGTCGGCGCCGACCGGGGCGACGAGCGCCGCCCGTCCACCGAGCGCCGCCACGTTGACCGCCGTGTTGGCGGCGCCCCCGGCCGCGGAGATCCGCCGTCGCAGGGTGAGGACCGGCGCGGGCGCCTCGCGGCAGAGCCGCTCCGACTCGGCGAACCGCCACTCGTCCAGCATGGCGTCCCCGACGACCAGCACGGGACGCTGCTGCCAGCTCGCCACCACGGTGGCCAGCCGGCGCTCTTCCGCTGCTGCTCCTGCCATGCCTCTGCGGATCCCCCCGCGCCGTCGGGCCAAACGCGACGCGGGCCACCCGGTGCGCCCGGTTTCGCCGCATCGGCCGGGGGAACGGTGCAGACATACCCCGGAGAGGAGAGAAGAGCATGGCAGCGACACTTCAGGGCAAGCGCATCGCCTTCCTGGCCGCCGACGGCGTCGAGGAGGTCGAGTACACCCAGCCCCGGGAGGCGGTGGAGAACGCCGGCGCGCAGGTTGAGCTGGTCTCCCTCGACTCCGGCTCGATCCAGGCCTTCAACCACCTGGACCACGGCAAGCAGTACCGGGTCGACGTCACCGTCAAGGAGGCGGACGCCGGCGCGTACGACGGTCTGGTCCTGCCCGGTGGCGTGGCGAACCCGGACTTCCTGCGCGCGGACCCGGACGCGGTCCGGTTCGTGAAGTCGTTCTTCGACGCCGGCAAGCCGGTCGGCGTGATCTGCCACGGCCCGTGGACGCTGGTCGAGGCGGACGTGGTGCGGGGCCGCACCATCACCTCCTGGCCGAGCCTGCGCACCGACCTCACAAACGCCGGCGCGAACTGGGTCGACAAGGAGGTCGTCACCGACAACGGGCTGGTCAGCAGCCGCAAGCCGGACGACCTGCCGGCGTTCTGCGCCAAGATCGTGGAGGAGTTCGCCGAGGGTCGGCACGCCGCCTGAGGAAAGTCACAGGCCCACCGGGGGCATGATCCGCCCCCGGTGGGATAGGAAGCGGGATGACCGCCCAGACCGCCCCGCCCGCGCTGCCCGCCCGCCAGATCCGCCTGCTGATGTTCGGTCTGATGACCGGGATGCTGCTGGCGGCGCTCGACCAGACCATCGTCGGCACCGCCCTGCCGACGATCGTGGGGGAGCTGGGCGGCATCAACCACTACTCGTGGGTGGTCACCGCGTACCTGCTGGCGTCGACCGCCTCGACGCCGCTGTACGGCAAGATGGCCGACCTGTACGGACGCCGGCCGGTCTTCCTGTTCTCGATCGGCATGTTCCTGCTCGGCTCGTTGCTGGCCGGGCTGTCGCAGGACATGACCCAGCTGATCGTCACGCGCGGCGTGCAGGGTCTCGGCGCGGGTGGGCTGATGACGCTGGCGTTCACCATCATCTCGGACGTGGTCTCGCCCCGGGAGCGCGGGCGCTACCAGGGGTTGTTCGGCGCGGTGTTCGGCGTCTCCTCGGTGGCCGGGCCGCTCGTCGGCGGTTACTTCGCGGAGACCAACTGGCGGTGGATCTTCTACATCAACGTGCCGCTGGCGATCCTCGCCATCGTGGTTTGCTGGCACGTGATGCGGCTGGTGCCGTTCGAGCGGCGGGAGCACACGGTCGACTGGATCGGCGCGGCGCTGCTGGTGGCCGGCGTGAGCTGCCTGCTGCTGGCGCTGAGCTGGGGCGGCGCCGAGTACGCCTGGGGCTCCGGCGTGATCGTCGGCCTGTTCGCCGCGGGCGCGGTGCTGGGCGTGCTGTTCGTCGTCCAGGAGGCGCGGACCAAGGAGCCGATCCTGCCGCTGCGGCTGTTCCGCAGCGCCACGTTCGCGCTGGCGAACGCGGCGGGTTTCGTCCTCGGTCTGGTGATGTTCGGGTCGATCATCTTCATCCCGCTCTACCTCCAGATCGTCAAGGGCGCCTCGCCGACGCGCAGCGGTCTGCTGATGCTGCCGATGATGGCGGGCGTCATCATCACCTCGATCGTCACCGGCCGGGCGATGAGCCGGATCGGCAGGTACAAGTGGTTCCCGGTGGCGGGCGCGGCCGTGCTGGTGGTCGGCATGCTGCTGTTCCAGCAGCTGCGGGTGGCCACCTCGCTCTGGGCCGCGTTCGGCTACATGGTGGTGATCGGGATCGGGCTGGGCCTGTGCATGCAGTCGCTGATCCTCGCCGTGCAGAACGCGGTGAGCGTGCGCGACCTGGGGGCGGGCACGTCCTCGGCCACGTTCTTCCGGTCGCTCGGCGGCTCGTTCGGCGTGGCCATCCTGGGCGCGGTGCTGTCGTCCCGGCTCACCACCGAGCTGGCCGGCCGGCTGCCGGGCGCGCTCGCGCAGCTCCCACCGGAGCAGCGGGCCGCGGTGTCTGCAGGCGGGAACTTCTCGATCAACGACCCGGCGGCCATCCTGGCCCTGCCCGCCCCGGTACGCGCTGCCGTCCAGGCCTCGTTCGTCGAGTCGCTGCACCTGGTCTTCCTGACCACCGGGCTGATCGCGATCGTCGCGGTGCTGGTCACGCTGGCCATGCCGAACCACCAGTTGCGCGGCACGGGCCCGCAGGGCGCCACCGGAGGCGCCGACCCGATCGGCGGCAAGGCCCCGGCGCCCGGCGGCAAGCCGCTGACGAAGGAGTCGAAGGAGGAGGCCGCCGCCGACATGGAGGCGAAGTCGCAGACGATGCTGTGACCGGCGGCTACTTGAGGATCAGCCGGTTGGTCTGCTCGAACACGTCCAGGTCGGCGAGCGTCTCGTGGACGCTCGACGAGAGCGGGTGCGGGAAGTCCGCCGGACGGAAGAAGGCGGCGTCGGTGGTCTCGTCGGTGAACCGGTCCAGCTCGCCGTCCCACTCGTCGACCCGGAACGCGGTGGTGAAGACCTGGTACGTGTGCCCGTACATGTTGGTGTGGGTGCGGTCCGGGCCGGTGTAGAGCGCGAACGCGCTGACCCGCAGCGCCCGCAGGCCGGTCTCCTCCCGCACCTCGCGGACCGCGCAGTCTGCGATCGACTCGCCCAGTTCCATGGCGCCGGCCGGCAGCGCCCACTGGCCGTTGTCGGAGCGCTGGATCAGCAGCACCCGGGCGGCGTTGTCGCGCACCACGGCGCGGGCGCCGACGAACATCAGGGTGCGGTCACCGGCCAGGGCGCGGAGCTGCCCCACGTACGAGTCGGCCCACGAGATGCTCACCCGGACAATCTACGCATCATCCGTGATCACCTCGGTGGTTCCGGGGGGTTCCGTAGATGTGACCGCCGCCACTACGTTGTTACCCATGCGTAGCACGATGATGGACGCCCCCCTCCAGGTCGCCCGGATCCTCGAACACGGCTCCACCGTGCACGGCGCGGCGGAGGTGGTCACCTGGACCGGCGCCGAACCGCGCCGGATGACGTACGCGGAGGTCGGCCGCGCCGCCGCCCGGCTGGCCCACGCGCTGCGCGACGAGTGCGGCGTGACCGGCGACGAGCGGGTCGCGACGTTCATGTGGAACAACAACGAGCACCTGGTGGCGTACTTCGCCGTGCCGAGCATGGGCGCGGTGCTGCACACGCTCAACATCCGGCTCTTCCCCGACCAGGTCGCCTACATCGCCAACCACGCCGAGGACCGCGTGGTGCTCGTCGACACCACGCTCATCCCGCTGCTCGCCCGGGTGATCGGCGAGATGACCACCGTGGCGCACGTGGTGGTGGTCGGCGGCGGCGACCCGGCCCCGCTGCTGGCCGCCGCCGGTGACCGGATCACCGTGCACCACTGGGACGCGCTGCTGGCCGACCGCCCCGACCACTTCGACTGGCCGGAGGTGGACGAGCGGGACGCGGCCGCGCTCTGCTACACCTCGGGCACCACCGGCCACCCCAAGGGCGTCGCCTACTCGCACCGCTCGATCTACCTGCACTCGCTCCAGGTCTGCATGCCGGAGGGCTTCGGGCTCGGGCCGAACGACCGCGAGCTGGCCATCGTGCCGATGTTCCACGCCATGTCCTGGGGCCTGCCGTACGCGGCCTTCCTCTCCGGCGCCTCGCTGATCATGCCGGACCGGTTCCTCCAGGCCGAGCCGATCGCCGCGATGATCGCCGCCGAGCGCCCCACGCTGGCCGGGGCGGTGCCGACCATCTGGACCGACCTGCTGGCCTACCTGGACGCGCACGAGGTGGACCTCTCCTCACTGAAGGAGGTCATCGTGGGCGGGTCGGCGTGCCCGCCGGCGCTGATGCACGCCTTCCACGACCGCTACGGCATCGACGTCATCCACGCCTGGGGCATGACCGAGATGTCGCCGCTGGGCTCGGTGTCCCGGGCGCCGGCCGGCGCGACCGGCGACGACGCCTGGCGCTACCGCTACACGCAGGGCCGCGTACCGGCGGGCGTGACCGCGCGGATCGTCGGCCCGGCCGGTGAGCCGCTGCCCGCTGACGGGACGTCGGTGGGCGAGCTGGAGGTGCGCGGGCCGTGGGTGACCGCCCGGTACATCGGCGACGACGTGCCGGAGGAGGAGAAGTTCCGGGATGGCTGGCTGCGGACCGGGGACGTCGGCACGCTCTCGCCGGACGGCTACATCACGCTCACCGACCGCGCCAAGGACGTGATCAAGTCGGGCGGGGAGTGGATCTCCTCGGTCGAGCTGGAGAACGCCCTGATGGCGCACCCGGCGGTGCTGGAGGCGTGCGTGGTGGGCGTACCGGACGAGCGCTGGGACGAGCGTCCGCTGGCCACCGTCGTGGTTCGCGAGGGCGCCTCGGTGACCGCCGAGGAGCTGCGGGACTTCCTGGCCGGCTCGGTGGCCCGCTGGCAGTTGCCGGAACGCTGGGCGTTCATCGACGCCGTGCCCAAGACCAGCGTCGGCAAGTTCGACAAGAAGGTGGTGCGCTCGCGGTACGCCGACGGCGGGCTCGACGTACGGGAACTGACCGCGTCGTAACGTTTCGGGGCGTACCGTCGCCTACACGGGCAGGAACACGTTTCCAACGGGCATTCCTCCCAGAGGGCGGCCCCGGCGTTCGCACCGCGCCGGGGCCGCCCGTCCGTTACGGGCTGACCCGCACCGTCATTGTTGCGAAACTTGTTCGCGTCTGTCCGGCTGTCGGGGAAATCCGGTCACCTACTCGTCCGCGGTGGTGACCAGCACCTTGCCCACCACGCTGTCCTGCACCGCCTGCTGGGCGGCAGCGGCGTCCGCCAGCGGATACCGGTGCAGCGGCAGCCCGGCGTCCTCACCGACCCGGATCGCGCCCTGCGCCACCGCCGCCGCGATGTCGGTGACCGCCTGCGCCTTGGCGACCTTCGGCGCGGTGTAGATCAGCACGAACTGCCAGCGCGCGTTCGGAACCATCAGCGGCCGGATCGGCAACGTGATCTCGTCGCCGCCGTCGTCTGCGTACACGCAGACCGCCCCGCCGGTACGCAGCATCCGCACGTCGGCGGCGGCGTTGCGGGCGGCGGAGACCTCGACGATCGTGTGCACCCCGTCGGGCGCGACCTTGCGGACCTCCTCGACCACGTCCTGCTCGCGATAGTTGATCACGAAGTCCGCCCCGGCCGCCGCCGCGAGCTGCGCCTTCTCCGGGCTGCTCACAGTCGCGATGACACAGGCGTCGG
This sequence comes from Micromonospora sp. CMU55-4, assembly GCF_011602315.1. NCBI lineage: Bacteria > Bacillati > Actinomycetota > Actinomycetes > Micromonosporales > Micromonosporaceae > Micromonospora > Micromonospora sp. CMU55-4. The sequence continues at coordinate 198,157 of NZ_JAAOLH010000002.1, forward strand.
CCCAGCTCGCGAGCTGGATCGCCGCGTTGCCCACCGCGCCCGCGCCGCCCTGCACCAGCACCACATGGTCGCTCAGCGCGCCCGCGTGCAGCTTGTCCGGCATGTACTCGCCCGCGGTCAGGCAGCGGTGCGCCGTCATGAACGGGATGCCGAGCGCCGCCCCCAGATCGAACGACGCCGGACCGAGCGGCACCGCGTGCCGGACCGGAACCAGCGTGTACTCCGCGGCGGTGCCCCACGGCCGCTGCCACGCCGCCTCCCACACCCAGACCCGCTCGCCGATCAGCGTCCGGTCCACGCCCTCACCGACCGCCTCGACCACCCCGGCGCCGTCCTGGTGCGGAATCTGCCAGCCGCTCGGCAGCGGCCACGCCTGGCGGGCCTTCCAGTCGGTCGGGTTCACCCCCGACACGGCCATCCGCACCAGCACCTCGCCGGGGCCGGGCTCCGGCACGGGCCGCTCGACCACCTGGAGCACCGAGGCGTCCCCGCTGCGCTCGTACACGATCGCCTTCATCGCCGTCCCTCCGCCGTCCTTCCGGGTGCGCTACCCGGCAGCCGCCCGAACATGCGGCCCAGGGCGCACCCGGCCACCGTACGACGGCTCGTCAGGCGGCCGGCTTGAGCACGACCTTCGAGTAGCCCGGCTCGCGGCGGTCGAAGCGCTGGTACGCCTCCGGCGCCGCGTCCAGCGGCAACTCCTTGCTCACCACGAAGCTCGGGGTCGCCCGCCCCGCCATGATCAGGTTTCGCAGGTACGCATTGTAGGTCTTCACGTTCGCCTGCCCGGTGCCGATCCGCAGGCCCTTCTCGAACAGCTTGCCCACCTTGAACAGCAGCTCACCCCGGGCGGAGTGCTCGTCCGGGGCGCCCGGGTCCGCCGCGAGGTAGAGCCCGACCACGCCGATCGCCCCGGTCGCGCGCACCACCTCCACGAGCGTGTTCAGCACCAGCGCCGGCTGCTCCTCGCCGCTGGGCGCGGACGCCTGGTATCCCACCGCGTCCACGCCGTGATCGGTCCCCACCCCGGCGGTCCGGTCCCGGATCTGCTCGACCGGGTCGCCCGCGCTGAAGTCGATCGGGGTGGCGCCGATCGACTCGGCCAGCCGCAGCCGGTCCGGCACCCGGTCCACCACGAACACCTCGGACGCCCCGATCAGCACCGCCGAGTACGCCGCCATCAGCCCGACCGGCCCGCCGCCCATCACGGTCAGGTTCTCGCCCGGCCGCAGCCCGGTCATCGCGACCCCGTGGTAGCCGGTCGGGAAGATGTCGGCGAGCATCGCGTAGTCGTTCTCGTGTTCGGTGCCCGGCGGCAGCTTCAGGCAGTTGAAGTCGGCGAACGGCACCCGCAGGTACTCCGCCTGCCCACCCCGGTACGGCCCCATCGACACATAGCCGTACGCGCCGCCGGCGAAGCCCGGGTTCACCGTCAGGCAGAACCCGGTGCGCTGCTCCCGGCAGTTGCGGCAGAACCCGCACGCCACATTGAACGGCATCGAGACCCGGTCGCCCACGCGCAGGCTCGTCACGCCCGGCCCGGTCTCGACGATCACGCCCATGTTCTCGTGGCCGAACACGATGCCCGGTTCGGCGGCCGTCCGTCCCTCGTACATGTGCAGGTCCGAACCGCAGATCGCGGTCGTCGTGACCTGGACGACCACGTCGTTCGGATCCTCGATCCGCGGGTCGTCGACCTCGTTGACGGCCACCTCGTGCGGCCCCTCGTACACCACAGCCCTCATGTCACCGACCGTAGGCCGGGTGGTGGCGGCGGGTGGGTGGTTCAGTCGATCCCCGCCACCACAGCGGGCGTGAGCGCGCCGATCGAGGGGAGCAGCACGGTCGCGAGCGCCTCGGCGTCCGGATCGAGCGGGTACGACCCGTGCGGCACCGCCACCACCCGGCACCCGGCGGCAGCTGCCGAACGGACCCCGTTCGACGAGTCCTCCACGGCCACGCAGCGGGCCGGGTCGACGCCCAGCCGCCCGGCCACTGCGAGCCACACGTCCGGCGCGGGCTTGCCCCGGGCGGTCTCCTCCGTCGACAGCGTCGCCCCGAACGAGCCGGCCAGGCCCGTCGCGTCCAGCGCCGCCGCGATCAGCCGGGTCGGGGAGGAGCTGGCCAGCCCGAGCGGCCACCGCGCGGCGATGCGGCGCACGACCTCCTCCGCCCCGTCGATCACGGGTACGTGTTGCGCGTACCGGCGGGCCATCTCGGTCACCACCTCGGTGGCGACCTGCTCGGCCGACCTGCCGACGCCCAGCTCACCGCTGAGGTACTCGGCCCACTCGCCGGTGCTCATGCCCATCAGCCGGCGCTGCGTGTCCGGCTGCCAGACGCCGCCGTGCTCGGCCACGTACGCGCGCCGGACCTCCTCCCAGACCGGCTCGGAGTCCACGATCACGCCGTCCAGGTCGAAAAGCACCGCGTCCACCATGCCGCCATCCTGCCCCAGCCGGCGGCCCGGCTCACCGTGGCAGCGCGGCTCCGACCGACCGCTGCGCCGGCAGGCCGATCGGCGCCTTGGCCGGGATGATCGTGCGGCAGCGGGTAGCGATCGGCTCCAGCAGGTCCCGCAGCCGGGCGGTACGTTCCGCGCCCAGCGCCCGCCACGGCCCCGCAGCGGCCCGGTCGGTGGCCTCCTCGACCGCGCGGAACGTCTCCGTGGCGTACGGCGTGGCCGTCCGGTCGGCGGTCAGCCAGCCCTTCTCCACCAGCCGCTCCTCGGCCGCGGTCCACTGCTCGTCGGTCCAGCCCCGGGCGGGCTGGTGGAACTCGCGGGACTGGTCGACCCGGCACCGCCAGGCCACCACCTCGGCCGGTTCCAGCCCGGTCGTCACCAGCGCCGCCACGTGGCCGTCACCGCGGTGCTCGCGCAGCGTGGTGGCGGCCTGCCAGAGCCGGGCCAGCGGGTACTCGCCCCGGGGCAGGGCGGCGTTCACCGCGCCGAGCACCCGGCCGGCGACGTCCACCCGCGCGGCCGCCTCCTCCAGCAGGTCGGCGGCCTCGACCAGATGCGACTCGGGCAGCTCGTAGGTGAACTCGGCGAGCGCCTGCACACCACCGGTGAGCCGCGCCCGCAGCGCCTCCTCCGGGGTGGCCAGACGCCACACCGACGGCAGCGCGCGGGCCACCATGGCCGGCGCGAAGCTGAAGAACGCCGCGGTCACGGCGGGCGCGTCGACCGCGCCGAGCGGCGCGGCCCGCCCCGCGAAGTAGCCGCGCCAGTAGCCGCGCAACCCGACCGCCTCGAACGCGGCGCGGGCCCGCGGATGGAAGTAGGTCACCGCGTGGACCGGCTCGTACAGCGTCCACATCTGCCGGGTCGCCCCGGCCCCGTCCAGCGCCGCCACGTGCACCTCCGCGTCGGTGAGCAGATCACCGCGGACGGACGTGCCGCCCGCGGTGACCATGAACCTACTGCCGCAGGGTGACCGGACGGAAGCCTGGAGTGAGCTACTGCGCAGCCAGCACGTCGACGACGAAGCGCAGCGGCCCGGCCGGGCGGCCACCGGCGGCGTCGTTGCCGTACGCCAGATCGGCCGGCAGGTCCAGCTGCACCCGGCTGCCCACCGGCACGCCGACCAGGCCCTGGTCCCAGCCCTTGATGACCTGGCCCACGCCGATCTGGAAGGTGGCCGGCTGGCCGTTGTCCCAGGACGCGTCGAACTGCTTGCCGTCGGAGTAGAACACGCCCACGTAGTTGGTGGTGATGTTCTGCCCGGCCTTCACCGCCGGCCCGGTGCCCTTCACCAGCGTGGTGACGGTGAGCTTGGTCAGCTCGCCGGTGCCGGCCTGCACTGTCGGCTTGGTCTTCAGCGCCGGGTCGATGCCGGCGGGCAGCTCCGGAGCGGGCATCTCGGTGGGCTCGACCGGGGCGGTGGGGCTGGCCGAGGAGCCGGCGGTGGCCGCCTTGTCGTCGTCCCCGCTGTTCAGCCAGACCAGGCCACCGACCAGGGCCACCACGGCGAGCACGCCGACAGCCGCGCCGAGCATCGACTGCCGGCGGCGACGCGCCTCGGCGGCCTTCTTCTCGGCCAGCTGGGCGGCCAGCCGCCGCCCTGCCTTGGTGGCCGGGGCGGCCTGGCCCTCCGACCGGTTCTCCACACGCTCGCTCACGTCGACTCCCTGCAGGGTGGGTGGGTGCGCCCCCGGCGGGCCGCCGCCGAGGCCAGCGCACACGGTACCCGCCCGGACCCCCAGCGTGCCCATACGCCCGCACCGATCAGGACACGGAGACCGATACGGGGGCACCGCACAGGGTACGTTTCGGGCATGGCGATCCTCAGCGAAGAAGACCTGGCCCTGCTCGGCGAGCCGCAGCTCGCGCACGTGGCGACGATCGAGGCCGACGGCACCCCGCACGTCACCCCGGTCTGGGTCGACACCGACGGCGAGCACATCGTGTTCAACACGGCCAAGGGGCGGCAGAAGTACCTGAACATGGCCCGCAACCCGGTGGTCGCGGTGTCGGTGGCGGACAAGGCCGACGACTTCCGCACGCTCTGGATCAAGGGCACCGTCGAGTTCGTCACCGAGGGCGCCGACGAGCACATCGACCGGCTGGCGAAGAAGTACCTCGGCCAGGACACGTACCCGTGGCGGCGCCCCGGCGAGGAGCGTGTCATCGTCCGGGTCACCCCGACCGAGAAGCTCGGGCGAGGCTGAGCGGCCCGGCCCCGCCCTCCACCGAGGGCGGGGCCCCGGCCGTACGCGCGTCAGGCGCTCTTCTTCGCGGCGGCCTTCTTCGCCGTCGTCTTCTTGGCGGCGGTCTTCTTGGCCGGTTCGGTCTTCTTCTCCGCCGTCTTCTTCGCGGGGGTCTTCTTGGCGGCCGTCTTCTTCGCCGGCTCGGCCTTCTTCTCGGCCGGCTTCCGGGCCGGGGCCTTCTTCGCGGCCTTCTTCGCCGATCGGGCCGACGAGATCGGCGTCGGCTCGGCCCCACCGCCGGACGGCGCCTCGCCCCGGGCCGCCCGGGCCCGCTCCACGGATGCCTTCAGCGCGGCCATCAGGTCCACCGCGGCGGCCGGCGCGGCCTCTTCCTCCTCCGGCTGCACCACCTCGCGGCCCTCGACCTTCGCGTCGATGACCTCCTGCAACGCCGCCCGGTAGTCGTCGGTGAAGGCGTCCGGCTCGAACTCGCCGGCCATCGAGTCGATCAGTGAACTGGCCATCGCCAGCTCCGGCGGGCGTACCTTCAGGTCCTCGTCCAGGAAACCGAAGTCGGGCCGGCGGATCTCGTCCGGCCACAGCATGGTGTTGAGCAGCAGCACGCCCTCGCGGACCCGCAGCGTCGCGAGCTGCTCCCGCTGGCGCAGCGCCACCTTGACGATCGCCACCCGCTCCGAGTCGGACAGCGCGTCGCGCAGCAGCACGTACGGCTTCGTCGCCGAGCCCTCCGGCTCCAGGAAGTACGCCTTGTTGTAGAGGATCGGATCGACCTGCTCGGCCGGTACGAACTCCAGCACGTCGATCGCGTGCGAGGTGCTCAACGGCAGGTCGGCGAAGTCCTCGTCGGTGAGGATGACCATCTCGCCACCACCGATGTCGTACCCCTTGGCGATGTCGTCGTAGGTGACCTCCTCGCCGCAGACCGAGCAGGTGCGCTTGTAGCGGATCCGGCCGCCGTCCTCACGGTGCACCTGGTGGAAACGGATGTCCTTCTCCTCGGTGGCCGAGTAGACCTTCACCCCGATCGACACCAGGCCGAACGACACCGCTCCTTTCCAGATCGCCCGCATACCCGCGCTCCTCTCCCCGGTTGACCACCAGAATCGCAAACGATCGAACGGGACGCACGCGCTTCCGCACCCAACTACAGTCGGAACGTGCCCGGCGCGCCGTTGAAGCCGATGCTCGCGACGACCGGGCAGCTCCCGGCCGGCGCCGCCTGGTCGTACGAGTTCAAGTGGGACGGCGTCCGCGCGCTCGCCGACATCTCCCGCGGCGACCGGCACTTCTACGCCCGCTCCGGCGTCGAGATCACCACCGCGTACCCGGAACTGCTCAACCTGGCCGAGCAGGTAGGTGACGCGCTGCTCGACGGCGAGGTGGTCCTCTTCACCGACGGGCAGCCCTCGTTCACCGCGCTCGCCGAACGGATGCACGTGCGCAACCCGGCCAAGGCGGCTCGGCTGGCGGCGACCGTGCCCGTCACGTACATGATCTTCGACCTGTTGCGGCTCGACGGCGAGGACCTGACCGCCCGGCCGTGGCGGGAGCGGCGGGCGGCGCTGGAGTCGCTCGGGCTCGGCGCCGCCCGGTGGGCGGTGCCGCCGGTCTTCGGCGACGGCCCGGCCACCTACGCGGCGGCCGGCGAGCACGGGCTGGAGGGGGTGATGGCCAAGCGGGTCGACTCGCTCTACCGGCCCGGCGTGCGCTCCCCGGACTGGGTGAAGGTCAAGCTGGAGGTCACCGGCGACTTCGTGGTCGGCGGCTGGCGGCCCGGCGCGCGGCGCGTCGGCGGTCTGCTCGTCGGCGTGCCCGGCCCGGACGGGCGGCTGATCTACCGGGGGCGGGTCGGCGGCGGGATCGGCGCGGCCATCGAACGGGAACTGCTGCGTGAGCTGGAACCGCTGCGGGCCACCGCGTCGCCGTTCGCCGCCGGGGTGCCGCGCGAGGATGCCCGCGGCGCGATCTGGGTAACTCCCCGGATCGTGGTGGAGGTCAAGTACGGCCAGCGCACGCCGGACGGGAGGCTGCGCTTCCCGCGCATCCTGCGCCTGCGCCCGGACAAGCCGCCCGAGGAGGTCGACGATGCCGGCTGACCGGCTCAAGGTCGAGGTCGAGGGGCGCTCGCTGGAGCTGTCCAACCTGGACAAGGTGCTGTTCCCGCAGGCCGGCTTCACCAAGGGCGAGGTGATCGACTACTACACCCGGATCGCCCCGGTGCTGCTGCCGCACCTGCACGACCGCGCGCTCACCCGGATCCGGTTTCCCAACGGCGTCGACGGCGGCTCGTTCTTCGAGAAGAACGCACCCGCCGCGACCCCCGGCTGGGTACGCACCGAGAACCTGCCCGCCCCCGGCTCCACGAAGGGGCGGGAAACCATCGACTACGTGGTCTGCGACGAGCTGCCCACGCTGGTGTGGCTGGCCAACCTGGCCGCGTTGGAGCTGCACACTCCGCAGTGGAAGATCGGCGCGCACCCGGACATGATGGTGGTCGACCTGGATCCGGGCGCTCCGGCCGCGCTCAAGCAGTGCTGCCAGGTGGCGCTGCTGATGCGCGACCGGCTGGCTTCCGACGGGATCTCCTCGTTCCCGAAGACGTCCGGGAAGAAGGGCATGCAGCTGTGCTGCCCGATCGCCGGTACGCAGGACGCCGAGATCGTCTCCGACTACGCCAAGCGGATCGCGCAGGAACTGGAGCAGGCGCACCCGAAGCTGGTCGTGTCGAAGATGGCGAAGAACCTTCGGCCCGGCAAGGTCTTCATCGACTGGAGCCAGAACAACGCGGCGAAGACGACAGTGGCGCCGTACTCGCTGCGGGCCCAGCCGGTGCCGGCCGTGTCGACGCCGCTGACCTGGGACGAGGTGGAGGCCGGGGCGGCCGGGAAGCGGCCGTCGACGCGGCCGTACACCGCCGGGGAGGTGCTCAAGCGGGTGGAGAAGCAGGGCGACCTGCTGGCGCCGCTGCTCGACGGCGGTCCCGAGCTGCCCGTGCGCTGATCCGGGCCGCTTCGGTTGCTCCGGACCGGCGGCTCGGACGGTTAGGGTGAGCGGACCGGCAGACAGGAGTTTCGCGCATGGCCCACCAGGCAGCCGTCGCCGTCGCGCCCGACGCGGTCGGGTACCCGCTGCTCAGCTACCACGACGACGGGACGGGCGAACGCACCGACCTGACCGCCGCGCAGCTCGGCGAGTGGACGGCCCGCAGCGCCGGGCTGCTCCGCGACGGTTGCGGGCTGCGCCCCGGTGACCGGGTGGCGGTGCTGCTGCCGCCGCACTGGCGTACCGCGGCGGTGCTGCTCGGGGCCTGGTCGGTCGGGTTGACGGTGTCGTTCCGTCCCCGCGCGCTGGCCGGCCTGCCGGTGCTGGAACCGGGCGCGGACCGGCCGTACGACGCGGTGTTCGTGACGCCGGAGCGCCTCGACGACTGGCTGGAGGACGTGCCCGAGGGGACGCACTGCTACCTGGTGGGCACCGGTCCGGGGCCGCTCGGCGAGGTGCCGCCGGGCTGGCTGGACTGGTCGGCCGAGGTGCTGCGGCACCCCACCGACCCGCCGGACTACACGGCAGTCGACCCGTCCGGCCCGGCCACCGCGGACGGCACCAGCTTCGGCGCGTGGCGTCGCCTGGCCGCCGAGATCGCCACCCAGCTCGATCTGCACCCCGGCGACCGCCTCCGGGTGGACCCGACCGAGGACGAGCAGCCCCTGAAGTGGCTCTTGGCCCCCCTCTCCGCGAGTGCCACGGTCCTGATCCACGCCAACTCCGCCTCCGCATCCGCCTCCTCGCCTCGCTGATCTTGCAGTCGCGGCCCCTCGGGTGCCCGTTTTGCAGCTCTTGCCCGGGCCGCAACTGCATGATCAACGGCACTCCTGGCGTTTCGCGTCGATCCACGCAGAGATCTTGGAAGGAGGCGGTCGTCATGAGGGCCCTCTCCTTCCAAGATCTCCGCGAGTCCCAGTGAGCGAAACGCTCGTCTCATGTTGCGGGCGCGCGGGGTAGTCGCGCACGGCCCTCTTCTGCGCTGCCCACGCGCTCGCGCCGATCTTGGAGTTGTGGTGCCTCGCGTAAGCCGCGAAGCGGGCATCTGAGGCGCCACAACTCCAAGATCGACGCGGGGGGTGGGTGGGGAATCCGGTTGACCGTGAGGGACGGGGTTTGGCCTACTGCGTCGGAGTGCTGGGTCGGGCGGGGGACGGGAGTGGGCGTGGGCGGGACGGGTGCGCTTGTGTGGCGGGAGGTCGGCGAGGACGACCTGCCCGCGTTGACCGGCCTGGCGCAGGCGTGCCTCGCCACTGACGGCGGGCTGTCGCTGTTCGGGCGTACCCCGCTGGTGCGGGCGCGGCTGCTTCAAGCGCGTACCCACGGGGCGTGGTCCGGCGGCGACCTGGTCGCGGCCGTCGGGGTCGGCGCCGGGCGGACGCCGGCCACCGCCACCGGCCTCGTGCACCCCGCGTGGCGCGGGCGCGGGCTCGGCGGCGCGCTGCTCGACTGGGCGGAGAAGCACGCCGGCGACGCTGGACTGCTGGTCACCACGGAGACGTGGAACGTAGGCGCGGAGGAGTTGTTCGCCAAGCGCGGCTACACGCGGACGTTTCTGGAGTGGGTGCTGCGGCACGACCTCGACGCGCTGCCCGAGGTCACCGCGCCGGACGGCGTCACGGTGGAGCCCGCCACGCTGGGGCCGGAGCTGTTCGCCACCTACCGCGCGTCGTTCGCCGACCGGCCCGGATTCGTGGAGCCGGAGGCCGACGAGTGGCTGGGCGACCTGCGCGACGACGAGGACTTCCGGCCGGAGTTGACGCTGCTCGCGCGCGGCCCGGACGGCGTGGCGGCCGGATTCGTCACCGTGCTCGACAACTGGATCGACCAGGTCGGCGTCGTGCCGGACTGGCGCGGGCGGCGGGTCGGCGCGTACCTGGTGGCGCGCGTGCTGCGCGGCCTCGCCGACGCGGGCGCGGACGCCGCGTGGCTCTGCGTCAACGACGACAACCCGGCGGCCGGGCTGTACCGGCGGCTGGGCTTCCGCGACTTCGGCCGCCGCGCCCGCTACCTGCGTGACTGACCCGACGCGGGAGGCGATCCTGCGGGGCCTCGCCGACCTGTGGGCGAGCGGCTGCCCGGTGCCCGCGCCGGAGCTCCACGAACGGCTCGCCGACGTCGGCCTGCGCCGCTGGCACAGCGTCGCCCGCCGGCACCGGGGGCGGCGGCTCGGCCCGGACGACCGGCTGAGAGATCTGGTACGCGGACTGGTCGCCGCGTTCGAGCCGGACCCCAAGCTGGTCGGGCCGCTGGTACGCGACTACGAGTGCGTCGCGCGGGTGATCGCCGACGCCGTAACGGCGACCCAGGACTGATCTGCCGCCTTGACTCAGCATTTGACCAGGTTGCGGGTAGAGCGCGGCGTGCTGGCGTGAAGGGCGACGACTCGGCTGTCCTATGCTCGTCAGGTGAAGGCGATAGCAGGGCGGCAGCTCGCGTCAGGTGAGATGACGTCGGTGTTGTCCGCCGTCTCGGCGAACCCTGTCGAGCATGGTGAAGTCTTTACGCGTCGCTGGATTGTCGACCTCATTCTTGATCTCGCCGGCTTCACGGCTGATCGTGACCTGGCCACGCTGGTGGCTGTTGAGCCCGCGTGTGGCGGCGGCGCCTTTCTGGCGGCGATGGCCGGGCGGGTCAGCGCCTCGTGTCGCAAGCACGACCGGTCGATTCTTGACGCCAAGTCGGCGCTGAGGGCCTTCGACCTACTTGGGCCGAGCGTGGCGGCCAGCAGGACGCTCGTTCGGAACGTGTTGACCGACGATGGTTGGTCGCTCCCTGAGGCGAGCGAGTTGGCCCAGGCGTGGGTGCAGCAGGGTGACTTTTTGCTCGACCCGCAGCCGCCGGTGAACGTGGACTTTGTCGTCGGTAACCCGCCATACGTCCGCCTGGAAGACGTGCCGGCTGACCGGATGCTCGCCTATCGTGCCGCGTGTCCTACCATGACCGGTCGGTCTGATCTCTATGTCGGTTTCTACGAGCGAGGGTTGAAATCCCTCCGGCCAGGCGGCGTCCTCGCGTTCATCTGCGCTGATCGGTGGATGCGTAACCAGTACGGGCGGCACTTGCGAGAGCTTGTCAGTAGCAGCTACAGCGTTGATCTCACCATCAGCATGCACGATGTCGATGCGTTCGAGGAGCAGGTGTCCGCGTATCCAGCCATCACGGTGCTCCGGCGTGCTGCGCAGGGTGCCAGCACGGTGGTGGACACCCGACGTAGTTTTGGTCCGCAGGATGCACCAGAGTTGGTGGAGTCAATTCGTGCCAACGCCCCCACAGCGGTGTCTAGCGGAAGTTTCACGGCAGCGCGGTTGACCCACTGGTTCACTGGTGAGGGGCCTTGGCCGACCGGTTCGCCTTCACGGTTGGCGCTCATCGAGAGTCTGAACGACAGATTCCCTTTGTTGGAGGATCGCAGCACCGGCACGCGGGTCGGGATCGGCGTAGCGACCGGCGCCGACAAGGTCTTCGTAACGAAGTATGCGGATGTTGAGCCACGGCGGCTGCTGCCGCTGTCGATGGTGAGGGACACCGCGTCAGGGAAGTTCGAGTGGTCCGGCCACTACCTGGTCAACCCGTGGGACGAGGACGGTGTACTCGTCGACTTGTCCTGGCTGCCACGACTGCGCGCGTACTACGAACGGCACGCGGTCGCTCTTAAGCGCCGACATGTTGCGGGACGACGGCCGGGCCAGTGGTATCGGACGATCGACAGAGTCGACCCCGCGCTGGTTGATCGCCCAAAACTGCTTTTTCCGGACATGAAGTCAGCGATCCATCCGGTGTTGGATGCGGGTGGCTACTACCCGCACCACAACCTGTACTACATCGTCTCCGACGTCTGGGACCTGCGAGTCCTGGGTGGGCTCTTGTTGTCGGGTGTTGCACAGGCCTTTGTGGAGGCATATGCCGTTAGGATGCGTGGCGGCACCCTTCGTTTTCAGGCCCAGTATCTGCGCCGAATCCGTGTTCCTAGGCCGGGCAGCATCTCTTTGGATGACCGCGCTGCTTTGGCGACGGCCTTCGATGCGCGAGACTCGCAAGCGGCCACGGAGGCTGCCTTGCGCGTGTACGGCATCGAGGCGATGGGGGATCTGTTCGGTGGACCGGCGGCTGGAAGAGGCGGTTCGTAGTTCCTGGCTGGTACGCGAGTCTCAGGCTGCCAAGAAGCTCATAGGTGGCAAGACGGATACCGGCGGGCGCGGCGCCGTGACCGGTGGTGGTCACCTCGACGCAATGACGGAATTGCTCGCTCAGCTCTTCCGCGACGCTGGCTTCCCCGACGACGCCGTACGCCATCGCTCGGGCTTGGAGGTGCCTGGTTACTTCCGGCCGGCGAAGAAGTGGGATCTGGTAGTGGTCCACGACGGTGAGCTCGTTGCCGCTGTGGAGCTCAAGTCACACGTCGGTCCATCGTTCGGAAACAACTTCAACAACAGGAACGAGGAGGCCATCGGCAGCGCGGTCGACCTCCGGCGAGCCTATGACCACGGCTTGCTCGGTCGGCTCAGGCCATGGCTCGGCTACGTCCTGCTTGTGGAGGATGCGCCGGGGTCGACACGTCCGGGAACGCCGCGAAGCGGCACTTTCCCGATCGACCCAACCTTTGCTGGGACGTCGTACGTCGACCGGTATGTGACGCTGTGTAAGCGCCTCTGCGCTGCTGGGCTTTACGACGCCACCTGCTTGGTGACTTCATCCCGCGACGTTGACGCCCCTATCCGGCAACCCGACCCTGAGGTGGGATTCGCCGCCTTCGTCAGTTCCGTCATGGCTCGGACGGAAGAGCTCGGCGTTCTCCGGTTGGAAGGGAACTGAGCGATCGGGTGATGTCTCAATCCCGCCCCGATTTCTCGCACTACACGTACCGCGTCGCGCGGTCCGTCGAAGACCAGGAGTTCGTCGCTACGTGTTCTGAGTTCCCGTCTCTCTCGTGGCTCGGGACCACCCGGGTTGAGGCGCTGCAAGGGCTCCAGGAGATGCTGCGAGCGGTGATTGCTGACATGGCGAAACAGAGCGAGCAGATTCCAGAGCCGTGCCCCGGAAGCTGAGCACCGCTGACCCGCCTCAGGGCGAGCCCTCCTCGCGGGGGACTGTTGCCGATGCCCATTGACGTGGTCTTATGGCGGGACGACGACGTCATCGATCCGCAGCTTTGACAACCCCGCGTCGGTACTCCTTTCATGCCTTCCGAAAGGTGCAACGATGCACAGGAAACCGACGATTCACCTGGCAGTGCTCGTCGCTGCCGCCGCCACCTTCCTGACCGCCGGCGGAGCCCCCGTCGCGGCCACGGCCGCCTCTCCCGCCGCCGCCGAGTGCGAGCCGGGCGCGGACAACCACAGCGCCGCCCGGGTACGTGAGGGCGCCACCGCAAAGGAGCCCGCGCTCTACTCGACGAACGAGGCCAAGGCGTACGGCGTCATCAAGGACTCGCCGCGCCTCGCCAACGGCAGCGTCACCGTGCCGACGGTCTTCCACATGATCTCCGACCACGAGCTGAGCGCGGCCGAGAAGGCCCGCTGGAACACGCTCATCTCGGCGCAGATGACGGTGCTCAACGACTCGTTCGCGGGTCGTACCGCGGCCGACGCGTCGGACACGCCGTTCCGCTTCTCGCTGGTCGACACCACGTGGACCGTCAACAGCACCTGGTACACGGTGGTGCCGGGCAAGAACGAGCGGGACATGAAGAAGGCGCTCTACACCGGCGACTCCCGCACCCTGAACGTCTACGCGGCGAACATCGGTGACGGGCTGCTCGGCTGGGCGTACTTCCCGAAGGGCTACAACAACGGCCGCGACTACATCGACGGCGTGGTGATGCTGGACGAGTCGATGCCGGGCGGTACGGCCGGCAAGTACGCGCTCGGTGACACGCTCACGCACGAGGTGGGGCACTGGCTGATGCTGGAGCACACGTTCGCGCACGGCTGCTCCGCGTCCGGCGACTTCGTGGCGGACACGCCGCGTGAGGCGGCGCCGCAGTTCAACTGCCCGATCGGCGCGGACACCTGCACCGCGCCGGGGCTGGACCCGATCCACAACTTCATGGACTACACGCAGGACTCCTGCATGAACATGTTCACCCCGGGCCAGGCCGACCGGATGAGCGACGCCTGGGTCGCGTTCCGGGCCAGCGGCAAGGGCTGACCGCGAGACCGGGCGGGCCGCACCACGGCGGCCCGCCCGGCCGCGCGCCGGTCAGTCGACAGTCGGCAGCGTCGGCCCGAGCACGTCGTCGGCGTCCACGATGGTGTACGCGTACCCCTGCTCGGCCAGGAAGCGCTGCCGGTGCGCGGCGTACTCGGTGTCGATGGTGTCCCGGGAGACCACCGTGTAGAAGTGCGCCTGCCGCCCGTCGGCCTTCGGGCGCAGCACCCGCCCGAGCCGCTGCGCCTCCTCCTGCCGGGAGCCGAACGTGCCGGACACCTGGATCGCCACCGCCGCCTCGGGCAGGTCGATGGAGAAGTTGCCGACCTTCGAGAGCACCAGCGTCCGCAACGAGCCGGAGCGGAACGCGTCGAACAGCCGCTCGCGTTCCTTGTTCGTGGTGGAACCCTGCACGATCGGCGCGTCCAGGTATTCGCCCAGCTGGTGCAGCTGATCGAGGAACCCACCGATGACAAGGACCTGCTCGTCCGGGTGCCGGTCCACCAGCGCCCGGACCACCGGCAGCTTCGTGCGGGCGGTCGCCGCCATCCGGTAGCGCTCCTCGGCCTCCGCCGTCGCGTACGCCATGCGCTCGGCGTCGGTGAGCGTCACCCGTACCTCGGTGCACTCCGCCGGGGCGATCCAGCCCTGCTGCTCGATGTCCTTCCACGGCGCGTCGTACCGCTTCGGGCCGATCAGGCTGAACACGTCGCCCTCGCGGCCGTCCTCGCGTACCAGAGTCGCGGTGAGGCCGAGCCGGCGACGGGCCTGGAGGTCCGCCGTGAAGCGGAAGATCGGCGCGGGCAGCAGGTGCACCTCGTCGTAGACGACCAGGCCCCAGTCGCGGGCGCCGAACAGGTCCAGGTGGGTGAACGCGCCGCCGCGCCGCGAGGTGAGCACCTGGTACGTGGCGATGGTGACCGGGCGGATCTCCTTGCGCTCGCCCGAGTACTCGCCGATCTCCTCCTCGGTCAGCGACGTGCGGGCGATCAGCTCCCGCTTCCACTGCCGTCCCGCCACGGTGTTGGTGACCAGGATCAGCGTGGTCGCCTTCGCCTCGGCCATGGCCGCCGCGCCGACCAGCGTCTTGCCGGCGCCACAGGGCAGCACCACCACGCCGGAGCCGCCGGCCCAGAACGCCTCGACGGCTTCCCGCTGGTACGACCGCAGCGTCCACGGCTTGCCGCCGTCCTTGCCGGCCTCGGCCAGCTCGATCGGGTGCGCCTCGCCGTCCACGTACCCGGCCAGGTCCTCGGCCGGCCAGCCCAGCTTGAGCAGCGCCTGCTTGAGCCGGCCCCGCTCGGACGGGTGCACCGCGATGGTGTCGTCGTCGAGCTTCGCGCCGAGCATGCCGGCGAGCTTCTTGCTCTTGGCGACCTCGATCAGCACCACCCGGTCCAGCGCGCGCAGCACCAGGCCGTGCACCGGGTCGTTGGCGAGCTGGAGCCGGCCGTACCGGTCCATCGTCTCGGCCACGTCGACCAGCAGCGCGTGCGGCACCGGGTAGCGGGAGTACTTGATCAGCGAGTCGACCACGCCCTCGGCGTCGTGGCCGGCGGCCCGCGCGTTCCACAGACCCAGCGGCGTCAGCCGGTACGTGTGCACGTGCTCGGGGGAGCGTTCCAGCTCGGCGAAGGGCGCGATGGCCATCCGGCACGCCTGCGCGTCGGGGTGGTCGATCTCCAGTAGGAGCGTCTTGTCCGACTGCACGATCAGTGGTCCACCGCTCACGCCAGCGTCCTCTCGCATCGCCCGGAACCCCGCTGCCCGGAACCCCGCCGCACCCCGGCTGACCTGCCGGAGGCCGACCAACCAGTGTTGCACGCCGGAGGGCTGCGCAAAAAAGTCCGGCTGGACAGGCAACGTCATACTCGTCCCACACGTCTAGCAAGCGGGACGACTGTCCAGGGAGGGCCCATGCAGCGTGTCCGGTTTCTCGCCCGGGTCACCGCCCTGGCGGTGGTCGTGCTGGTCGGTGTCGGCGCCTGCGCGCTCGATCCGCAGGCGGACGGCGCCGGGGGGAGCACCCCCGGCCCGGTCGGGCTGACGGAGGGAGCATCGGGGGCGAGCGCGTCGCCCACGCCGGAGCAGCCGGTCACGTCCCCGTCGGCGCAGCCGAGCCGGACGGCCTCGCCGAAACCCTCCCGATCGCCGGAGGCGACGAAGACGACGAAACCCGGGCCGAAGCCGAGCGCGTCCGCCGGGTGCCCGCAGGGCGAGCACCAGCGGGCCGTGGAGACGTACCTGACCCGGCTGGGCGGCTTCGGGACGCTGACCGTGGACGGCGAGCAGTCCGCCGCCGACTGCGCCGCGATCAAGAAGTTCCAGGTCCGGTACGGCATCAGCCCGTCCTCGGGTCGCGCCGGCCCCACCACGTACGACGTGGCGAAGCGGCTGGCCGCCACCGACACCGCGCGGTGCAAGGCCGGTTCCCGGCTGACGTTCTGCGTCGACCTGACCCGGCAGACGGTCTGGGCGATGCGCGGCGGCGAGGTGGTGATGGGCCCGACCGTGACCCGCACCGGCATGTCCGGCTACGCCACCCCGGCCGGCACGTACTCGGTGGGGCGGAAGAACCCGCGCGAGTGGTCCAACCCGTACGAGGTGTGGCTGCCGTACTGGCAGCAGTTCAACGGCGGGATCGGCTTCCACGAGACCACGACATACCTGCACAACGGCGCGATCGGCTCGCACGGCTGCGTGAACCTGCTGCACCGCGACGCGGTACGCCTGTGGGAGCTGGGTTCGGTCGGCACCCGCGTGGTGGTGATCGGCCGCCGCCCCGGCACCTGAACCGGCCCGGAACCCGCCCTCACCCGTGACCGGACGGCCCGGATCAGGGTTTTAACCCCTGTCCGCCCGGTCCGGCAGGTGCCACTCTGGAAGCCGGGTCCAAGCCGGGACGGGGAGGGACTGCCATGACCGTTGACCAGGACGTGCTTCCCGACGAGGAGCGGACGCAGCAGCAGGAGGTGCCCACGGCGGTCCTGTTCGGCTACGCGGCCGCCGCCGTCGGGGTGTTCGGCTGGTTCCTGTTCGGGCTGTTGGTGCAGCAGCAGGGCTTCGTGGACTCGGTCGGCGAGTCGGCCGGCGCGGCGTTCGCGTTGCTGCTGGCCGTGTCGGTGGTGGGCACGTTGCGCCGCAACGGGGAGTGACGCCTCACTCCTCCAGCACGGCCGCGGTGATCCGGTGCAGCGCGAACGTGTGCAGCATCTCCGTCCGGTCGTCCTCGGCGCGCAGGTAGCCGGCGCCGATAGACACCGGCCGGACCAGCCGGGACGCGGTCGCCCCGTGCGCGTCGACGTAGCCGACCCAGACCAGCGCCTTGTCCCGTACCGCCTGCTGGAGCACCGCCAGCGCGTCACCGTGACCGGGCACCGGGGCGGGACCGCCCGCCGCCGCGCCGCCCCGGACCACCGCCGGGGCCCGCCGCGCCGCCCGGGCCGCCGCGTCGCCCCGGCGGATCTGCTCCACCACGCCGAGCAGACGGGGCATCGGCAGCTTCGGCGTGGCGAGCGGGTCCACCGCGCGGCCGATCCCGGTACGGGCCGGCGCCCGCCGGGTCTTCGGCCGGGCCAGCACCGTCGCTCCGCTGGCGTCCTCGGGCACCGGGGCGTACCCGGCGTCGCGCAACGCGGTGAGCATCCGGTTGACCTGGTACGGCGTGACCAGCACGGTGGGTGCGAGCCGGCGGAACGCCAGCGGCTCCAGGCGCCGGTCGGCCTGCACCTCGGTGAGCAGCGCCTCGTCGTCGCTGCGCACGTATGCGCCGGACGACCCGACGCGCAGCCCGCCGTGCTTGCGGGCCACGTCGTCGACCAGGTAGGTCAGGCCCTGCGGCACCGGGGTACGGGACCGGCGGCGGAACAGCGCGTGCAGGTCCTCCGCGGTGTAGCCGGCGTCCAGCGCCCGCCGGATGCTTCCCGTGGTGACCCGGTGCACGCTCGCACCGCCCGCCGACTCGTGCTCGGCCACCACGTCCAGTTCGGCGGCGAGCGCCGGGTCGGGCGGGCCGGGCACCACGACTGTCAGGTCGGCCTGGATCAGCACGTGGTCGACCGGGGCGGGCAGCAGCCCGTCCAGCGCGCGGACGGTGGTCGACGGGTCGCCCGACTCGGCGTCGGAGCGCAGCCCGAGCGGGTCGTCGCCGCGTTCGTCGGCGTCGGTCAGCTCGGCGAGCAGCAGCCGCCCGTACGTGGTGAGCGCGCCGAGCCCGGTCACGCCCAGCGAGGCCGCCTCGGCCAGCACCTCCCGGTGCGCCGTCTCCCGCCCCCGGGCCCGCCGGGGCGCGCGCCAGTCCAGCAGTTCCAGCACTTCGTCCGGGGTGGGCGCGGTGCCGGCCGGCAGGTCGGCGAGCACGGCGAGCACCGCACGCCGGGCGGCGGGCGCGCCGGCTCGTTCCGCCTCGGCGGAGAGCACCGAGATGGGCCGGTCCCGGTCGTCGCGCTGCCCGATCAGGCCGGCCTGGCGGGGCATCGACATCCAGGCGCGGGCGAGCTGCTCCCAGCGCTGGGCCAGCGACGCCGCGCGCCACACCTCGTACCCGCCGGTGGGCAGGATCTGCTGGTCGCCGCCGTAGCGGGTGGTGGCCGCGCCGGTCAGCTCCATCTCACCGGTCAGCCCGGCCGCGTACGCGACCTCGAACAGCAGCGCGGTGGTCGTCTCGTCCAGTCCGAGTCCACGGGCGAGTCGGCGCAGGTCGCGGACGCCGATGCCGCCGGAGCGCAGCACCGGGGCCGGCTCCACGATCAGCGCCTCCAGCAGCGCCTCGGTGTGCCGGACCACCTCCATGGTCTGCCCGGCCCCGGCCGAGTCGACGGACTTGACCTCGCGGGGCGGGCCGGACACCACGGGTGGGCTGGTGCGCAGCGGGCCGAGCGGGCCGGAGTCGCGGCGCAGCACCAGCCCCACCTCGCGGGGCAGCTCGACGGTGCCGTTGCGGCCGCCGGACATCCGCACCAGCAGCCGGTGCTCGACCAGCCAGCGGATCGGGGAGCCGGTCGGCGCGCCGCCGTTCACCAGGTCCGGCGGGAGCACGTCCTCGGCGCCGGTCGCGGGGGCCTCCAACGCGCCCGGCGCGACGGTGCCGACCGGCGGTCCGGCGGCGAGCCGGTCCAGGACGGCGCGGGCCGAGGGCGGGGCGGACAGCAGCGTCCGCCGCAGCTTCGCCGGGTCCGCGCAGAGGGCCGCCACGCGCGGGTCCAGCTCCGCCGCCGGCCGGCCCAGCCCCGCCGGGTACGGGGACACCTCGTCGATGCCCCCGGCCACGCACAGGTCGTGCTCGGGGCCGTACAGCAGGAACCGGGCCCGGAGCCGGTCGACGGCGGCGCGGACCGCGGTGGGCGCGGGGGGTCGTGGCCCGGCGGTGGCCATGGCCAGGATCTGGTCGGTGGAGGTGGCGCCCTCGGGGCCGCGGGTGAGGCGGGCGGCGTCGAGGATCTGGAGGGTGAACTGGTCCAGCCCGTCGAGCGCCCGGGCCACGGAGACCCGGGACTGGGCGCGCAGGGCGAGGGCGGACACGTCGGCCGGCACCGGTACGACGAGGTCCGGCCGCAGCTGGAGCAGCGCGGCGAGGGACTCGTCGGGGAGGGCCCGCAGGTGGTCGGCGAGTGAGGTGGTCATCGTCGTACCACGCTAGCCCGCTGGGTAGGTTCTCGGCATGCCTCCGCTGATGGTCGGCTTCGACCTCGACATGACACTGGTCGACTCCCGCCCCGGGATCGCCGCCGCGTTCCGGGCGCTCACCGCGCGGACCGGCGTGCACGTAAACGGGGATCTGGCGGTGTCGCGGCTGGGCCCGCCGCTGCGCACCGAGCTGGCGCACTGGTTCCCGCCGGAGCGCATCGAGGAGGCGGTGACGCTCTACCGGGAGCTGTATCCGGCGTACGCGATCACTCCGACGGTGCCGATGCCGGGTGCGGAGGCCGCGCTGCGCGCGGTGCAGGCGCGCGGCGGCCGGACGATGGTGGTGACCGCGAAGATCGGCCGGCTGGCGAAGCTGCACCTGGACCACCTCGGGCTACCGGTGGACGAGCTGGCCGGGGACGTGTTCGCCGAGCAGAAGGCGGTCGCGTTGCGCGAGCACGGCGCGACGCTCTACGTGGGTGACCATGTGGCCGACATGGCCGCCGCGCGAGCTGCGGGAATCCCAGGCGTGGCAGTGGCGACCGGTCCGTGCTCGGCCGACGAACTGACCGAGGCCGGGGCGTACCTGGTGCTTGATGATCTCGTCGAATTCCCGAGGGCGCTGGACCGGATCATCGGGCTAGCCTTGGAGGGGTAGACGGTTCGAGTGGAGCGGGGTTCAACAGGTGCCGACGGGTCGAGTGAAGTGGTACGACGCCGCCAAGGGGTACGGGTTCGTCACCAGTGACGAGGGTGGCGACGTGTTCCTGCCGAAGGGCGCGCTACCGGCGGGTGTCGCCGACCTGAAGGGTGGCCAGCGGGTCGATTTCAGCGTCGTGGACAGCCGGCGGGGCGCCCAGGCCATGGGGGTCAAGCTGCTGGAGGCGCCGCCTTCGGTGGCGGAGCTGCGCCGCCGGCCGGCCGAGGAACTGCACGGCCTGGTGGAAGACATGATCAAGGTGCTGGAGGCGAAGGTCCAGCCGGACCTGCGCCGGGGTCGCTTCCCGGATCGAAAGACCTCCCAGAAGATCGCTCAGCTGGTCCACGCGGTGGCGCGCGAGCTGGAGGTCTGAGGGACGAGCCCGGCGTCGGCGGCCCGGCCCAGCAGCGCCTCCACGGCGGCGAAGCCGGCCTCACCCAGGTCGGCGGTGAACTCGTTGACGTAGAGGCCGATGTGCCGGTCCACCACGTCGGGCTCCATCTCCTGCGCGTGCGTGAGGACGTACTCGCGGCTCGCAGCCGGGTCGGCCCACGCCTGGCGTACCGACTCGCGGATCCAGGCGGCGGCCTCGGCCGGGTCGACAGCGCCCCGGCGGGCCAGGATCGCGCCCAGCGGGATCGGCAGCCCGGTGTCGCCCTCCCACCACTCGCCCAGGTCGACGAGCGCGGTCAGCCCGTGCCGCGGGTAGGTGAAGCGCGCCTCGTGGATCACCAGGCCGGCGTCGTACCGGCCGGCGGCCACGCCCGGCATGATCTCGTGGAACGGCACCACCTCGATGCGCGCCGGCGCCTGGTCGGCCGCCCAGAGCCGGAACAGCAGGTACGCGGTGGTCCGCTCGCCGGGCACCGCCACCGTCGCGCCGGACAGGTCGGTCCGGTCGCCGCGGGTCAGCACCAGCGGGCCGCAGCCCCGGCCGAGCGCGCCGCCGCAGGGCAGCAGGTGGTAGTCGTCCAGCAGCCAGGGCAGCGCCGCGTAGCTGACCTTCACCAGGTCGAACGCGCCCCGCTCGGCGGCCGTGTTGGTCACGTCGACGTCCGCGTAGGTCACCTCGACCGGCGGCGCGCCGGGCACCCGGCCGTGCACCAGGGCGTCGAAGACGAACGTGTCGTTGGGGCAGGGGGAGATCGCCAGGGAGAGCGCCACGTCCCCACCGTAACCCCGGGGGCCGGGCCGCCCGTCACAGCGTCCGGTGTGACGTCCAGCCGTCCCGGTGCAGCCGTTCGATGCCGTCGAGCAGCAGGTCCAGCGCGAACTCGAACTCGAACTGGTCGTCGCAGCCCGGCCCGACGACCGAGTCGCCGTCGTGCGACGCCGCGGTGGCGATCGCCGCGAGGTTGGGGAACCGGGCGGCCATCTCCGGCGGCAGGTCGGCCGGTGGCTCGGGCACTGTCGCGCCGGACCGGCCGGCCTGCCGGGTGGCGTCGAACAGTTCCTGGCTGAAGCCCAGCACCCGGCTGCCCATCGCGTGCATCACGTGGTGGGCGAGGTCGGTGGAGAACCCACCGGCGCGCAGCGCCCCGACCGTCGAGTCCAGGTACGCGAGCACGGCCGGCGTCGCCGTGCTGCGGGACTCGATCGCCAGCGGCGCCCAGGGGTGGCGCAGCAGCACCTGTCGCGCCGAGAGGATGCGCCGCCGGATCGCCTGCTTCCAGTCACCGGCCTCCGGCGGATCGATCTCCGCGACCACGACGTCGATCATGCCGTCGACCAGTTCGTCCTTGTTCGCCACGTGCTTGTAGAGCGCCATCGGCACGACGCCCAGGTCTTGGGCGAGGTTGCGCATGCTGAGCGACTCGATGCCGGTCCCGTCGGCGAGCGCGACGGCGGCACGCAGAATCCGGTCCCTGCTCAGCGGTGCCCGGCGCACCTTCTCCGCCTGCTTCGGCATGTGGTTCCTCGCCTTCCCGGGAGCGGTTGTCACAGTATCCGCCTTGACTGGTGTACGGCGTACACCTAGCCTGGTCCCATCGAGGTGTACGCCGTACACCTGGGAGGGAGCGGGACCATGAGAGCGATCGTCCAGGACCGGTACGGCCCACCCGAGACACTCACGCTGGTCGACGTCGACACGCCCGTGCCCGCCGTTGACGAGGTGCTGATCCGGGTCGAGGCGGCCGCGCTCAACGCGTACGACTGGCACGTCATGCGCGGCGATCCCCGGCTGTCGCGGCTGGCGCTCGGCCTCACGCGGCCCCGGGCGCGCATCCGTGGCCGCGACGTGGCCGGGCGGGTCGAGGCCGTCGGCGCCGGGGTACGGCAGATACGTCCCGGCGACGCCGTCTTCGCCGACCTCGGCGAGGCCGACGGCGCGTTCGCCGAGTACGTGTGCGTACCCGAACGCCTGGTCGCGCCCCGGCCGGCGAACCTGTCCCCGGAGCAGGCCGCCGCCCTGCCTCTCGCGGGCGTCACCGCGCTCCAGGGGCTGCGCGACGCCGGGCAGGTCCGGCCCGGCCACCGGGTCCTGATCAACGGGGCGTCCGGCGGCGTCGGCACGCTCGCCGTCCAGCTGGCCAAGGCGCTCGGCGCGACGGTGACGGGCGTGTGCCGCACCCGCAACGTCGACCTGGTCCGTTCGCTCGGCGCCGACCACGTGGTCGACTACACCCGCGACGACTTCACCCGCGCCGGGCGCCGGTACGACGTGGTGTTCGACCTGGTCGGCAACCGTTCGCTGCGCGCGCTGCGGCGCGCGTTGACGCCGACCGGGACGCTCGTGCTCTCCGGCGGCGGCGTCTACCGCGGCGGCAGCCTCATCGGACCGGTCGGGCTGCTCGCCCGCGGACGGCTGACGGCGCCCTTCGTCCGGCAGCGCATCGTCGCGCTCGCCACCTCACCCGGCCGGGCGCACCTGGACGCGCTCCGCGAGCACGCCGAGGCCGGCCGGCTCACCGTGGCCATCGACCGTACCTATTCGCTCCACGAGGTGCCCGACGCCATCCGCTACCTCGAAACCGAGCACGCGCGGGCGAAGGTCGTCGTCACCATCTGAGGCCGTCGTCCCCAGCCCGGCGAGTTGTCCACAGGGTTGTCCACAGGTGGACAAGATCAGTGGAGGGCGGCTGCGGCGCTGGTCAGCGCGGCGAATGCCTCGCGCATGCGCCACGCGCTCCGGTCGCGCGGACCGATCGGGTTGGAGACCGTACGCAGCTCGGCGAAGGGCACACCGGCCTGGGCGGCGGCGACCGCCACGCCGTACCCCTCCATGGCCTCGGCCACCGCGTCCGGGTGCCGTTGCGCGAGCGCCGCCGTGCTCGCGGCGGTGCCGGTCACCGTGCTCACGGTGAGTACCGTGCCGACAGTCGCCCCCGGCAGGGCGGCCCGCAGCCCGGCCAGCAGGCCCGGATCGGCGGGCACGATCCGGCCGCCGCCCAGCAGCTCGGGGGGCATCCCCAGGTCCTCGACCGGGATGAACCCGCCGGGCGACTCGGCACCCAGGTCGGCGGCGACACTGCGGTCGGCGAGCACCGTGCCGCCCACCGCGACCCGGCCGACGAAGCCACCGGCGATACCGGCGCTGACCACCGCCCGGTACGGCCGCCCGGCCGCCTCGGCCAGCGCCAGCAGCCGTGCCGTGGCGGCAGCGGCGACAGCCGGGCCGACACCGACCGGCAGCACCGTCACGTCCGGCGGTGCCGTCCCGTCCGGCGCGGCGGATGCGGTCAGGCCGGCGCGGATCGCCTCGGCCTCGGCGGGTACCGCCGTGACCACGAGCAGCCCGGTCACGCCACCGGCCCCCGGGGGTCGCGCCGCTCGGTGTCCTCGACGCCGCCGGAACCGCCCACCGATGAGGAGGGCCGGTAGATGTGGAAGCCGGGCGGCGCGAGCCCGTCGTCCTCCGGCGGGCCGGCACGCTGAGGCGCCGGTGACGTGGGCGCCGGGTCGTCGAACGAGGTGGTGGCCGGTTCCGCGGCTCGGGTGGCCTGCTCCGCCGCCAGTTCCTCGTCGCCGAGCGGCCGGCCGACCAGGTGCTCACCCCGCAGCTTGCCGGCGACCAGCACGCCGCGTACGGCCACCAGCGCGGCCACCACGGCGGCGACGGTCACCCCGATCAGCCCGGTGAACGGCACCAGCCCGAGCCCGCCCCCGGCTACGAACGCGAGCATCAGCGCGGTCTCCGAGTGCGCGAACGAACTGGCCCGCAGCCGCTC
The DNA here is from genome assembly GCF_011602315.1 of Micromonospora sp. CMU55-4. Taxonomy (NCBI): domain Bacteria; kingdom Bacillati; phylum Actinomycetota; class Actinomycetes; order Micromonosporales; family Micromonosporaceae; genus Micromonospora; species Micromonospora sp. CMU55-4. The sequence continues at coordinate 222,514 of NZ_JAAOLH010000002.1, forward strand.
CGGGATGCGTTCCTGGATCGAGGCGTCCACCGTCAGCTTGGCGATCCCGCTCATCATCGCCGCCACCAGGCAGAGCAGCGCCACCATGGGCAGGGAGAACTTCAGCGCGGCGAGCACCGCCACGCCGGCCACCACTATCGTGCCGCTGGACTGGAGCGCGGTCGGCCGGTGGATGCGCAGCCGGGTGCCGATCGCGGTGGCCAGGAACGTGCCGACGGCCAGCGCGCCGCCGACCAGGCCCAGCGCGCCCTGGGCGCCGAGGTCACGGCCGAAGAAATCGGTGGTCAGGTCGCCGGCCTTGATGGCGAAGGCCAGGAAGAGCAGCAGGAAGCCGTAGAGCCCGCGCAGCGCCGCCGCGCCGATCAGCGTGGCGATCACCAGGCGGCCGGCCGGGCGGCCCCGGCCCAGCGGGCGCTCGCCATCACGGCGGCGCATCGCGCGCAGCGGGTGCGGCATCCGCTCCGGCGGCTCGGAGTCGGCCTTCGGCGGCAGCCGCAGGGAGATCACCATGCCGACCAGGAAGATCACCGACGCGACCCGCAGCGGCCACTGCGGCCCGAACCAGAACGCGGCCAGCCCGATCGGCGCGACGAGCGCGCCCGCCACCGTGCCGTAGACGCTCGCCCGCGCCCCGACCTGGGACAGTCCCAGGCCCTCGGGCAGCAGCCGGGGGACCGCTGCCGAGCGGGCCACGCCGTACGCCCGGGAGAGCGCGAGCACGCCGAACGCCGCCGGGTAGAGCCCGAAGCCGCCGATGTAGTCGGAGATCAGCCAGGCCAGGAACGCGCGGCCGAGCATGGTGGTGGCCAGCGCGTACCGCCGGCCGTGGCGGAAGTGGTCGAGCAGCGGGCCGACCACCGGGGCGAGCATGGCGAACGGGACCATGGTCACCAGCAGGTAGAGGGCGACCTTGTTGCGTGCCTCGCCCAGCGGCACGTCGAAGAAGATCGTCCCGGCCAGGCCGATGGCGATGAGCGTGTCGCCGGCGCAGGAGAGGGCGTGCAGGTCGAACAGCCGGACCATGCCCACCTCGTTGCCGGCGCTGCGGGCCCGGGCGGTGCCGGCGCGGCGGGTCATCCAGCGCCCGCCGTGCAGAGACCCGCGCAACAGCAGCCGGGTGGCGCGGATGCCGGTGCCGACGGTCCGCCCCAGAAAGGAGCGGCCGGAGCGGGAGGACAGCGCCATGCGTCCCATCCTCGCCCATTCGATCCACGCGCGCCGCATCACCCGCGGAGAACGACTCCGGGGAGTGCCTGTCACCCGTGGACCGGCATGGGGAACAATGGTCCGGTGACCAGGCCCGCCTCCGCCCGCGCTCCCCGGCTCGACCAGGTCTGCGCCGCCGCCGTCGAGGTGGCCCGCGACGCCATCACCGAGGTGGAGCCGACAGACATCGGCGACCATCTCCAGGCCGTCGCCGAGGGCGACCGGGTCGTCACCCACTACTTCGAATGCCGGATGGCCGGTTACCGCGGCTGGCGCTGGGCCGTCACGGTGACCCGGGTGCCGCGCAGCCGGCACGTCACCATCTGCGAGACGGTGCTGCTGCCCGGCCCGGACGCGCTGCTCGCCCCGGGCTGGTTGCCCTGGCAGGAGCGGCTCAAGCCGGGCGACCTGGGCCCGGGCGACCTGCTGCCCACCCCGGCCGACGACGAGCGGCTCGCGCCCGGCTACCTGCTCTCCGACGACCCGGCGGTCGAGGAGACCGCCTGGGAGCTGGGGCTGGGCCGGGCCCGGGTGCTGTCCCGGGAGGGGCGCGCCGAGACCGCCCAGCGCTGGTACGACGGTGACCACGGCCCGGACGCCGCGATCTCGACGGCCGCGCCGGCCGCCGCCCGCTGCGGCACCTGCGGTTTCTACCTGCCGCTGGCCGGGGCGCTGCGACTGGCCTTCGGCGCGTGCGGCAACTTCTACGCGCCCGACGACGGCCGGGTGGTCAGCGCCGACCACGGGTGCGGCGCGCACTCGGAGACGCTTGTGGAGACGCCCGAGACGCCGGTCGAGGAGCTGCCCACCGTCTACGACGACAGCGCGGTCGAGGCCATGACGGTCAGCCGGGCCCCCGGGTCGGTCGAGGCGTCCGAGCCGGCGGAGCCGTACGGCCACCCCTGACCGGTCAGCGCGGCCGCTGCGCGGCGGCCGCGCGTCGGCGACGCCGGTTGGCGTCGTGCCGCATCATCACCGCCAGGCCGGGAAAGCCCCACAGAAAACCGGCCAGGCAGGTCCAGAGCCAGTTCTGACGCCCGGACTCGGTGAGCCAGTCCCGGAAGAAGATCAGTAGCACCAGACCGGCCACCGCCCAGGCGATCAGCCCGGCGACGGCGAACGGCACCATCGGCGGGTCGAGCGGCTCCGGCCGCGGCTGTTGCTCCTGTGACACCGGCCCAGCCTACGTGATCGTTCTTCCCTGCCCGCCAGGTGATCTGGGACGATGCGCGCGACAAAACCCGGCCGATGACCAGATGAGGAACCATGTCCATTGCTCCACCGCCGGATCACGGCACTCCGCCCGATCCCGCGCATCCACGTAACGCCTTCGACCGCTTCTTCCTGATCTCGGCACGCGGGTCCACGCTGAGCCGGGAGCTTCGGGGCGGTTTCGCCACGTTCTTCACGATGGCGTACATCGTGGTGTTGAACCCGCTGATCCTCGGCAGCGGGAAGGACGGCGACGGCCGTTCGCTGGCCATTCCGGCGCTCGCCGCGGCGACCGCGCTGGTCGCCGGCCTGATGACCATCCTGATGGGCGTGGTGGCCCGGTTCCCGATCGCGCTCGCGGCCGGCCTGGGTGTGAACGCGCTCGTCGCGTACGAGATCGCGCCCCAGATGACCTGGGCGGACGCGATGGGCCTGGTGGTCATCGAGGGTGTGCTGATCGGCATCCTGGTGCTCACCGGACTGCGTACCGCGGTGTTCCGGTCGGTGCCGACGCAGCTCAAGACCGCGATCGGCGTCGGCATCGGTCTGTTCCTGACCATCATCGGCCTGGTCGACGCCGGGTTCGTCCGGCGTGTGCCGGACGCGGCGAACTCCACAGTGCCGGTCGGGCTGGGCATCAACGGCAAGATCGTCAGCTGGCCGATGCTGGTCTTCGTGGTCGGCCTGCTGATCACGCTGGTCCTGGTGGTACGCCGGGTCCGGGGCGCGATCCTGATCGGCATCCTCGCCTCCACCGTGCTGGCCATCGTGGTCGAGGCGATCGCCAACGTCGGCCCGTCCTTCGTCGACGGCAAGCCGAACCCGAAGGGCTGGGCGCTGAACGTGCCCGAGCTGCCGAAGCAGATCGTGGACGTGCCCGACCTGTCGTTGCTGGGCCAGTTCAACGTGCTGAACTCGTGGAGCCGGGTCGGCTGGCTGGTGCCGCTGATGTTCATCTTCACGCTGCTGATCACGGACTTCTTCGACACCATGGGCACGATGGTCGCGATCGGCCAGGAAGGGGACATGCTCGACGAGACGGGCACCCCGCCGAAGGCCAAGGAGATCCTGCTCGTCGACTCGATCGCCGCCGCGGCCGGTGGCGCCGCCTCGGTGTCCAGCAACACGTCGTACATCGAGAGCGCCGCAGGTGTCGCGGAGGGCGCCCGGACCGGCGTGGCCAACCTGGTCACCGGCAGCCTGTTCCTGCTGGCCATGTTCCTCGCGCCGCTGTCGTTGATCGTGCCGTTCGAGGCCGCGTCGACGGCCCTGGTGGTGGTCGGCTTCCTGATGATGACGGCGGTCCGCACGATCGACTGGACCGACTACGAGATCGCCATCCCGGCGTTCCTCACCATCGCGCTGATGCCGTTCACCTATTCGATCTCCAACGGCATCGGGGCCGGCGTGATCAGCTTCGTGCTGCTGAAGGTGGCGAAGGGTAAGGCCCGGGAGGTCCACCCGCTCCTGTACGGGGTCGCCGCGCTGTTCATCGTGTACTTCCTGCGCGGGCCGGTCGAGTCCGTGTTGCTCTGACGCTGGTGAGCCTGGTCATAACGCGTGTCGTTAGCCAGGCTCATTAGTTAAGCTAACTACCGTGACGGAGCGGACGGTGACGGCGAAACGCGTGCCACCGGCGCAGCTGGCCCCTCAGCTGCGAGATGCGATCACCCGGCTCAACCGGCGGGTCCGACAGGCCCGGCCGGTCGGCGACCTCACAGTCACCCAGCTGTCGGCGCTCACCAGCCTCAACCTGGCGGGCGCCCTCACACCACGGGAACTCGCTGATGTCGAACGGGTGCAGCCGCCCACGATGACGAAGATCGTCGCGAAGCTGGAGGAGCGGGGCCTCGTGCAACGCACCCCCCACCCGACCGACGGACGGCAGGTCATCCTGGCGGCTACCGAAGGGGGACGGGCCGTACTCGACCAGTTCGAGCGGGCCCGCAACGAGTGGCTGGCCACCCGGCTGGCCGAGCTCACCGAGGACGAACGCGAAACGCTACGGCGCGCCGCGGACATCCTCCAGGGCATCGCTCGCGCCTGACACCGCCGCCCGCGGTTCGCTTCGTCAGCTGTGGATGAAGCGTACCGACGCAAGGAGGCGCACCTAGAGTGCAGGCCAAATTGAGCACGATGTTCCAGTCCCTACGGGTCCGTAACTACCGACTCTTCGCCACCGGGCAGCTGATCAAACTGATCGGCGTCTGGATGATGTTCATCGCCCAGGACTGGCTCGTGCTCGAGCTCAGCGACAACTCGGCGACCGCGCTCGGCGTGGTCACCGCGTTGCAGTTCACGCCCGTACTCCTGCTCACGCTGCTCTCCGGACGGCTCGCCGACCGCTACGACAAGCGGATGCTGCTCTTCGTCGCCAACGCGTTCTGGACCGTGCTCGCGCTGGCCATGAGCGTCCTGGTCCTCACCGGCCTGGTGCAGCTCTGGCACGTCTTCACGTTCGCCGCCCTGCTCGGCGTCTCCAACGCGGTCGAGACACCGGTCCGCCAGGCGTTCGTCTCCGAGCTGGTAGGCATGCCGCTGCTGCCGAACGCGCTCTCGCTCAACGCGGCAGTGTTCAACTCCGCCCGGATCGTCGGCCCCGCCGTCGCCGGCCTGGCCATCGCCGCCGTCGACGTCGGCCCGGTCTTCCTGGTCACCGCGCTCAGCTCGATCGCCCCGCTGGTCAACGTGGTCCGGATGCGTACCGAGGAACTGCACCGCAAGGACCTGCCGCCGGTCGGCGAGCGGGACCAGGCCCGGGTGGTCGACGGCCTCCGGTACGTGGCACGCCGCCCCGACATCCTGCTGCCGATGGTCCTCATGTCGGTGATCGGGATGAGCCTGTTCAACTTCCAGCTCACCCTCGCCGCGCTCGCGAAGACCGTGTTCAACACCGGCGCCGCCTCGTTCGGCCTGTTCAGCACCGCGCTCGCGGCCGGTGCGCTGGTCGGGGCGCTGGCCGGCACCGGACGGCGCAGCCGGCCCTCGGTCTGGCTCGTGCTCGGCGCCGCGATCGGCTGCGCGGTCTTCGGCACGCTCGTCGGGCTCGCCCCGGCGTACTGGCTGGTCGTGGCGCTGCTGCTGCCCGCCGGGTTCTTCATGATCTACTTCGCCCAGGCCGCCAACCAGCGCGTCCAGCTCGGTGTCGACGCCTCCTTCCGGGGACGGGTGATGGCGCTGTGGGTGCTGGTGTTCCTGGGCACCAACCCGGTCGGCGCGCCCCTGATCGGCTGGGTCGCCGAGCACTACGGCGCGGGCGCGAGCATCTGGGCCGGCGGCCTGATCTCGCTGACCGCCGCGCTGCTGGCGCTCACCTGGCAGCTGCGCCGCTCCGGCGCCCGGCTGCGGATGCGGGTGCTCCCGATGCCCCGCTTCTACGTCGTGTCGCCCGGAGCCAAGTAGCCCCGATAGCCGGTCGTACCGGCCCGATTACCCAAACGGGTGGCGGGCCGGTGCGGCAGGGCTTAGCGTCGATGTGTGGAAGTGGGGCAGGGACTGCTGCTGGCGCTGGCGATCCTCGCCGTCTGCTGCCTACCCGCCCTGTTCGCGCTGCTGTTCTGCGCTGACGAGATCATCGACCGGGTCGCGTGCGGGTGGGCCGAGTGGCGGGAGCAGCGCCGGGAACGCCGTACCATCGCGCGGCTCGACCGGGCCATCGAGGCCGAGGCGCTGACCCGCGACATCGACCTCACCGAGTTCGACCGGGACGGCCGACGGCCGCTGGACCAGCTCGCCACCGACCTGCGCCGCCTCGGCGGCCACCGGCTCGCCGCCGCCGACCGCAGCGTGGTGTGGCACGGCGCGGTCATCGAGGCGTACGACGAACGGCTGCGCGCCGCCTGCCGGGCGCTCGGCATCGACGAGCACCTGGCCGAACTGGACGGCGTCGACCGGGAGATCGAACGGGTACGCGTCGAAGGGCTGCTGCACGCCGCCGGGCTGACGTTGCCGGCCGCCCGCGCCGCGCACCACCAGCGGCACCGCTGACCTGGTGCGTCTCTTCGCGGCGATCTACCCACCTGCCGTGGCGGTCGCCGACCTCACCGCCCGGGTCAAGGGCCTGCGGGTCGCGGCCGCCCGCCACGCCCGGCTGGCCGATCCGGCGGACCTGCACCTCACGCTGGCCTTCCTCGGCGAGGTGCCGGACGTCCGGCTCCCCGACGTGAAGCACGCGCTCGCCTCGGCCGCCCGGACAGCTCGTACCCCACTGCTGCGCCTCGCGGGCGGCGGCAGCTTCGGTCAGGGCCGGTCCACAGTGCTCTGGGTCGACGTACGCGGCGACGTCGAGGCGCTCGACGCGCTGGCCCGCTCGATTCGCGGCGGGCTGCGCGAGGCCGGGCTGCCCTGCGACGACAAGCCGTTCCGGGCGCACCTGACCATCGCCCGCCCCGGTGACCGGGTGCCCGAGGCCGACCTCCACGCCGACCGGGACACCCTCAACGGGTACGCCGGCCCACAGTGGTCGGCCGGTGAGGTGATGCTGACCCGCAGCCACCCGGGCCGTACGCCCCGCCACACGCGCATCGCCGCGTGGGCGCTCGCGCCGGCGCGTTGATGCGGGCGGCGTGCTAATTCGGCGGCGTGTTAAGAAGGGGCCCCTTCTCTACCTGAGGCGTTAAGAAGGGGCCCTTCCTTTCACCAGGCCCAGGCCTCGGGGCCGGGGCCGCCGTTGCCTACGGGCGGGAACAGCTCGTCCAGGCGGGTCAGCGTGGGCTCGTCCAGGTGGACGTCGAGCGCGCCGAGGTTGCGGTCGAGCTGGTCCATGGTGCGCGGGCCGACGATCGGGGCGGTCACGCCCGGACGGGACAGCAGCCACGCCAGCGCCACATCCGCCGGGTCGTGGCCCAGGTCGGCGCAGAGCTTCTCGTACGCCTCGATCGTGCTGCGGTGCTCGGCCAGCGCGGCCGGTGGTGCCGCGCGCCGCACTGCCCTCGGCCATCTTGCGGATGATGCCGGAGAGCAGCCCGCCGTGCAGCGGCGACCACGGGATGATGCCCAGCCCGTAGTGCTGGGCGGCCGGCACGACCTCCAGCTCGACGTACCGGGTCAGCAGGTTGTAGATGCACTGCTCGGAGACGAGGCCGAGGAAGTTGCGCTTACCGGCTGCGGCCTGCGCCTGCGCGATGTGCCAGCCGGCGAAGTTGGACGAGCCGACGTAGAGCACCTTGCCCTGCGCGACGAGCGTCTCCATCGCCTGCCAGATCTCCTCCCACGGCGTGGTCCGGGAGATGTGGTGCATCTGGTAGAGGTCGATCGTGTCGGTCTGGAGGCGGCGCAGCGAGTCCTCGCAGGCCCGGATGATGTGCCGGGCGCTCAGGCCCTGCTCGTTGGGCCACTCGCCCATCTTGCCGTACACCTTGGTGGCGAGGACGACCTTGTCGCGGCGCCCGCCGCCCTGCGCGAACCAGCGGCCGACGATGTGCTCGGTGACGCCCTCACCGAGCTTCCAGCCGTAGACGTTCGCGGTGTCGAAGAAGTTGATCCCGTGTTCGAGCGCCCGGTCCATGATGGCGAAGCTGTCCGGCTCGTCGGTCTGCGGACCGAAGTTCATCGTGCCGAGGCAGAGTCGGCTCACGGACAGGCCGGTGCGTCCCAGGTTCGTGTACTCCATGACTCCACCCTGGCACGCCGGCACTTGGAGTGCCCTCTCAACGAGCCAGGGTGGAGCTTGCGGATCAGGAGGATTCGCGGGCCGCCGGGCCGGTGCCGAAGAGCACGTCGTCCCAGCTCGGCAGCCGCTTGCGTGGCTTGCCACCGGCCTCGGTGGACTCGCCGCCCGCGCCGCCGGTCGCCGCCGCGGCACCGGTGCGCCGCGGCCGCAGCACTGCCAGCGAGGGTACGGCCGGGATCTCCTTCGGCGCGTCCGAGTCGTCGTCGAAGGCCGAGCCCTGCCCGCCCCCGAGCAGCGCGGCGGCGCCACCGGCGACGGCCCGCTGGCGGGGCGCCTCCTGCGCGGCCGGGGAGCGGGTGTCGAGGCCGCGCCCGGACGTGCCGCCGAGCGGCCGGTCCAGCGAGGCGAGCAGCGCGTCCCGGCCGGCGCGGATCGGGTCACGCCCCGGACGGGCGTGCTCGGAGGCGGCTGGCAGGCCGTGCCCGCCCCGGCTCGGCTCGCCACGCGACGGACCGGGCAGCGCGTGACCGCCCCGCTCCGGCGCCGGCTCCTGGCCGAGGATCGGCGTGGGCCGCTCGGCGCAGAGGTATTGCGCCATGTCGTCGTGCGGGGCGACGTTCTGCCGGGTCTTGTCCAGGTCCCACACCGCCTGCGCGGTGGCCTTGCCGGACGGCCAGGTCGCGATGATCCGCCAGGTGCCGTCGTCGCGGCGGTAGGCGTCCCACGAGATCTTCTCGGTGTCGATGCCGTGCTGGGCCAGCCGGCCGTTGACGACCTCGGCCAGCGGGGTCGGCTTCTCCGCGCCCTTCAGCCGGGTGCGGCGGGCGTGCTGGGCGAGCATGGCCCGCTCCTGGAGCACCGGCCCGGCGTAGCGCAGCACCCGGTCGACCGGCACGCCGGCGATGCGGGCGACGTCCTCCGCGGACTCACCGGAGCGGATGCGGGCCTGGATGTCCCGTGGGGACAGCGACGGCGTCGGGTCGGTGGCGCTCGGCACCACAGCGAGCGGCGGGGCGCCCGGCTCGGCGTGCAGCGCCGACGCGATCCGCTCGTCGATGGGCAGCGCCAGCAGGCGCCCCACCTCGTCGGCGAGCACCAGGGCCTGGCCGTCCTCGGAGAGGGCGACGAAGCGTACTGGGCGCATGGGCTTGCCTCCGTCCCGCTTCGCTGGCCGTCACGCCACGGGAGCCGGCCACCCGGGCGTCTCGCACCACCGTACGCTCATCTACCCGCCGATGGGGACTGCGACACCCCGGCATGTCGTGACTGAGCTGCGGTAATGATCACGGTGGGTGGCCGCCGGAGCCCTGACGGCCACGCACCGTGACGGCGTGATCAGAGTCGCTCGACCACGTAGTCGATGGACGCGGTGAGCGCCTCGACGTCGGCCGGCTCGACGGCCGGGAACAGCGCCACCCGCAGCTGGTTGCGGCCCAGCTTGCGGTACGGCTCGGTGTCGACGATGCCGTTCGCGCGCAGCACCTTGGCGATCGCCGTGGCGTCCACCCCGTCGGCGAAGTCGACGGTGGCGACCACGTTGGACCGCAGCGCCGGGTCCGCCACGAACGGGGTGGCGAACGACGAGCGCTCGGCCCAGCCGTACACGATGCCGGCGCTCTCGGCGGTGCGCTTGGCCGCCCAGGCCAGCCCGCCCTGGGAGTTCATCCAGTCGGTCTGCTCGGCGGCCAGGAAGATGGTCGCCAGCGCCGGGGTGTTGTAGGTCTGCTCCAGCCGCGAGTTGTCGATCGCGGTGACCAGGTCGAGGAAGGCCGGGATGTAGCGGCCCGACTCCTTGATCTCGGTGGCCCGGGCCAGCGCGGCCGGCGACATCAGGGCCAGCCAGAGGCCGCCGTCGGAGCCGAAGCACTTCTGCGGGGCGAAGTAGTAGACGTCGGTCTGGGCGACGTCCACGTCCAGCCCGCCCGCGCCGGAGGTGGCGTCGACCAGCAGCAGCGAGCCCTCGTCGGCGCCCGCCACCCGGCTGATCGGCACCGCGACACCGGTGGAGGTCTCGTTGTGCGGGGTGGCGTAGACGTCCACGCCGGCCTCGGCGACCAGCGTCGGGGCGCTGCCCGCGTCGGACTTGCGCACCGTCGGCTCACCGAGGAACGGCGCGTCCTTGACCGACTTGGCGAACTTGGCGCCGAACTCGCCGAAGCTGGCGAACTGGGCCCGGTCACGGATCAGGCCGAACGTGGCGACCTCCCAGAACGCGGTGGTGCCGCCGTTGCCGAGCACCACCTCGTACCCCTCGGGCAGGGAGTAGAACTCGGCCAGGCCGCGGCGCAGCCGGGCGACCTGGTCGCGGACCGTCTTCTGCCGGTGCGACGTGCCCAGGTAACTGGTGGCGACGTCGGCGAGGGCGGAGACCGCGGCCGGACGGACCTTGGACGGGCCGCAGCCGAATCGTCCGTCGGCGGGCCTGATCTCGTCGGGAATCCGGATGGTCGGTGCGTCAGCCACGGTCTTGAAGATCCTTCCGCATGGGCGAGAGGTGAGCTGGCAGGGCGCGGACGAGGTGCTGCCGCGTGGTGGCGGGCGTCCGAGCCCGTTCCGGCGACACTGCCACGGCAATCCTCGCACCTGCTCCGGGCCGTCCGGCGGCCAGTCCCACGCCGGTCGGTGAGGCGTCCGCCACACGGGCCGCGAGCCGGTCCCGGAAATGCCGGGGCCCCGCTCCACCGGCAGGGGAACGGGGCTCCGGGCGAGACGTCAGACGCCGTGCGGGATGGCGTCCCAGCCCTCGACCTCCTGCGGCTTGCGCGAGCCGTGGCCGACGTACGTCGCCGACGGGCGCACCAGCCGCTGGAGCTTCTTCTGCTCCAGGATGTGCGCCGACCAGCCGCCCATCCGCGCGCAGGTGAACATCGAGGTGAACATGTGCGCCGGCACCTCGGCGAAGTCCAGCACCACCGCCGACCAGAACTCGACGTTGGTGGCGAGGACGCGGTCCGGGCGGCGGGCCTGCAGCTCGGCCAGCGCGGCCTTCTCCAGCGCCTCGGCGACCTCGAAGCGCGGCGCGCCCAGCTCCTTGGCGGTACGCCGCAGCACGCGGGCGCGGGGGTCCTCGGCCCGGTAGACCCGGTGGCCGAAGCCCATCAGCCGCTCGCCCCGGTCGAGCACGCCCTTGACGTACCCGTCGGCGTCGCCGCTGCGCTCGACCGCCTCCAGCATGCTGAGCACCCGGGACGGGGCGCCGCCGTGCAGCGGGCCGGAGAGCGCGCCGATGCCGGAGGAGATGCAGGCCGCGGCGTCCGCGCCGGTGGAGGCGACGATCCGGGCGGTGAAGGTGGAGGCGTTCAGGCCGTGCTCGGCGGCCGAGATGAAGTACGCGTCGACGGCCTTGACGTGCCGCGGGTCGGGCTCACCCCGCCAGCGCTTCATGAACCGCTCGACGATGGTCTCCGCCTTGTCGATCTCCTTCTGCGGCACGGCCGGCAGGCCCAGGCCGCGCGCCGACTGGGCGACGAAGGACAGCGCGGTGACCGACACCCGGGCCAGGTCCTCGCGGGCCTGCTCGTCGGAGATGTCGAGAAGCTGGCTGAGCCCCCAGTACGGCGCCAGCATGGCGACCGCGGACTGCACGTCGACGCGGATGTCACCGGAGTGCACCGGCACCGGGAACGGCTCGGCCGGCGGCAGGCCGGGGCCGAACCGGCCGTCCACCAGCAGCGCCCAGACGTTGCCGAACGAGACCTGGCCGATCAGGTCCTCGATGTCCACGCCCCGGTAGCGCAGTGAACCCCCCGCGCGGTCGGGTTCGGCGATCTCGGTCTCGAAGGCTACGACGCCCTCCAGGCCCGGTTTGAAATCGGACATGTCGTCTCCTGGCTTCGGCTCGGCGCGCCCGGGCGGGCTGATCGAGCCCCGCAGCTCAGGCGACCCTTCAGGGATGTGGTTCGGAACATCTTGCCCGGTGGGTAACCGGCTGCGCGACCCACAGCCACTGTGCGCCACACGACATCCCCGCCGCTGGCCGTCGGTGAGAGAGGGAGAAGACTGGGTACCGGGGCCTGGCCAGCGTCGGGGGACGCCGGCACGCCCGGGAGAGGGACGAGCACAGTGACAGGCGACACACCCGCACCGGCCGGTATGCGTAACGAGTACGCCGCCGACCTGGGCCTGACCGAGGCGGACCTGGCGCCGGACTGGCACACCCAGTTCGCCCGCTGGTTCGCCGACGCGGTGGCACATCCGCTGCCCGAGCCGAACGCGATGGTGCTCGGCACCGCCGACGCCCGGGGCCGGCCCAGCGGGCGCACCGTGCTGCTCAAGGGGTACGACCCGGAGGGCTTCGTCTTCTACACCAACCACGGCTCGCGCAAGGGTGCCGAGGTGACCGGGAACCCGTGGGCCAGCCTGGTGTTCCCCTGGTTCCCGATGCAGCGGCAGGTGACGGTGACCGGCCGGGTCGAGCCGGTGGACCGGGCCGAGACCGAGGCGTACTTCGCCAGCCGGCCGCGCGGCTCGCAGCTCGGGGCGTGGGCCAGCGCCCAGTCGACGGTGGTGCCGGACCGCGCCGCGCTCGACGAGGCGTACCGGGCGGCGGCGGAACGGTTCGCCGACGTGGACCCGATCCCCGCGCCGCCGCACTGGGGCGGGTTCCGGGTCCGGCCCGAGACGGTCGAGTTCTGGCAGGGCCGGGCCAGCCGGCTGCACGACCGGCTGCGCTTCCGGCGTACCGGGAACGGGGTTTTCGTCGTCGAGCGGCTCGCGCCGTGACCGACGTCACGCAGGCCCGGCGGCGGGGTGCGCGCCGCTGGGCGATCGACCTGCGCCCGCTGCGCGTGCCCGCGTACCGGCGGGTCTGGACCGGCAACGCGATCGCGATGTTCGGCTTCCAGTTCACCGCCGTGGCGGTGCCGGTGGAGATGTTCGACCTGACCGGCGGCTCGCTCTGGGTCGGCCTGCTGGGCATCGCCGGTTTCGTGCCGCTGCTGCTGTTCGGGTTGTGGGGCGGCGCGATCGCCGACGCCCGGGACCGCCGCCGGGTGCTGCTCGTCGGCGGTTGCGTGCTCTGGGCGTCGACGCTGGGGCTGCTGGTGCAGTCGCTGGCCGGCGTGCGCAGCCCGCTGCTGCTCCTGCTGCTCGTCGGCCTCCAGTCGACGGCTTTCGCGATCACCTCACCGGCCCGCAGCGCGATCCTGCCCCGGCTCGTGCCGGCCGAGCTGGTCCCGGCCGCGACCACGCTGAACTTCACCACGTTCACCGCCGCCGCCGTCTTCGGCCCGCTCGCCGCCGGCCTGATCTTCGCCGGGTGGGAGGTGGGGACGGCGCTGCCCATCGCGTACGCGGCGGACGCGCTGCTGTACACGGCGGCGCTCTGGGCCACGCTGCGGCTGCCGGCGATGCCGCCCGCGCCGGACCCGGACGGCGGCGTCCGCAAGGCCGGGCTGGCCAGCATCGTCGACGGTTTCCGCTACCTGGCCACCACGCGGGTGCTGCTGCTGTCCTTCGCCATCGACCTGATCGCGATGATCCTGGCCATGCCGCGGGCGCTCTTCCCCGAGCTGGCGCAGGAACGCTTCGGCGGCGCCTCGGCGGTGGGCTGGCTCTACAGCTCGATCGCCATCGGCGCGATGCTGGGCGGCCTGACCTCCGGGTGGATCGGCCGGGTACGCCGGCAGGGCCTCGCGCTCACCGTGGCGGTGGTCGGCTGGGGCGTCGCGATCGCGCTCGCCGGGCTGGCCGGGCAGTTGTGGGTGGCGGTGGTGCTGCTCGGCGTCGCCGGGGCGGCGGACCTGGTCAGCGCCACGCTGCGCCAGTCGATGCTGCTGGTCTACGCGCCGGACCGGATGCGGGGCCGCCTCCAGGGCGTGAACACCGTCGTGGTGGCCGGTGGCCCGCGTCTGGGCGATCTGCGGGCCGGCGCGACGGCCGCCGGGTTCGGCACCGGCGTCGCCATGGTCGGTGGTGGCCTGGCCGCCGCCGTACTCGCGGTGTTGCTGGTGGTGGCGTTCCCGGCGCTGCTGCGCTATCGCTCGACCACCCCCGCCGAGGAGCGCCACTGACGGTAGGGTCGCCGACATGGGGATCGACGTGCAGCCACCGTCCGGTACACAGTGGACCATTTCCGCCGACGGCCACGAGGCCGTCGTGGTCGAGGTGGGCGGCGGGCTGCGGGCCTACCGGCACGACGGCGTGGACTACCTCGACGGGTACGCCGAGGACGAGGTCTGCCCCGGCTCGGCCGGTCAGGTGCTCGCGCCCTGGCCGAACCGGATCCGGGACGGCGTCTACTCGTTCGGGGAGCGGTCGTTCCAGCTCGACCTCACCGAGCCGGAGCGGCACAACGCGCTGCACGGCCTGGTGAACTGGGCCCGGTGGCAGCTGATCGAGCAGTCGGCCCAGAGTGTGACGATCGGCTACGACCTGCCGCCCAGCCCCGGCTACCCGTGGGCGCTGCGGCTGCGGGCCCGGTGGAGCGTCGGCCCGGACGGGCTGCGGGCCGAGCACGAGGCGACGAACCTGTCCGGCGAGCCGGCGCCGTTCGGCTTCTCCGTGCACCCCTACCTGCAACTGCCGAAGGCCGGCGTGGACGGGATTCGGCTGCACCTGCCGGCCCGGCGGCGGGTGCTGGTGGACGGCCGCCTGCTTCCGGTCGGTGCGACCGAGGTGACCGGCTCCGAGTTCGACTTCACCAGCCCGCGCCCGATCGGCGACCTGGTCCTCGACACCGCCTTCGGTGACGTCGAGCGGGACGCCGACGGCGGCTCGGCGGTGACGCTCGGCTCGCCGGACGGCTCGTCCGGGCTGCGGATCTGGGCGGACCGCGAGTTCGGCTGGTGGCAGGTGTTCACCGGCGACACGCTCGGCGGGGAACGGCACCGCCGGTCGGTGGCGGTCGAGCCGATGACCTGCCCGCCGGATGCGTTCCGCTCCGGCAGGGACGTCATCACGCTGGAGCCGGGGCAGACCTGGCGGGGCGCCTGGGGCGTCCGGCCGGAGGTCTGAGCGTGGAGTTCGCCGAGGTAGTCCGCCGCCGCCGGATGGTGCGCAACTACGACCCCGACCGCCCGGTACCGCCGGAGGTGGTGGACCGCCTGCTGGACCATGCGGTCCGCGCGCCGTCGGCCGGGTTCGCCCAGGGCTGGGGCTTCCTGGTGCTGGAGGAACCCGAGGACCGGGAACGGTTCTGGGCGGCGACCACGCCCGGTGGCGGCGGCCGGGAACGCTGGCTGGCCGGGATGCGCCGGGCGCCGCTGATCGTGGTGCCGCACGCCAACCGTGACGCCTACCTGGACCGCTACGCCGAGCCGGACAAGGGCTGGGCGGACCGCGCCGAGGACCGCTGGCCGGTGCCCTACTGGTACGTGGACACCGGCTTCGCGGCGCTGCTGATGCTGCTCACCGCCGTGGACGAAGGGCTGGGCGCCTGCTTCTTCGGCATTCCGCCGCAGCGGATCGAGGCGTACCGGGAGGCGTTCGGGGTACCGCCGGAACTCAGCCCCGTCGGAGCCATCACAGTGGGTTATCGGACCGTCGACCATCGGTCACCGTCGCTGCGTAGAGGGCGGCGTCCGGTGCAGGATGTGGTGCGGCGGGGACGGTGGACCTGAGCGGTTAGGCTGACATCCACATCGTCAGCCGGGCCTGGGGGAGGAGAGCACGCCGTGATCTTCAGGGCGGTCCGGGACGGGCGTCCCTACCCGGAGCACAACCTCACGCTGAAGCAGTGGGCCGAGATCCCGCCGCGCCCGCTGCGGCTGGACCAGCTCATCACCACCAAGCGCGAACTGGCGCTGGACAAGCTGCTCGCGGAGGACTCCACCTTCTACGGCGACCTCTTCCCGCACGTGGTCCAGTGGAACGGCGGCCTCTACCTGGAGGACGGCCTGCACCGGGCGCTGCGCGCGGCGCTGCAGCAGCGCAACCAGATCCACGCGCGCGTGCTGGTCCTCGGCGACCAGGGCGAGTGACGCCCGGCTGAGCCTTGGTTAAGGTGACGCCATGACTCCTCTGGACCTGCTCGACATCGATGCGTCGCTCAGCGAGGAGGAGCGGCAGATCCGCGCCGTCATGCGCCAGCTCGTGACCGACCGGGTACGCCCGCACGTCGCCGGCTGGTACGAGGACGGCCAGGTGCCGGCCCGTGAGCTGGCCCGCGAGTTCGGCAAGCTCGGCCTGCTCGGCATGCACCTGACCGGGTACGGCTGCGCCGGCGCGTCCGCCGTCGCGTACGGGCTGGCCTGCCTGGAACTGGAGGCCGGCGACTCCGGCGTCCGCTCGCTGGTGTCGGTGCAGGGATCGCTGGCCATGTACGCCATCTGGCGCTTCGGCAGCGAGGAGCAGAAGCAGCGCTGGCTGCCCGCCATGGCGGCCGGCGAGGCGATCGGCTGTTTCGGGCTCACCGAGCCCGACCACGGCTCCGACCCCGGCTCGATGGCCACCCGGGCCCGCCGCGACGGCGACGACTGGATCCTCAACGGCAGCAAACTGTGGATCACCAACGCGCCGATCGCCGACGTGGGCGTGATCTGGGCGCGCACCGACGAAGGCGTGCGCGGCTTCGCCGTACCCATGGACACGCCGGGGGTGACGGCGCGCGAGATCCGGCACAAGATGTCGCTGCGCGCGTCACTGACCGGCGAGATCGCGCTCGACGACGTCCGGCTGCCGGCCGACGCGCGACTGCCCGAGGCGATCGGGCTGAAGGCGCCGCTGGGGTGCCTGACCGAGGCCCGGCACGGCATCGTCTGGGGCGCGCTCGGCGCGGCCCGCGACTGCCTGGAAACCGCATTGGAGTACGCGACCACGCGCACCCAGTTCGGCCGCCCGCTCGCCGGCTTCCAGCTCACCCAGGCCAAGCTCGCCGACATGGCGGTGGAGTGGAACAAGGGGATGCTGCTCGCGCTGCACCTGGGCCGTCTCGCCGACGCCGGCTCGCTGCGGCCCCACCAGGTGAGCGTGGGCAAGCTGAACAACGTCCGGGAGGCGCTCGCCATCGCGCGGCAGTGCCGCACGATCCTCGGCGCGAACGGCGTCTCCGGCGAGTACCCGGTGATGCGGCACGCCAACAACCTGGAGAGCGTGCTCACCTACGAGGGCACCTCCGAGATCCACCAGCTCGTCATCGGCCAGCGGCTGACGGGCCTGTCCGCGTTCGCCTGACCTGCGGTTTCACCCGATCGGGACGCTCGACGAGCGACTGTCGCACGGTGGCCGTACCGTCTTTGTCAGTCGATGTGTCGGACGAGGACGGTGAGGGCGATGGCCCGCGACGGTGACATCAACGAGCCCACCCGGGAGTTCCCGGACTACCCCACCAGCGAGTCCCTTCGCGACCGGGCGGAAGGCTCGCCCGACCCGGGCCGCGATCCCGATCGCGAGCCCGGTCCGGGCGCCCCGGCGTCGGGCGGCGGCGCGGCTCGTGGCCTGCTCTGGGTGCTCGGCGCGGCGGCGCTGGCGGTGGTGGTGCTGCTCGGCGTGCAGGCCACCGGTCTGCTGCCCGACTTCCGCAACCCGTTCGCCAAGGAGCAGACCGACCGCAGCCAGCCGCCGCTGCTCAAGTCGATCCGCGACCTGAGCCGCTACGTCGCCGCCGAGGGCAACTTCCAGGTCGTGGTCGACGTGCAGAACGACCGGCGCAACGTGCCCGACTTCCTGCTCAACGAGCGCACGCTGTTCGTCGGGGCGGGCCGCGTCGAGGCGTACGTCGACTTCGCGAAGATCGCCGACGGCGCGGTGACGGTCTCCGAGGACGGCAAGTCCGCCGAGATCAAGCTGCCCGCGCCGCAGCTCGGCGAGACCGACCTGGACATGGACAAGAGCTACGTGTTCGCCCAGCAGCGGGGACTGATCAACCGGCTCAACGACCTGGTGGCCGGCGACCCCAACCGGCAGCAGCAGATCTACAAGCTCGCCGAGGACCGGATCACCGCGGCGGCCCGCGACAGTGGGCTCGCCGCCCGCGCCGAGGAGAACACCCGCAAGATGCTGGAAGGGCTGCTGCGCTCGCTCGGCTACGAGAAGGTGACTGTCACCTACACCGCGCCCTGATCTTCGTGCGCTGACGCCGCGCGCCCGCCCCGATGGTCCGGGGCGGGCGCGTCGCGTGTGTGCCGGTGTCCCGGCTTCGTGTCGCGTCAGCGGGTGGCGAGGTAGCGGTCCTCGTTCGGCATCAGAACCCACAGGATCAGGTAGATGATCACCTGCGTGCCGGGCAGCAGCAGCGACAGCAGGAACAGCAGCCGGACCAGGCCGGCCGACATGCCGAACCGCTGCCCCAGGCCGGCGCAGACACCGGCGATCATGCGCCCCTGGCGGGGCCGGACCAGTTTGCGACTCATCGTCGTCTCCCACTTCTGCGGCGATCCGCCGCGCTGATTCCACGGTAGAGAGGGGTGCGCGCCGCGCCCTCGGCCCCGAGGATGATCGGCGACCCGGGCACCCGTAGGTGCATACCCCGGACCGTCCCCACCGACTCACCGCGGAGACTCCCGGGTCGCCGCCGCGGTTTCCGGTCCGAGGTGGTCCCGCAGTCACGGGCCGGGGAACTGCGGTTCCTGCTCAGCGCGTCCGCACTGCTGGCCACACCGTCAGCCCTACCTCCCGCCCCCTCCCGCTCTCCCTCCCGCTCCCGCCTCCCGCCTCCCGCCCTCTGCCTCCCGCGATCTTGCACTTGAGGCCCTCGACGTGCCCTATTTGCTCTGGATTGACGGGGCGGGAAGTGCAAGATCGCGGCAGTTGACGGGGTGGCGTGCGGTGGGAGCCGCGCTCGGTCGCGTGTTGCGGCGAGTGCGTTCCGTGGTGCGGGACCGGCGTTCCGTCGAGTGGGATTCGTGGAGATCTTGGAAGGAAAGGGTCCCTATGGGGGCCGTTTGGTTCCAAGATCTGCCGGGAGCCGGGAGCCGGGAGCCGGGAGCCGGGAGCCGGGAGCCGGGAGCCGGGAGCCGGGAGCCGGGAGCCGGGAGCCGGGAGCCGGGAGCCGGGAGCCGGGAGCCGGGAGCCGGGAGCCGGCCTCCCGCCGCGCTGTGCGGCGATCTTGGAGTTGTGGCGGTTCACGAAGGTCGTAAATGCCGCCATCCGGGCGCCACAACTCCAAGATCGACGGGGGGGAGTGGGGGCCGGAGGGGACAGCGCTTCCTCGCGGGCGGGCATGGGGCGGAGTGGGGGCGGGTATCACGAGGGCGGGGTAGGCTCGCGGGTCGGGCGCCCCCACCCTGGGCGCCGGCCGTCCCGCCTGGCGGGGGCGGCAACCCCACGCACCGGCTCGGATCCGCACAACGGGGACGACGGCGAGGAAAGCAGCAAATGATCAGTGTTTTCGATCTTTTCAGTGTCGGTATCGGGCCGTCCAGCTCGCACACGGTCGGGCCGATGCGGGCGGCTCGTACGTTCGTGGCGGGCCTGAAGGCTGACGGGCAGCTCGCTGACGTGGCGCGGGTACGGGCGGAGCTGTTCGGCTCGCTCGGCGCGACCGGTCACGGGCACGGCAGTGACCGGGCGGTGCTGCTGGGGCTGGAGGGCGAGGTTCCGGAGACCGTCGACACCGACTCGGTGGGGCCGCGCGTCGAGCGGATCCGCACCCAGCGGCGGCTCGACCTGTTCGGCAGTCAGGGGGTCGACTTCGACCCGGACACGGATCTGGTGCTGCACCGCCGGCGCTCGTTGCCGTACCACCCGAACGGGATGACGTTCGCGGCGTACGACGCGGCCGGGAACGAGGTGCGGACGCGCACGTACTACTCGGTCGGTGGCGGCTTCGTGGTGGACGAGGCGGCCGCCGGGGCGGACCGGATCAAGGCGGACAGCACCCGCGTGAAGCACCCCTTCCTCACCGGCGCGGAACTGCTGACCGTCACCACCGGCACCGGGCTGTCGATCAGTGAGGTGATGCTCGCCAACGAGCTGTCCTGGCGTAGCGAGGCGGACGTGCGGGCGGGGTTGCTGGAGATCTGGCGGGTGATGCGCGAGTGCGTGGAGAACGGCTGCACCCGTGACGGCGTACTCCCGGGTGGGTTGAAGGTCCGGCGGCGCGCGGCGGAGATGCGGCGCAGCCTGGAGGCGGAGACCGGCGCCCAGGACCCGCTGCGCGCGATGGACTGGGTGACGTTGTTCGCGCTGGCTGTCAACGAGGAGAACGCGGCGGGCGGGCGGGTGGTCACCGCGCCGACGAACGGCGCTGCCGGGATCATCCCGGCGGTGCTGCACTACTACACCCGGTTCGTGCCGGGCGCGTCCGAGGAGGGCGTGGTGCGGTTCCTGCTGGCGGCGGGCGCGATCGGTGTGTTGTTCAAGGAGAACGCCTCGATCTCCGGTGCCGAGGTGGGCTGCCAGGGTGAGGTGGGTTCGGCGTGCTCGATGGCGGCGGCCGGGCTGGCCGAGGCGCTCGGCGGTACGCCGGAGCAGGTGGAGAACGCCGCCGAGATCGGCATGGAGCACAACCTGGGGCTGACCTGCGACCCGGTGGGTGGCCTGGTGCAGATTCCGTGCATCGAGCGCAACGCGGTGGCGAGCATCAAGGCGATCACCGCGGCCCGGCTGGCGTTGCGCGGGGACGGGGTGCACCACGTGTCGCTGGACAAGGTCATCAAGACCATGCGGGAGACCGGCGCGGACATGAAGGTCAAGTACAAGGAGACCGCGCGGGGCGGGCTCGCCGTCAACGTCATCGAATGCTGACCCCGTTGGGGTGACCCCGGCCCGCACCCGGCCCGGGAGCGCTACTGACAAAGCGACCATCATGCGGTGACGTCAGGCGTCGCGGCGCTCTGGTCCGCCCGCACCTCGCTGCGCATCCTGGTCCGCCGGGACCTCGCGGTGAAGTACCAGCAGTCGGTGCTGGGCTACTTCTGGTCGCTGATCGAACCGCTCGGCATGGGCCTGATCTACTGGTTCGTCTTCGGCGTGCTCTACTCCGGCGCGACCCGGCGGCACCTGGGCGAGGCGGCCGGGTCGTACCCGCTGTTCCTGATCACCGGGATCTTCGCCTGGATGTGGGCGAGTTCGGCGCTGACCGAGGCCGCGAACGCGCTCACCGGGCAGGCCCGGCTGATCACCACGATGAACCTGCCCCGGCCGATCTTCCCGATCGGGCGGGTCACCGGGCGCTTCGCCGAGTACCTGGCCGGGCTGCCGATCCTGGTCGCCGTCGCGGCGATCTACGCGAGCCAGGGGAAGATCCGCCCCGGCTGGAGCCTGCTCGCCCTGCCGCTGGCGGTGGCGGTGCAGTTCGTGCTGCTGGTGGGCCTGGCGCTGCTGCTGTCGGCGGGCAACGTGCTGATGCGCGACATCGAACGCACCATGCGGCTGATCATCCGGCTGCTGTTCTACGCGACGCCGATCATCTATCCGCTCGACCTGGTGCGGGAGTCGGGCATGCCGGGCTGGCTCAAGATCGGGTACGAGCTGAACCCGCTGGTCGGGATTTTCCAGCTGCACCACGCGGTCTGGTACCCGGACGAGTTCCCGGACGCCCGGCTGCTCATCATCACGGTGACCGGCAGCGTGTTGGTGCTGGCGCTCGGCTGGTGGGCGTTCCACCGCCTCGAACCGGCAGTGCTGAAGGAACTCTGAATGGCCCCGATCATCGAGGCGGACGGGCTCGGCATCCGGTTCGTCCGCAACCGGCGCCGCCAGCTGCGGCTGCGGGAGCTGATCGTGCACCGGGGCGCCCGCGACCCGGACGCGGGCCGGTTCTGGCCGCTGCGTGACCTGTCGTTCCGGATCGAACCGGGCGAGACGGTGGGCGTGGTGGGGCGCAACGGCACCGGCAAGAGCACGCTGCTGCGGCTGATCGCCGGTGTGCTCATCCCGGACGAGGGTTCGATCCGGGTGCACGGCCGGGTGGCGCCGCTGCTCGAACTGTCCGCCGGGTTCTCCGGGGACCTGACCGGCCGGGAGAACCTGTACCTGGTGGGCGGGCTGCACGGACTGTCGTCGGCGTACCTGCGGGAACACTTCGACGAGATCGTCTCGTTCGCCGGTGAGCAGGTGGAACGCGCCATCGACACGTCGGTGCGGCACTACTCGTCGGGGATGAAGGTGCGGCTGGGCTTCGCGGTGATCGCGCACCTGCCGCACCCGGTGCTGCTTGTGGACGAGGTGACAGCGGTCGGGGACGCGGAGTTCCGCGCGAAGTGCTATGCGACCATCGAGCGACTTCTCGCGGAAGGGCGCACGCTGGTGCTGGTGTCACACAACGACAAGGACCTCACCCGGTTCTGCCGTCGGGGGCTCTACCTCGACGCCGGACGGCTGATCGTCGACGGGACGATCGACGAGGCGCTGGCGGCCTACGCCGACGCGGCGAAGCGGTGACGCTCGCGATCGTGCTCGCCGCCGACCCGGCGGCGGGCCACCTCACCGAACGCCTGGCCGCGCAGTGGCGGCGGGCCGGAGCGGACGACGTGCGTATCGCCGCCGACCTGACCGAGCTGGCCGACCTGGTGGCCGCCGCGACCGGCCCGGTGCTGGTGAGCGGCGCGGACCTGGTGGCGCACACCGCCGTACTCAAGCATCTCGCGACCAGTCCGGTGGGGCCGACGGTGGCGCTGGTGCTCACCGATCCGCCCGCTCCCGGGCAGGCCACCGTGCGCGAGGAGCGCGGCCAGGTGGTCGAGGTCGACGCCGCCGACGCGACCGGCGTGTTCGGCGGCGCGCTGCGGGTGGGCGCGGCCGACCTGCCGGCGCTCGCCGACGCCGCCCGCCGCGCCGCAGGCGCCGCGCCGGATGCGCCGGACGCGCGCCTGACCGACCCGGCGTCCGCGCCGGGCGTCGGCGCAACGGACGGCGGGCCGCGGAACGCGGTGGACCGGCTCGTGGCCGACCTCGCCGCCCGGGGCACGCTGATCTTCGCCCAGCGGGTACGTCTGCTCGTGGCGCACCGGGTCGGCGACGAGGCGCAGCGGGCGGCGGCGGAGGCGGCGGTGGCCGCTGTCGACGAGGACCGGGCCGAGTTGAAGCTGTCGGTGAAGGAGCGGGACGACTTCTTCACCACGTTCTTCGTCAGCACCTGGTCGCCGTACGTCACGAAGGCGGCGGCGCGCATCGGGATCGGCCCGACCGGGGTCACCATGGTCTCGGTGGCGTTCGCGGTGGCCGCGGCGGTGCTGTTCGGCGTCGGTGGACGGCCCGCGCTGGTGGCCGGGGCGGTCCTGCTCTACCTGGGGTTCGTGCTCGACTGCGTGGACGGGCAGCTCGCCCGCTACACCCGGCACTTCAGCGCCTGGGGCGGCTGGCTGGACACGATGGCCGACCGGTTCAAGGAGTACGTGGTCTACGCCGGGCTCGGCTTCGGGGCCACGCATGCCGGGTTCCGGTACGGCTGGGCGCTGGCGCTGGCCGCGATGACGTTGCAGACGGTGCGGCACATGACCGACACCTGGTACGGGGCGTTGCACGACGAGGCGGCCCGGCGGCCGAAGGTGGTGACCGCCGACGCGGGCGGCATCGGCGGGAAGCTGAACGCCGCGTCGACGCGGGTGCAGGCGGACACCGGCTCGGTGTCGTACTGGCTGAAGCGCACTGTGGTGTTCCCGATCGGGGAGCGGTGGGCGCTGATCGCGATCGCCGCCGCGCTGTTCGGGCCGCTGGTGGCGCTGGTCGCGGTGCTGGTCTGGGGTGCGCTGGCGTTCGCGTACACCGGGGGGTTGCGGACCTTGCGGGCGCGGTGGATGCGGGTGCCGGTGATGGCCACTGTGGACGCGGGTCTGCACCGTGACGACGGCGTGCTGGCGCGGACGCTGCCGACCACGCGGCGGCCGCTGCTGCTGGCGGTGCTCGGCGCGCTCGGCTCGGCGGGGACGCTGGTGTGGGCGCTGCTCGCGGTGCACGGCGGCGGCGACCTGCCGGTCTGGGTGCCGGTGCTCGCGCTGGTGCTGCTGCTGGGCGCCGCGCAGGCTTCGCGGGCGCCGCACGAGGGGTCGCTGGACTGGCTGGTGCCGGCCGCGTTGCGGGCCGCCGAGTATCTGTTCGCCATCGCGGTCGGGGTGGCGGGCCGGGCACCGGCCTGGCTGATCTTCGGGTACGTCCTGGTGCTGACGCTGCACCACTACGACCTGACCGCCCGGCTGGAGAAGCGGCAGTCGGCTCCGCCGCTGCACGCCGCCACGCTGGGCTGGCCAGGGCGTTCCCTGCTGCTGGCAATCGGGCTGATCGCCGGATATGCGAGTATCGCTCTGGCTACACTCGGTGCGTACCTTCTCGTGGTTTTTGTCGCGAGCGTGGTCCTCGCCTGGGTGGTCCTGCCGGCCCGCGCCCGTGGGGGTGTGCGCTCGCCGGGCTGACGGAGGGCGGGCCGGGGTGACCTTGATCAGCTTCGTCGTGCCGGCCTTCAAGGTGCAGGGCTACCTGCGGGAATGTCTCGACTCGATCCTCGACCAGCCGTTCGCCGACATCGAGGTGATCGGCGTCGACGACGCCTCCCCCGACGACAGCGGCGAGATCCTGGCCGAGTACGCGCTGCGCGACCCCCGGGTCCGCCCGGTGCGCCTCGCCGAGAACGTGGGGCTCGGTCCGGCCCGCAACATCGGGCTGGACCGGGCCGTCGGCGAGTACGTGTGGTTCGTCGACGGGGACGACTGGCTGGTGCCCGGCTGCCTGCCGCACGTCGCGGACCGGCTCCGCGACACCGCGCCGGACGTGCTGATCGTGGACCACGTCCGGGCGCACTGGAACAACATCGGCACCCGCAGCGCGATGCGCGAGGTGTTCCCGGTGCCGCCCGGCGCGACGACGTTCACGCTGCGGGACCGGCCGGAGACGCTGAAGCTGCTGCACACCGCGTGGAACCGGGTGGTACGGCGGGAGTTCCTGATCGAGCGCGGCCTGCGCTTCGAGCCGGGCTGGTACGAGGACGTCTCGTTCAGCTATCCGGCGCTGATGGCCGCCGGGCGGATCGGCGTACTCGACCGGATCTGCCTGAACTACCGGCAGCGCCGCACCGGCGCGATCACGAAGACCCGGGGGGACCGGCACTTCGAGGTCTTCGCCCAGTGGCACCGGGTGTTCGGGCTGATGGACCGCTGGCGGGTGACCGGGCTGCGACCGGCGGTCTTCGAGCGGATGATCTGGCACTACCTGACGGTGCTCGGCAACGGCGACCGGATCGCCCCCGAGCTGCGCGCGCCGTTCTTCGCCCAGATGCACGCCGACTACGTGCGGTTCCTGCCGCCCGAGGGCTACCCGGTCCCGCCCGGCCCGGAAGGGCTCAAGCACCGGCTGGTGGCGGCCGGCCGATGGCGGACGTTCAGCGCGTTGCGCGAGGCGCACCAGGCGACGGAGACGGCCCGGCGGACCGCGCGGCGGGCCCGGCGACGGGTCACGCCGGTGGTGCGGCGTGCCGCCCGGCGGGCCCGTGACCTGGCGCTGGGCGAGTACTACCGGGCCGAGCTGCACCGGCCGGTCGACCCGACGCTCGCCGTGTACGCGGCCTACTGGTACCGGGGCTACTCGTGCAACCCGGCGGCGATCTACGAGGCGGCCCGCCGGCTCGCGCCGCAGGTGCGCGGCGTCTGGATCGTCCGCCGCGACCGGGTGGCCGCGCTGCCGCCCGGTGTCGAGTACGTGGTGGCCGGCACCCGCGAGTACCACCGCGTGCTGGCGCGTGCCCGCTGGCTGGTCAACAACGTCAACTTCCCGGACTTCGTCCGCAAGCGGCCGGGCTCGGTGCACGTGCAGACCCACCACGGCACGCCGGTCAAGGTGATGGGGCTGGACCAGCAGCGCTACCCGGTGGGCGCGATGGGGATGGACTTCGCCGGCCTGCTGCGCCGGGTCGACCGCTGGGACTACAGCATCACGTCGAACAGCTTCTCCACGCAGATGTGGGAGCGGGCGTACCCGGCGGACTACACCACGCTCGAGGTCGGCTACCCGCGCAACGACCGGCTGGCGCTGGCCACCGCCGAGGACCGCGGCCAGGTCCGCGCCGCGCTGGGCATCGCACCCGACGAGTACGTGGTGCTCTACGCGCCGACGCACCGCGAGCACCTGCCCGGGTGGCGGCCACCGTTCGACCCGGACCGGATGCTCGACGTGCTCGGGCCCCGGGGCCGGCTGCTGATGCGCAGCCACTACTTCCACGACCGGGAGCGGCATCCCCGGGGACCGGCGGCGGACGGCGTGCTGGACGTGAGCGCGTACGACCGGGTGGAGGACCTCTACCTGGCGGCGGACGTACTGATCACCGACTATTCCTCGGCGATGTTCGACTACGCGGTGCTGGACCGGCCGGTAGTGGTCTACGCGCCGGACTGGGACGCCTACCGGGTGGCCCGGGGCGTCTACTTCGACCTGCTGGCCGAGCCGCCGGGCACCGTCGCGCTGGACTTCCCCGGGCTGCTCGACGTGTTCCGGTCCGGCGCGGTCGACGACGAGGCGGCCGAGCGGGCCCGGGCGGCGTTCCGGGCGCGGTTCTGCGCGCTGGACGACGGGCACGCCGCCGAGCGCGTGGTACGCCGCGTGTTCCTCGGCGAAATGCCGTAAAAGTGGTTACCGGCAGGTCACTTAACTGCGGAGCCCGGCGAATACCGCTTAATAGGACTGTCACGAGCCGAACATGGCACGTTTACCCGATGTGCGAATCAGATGATCCTGGTCACAGTCATTCCCGGGTTTGGGGAGAGAAAACTGGGGAGGTGGCGGTGGCGACCGTCGCGCTCAAGGATGTCACCAAGGTGTTCCCGGATGGAACAGTCGCGGTCGACACCATCAATCTGGACGTCAACGACGGCGAGTTCATGGTGCTGCTCGGCCCGTCGGGCTGCGGGAAGTCGACGGTGCTGCGCATGGTCGCCGGGCTGGAGGACCCGTCCTCCGGCGCGATCCTGCTCGGCGGTGAGCTGGCCAACGACCTGCCGCCACGCGACCGGAAGATCGCCATGGTCTTCCAGGACTTCGCGCTCTATCCGCACATGACTGTGGGCGACAACATCGGCTTCCCGCTGCGGCTCTCCGGCATCGAGCCCGGCCCGCGCGGCGAGCGGATCCAGGACGTGGCGAGCGCGCTCGGCATCGGCGACGTACTCGCGCGCAAGCCCAGCCAGCTCTCCGGCGGCCAGCGGCAGCGGGTCGCCATGGGGCGGGCGATAGTGCGCCGGCCCGGCCTGTTCCTCATGGACGAGCCGCTGTCGAACCTGGACAGCGGGCTGCGCGCCGAACTGCGGGCGGAGATCTCCGGCCTCACCCGCGAACTCGGCGTCACCACCATCTACGTCACCCACGACCAGGCCGAGGCGCTGACCATGGCCGACCGCGTCGCGATCATGCGCAAGGGCGTGCTCCAGGACGTGGGCACCCCCACCCAGGTGTACGGGCGGCCGGCCACGCTCTACGTCGCCGCGTTCCTGGGCAGCCCCCGGATGAACCTGCTGGAGGCGTCGGTCTACGTGCACCTCGACCGGTACGTCGCGCTGAACCTCGGCGAGCAGTCGCTCTACCTGCCCTGGGACGACATCCGCAGCCGGGCGGTGGCGCACTACCACGGCGAGCGGATCGTGGTCGGCATGCGTGCCGAGGCGCTCACCCCGGTCGCCCCGGACACCGCCGGTGACGTGCTGCACGGGCGCATCCGCTACCTGGAGCACCACGGCCACGAGTCGCTCGCGTTCCTCGACATCGGCGCCACCGCGATCGTGGTCGACGAGATGGGCACCCAGGTGGAGCAGGCCGCACCGGGCCAGCGCGGCCTGCGCCGGTTCAACCAGGTGATGCAGCGGCTCACCGGCCGCGCGACGGAGGCGTCAGCCCCGGCGCCGGAGGCCGGCGGGGGTGGCGGCAACCGCACGAGCGTGCTGCCCGACCCGGGCCGCCACCACCGTCGTCCGGCGGAACTGGCGGTACGGCTCGCGCCGTACCCGCAGGTGTCGCCCGGGCACCCGCTCGCCGTGCAGGTGCGGATGGACGCGCTGCACTTCTTCGACGAGCGAGGCGACCGCATCGACGTCGGCTGGCGGTGAAAGGAAGGGCACCCTGTTAACGCCTCCGGTAGAGGAAGGGCCCCTTATTAACAGCCGCCGCCCGGAGGGACGGGCGGGTGACGGCGGTACGGGCCCCAGCCGACGAAGCGGGCGAACATGTCGGCCGGGGCGGGCGCGTCGTTCGGGTTGAGCCGGTAGAGGTCGCGCGTCGCCTCGTACAGCAGCCCGCACAGGTAGATGGACAGCCCGATCCGGTTGTCCTCGTACTCGCTGCGCAGCAGCAGACGGGCCGTCGGGCACGGCCACGGCTGGCCGCAGGCCCGGCAGCACCACATCGGACGCAGCGGCGTGTGCGGGGTGGCGTGCAACGGGTACGGCCGGGGTCGATCCGGCTTGGGTCCGTCCGGCGGCTGCCCGAGCTGGTGGCTGATCACCGAGGCTCCTCGTGGCCGTCGCGCCGGTTGCCGGCGTCGCCGCCGCGCTGCTCCGGGACCGGCCAGCGACCGCCGTTCGCCCGCCACTGCTGGGCCGGGGTGAGGTTGCCGACCCGGCCGGGACCCATCGTCGGGAGTGGACGGGTGGGCTGCCGCATCCAGTCCGGCAGATTGTCGCCCCGTACCCGCTGGGGCAGTGTCGGTGCCGACGCACCCCGGCAGCGGAACCAGCGCAGTCGCACGGCGCAACTCCTCTCGGTAGCGGGAATCGGACGAATTCGATTCCACTGCGTGACAGTCTCGTCACCGCGCCGCTAGGGTCGGAAGGCGTTCCACCCCCACCTTCCCGGCCGTCCGACCGGCCGATTTCCGTGTGCAGCCGTGTGCAGAGGTGTGCAGATGATCCGTGTGCCGTTGTGGGAACTGTTCGCCGGTGAGCTACGTCGGTTACGTACCGATGCGGGGCTTACCCAGGAGGCGCTGGGCGAGCGGGTGAGCTATTCGGCGTCGCTGGTGGCGGCCGTCGAGCAGTGCCGCCGCGCGCCGCGCGCCGAGTTCACCGAGCGGTGCGACGAGGTGCTGAACGGCGGCGGCCTGCTGGTGCGGATCCGGGACGCGCTGATGCAGGAGGCGCTGATGCCGTGGTTCCGCGAGTGGGTGAGCATCGAGCAGGAAGCTGCCTCACTGCGTAGCTTTCAACCGCTGGTGGTCCCTGGTCTGTTGCAGACCGAGGAGTACGCCCGTGCGCTCTACGAAGGGGCCGCGCAGTTCGTCGGCGAGGCTGTCGAACAGCAGGTGGCCGCCCGGCTGGCCCGGCAGGCGGTGCTGGACGGCCCGACGCCGCCGCAGTTCGTGGTGGTGCTCGACCACTCGGTGCTGGCTCGACCGGTCGGCGGGCCGAAGGTGATGCGGGAGCAGTTGGAGCACCTGATCGAGATGGCACGGCGACCCCGGGTCCACCTGCACCTGGTGCCGGAGACGGCCGGGGCATATCCGGGGCTCAACGGTGCCTTCGTGCTCGCGACCCCGGCCGACGGTGACGACGTGGGCTACCTGGACAACCAGTTGCACGGCACAATCGTGGAGCGCACGGTGGACGTGAACTCACTTCGGCAGACGTGGGAGTCCATCCGCGCGGAGGCGATGCCGCACGGGGCGACCCTGGCGGCGATTTCGGAGGCGGCGAAGCGATGGAGTTGACCGGCGCGATCTGGCGCAAGAGCACCCGCAGCAGCGGTAACGGCGGCGACTGCGTGGAGGTGGCGGACAATCTGCCCGGCGTGGTGGGGGTGCGGGACAGCAAGGACCGGCAGGGGCCGGCGCTGACGTTCACGCCGTCGAGCTGGGCGGCGTTCGTCGCGTACGCCAAGCGCGCCTGACCCGTAGCGGTCAACCGGCAGCCGGGTCGCGAACGCTGGTCCGACGATCAGCGTTCGTGCTCGGCTCATCAATGAGTGGCAGAGCTGGACGTCGTGCCGTGCGGAGGCGATGCCGCACGGGGCGACTCTGGCGGCGATCTCGGAGGCGGCGAAGCGATGGAGTTGACCGGCGCGATCTGGCGCAAGAGCACCCGCAGCAGCGGCAATTCCGGCGATTGTGTCGAGGTGGCGGACAATCTGCCCGGCGTGGTGGGGGTGCGGGACAGCAAGGACCGGCAGGGGCCGGCGCTGACGTTCACGCCGTCGAGCTGGGCGGCGTTCGTCGCGTACACGAAGCGGGGTTAGGCAGCGACCGCCGTCGTCACCCGGCGGCGGTGGTCCGCCGTTCCGGCGCGAACGGCCACTCCTCGAACGACTGGCAGCGGCCGTCCTCGGCGAACCGCATGATCCAGAGGTCGCGCCACTCCTGGTGGACGGGGTCGCCGTACCGGACCTGCACCCGGGCCACAGCGGTGTCGCCGTCGACCGCGACGACCTCCGAGGTCATCTGGAAGACCTCGTCGGGTCCGTCGCGTTCGCTGTCCCACATGCGGACGATGGCGGGCAGGCCAACCACCGGATCCCGGTACGGCCCCTGCTGGTAGGTCGCGTCGGGCGTGAACATCGTGCCGAGCGCCGCAGTGCCCGGTGTACGCCACGCCTGCTCGTACGCCGCGATCCAGGCGGCCACCCGATTCCTGTCCATGGCTGCCAGCCTGCCATCCCCGCCCGCCCGGATCTCCCACATCGGCCGCCCGGGGTCGTCGTTGTGCACGACGACGTCGGCGTGTTCGGCCGGGCGGGCAGTGGCGAAGTAGAGCCGCTGGGCGGGAAGGTAACGCTCGTGCCAGCGCCGCTCGACGTCGGCTCTCGTCGACACGCGGCTCTCGCGGATCACGGCACGGTCCACCGTCTTGTCGAGCGCGGTGGACACGAAGACGCGCAGCTCCCACCGGTCGACCAGTTCCGGGCGCAGCAGGAAGACGCCGTCGAAGACCAGCACGGCGTCGGCGGGAGCGGTCGTGGGCGGCGGGGACAGAACCGCGTCGGTGGCGTGGTCGTAGACCGTCGGCCGGAAGCGTCGATCTCCGCCCGGGCCGAGCGGATCGAGCAGCACCCGGTTCAGCGACCCGTGATCGTGGGTGTCGATGTAGCAGCCCTCGGCCGAGAACTCGCCTCGCCGGTAACGCCGGGCGCGGGGGAAGAGGAAGTCGTCCACCGTCGCGCGGATGACGTACCGGCCCCGGGCGCGCAGGACGGCGGCCAGCTCGTCGGCGATCGTGGTCTTGCCGGCGGCGGGCGGCCCGTCGACCGCGACCCGGGTCGGGTGCGGCACGGTGACGGACCCGACCGCGTCGGCCAGGAGGCCGATCAGCTCGCGGCGGGGATAAATGGATTGCCCCTGCGCCCGGCCGGGAGTTTCACTGCCGCCCATGCCGTCCCCCTCACCGGTCTTCGTCGCGGGCACAGGTCGTTCGGGCACCTCGCGGATCGCCGACGTCATCGGCCAGCACCCGCTGATCCACCGGATCCCGATGGAAACCAAGTTCATCGTCGAACCCGGCGGCCTGCGGGACCTGGCCGACGCGCTCACCGAACGGTACGACCCCATCGTCGGCGAGGACGCCCTGCAGCGGCTCAGCGACTTCCTGACCGTACGGGTCCCCGGACGGCGTGACGATCGTGGCAAGACCGTGCCCGAGCTGGTCGGCGAACGGCGCTACCGGGACGCCGTACACCAGCTCTGGCCGCTGTTGATCGCGGACGCCTTCGAGGAGCCCGCGCCCGCGGCGGGCTTCGGCGACGGCGACCGGCCCACCGGGCCGTTCGGGCCGACGGGCCGACGACGGGTCGTGCCGAGGTACTTCCGCGACCGGGCCGAGCTGATCGCCGTCCTGCGCGGCCTGGTCGAGACGCTGTTCGGCGGCGCGGCGGCCGACGCGGGCAAGCCGACGTGGTGCGAGAAGACGCCGTTCAACCTCTTCGCCATGGACTTCCTCTGGGAGCTGTTTCCCGAGGCGACGATCGTGCACATCACACGGCACCCGGTCTCGGTGCTCGCCTCCCACCTGGCCCAGCCGTGGGCGCCGTCCACCGTCGACGGGGCGCTGGCCTACCTCGTGCCGGTCTATCAACGATGGCTGGCCTGGAGGAACGCCGCCGACCTGACGACCCGGCGGTACGTCGAGGTGAAGGCGGAAGACCTGGCGGCCGACTGGGCCGGGCAGCGGCGCGTCCTGTTCGCACGGCTCGGCGTCGAGGACGCCGTCACCGCGTCGACGTTCCAGGCGGGTAGGCTCGCGCACCGCGACGACCAGTTCGACGCCGGCACCCGCGCGTACGTCGAGCGGGAACTGGGCGAGATCATCCCCGCCATGGGCTACGAGTGACGGCCGAGCTGTCGAGGGCCGGCCCCGCTGTGCGGAGCTGACCGGCCCGATCAGGTGATGCGGCTCCGGATCACGCCTTGCGGCGCAGTTCGCGGAGCACGCCGTGCCGGCGGAGCGCCCACGCCAGTCGCCGCGCGCTCGGGTGCCGGACGAACAGCACCGCCGCCCGGCGGACCAGCCCGAACCGGTTGTCGCTCACCTGGTCGTCGGCCGCCCGCCAGATCAGCTCGCGGACGCCGGGGCTGTCCAGCATCGCCCTTACCTCGTGGCGTACCCGGGGGTCCTCGGCCGCGGACGTGACGGCGGTGACCAGGCCGGGACGGTCGGCGAGCGGCTCCACCGCCGCGGCGACGAGCGGCCGGCGTACGGTGTCCCGCTCCAGCAGCAGCAACACCGCCTCCCGGACCTCGGTGCTGTCGAGCCCGGACCGCAGCAGGCCCAGCGCGCTGCGCTCGACCTCGCGGTCGCGGTCCGGAAGGGACAGTGCGGCCAGCAGCACTGTCACCTCGTCGAGGTCGACGAGGTGACGCAGCCCGTCGCGGAACTCCGGGAGCGCCCACGCCACCGTCAGCCCGCGCGCGAGATCGCGGTTCATGGGCCATTCGCTACCCGGAGTCGACAGCCGCCGAAACGCCGCGACAGCGCCGTGAAATAAGCCGTGGTTACAAGCGTTCACCTGAGCCGGTCGTATTGGCAGCCTCGGTTGCGAGAACGACCGGCATGGCCGGATAGGGGTCGCTGATCGGTTTGCGCTGAGCATGGACTCTTTCCCGCACCGTCACCAGCGTGGGGCCGGCGACGTAATGCCTGCCCCGCCGCTCACCTCGTGCTTCCAGAAGGCCCTGCTCGACAAGGCTGGCCAGATCCCGAGATGCGGTCCTGTCCTCGACATCGGCAAGTTTGACGTACCCGGAGCGACGGATGCGATAGCCCAGGACTGCCTCGTAGAGGAGATCGGTCACCCGCTCAGGGAGCCTGTTCTCGGCAACGATCGCGTCCAACTCCGACCAGATGCCGGACGCCTCCTCGAAGCGGCGAGCGACGGTCTGCGCCTGCATGTGATGGGCGCGCAGGTTGAACGACATCCAGAGGTGCGCCGAACCTTCGGGGTTCCAGCGGCCACGTCCGGTAACCGCCAACACCCGGTAGTAGTCCTCGGTGTTGCTGCCCAGCCATTCCTCGATGCTGGAGAAAGCAGGCTCGACGATCGCGCGTCGGGAGAGCACCAACGTCTGAAGGGCGCGTGCCATTCGCCCGTTGCCATCACGGAACGGATGGATCATCACCAGGTTCAGATGCGCCATGGCTGCTTTGACGAGCGGAGAGGCGGTGACATCCGACCGTAGATCTTCGGTTAGCTCCTCCATGAGGTGAGGCACGTGGTCGGCGTCCGCGCCCTCGTACACCCGCTCATCGGTTCGCTCATCGTGGACGTAGATCGGGCCCTTGCGATATTGCCCCGGGCTCTTGCCCAGATCGTGCGAGAGCATCATGTAGTGCATGCTGCGGATCACCGACGTGTCGAACCGGAAGTGCGGATCCCCGGCGGTTTGCAGCACGTATCCCAGAGCCTGCCGATAGCCCCGGATCTCGGCGAAGGTCCGGTCGTCGGCGCTCAGCGGCTCCTCGCCGTCCAGCGCGGCGGCGGCGTCGTCCTCGGCGACCACGTAGCCCTCGATGCTGTTGGAGCCGAGAATCGCGCGGGCCAACATCGTGCGCCGGAGGCCGCCGGTCCACCGGCGAGGAGTGCGCAGGACATCGGCGAGCATGCGGCGCATGTCATGCACCTCGGCCAGGACGGTCTCGTCGCGATCGTTGAGTTCTGGGGTGGCGTAGATCATCTCATGTCCCAATGTCTCTTAA
Source organism: Micromonospora sp. CMU55-4 (assembly GCF_011602315.1). Lineage (NCBI taxonomy): Bacteria > Bacillati > Actinomycetota > Actinomycetes > Micromonosporales > Micromonosporaceae > Micromonospora > Micromonospora sp. CMU55-4. Next base: position 256,510 of record NZ_JAAOLH010000002.1, read on the forward strand.
TAAGAGACAAGGCTAGCGTCAGGCGACGTGGATGTCACTTATTTAGTGACATTCGGCCAACGTGTTCCGGTGTCTTGCCGGGGAAGTTACCGGCGAGTAGCGTTCGGGCATGAGCATCGACTCTCGCCAGGTCGCGGCCGGTCTCCTCGACGCCGTGCCGTTCGCCCGCACGCTCGGGATCGAGTTCGTCGAGGTGGCGCCCGAGGCCGAGGGCGGGGTCCGGGCCGTGGTCCGGCTCCCCGACGACCCGGCGCACCACAACCACGTGGGCGGCCCGCACGCCGGAGCCATGTTCACGCTGGGGGAGAGCGCCTCGGGCGCGGTTGTCCTGGCCGCGTTCGGGCAGGTGCTCGACCGGGCCGTACCCCTGGCCGTGACCGCGACCATCCGCTACCTCAAGGTGGCGGTGGGGCCGGTGCTGGCGACGGCGCGGCTCGGCGGTGTCCCCGCCGAGGTGCTGGCCGAGCTGGACGCCGGGCGACGGCCCGAGTTCCCGGTCGAGGTGGAGGTCCGCACCGAGGACGGCACGCTCACCTCCTCGCTCACCGTGATCTGGACGCTGCGCCCGAACCGCTGAGCCCTGAACGGGTTTGCCCGGGGCGAGCGCCGGATAGATTCAAGCGATGCTGGGCCTCCCCGCGCACGTGAGCGCGTGTCTCTTCGATCTGGACGGTGTGCTGACGCAGACCGCCAAGGTGCACAACGCCGCCTGGGCGGAGACGTTCGACGCCTACCTGCGGCGACGGTCCGTCGAAACCGGCGAGCCGTTCCAACCGTTCGACCCCGGACCGGACTACAACCGTTACGTGGACGGCAGACCGCGCGCCGACGGGGTGCGCACATTCCTGGCCTCGCGCGGCATCACCCTGCCCGAGGGCTCACCCGACGACCCACCCGAGGCGGACACGGTCAACGGCCTCGGCAACCGCAAGAACGTCGTCCTGCTCCAGCGGATCGAGCAGCACGGCGTCGAGGCGTACGAAGGTTCGGTTCGCTACCTGGAGGCCGCCACCGCGGCCGGGCTGCGGCGGGCGGTCGTCTCGGCCAGCGCCAACTGCGCCGCCGTGGTGCACGCCGCTGGGCTGGACCACTGGCTGGAGGCGCGGGTCGACGGCGTGGTCGCCCGCGCGAACGGGCTGCGCGGCAAACCGGCCCCGGACACGTTCCTGGAAGGCGCGCGGCTGCTCGGCGTCGAACCGGCGCAGGCCGCCGTCTTCGAGGACGCCCTCGCCGGCGTGGCCGCCGGACGGGCCGGCGGATTCGGGTACGTGATCGGCGTCGACCGGGTCGGCCAGGCCGACGAGCTGCTGGCGCACGGCGCCGACGTGGTGGTCACCGACCTCGCCGAACTGCTCGCGGCGGAGCCGGCCGCGTGATCCGGGAACGGGCGTATCCGGTCGAGCCCTGGCATGTCCGGGAGGTACGCCTCGACATGGACGTGCTGGCCCAGTCCGAGTCGGTGTTCGCGCTCTCCAACGGGCACATCGGGCTGCGCGGCAACCTCGACGAGGGTGAGCCGCACGGCCTGCCCGGCACGTACCTGAACTCCTTCTACGAACTGCGCCCGCTGCCGTACGCGGAAGCCGGCTTCGGCTTCCCCGAGTCCGGGCAGACCATCGTCAACGTCACCAACGGCAAACTGATCCGGCTGCTCGTGGACGACGAACCGCTCGACGTCCGCTACGGCGAGGTGCTCGCCCACGAGCGGGTCCTCGACATGCGCGCCGGAACGCTCCAACGCGACCTGCACTGGCGTTCCCCGGCCGGGCGCGAGGTCAAGGTCCGCACCACCCGGCTGGTGTCGTTCACCCAGCGCTCGGTCGCCGCCATCCACTACGAGGTGGAGCCGGTCGACGGGCCGCTGCGGCTGATCCTCCAGTCCGAGCTGGTCGCCAACGAGACGCTGCCGCCGCAGAGCCGCGACCCCCGGGTGGCCGCCGTACTGGAGTCACCGCTGCAGGCCGAGGAGGAACTCACCACCGACGACGGCGGCCTGCTCATCCACCGGACCAAGGTCAGCGGCCTGCGGGTCGCCGCCGCCATGGGCCACGACGTGCACGGCCCCGAACGCACCACGATCGAGAGCGAAGGGTACGAGGACTGGGTCCGCACCACCATCGGCTGCGTGCTCAAGCCCGGCGAGAAGCTGCACGTGATCAAGTACCTCACGTACGGCTGGTCCAGCCGCCGGTCGCTGCCGGCGCTGCGCGACCAGGTCGGCGCGGCGCTCGCCGCGGCCCGGCTCGACGGCTGGGACGGGCTGCGCCGGGCGCAGCGGGAATACCTCGACGCGTTCTGGGACGCCGCCGACGTGCGCGTCGAAGGCGACCCGGAGGTCCAGCAGGCCGTCCGCTTCGGCCTCTTCCACGTGCTCCAGGCCGGCGCCCGCGGGGAACGGCGGCCGATCTCCGCCAAGGGCCTCACCGGCCCCGGGTACGACGGCCACGCGTTCTGGGACACCGAGATGTTCGTGCTGCCGGTGCTCACGTACACCCAGCCCGGCGCGGTTCGCGACGCGCTGCAGTGGCGGCACGCCACGCTCGCCCAGGCCCAGGAGCGGGCCCGCACGCTGAACCTCGAAGGCGCCGCCTTCCCGTGGCGCACCATCGAAGGACCCGAGTCGTCGGCGTACTGGCCGGCCGGAACCGCCGCGTTCCACATCGCCGCCGACGTCGCCGACGCGCTGCGCCGCTACGTGCTGGTCACCGGCGACGAGACACTGGAACGCGAGATCGGACTGGAACTGCTTGTCGAGACCGCCCGGCTGTGGCGATCCCTCGGCCACCACGACCGGGCCGGGCAGTTCCACATCGACGGCGTGACCGGCCCCGACGAGTACACAGCCGTGAAGAACGACAACGTCTACACCAACCTGATGGCGCAGCGGAACCTGCGTACCGCCGCGGACTGCGCGATGCGCTACCGGGACCAGGCCCTCGACCTCGGCGTCACCGAGGAGGAAGCCGCCGCGTGGCGGGACGCCGCGAACGACATGCACGTCCCGTACGACGCCGAGACCGAGGTGCACGAGCAGGTCGAGGGGTTCACCCGGTTCCAGGAGTGGGACTTCGAGCACACGCCACCGGAGAAGTACCCGCTGCTGCTGCACTACCCGTACTTCGACCTCTACCGCAAGCAGGTCGTCAAGCAGGCCGACCTGGTGTTGGCCATGCACTGGCGGGGCGACGCGTTCAGCGCCGCCGAGAAACTGCGCAACTTCGTCTACTACGAGCGGCGCACCGTACGCGACTCGTCGTTGAGCGCCTGCACCCAGGCGGTGCTCGCGGCCGAGGTCGGCTTCCTCGAACTGGCCCACCGCTACCTGCGCGAGGCCGCGCTGATGGATTTGCACGACCTGAACGAGAACACCCGCGACGGCGTGCACATGGCGTCCCTGGCCGGCGCCTGGATCGCGCTCGTCGCCGGATTCGGCGGCCTGCGGGACCACGACGGGACGCTCTCCTTCGCGCCCCGGCTCTCCAGCCGCCTCAGCCGACTGGAGTTCTCGCTCCAGTGGCGCGGGATGCGACTGCGCGTCGACGTGCGGCCGCACCAGACCACGTACTCGCTGCGCAACGGCGGCCCGGACACGGTGGTGGAGCTGCGGCACCACGGCGAGCCGCTGCGGGTCACCTCGGCGCAGCCGGTCACCGTGCCGATCCCGCCCGAGCACCCGACCGAGCCGCAGCCGGAGCAGCCGCAGGGCCGCGCGCCGCTGATGCACCTGCCGGAACGCATGTAGCGGTCCCGCCCGAAAGAGGCGGGACCGCTCGGTACGCGTACCCTCAGAACTGGCGGCCGTTGGACGGGCGCCCGCCGGCGTCGCGCGGCGCCGTGGCCCGCGGATCGTCGGATGTCCGCGCCGTCGAGGCGCGGTCGGCCCAGTCCGGCGAGCCCTCAAGCTCCCGCTTGCGGCGCTCCTGGTCGGTGAGATCCTGTTCCCGGGACCTGTCCTGTTTCGCCATGACGATCCTCGCGATCCGTCGGGGTCCGTGGTCACCCCGCGCGTTCCCGCCCGGCGGCGGCTCAACCGTCCAGGTGGCGGGCGAAGCTGCGCCGCAGGTGGTCCTTGGGGCGGGAGCCGACGATCGAGCCGACCACCTCGCCGTCCCGGAACACCAGCATGGTCGGCGCGGACATGATCCGGTGGGCGCGGGTGGTGGCCGGGTTCTCGTCGGTGTTGAGGGTGACGAAGCGCAGCGCGTCGCCGAACTCCTCGGCCAGCTCGGCCAGGTGCTTCGACACCACCCGGCACGGCGGGCACCACTCGGCCCAGAAGTCGACCACCACGGGCCGGTCGGCGGCCAGCACGGTGGCCGCGAAGGTGTCGTCGGTGACCGGGGTCAGCCGGCCGGTCCCCGTGTCCTGAGGCATGTTTCCTCCCGTTGGGCGATCGCGTGGGCGAGCTGGTCGTGCAGGCGGCGGCGGACGTCGCCGAGCCGGTCGAGGTAGTCGTCCACCTCGGCGAGCTTGCGCCGCAGCACCGCCACCGAATCGGGGCAGACGTCACCGGAGTCGTTCCCGGCGCGCAGGCAGGCGACGAACGGGCGGATGTCGTCCAGGCCGAAACCGATCGCCAGCAGGGAGCGGATCTCGCGGACGACGCGCAGTTCCGCCTCGTCGTAGACCCGGTACCCGTTGGCGGACCGGCCCGGCCGGACCAGGCCGTGGGTCTCGTAGTAGCGCAGGGTGCGGGTGCTCGTACCGGCCCGCCGCGCCAACTCCCCGATCCGCATCCGCCGCCCCCGTCCCCGTCCCTGCCTGTGAATCGACGCTAAACCTTGCCGCCGACGTCAACGCAACCCCGCACGCGCGGCCTCCCCGTCGATCATGAAGTTGACGGCGTGGGGAAGCGCTTTCTGGGCCGTCGACTTCATGATCGTGCGGTTGGGGGGTATCGGGTGGGCGGGGGGTGGAGGGATATGCGTGAGGTTTCGGTGCCTGTTGTCGACGGAGGGCTCGCCGGGGATGTCAGCGTGCCCGGCGGGGCCGGTGGGGTGGTGCTGTTCGCGCACGGGAGCGGCAGCTCGCGGCACAGCCCGCGCAACACGGCCGTCGGACGCGCGCTCAACGACCGTGGGCTGGCCACCGTGCTGGTCGACCTGCTGACCGCCGACGAGGAGGCGCGGGACGAGGTCACCGCCGAACTGCGCTTCGACATCGGGATGCTGGCCGAGCGCCTGGCCGGAATCGTCGACTGGATGGGCGCCGACCCGGAGCTGGGGCGGCTCCCGATCGGGCTGTTCGGCGCCAGCACCGGCGCCGCCGCCGCCCTGGTCGCCGCGGCGGCCCGGCCGGACCGGGTGGCCGCGGTGGTCTCCCGGGGCGGCCGGCCCGACCTGGCCGGAAGCTCACTGACCGCGGTACGCGCACCGACGCTGCTGCTCGTCGGCGGCCTGGACGAGCAGGTGATCGTGCTCAACGAGCAGGCCCGGGACGCGCTCGGCGAGGTGGCGGAGCTGCGGATCGTGCCCGGCGCCACCCACCTGTTCGAGGAGCCCGGCACGCTGGAGCAGGTGGCCGACCAGGCAGGTACCTGGTTCACCACCCACCTGCGCCAGCCGCACCCCGCCTGAGCGGGCAGCCCGTCAGCCCGCGGCTTCGACGGCCGGGTCCGGCCCGGCGGCGCGGCCGGTTTCGGCGCGGTGCCGCTGCACGGTGTCCAGCACCCGCCAGAGCACCGCCGCGATCGGCACCGACACGAACGCGCCGGCCACCCCGGCGACCAGCGTGCCGGCGGTGACCACCACCAGGATGACCGCCGGATGCAGTTGCACCTGCCGCCGCATCACCAGTGGCTCCAGCAGGTTGCCCTCGATCTGCTGCACGGCGATCACCGCGGCGAGCGTGAGCAGAGCCGTGGTGGGACCGTTCGCGGCGAGCGCGACAAGCACCGCCACCGCGCCGGCCACCGTGGCACCGATGATCGGCACGAAGCCGCCGAGGAACGTGATCAGGGCGAGCGGCAGGGCCAGCGGGACCCGCAACACGACAAGCGCCAGTCCGATGCCGATGGCGTCGATGGCCGCGATGATCATCGTGCCCCGGCTGTACGCGCCGAGCGTGCGCCAGCCGGCACGGCCCGCCTCGGCGGTCAGCTCCCGGCGCGGACCGGTCAGCCGGCGCAACACCCAGTGCCACATCGAACGGCCGTCCTTGAGCAGGAAGAACAGCAGCACCAGCGCGAGCAGGATCGCGCCGGCCACCTCGGCTGCCTTGCGCGCCCCGGCCACCGGATCGGGCGTCCCGCTGCTCAGGCCCTGCCGGATCTGCTCCACCAGCCGGTCGAGCTGCTGATCGGTGACCGGCAGGCTGGAGGTGACGAAGTCGCGGGTGCGTTGCAGCCCCTCGTCGAGTTGCTGGCTCAGCTCGCCGAACTGGCTCGCGGTGAGATTCCAGACCAGGACGCCGGCACCACCCAGGATGCCGAGCAACAGCAGGACGGTGAGCAGCGCGGCGAGCCCGGCCGGCACCCGCAGCCGGCGCAGGCGTACCAGGACCGGATCGAGCAGCGCGGTGAGGAAGAGCGTGCCGGCCAGCGCCACCGCCAGCGGCGCGAGCAGCACCGCGATCTGCCCCAGCAGCCACAACCCGGCCGTCACCACGAGGAGACAGGCGCTCCAGGTGACAGCGGTCCGTACCGGCCAGGGCAGCCCCGCCCAGGTCTGCCGGGGGCCGGTCGTCGGTGCCGGCCGCGTCGGCTCGGATCCATCAGCGTCCACGTCGCCTCCTCGATCGTGGCCGTTGGTACCCGACGCACGTCGATCCGACACCCCGGCGGGAATCGCCCACCCGGTGTTTGTGCCCCCAGCCCCAGGGAAGGCTTCCAACGTATCGAAGGGAGATCCGACATGAGCGACTTCATGGACAAGGCCAAGGACTTCGCCGACAAGCATGACAAGCAGGTCGACCAGGGCATCGAGAAGGCGGGTGACGCGGCCGACAAGCGCACCGGCGGCAAGTACGACGCCCAGATCGACAAGGGCGTCGACATGGCGCAGCAGCGGACCGGCGAGGGTGACACCGGGCGCTGACCCCGTACACCCGCACCGGCGCCGGACACGACGGCGGCCACGCCCCCTCAGGGAGCGTGGCCGCCGTGGCGTCGGGGTCAGGAGCTGTAGCCGCGTCCGGCGATCCAGTTGGCCAGCTCGGTCACGTCCATCCAGTACGTCGGCGTGTCCGGCCGGGCGGGGTCGGCGATGAGGACGGTGTCGGCGTCGCCCTCGTACCGCACCACGGTCAGGTAGTGGCCGGGGTAGCTGTGCTCCACCCCGTCGATGTCCCGGGCGCCGCCCAGGATGTTCGCCACCACCGGCCGGTCGTCGTCCACGGCGGTCCGGATGTCCGCGCGCAGGCGTGCCACCTGCTCCGGGGTGGCCACGTCGTCGCGGATCTCGGTGGTCCGGTACTTGCCGCCGGTGTACTCGTTGAGCACGCGGGTGATGTCGATGGCGGAGTCGGTGCCGTTCTGGGTGGTGCCCAGCTTCGCGGCCAGCTCGTCCTGGCTCACGTCCTTGCCCTCGGCCGAGAGTGCGATGCGGGCCGAGGCGGGACCACAGTAGAAGAAGTTCGGCTGAGCCTGGTACTCGTAGTCGGCGGTGCGGTCACCCTTGCCCTTGACCGGGGCCGCGTGGGCGGCGGCCGGGCCGGCGACGGCACCGCCGGCAGCGGCGAGACCGGCGACGGAGAGCAGGCACTTGCGGATGATCGGGTTCATGTCGAGGCTCCATTCGGGGGTCGACGGCTCCGTGCGGGAGACGCGGCACCAGGAGTGGCGCTCGGCGTACGGAGAGTTCAACCGCCCTGCTTCCGGGCCTCATTTCCGGGCGTGACCGGGGCCACCGCGAAACCGGACAGAGCGCCTCAGTCGGGCAGGCTGCCCAGGAGCCGGGTCACCGCGATCTCGATGACCACCCGCTCCGGATTCGGACGCGGGGTGCGATAACGCTCGGCGTACCGCCGTTCGGCCTCGGCCACCGAAGCCGGGTCGCCGCGCAGCGCCGCCCGGCCCTCCACGGTCAGCCACCAGCGGCCGTCGACCTGGCAGACCGCCACCGGAGTGCCGTCCGGTCCGGCCGCGGCGACGTGCCGCGCCTTGGCCGACCCCGCGGAGGTGATCACCCGGGCCAGGCCGGCCTCCGGGTCGAAGGTCACCCCCACCGGTACGACGTGCGGGGTGCCGTCGGCGCGCAGCGTGGTCAGCGTGGCGAGATGCCGGTCCGCGAAGAAGCGGGCCACCCGCCCGTCGTGCGGATCCAACCGGTGCCGTCCCGCCATGCCGTCTCCTCGTGCGCGTGTCTCATCGGCGGGGCGCCGCGCCGGGCGGCAGCGCCGGGGACTTCCCGGTGGCCCGCTGTTCCACCTGGGCGGCACGATGCTTGACGGCCAGCCGGCCCAGGTAGAACAGCGCGCCGGCCAGCACGCCCATGTCGTCCAGGTAGATCGGGTCGGGCAGCAGGTCCACCGGCAGGATCGTGTAGATCAGCGCGCCGTAGAACGCGACCTTGCCGCCGGCGCCGAGCGCGCCGAGCATGCGGCGGGTGCGGACCAGCCGGACGGCGAGCACGATCGCCCCGGCCAGCATGGCCGCCGCGACGACGGCGGCGAGTACGACGAGCACCCAGGCTTCACGGGACACGCCCTCACGCTAGCCGAGCCGGGTCGATGCCGCCCGCGGGTCGTGGCCGTGACGCCCCGGGTCGTGGCCCGGGGCGCTCAGGCCGCCACGGCCGCCCGTCCCCGGGCAACCGGGGTCAGCTCGCGGGTGATGTCGACGGCGGCCGAACCGGTCGGCAGTTCCCGGGTGGTCTCCGGCCCGGCGAACCCGACGATGGACAGCTCCGCCTGCGGCTCAGGGGCCGGGTGCAGCGCCGCGAACGCCTCGTCGCGCAGGCTCTGCGCCGCCGCCGCGGCCCGCTCGGCGGCCTGCCAGGCGGCCTGTTCCCGCTGCGTGGCGGCCCGGTGCCGGGCGGCGAGGTTGTCCCGAACCAGCCGGCGCAGCAGCAGCTCCTGCTCCACCGGGTGCCGGCTCGGGTCCCAGCCGTTCCCGCCGAGGATGTCGCTGAGCTGCCGCACCGTGATCTCGTTGCGCCACTGGGCGTCCATCGCCGCCCGGTGCAGCCAGCGCTCCCGGTCCGCGTACTCGGCCGGGGTCCGGGCGGTCCGGGGCAGCGGCAGCGCCGCGGCGGCGGCCAGGCGCCGCACGTCGTCCTCCGCCGCCTGGTACGCCTGCCAGGCCGCCTCGGCCTCCTCCTGGGCGGTCAGCCACTCCGTCCGGCTCCGCTCGGCGGTGGCCGCCGCGCGGGCGGCGGCCACCGCCACCTCGTCGGCGTACCGGTCCCGCTCCCGATCCTGTACGCGGGCCCGCTCGGCCTGATCGATGCTGCTCGGCCGGGCGGCGTCACTGATCCGGTCGACAAGCTCCGAGCGGAACCGGGACGGGCGGACGATCAGGGCGGCGACCACTGTGGCGGCCACGGCGAGCAGAGCCAGCCAGATCACGGCGGCAGCGGGGACGTCGGGCAGGACGGTGGAGAAGACGGTCTGCATCACCAGCACCTCAAGGTGGAACGACTGACGAACAACGGTTTGTGGCCCGGTCATCCGGGTGGGGTGCGTCTCGCTACGGAGACGCGGCAGGGCGCGCGGGTGCGGCAGGTGTGGCCGCGCCGGGGCGTACCGGAAAGGTGGCCCGGTCAGGCGCGCGGCGGACCGCGGCGGGCGATGGCTGCCCGAGCCGGGTCGGCGACGGCGACGGCCTCGACGCCGGGCACCCGCCCGGCGGCTGTGGATTCGGTGCCGGCCGCGTCGGCGGCGGGACCGGAGGTGGACCGCGGCGCGCCGTCGGCCGTCGTGCCGCCCGCCGCGACCGTCGTCAGGCCGACCTCGGCCGGAACCGGAGACGCGATCACGCTCGGCGCGGCGGCGGAGGCGACAGTGACCGCGACGGACTGCTCGGTCACGGCGGCATGGGCGGGTGCGGCGGCGATGCCCTGGAGGCCGACGATCAGCACCAGGCCGGCCACGGCCGTGCGGGCGATCCGGCGCAGCGTCGCCGTCCAGGTGGACGGGGCGAACGCTACGGGCAGCACCAATTCAACCTATCGGTCAGCGGACGATTTCGCAGCTCAAAGATCTTGCTGGTTACGTGAGCCGTCCCACGGGTCGCTGTGGACGGACCGCTGCCTCGATGCCGCTGTCAGTTGCCGCCGAGCACCGGCGGCGGAGCGCCGTCGCCGTCGCCCCAGACCATCTCGTCCTCGGTGAGCCAGGTCAGCCGGCCGTCGGACTCGTCGTCGCCGTGGCTGCCGCGACCACCGAGCACGCCGCCACGGCCGGCCATCGCGGGCCGCCCGGTGCCGCCGGCCCGCTCGCCGGACCTGCCCCCGGCCTCGACCACCAGGCCGCGACCGGAGGTGAGCCGGCCGGTGCCGGCCGCCGCGCGGTTCTCCGCGCCGGGCGCGCCGCCGAACCGGGCCGAGGACGCAGAGTTGGGACCGGTGCCCGCGAGCGACCCGGTGCTGAGCACGCCGGGGGCGCCGTAGAGCCCGCCGCCGCCCCCGCCGGCCGTCATCGTGGCGGGGCCGCCGCCGGAGCCGAAGCCCGCGCCGCCGCCGATCGTCGGGCCGCCGGTGGTGCCGGTCAACGGGCCGGCGCCGGCCAGCGAGGTGCCGCCCGGGTCGACGGTGCCGCCGGTGGTGACCGAGCCCGGAGCGCCCGCGCCGGGGTTGCCGCCCGGTGTGCCCGCGCCCGGGGCGCCCGCACCGGGGGTGCCGCTGGTCGGCGCCGTGTGGTGCACGCCCGACGTGGTGGCGGTGGCGCTCGCTCCCGGGCCGAAACTGCCCAGGTTCGGGCCGGACGACGGCGTCTTGACCGAGGGGCCGTTCTGCAGCGTCGGGTCGCCGTTGCTGGTGTTGCCGGGCAGCTCGACCTCGGGCGGGTCCGGCACGACGATCCGGCCGTACGCCGAGAAGTCGTAGCCCTCGGCGAGCTTCGCCACGACCTGCACCATCCGCTGGTGCGCCTTCTCCTGCTCGGCCTTGTCCTGCTGGTGGCCGACGATCCCGCCGATCACCGCGCCGGGGGCGCCGCCGAGCAGGAAGCCCTTGCCGGCGCCGGAGAGCAGCTTGTCGTTGTCGTCGGTCTTCTCCGGGCTCTCCGCCTTGGACTGCGCGGCCCGCAGCTCGCTGGACATCATGTCGAGGCCCTGCCGGATGCCCGTCATGCCCTCGGCGAGGTTGCCGGAGTAGCGCACGACCATGTCCAGCCGCCTGGTGAACTCGCGCGCGGCGTCGCCGGTCCAGCTCTTGGACAGCGCCTCCAGGTCGGCGGTGAGGTCGCGGCCGAGGTCGTCGAGCGTGCTCTTGAGGGAGGTCCACTGGGCGCTGAGCGCCTCGATCTGCTTCGGGTCGCCGGCGTTGACGCCCTGGTAGAGCTCCTCGTGGCTGACGTGCTCGTAGCGCCGGGTGTACTCAGACACGCGGGTCCTCCTTCGGCTGCTTCATCGCCTCGTTCAGCCCCGAGAGGGCGGCGGCGATGTCGGCCGCGGCGGCGGCGTTGCGGGCCTCGGCGGTCTTGTAGTTCGTCATGATCTTGTGGGTCGCCTCGCGGGCGGCCAGGATCGCCCGGCGCAGCCGGTCGACGTGGTTGACGTAGCTCTGGTGCGTCTCGGAGTAGCGACGTGCGTTGTCGGTCGCGTCGGTGAACGTGCCGAGCGCGGGCGGGCGGCACTGCATCTGGGTGTTCAGCTTGCGCAACACCGACTCCGCCTCGTCCAGGCGCCGCTCAAGTCGCTGGTGGAAGTCCTCCAGGGACAGTACGTCTACTGTCGTGCGCCCCGTCATGGCTGCATCCCCGTAGTCATCGTCGATAACCTTCGCCGCACTCAGGTTAGTCGAAACGCGCCAACCCGGGCGACCCGTGACAGGCCCCATCCACATCGGACCCGGGCGGGGCCGGTCAACCGCCCTGGACCTGGGCCGCGGCTCCGCCGGTGGAGGGGGTCGCGGTGGGCGCCGCCGGGGTCGAGGCATCGAAGTACGCCATCGCGTCCTGGCGCGACAGCGTCGGGCCGGTCGGCACCAGCGCCAGCAGCGAGGCGGGTACGGCCAGCGGGGTCACGTCGCCGTACCCGAGGGCGCTCTTCGCGTCGCCCCCGGCGGTGCCGAGCGGAAAGCGGATGCCCTGGGCGGTGATCAGGTAGACCGTCGACCCGGCCGCCGGCTTGCCGCTCTCTCCGGCCGTGGCCTGCGCCAGCACGCCCTTGCCGCCGGGCAGCAGCACGTTCTCGGCGGTGCGTACCGCGTCCCGGCCGCCCTGCCGCGACGGCATCGCGGTCGCCTCGGTCAGCTCGGCCGGCGGGGAGTCGAAGACCTCAAGCGTGGTGGTCGGCGGCTGGCCGGGCGGGCCGGGCCGGTAGGTGGCGCAGAGCACCGTGCGCCCCGGGCGGACCTCGTGCGGCGTCGGCAGCCGGGCGGGCAGGCCGTCCGGCTCCAGCCGCTGGTCGGTGAGGAGCCGGCCCGCCTCGTCCGGCGTGATCTGCGCCACCTCGCCACCCCGGCCGAGCAGCAGCAGCGCGGTCACCTCCCGGACCGTGGCCAGGCCCTGCCGGGTGAGCACGTAGTACTGGCCGGCCGCCTGGTAGACCTGGCCGATCCGGGCCGGCCGGCCGCCCACCGTGAGCCCGCTCGCGCCGCCGTCCCCGTCGATCGTGGGCTTACGCAGCACCGGGCCCACCGGCACCGCGTTCAGCAGCTGCTGCCCGACGGTGAGATTCGTGACGCCGGCCATCTTCAACGCCACCAGCGCCTGGTCGTCGCCGGCGACACGCAGCCGCGAGCCGCCGGTGAGCAGGTAGCGGGCGTCGCCGGTGCGCACCACGACGGCCCGGTCGGTGAGCGCGGTGCCGCCGGGCAGCGTCCGGTCGATCACCAGGTGCGTGGTGGAGCGCTGCGTGTCGTTCGGGTCGGGCACGTCGCACACCGACCAGGGGAGCCCGACCAGGGACTTGCGGTCCGGCAGGTCGTCGGGGGCGCCCACGATGCCGACCAGCCGGCCGCGCGGCCGGTCCTTGATGGACGCCTGGGACATGGTGCGGGGCTTCGCCGCCGCGTCGTTGACGATCAGCCGCGCCGAGGCGTAGTTGAGCGTCGGGCGCAGCACCCGGTCCTCGCCGAAGTAGTACGTCGCGCCGGTCTCCCGCTCGATCACCAGCGTGTTCGGCTCCAGCGGCGCCGAGTTGCTGGTGAGCTGCCCGTACGCGCCCACCCCGCCGAGCACCACGGCGGCCGCGATCACGCTGCCGAACACCGCCATGCCGAGGCGGCGCATCGGCAGGTCGTTGGTCTCCGGGTCGCCCGACAGCAGCGCCGAGACGATGCGGCGGGTGACGAAGCGGTACGCCTGGACCTGATCGCGGCGGGTCCGCATGACTAACCTCCGGCGGGGTGGGTCCAACGACGACAGGGCCGAGCGGCGTCGCGGGCTTCCCTACGATAAGGGGCCACCGGGGGTGCGCCGGACCCCGTCCGCCGCCCGAACGCCGCACCCCGCCGGCGGATGTCCAGGATGTCCAGAAGGGACGCTCACCGATGACGCAGCTGCAGGCGCCACCCGGTCGTACGGCCACCGCCCCCGCCGTACCGGTGGACCGGCCGGTCACCCCGGCCGACAAGCGCCGCCGGGGCCGGCTCGGCCCGGTCGTGGTCGGGCAGCTCGTCGTGGTGGAGTGCGCCGCGCTGGCGGTCTGGTTCGCCACCGCCGGCCCGCCCTGGCTGCTCGGGGTGGTGGGCGGGCTGGCGCTGCTGGCAGTGGTCGCCGCGTTCGCGCGCCGGGGCGGCCGATGGTGGTACGAGGACCTGATGCTCCGCCGCCGGCTGCGCCGCCGCCGCGACCGGGCCCGGGGCGCGACGCCGGGCGGCGACCCCCGGCTGGCCGCGCTCGCCCCGGAACTGACAGTGGTGGAGCTGACCGAGCGCGGCACCCGCCTCGGCATCGGGCAGGACGACCGGGGCTGGTTCGCCGCGCTGGCGCTCACCGGCCGGCCCGGCGCGCCCGCGGGCTCGATCGAGGCCGCCGTGGTGGACCGCGCGCTCGCCGTGCTCGCCGACTTCTCCGGCCCGGTCACCCAGACCCAGGTCGTCTCGCACACGCTGGTCTGGTACCCGGCCCCCGGCGCGCCGCCGTCGGCGTACCGGACCGTGTGGGTGGCGCTGCGACTGTCGGTGGCCGACGCGCGGGCCGAAACGGTGAGCCGGGGCGGCGGCCTGCGCGGCGTGCACCGGACGGTGGCGGCCGGGGTGGGCCGGCTCGGCAAGGCGCTCAACGCCGCCGGTCTCGGCCACCGCGTGCTCGGGCGGGACGAGCTGCACGCGGCGGTGGTGTCCGGCGCCGGGCTCGACCTGGCGCCGGAGGCGCCGGTGGAGACGTGGACCAGCGTGCGCGGGGGCGGCTGGACGCAGCGCTGCCTGGCCCTGCGGGTACGCCCCAACGGCTCGCTCGGCGCGCTCGTGGACGCGGTCACCGCCACCTCGGCGCCGTCGCACACGGTCGCCGCTGTGGTGCTCCCGGGCGGCCGGCGGGTTCCGCCGCTGCTGCGGGTGGCGGCCATGGACGGGCACGCCGAGGCGCTGGTGAAGGCGGTCCGGGACATGGCCGGGCGCGCGGGTGTGCCGGCCCGCCCGCTGGACGGCCAGCACGGTCCCGGCGTCTACGCCACCGCGCCGGTCGGCACCGCGATGGGGACCGTCACGGTCGAAGGTTGACGATCCAGCCGTACATCCCGCACACCCACACGGCGAGCGGCACCAGCGCGATGATCAGCAGGATCTCGACGATGTCCAGGGTCCGGCCCCAGACCGGCGAGATCCGCTTGCCGGCCACGGTCAGGCCGTAGACCAGGCTGATCACGGCCACCACGGCCAGGCCGCCGAGGACCAGCCCGAGCCGGACCGCCAGCGAGCCGGCGGCGAACGTGGCGGCGGCGACCAGTCCCAGGCCGACGCTGCCGGACAGCAGCACCGGCGTACGCTGCCCGCGGCCGAGGAACGGGCGCGCCCGCAGCAGCGACAGCAGCGCCAGGACCAGGCAGAGCAGGACCGCCGGCAGGCGGCCGTCCTCGGCCAGCACCACCTCGCCGCCGAGCACCAGCAGCGAGACGGTCCAGAGCAGGCCGGTGAGGAAACCGTCGGCGCGCTCGCTGTTGCGCAGCACCGACGGCCCGTCCACCGACTCGGTGTCGGTCTTCAGGTCGTCCGGCCCGGTGGGGATGGACGGCACCGGCAGCCGGGCGAGGCGGTAGGCGAGCATCGGCAGCGCCGGCAGCGCGCCGAAGGCGACTGTCGCCACCACTGCCGCCGACGCCGCCGCGCCGATGCCGAAGGCCAGGCTGAGCACCGCGCCGAGCCCGACCGCCGCCCCCACGCCGACCGCGCCGAGGAACAGCGGCAGGCGGTCGCCGACGGCGAGCGCGGCGATCGCGCCGAACACCACCACGGCGGTGCCGGCGAGCAGGACGTGCGGGGCGGCCAGCTCGCCGAGCGTCCGCTCACCGGCGAGCACCAGCAGGCCGCCGACGCCCGCGTAGCCGATCCCGACCAGGGCCAGCACCGCGCCGGTGCGACTGTCTCCGGCCGCCCGGGACAGCACCGCGGCGCCGACCAGCAGCGCCACCGCGACCACGAAGGCGGCCGCCGCGCCGGGCAGGTGCGGCGGGCCGGTGAACAGCGCCGCCACCGCGCCGCCGGCAAGCGCGGAGGCGGCCAGGAGGATCGCGAACGCCCGCGTGGTGCCCACCTGCCAGGCGCCCGCCCGCTGGGTGGTGGAGGTGGCGACCGCGTCCACCACGTCGTCGAAGACGATCTCCGGGGCGGTCGCGGCACGGGGGTTGAAGTAGAGCACCTCGCCGTCGCGGACCCCGAGCTGCGCGGCGGTACGGCCACCGTCGAGCGGCTGGCCGCCGAGCCGGGACAGGGCCCAGCCGCCGTGCCGCACACCTTCGTCGGCCAGGTCCTCGCCCGCGTAGCGCAGCAGCGTGGGCAGCAGGTCGGCGAGCGGCACGTCGGACGGCAGCGCCAGATCCATCCTGGTACGTGGCGCCACGATGGTGATCCGGCTCAGCCCACCGGTCGCCGTCTTCGTCGCCACAGTGGCCTCCTCGTTGCTCGCAAACGATCCGCTCGGCCCACGGCGCCGCCCCCACGGGTCCACGACGCCTCCGGGAGATTACCTACGATGGCGGTCGCACAGGTTGCCCACCCGACGCTCACCGGCGGTGGCAGACCACGATCAGGGCCGCTTCTGGGGAGGGGAGAGCCGTGAGTACGGTGGTGTTCCGCCGGCTTCCGCGTCAACCGGGGCCCGCGCTGCCGCGCGGCGAGGTGCTGCTGGAGTCCCCGCCCGAGCTGCCGGAGCCGAAGGCCAAGGGCATGGGGCAGGTGCTGATGATCCTGCCGATGCTCTGCGGCGTCGGCGCGATGGCCTTCCTCTACGCCGGCCGCGGCGGCGGCATGATGACGTACGTCGCGGGTGGCCTGTTCGGTGTGTCCATGTTGGGCATGGCGATCGGCACGCTCGGCAACGGCGGCAACGACAAGGCCGAGCTGAACGCGCAGCGGCGCGACTACATGCGTTACCTGGCGCAGATGCGCAAGCGCACCCGCCGGGCCGCCGAGCAGCAGCGCGCCGCGATGACCTGGCGGCACCCGGAGCCGGACGCGCTCTGGTCGATCGCCGCCTCCCGCCGGCTGTGGGAGCGGCGGATCACCGAGGACGACTTCGGCGAGGTGCGGATCGCGCTCGGCCCGCAGCGGCTGGCGGTGGAGATCGTGCCGCCGGAGACCAAGCCGGTGGAGGACCTGGAGCCGATGAGCGCGATCGCGCTGCGCCGGTTCGTCCGGGCCCACTCCAGCGTGCCGGATCTGCCGACCGCGTTGTCGCTGCGCGCGTTCAGCCGGATCGCGTTGCGCGGCGACCGGGAGCCGGTGCTCGACCTGGCCCGGGCCGCGCTGGGGCAGCTCGTCACGTTCCACGCCCCGGAGGACCTGCTGGTCGTCATCGTGGCCGCGCCGGACCGGCAGCCGGTCTGGGACTGGGTGAAGTGGCTGCCGCACGCCCAGCACCCGGGGCGTACCGACGCGGCGGGCGCGCGCCGGATGGTGTTCGCCGCGCTGGACGAGGCGGAGACCGCGCTGGCCCAGGAACTGGGCGGGCGGCCCCGGTTCGCGCCGGAGGCGAAGCCGCTGACCACCGCGCCGCACGTGGTGGTGGTGCTGGACGGCGGCGAGGTCTCGGCGACCTGCGCGCTGACCGGGCCGGGCCTGCTCGGCACCACAGTGGTCGACCTGTCCGGCACGGTGCCCCGCGACGCCGGGCGCTGGCTGCTCTGCCTGGACGCCGGCGACGGCACCGGCCTGGACCTGGTCCGCGGCACCGCCACGTCCCGGCTCGGCAGCCCGGACCGGCTGTCCTTGTCCGCCGCCGAGGGGCTGGCCCGGCAGATCGCCCCGTTCCGGCTCTCCCAGCAGCAGGGCGCGAGCACCGAGGAGCCGCTGGCCCGCAGCATGGAGCTGCCCGACCTGCTCGGTGTCGGCGACGCGGCCACCGTGGACGTCCGGCAGACCTGGCGGCCGCGCAGCCACCGCGACCGGCTGCGCATCCCGCTCGGCCTGGGCCCGGACGGCAACGTGGTCGAGCTGGACTTCAAGGAGTCCGCGCACGAGGGCATGGGCCCGCACGGCCTGGTGATCGGCGCGACCGGCTCCGGCAAGAGCGAACTGCTGCGTACGGTGGTCGCCGCGCTGGCCGTGACGCACTCCTCGGAGGAGCTGAACTTCGTCCTGGTCGACTTCAAGGGCGGTGCGACGTTCGCCTCGCTGGACGCGCTGCCGCACACCAGCGCGGTGATCACCAACCTCTCGGACGAGCTGCCGCTGGTGGACCGCATGCGGGACGCGCTGGCCGGTGAGATGAACCGCCGGCAGGAGGTGCTGCGGGCGGCCGGCAACTACGTCTCCCGTTACGACTACGAGAAGGCGCGGGCGGCCGGTGAGCCGCTGGAGCCGATGCCGAGCCTGCTGATCATCTGTGACGAGTTCTCCGAGCTGCTGGCCGCCAAGCCGGACTTCATCGACCTGTTCGTGATGATCGGCCGCCTCGGCCGGTCGCTCGGCGTGCACCTGCTGCTCGCCTCGCAGCGGCTGGAGGAGGGCAAGCTGCGCGGCCTGGACACGCACCTGTCGTACCGGATCGGTCTGCGCACGTTCTCGGCGGTGGAGAGCCGGATCGTGCTCGGCGTGCCGGACGCGTACGAGCTGCCCAGCGCGCCGGGTCACGGTTACCTGAAGACCGACACCGCCACGATGCTGCGGTTCCGTGCGGCGTACGTGTCCGGCCCGTACCAGGCGCCGGGGCAGGCGCAGCGCTCCACCCGGGCGCAGGTGCAGCGGCGGATCGTCCCGTACGGCATCGACTACGTACCGGCGCCGGCGCTGCCGAGTCCGGCGGAGGCCACGCCGGAGCCGGAGCAGTCGGGTGACGGCAAGGCGGTGGCCATGCTGGACGTGCTGATCGACCAGCTCAAGGGCCGCGGCAAGCCGGCACACCAGGTCTGGCTGCCGCCGCTGGCCGAGCCGTCCGGGCTGGCCGAGCTGCTGCCGAAGCTGAGCGTGCACCCGACGTACGGCCTGACCACCGCCGACTGGCCGGGCCGCGGCCGGCTCGCCGTGCCGGTCGGCATCGTGGACCGCCCGTACGAGCAGCGCCGCGACCCGATGATGGTCGACCTGGCCGGGGCCGGCGGCAACGTGGTGATCGTCGGCGCGTCGCTGAGCGGCAAGAGCACGATGTTGCGCTCGATGCTGGCCTCGCTGGCGCTCACCCACACGCCGCGCGAGGTGCAGTTCTTCTGCCTCGACTTCGGTGGTGGCGCGCTGCGCAGCCTGGACGGGCTGCCGCACACCTCGGGCGTGGCGGGGCGGCGGGACACCGAGGCGGTCCGGCGGACGGTCGCCGAGGTGGTCGCGGTGATCGACGAGCGGGAGAACCGGTTCACCCAGCACGGCATCGACTCGGTGGCCAGCTACCGGCGCCGCCGCGCGGCCGGTGAGTTCGCCGACGACCCGTTCGGTGACGTCTTCCTCGTGGTGGACGGCTGGAACACGCTGCGCCAGGAGTACGAGGAGCTGGAGCAGACCATCACCAACCTGGCCAACCGGGGCCTCGGCTTCGGCGTCCACGTGGTGATCACGGCGGTGCGCTGGGCGGAGATCCGGATCAACATGCGGGACCTGCTCGGCACCAAGCTGGAGCTGCGGCTCGGTGACCCGTCAGAGTCGGAGATCGACCGGCGGGCCGCGCAGAACGTGCCGGTCGGCGCGCCGGGTCGCGGCCTGACCCGGGACAAGCTGCACTTCCTGACCGCGATCTCGCGGATCGACGGCAAGCGCGACATCGAGGACCTGACCGAGGCGTCGGTGGCGATGGCCGGGCACGTCGCGGCGAACTGGCCGGGCCGTCCGGCGCCGAAGGTCCGGCTGCTGCCGCGCAAGCTGGCGGTCACCGAGCTGGCGAAGGTGGTCGACCGGTCCGTCCCGGGCATCCCGATCGGCGTCAACGAGTCGGCGCTCGCCCCGGTCCACCTGGACCTGGCGAGCGAGCCGCACCTGACCGTGTTCGGCGACGCCGAGTGCGGCAAGACGAACCTGCTGCGGCTGATCGCCCGGGGGATCGCCGAGCGGTACACCCCGGCCCAGGCGCGGCTGGTCATCGCCGACTACCGGCGCGGCCTGCTCGGCGCGGTCGAGGGGGACCACCTGCTCGACTACGCGCCGTCGAACCAGGTGTTCAGCCAGGGTCTCGGCTCGATCCGCAGCGCGTTGCAGAACCGGCTGCCCGGCCCGGACGTGACCACCGCGCAGCTGCGCGACCGGAGCTGGTGGAAGGGGCCGGACCTCTACATCCTGGTGGACGACTACGACCTGGTCGCCTCCGGCGGCAGCAATCCGCTCAGCGCGCTGCACGAGCTGCTGCCGCAGGCGCGGGACATCGGCCTGCACCTGATCGTCACGCGGCGGGTCGGTGGTGTGGCCCGGGCGCTGTACGAGCCGGTGCTGCAGCGTCTGCGTGAGCTGGACTCGCCGGGACTGCTCATGTCCGGCAGCCGGGAGGAGGGCGCGGTCTTCGGCAACCTGCGGCCGACCCCGCAGCCGCCGGGCCGGGGCACGCTGGTGCGCCGCCGCGACGGCCAGCAGCTGATCCAGACCGCCTGGACGGAACCGGTCTGACGGGACGGACGGCGGGCGTCACTTCCGGTAGCGTCGGCCCGATCGATCGTCGCGATTACGGGGAGAGCCGGAGTTGAGCAGCCCGTCGGGTATCGGTGGAGCCCTGGAGGGCCTGTTGCGGCAGGCGCAGGAGCAGCAGCGGCGGCTGGCCGAGCTCCAGCGGCAGCGTGCGGAGCTGCGGGTCACCGGGGAGAGCCCGGACGGGCTGGTGCGGGTGACCGTGGACGGCGACATGAAGGTCGGCGGCATCGAGCTGAACGCGCGGGCCATGCGGCTGGACAGCTTCTCCCTGGCCGAGTCGATGCAGGCCGCGATCGACGCCGCGTACGCGGCCTTCGAGGAGCGGCAGCGGGAGATGCTGGGCGAGATGCTCGGCGACTCCGAGACGGTCCGCCGGGCGCAGGACGGCACGCTGACCCCGGAGGACTGGTTCCGTCAGTTCGGGGTGGATCTGTCCGACCCGACCCGCAATCTGCGGCGCTGAGCGAGAGGGGACGACGATGCCGAACACCGTCGACGTCGACGCGATCCGGAAGGCGAGCCGGATGCTCGACGCCCCGGACGGGCCGATCCAGTACCTGCGCAACGTCGAGGCGCTGCTGGCCGAGGTCAAGCTGCCCGGCGGCGCGCTGAGCTGGTTCGGCACCGGGGCGGTGGAGCGGCACAACGCGGCCGTGGACGGGCACCTCGACAACGTCCGCACCGGCGCGGAGCATCTGCGCAAGGCCGCCGCGCAGCTCGAACAGAGCGCGCAGAACTGGGAGAAGTCGGATCAGCCCTGGGTGGTCAAGTGACCGGCTGGGCCCGCCAGGGGAAGGACGCCTGATGCCACCGGAGATCCTCATCGCCAACGCCTCGGGGACGGTGACCGGCTCGGTGTCGGTCGCCCAGACCACGGCGCCGGTGCGGTCGGCCGCGGCCATCGCCCGGGGCAACCTGGTCTGGATCGCCGCCTCGGCGGCGCTGATCGGCACCATCCTCTACCTGGAGTCCTTCGACAACCAGCAGGTGAACGAGTCCATCAAGAAGTGGGACGAGGCGGCCCGCCTGCTCGGCGCGGACCAGTTCGGCGCGGCGATGGCGGCGGTCCCGCCGGAGGCGTCGGAGTGGGACTTCGACGACCGGGACGCGTTCGACCAGTTCATGCGCAAGCTCGGCGCGGAGATCAACTCGCTGGCCGAGGCGTTCGCCGCCAACCGCGACACGCTCACCGCGGCCCGGGACGCGTACAACGACGCGGTGTCCGGCCTGGCGCAGGCGCTCATGCCGATCCTGGTCGCGGTGATCGCCTCGATCGCGCTCCAGTTCTTCCCCGCGACCACCGCGCTGGCCCAGGCCATCGGCATCGCCGGCCTGGCCGCCACCGCCGCGATCCTGGTCCTGGTCTTCGGCGAGATCAGCGCGTTGCTGCACGCGCTGATGGCCGCGTTCCACACGGACAGCCGGTTCACGTTCACCGCGGACTCCCGGCCCGGCTGGGCGCCCGCCGGCTCCGACCCGGACATCAAGGACATCAAGATCGACTGGGTTCGGGACTCCGCGTTCTACAGGTGACGGGAGCGGGGCATGGACACTCTGATCTTCGTACTGTTCCTGTACGTCCTGCTGACCATCCCGGTCTTCGTGCTCCTGATGCTGTTCGCCGTGCTGACCCGCTCGGCGCGGCTGCGGCGGGCCGCCGAGGTGGTCTCGCTGAGCGCCTGCGCGGCGCTGCTGGTGCTGACGTTCGAGCGCGCGTTCGAGAAGCCGCTGCTGTGGATCGTGGTGGTACTGCTGGTCGCGGTGCTGGCCTTCGGTGTGTCGACGATCGTCAAAGCCGCACGTGAGCGGCCCTGACCTCGGGACGGACCGTCCAACTCGTACGGACAGCGCCGGATCGCCTTGCCGATTCCGGGCTGTCGGAGTACGTCGATGGGCCGGCAGGGCTGCGCGGGTTGGACATCGTCCGCTACGGTTCGGATGAAGTGTCCGTCGGTGGGGTGTGTTCGCCTTGCCGCGGGGGAGGGCGCGGCGGAACCGCCGCCACAAAAGACGGAAGGGTGTGAAGCATGGCGTTCGAGGTCAGTGCAGCGACTCTGCACACCGCCGCGAGTGACGTGCGGTCCACGCGCAGCGAGGTTGACGGTGAGCTCAAGAAGCTGTGGAACGTGGTCGACGACCTCGCGATGGCCTGGAAGGGCCAGGCGTCCACGGGCTTCCAGAGCCTGATGACTCGCTGGACCGAGGACACGAACAAGCTGCTGACCGCGATGGACAACATCGCGGACCTGCTCGACAAGTCGGGCACCACGCACCAGGTCAACGACGAAGAGCAGCAGCAGATGCTGGACAAGTTCCACGCTGCTCTCAACCCGTGATCCGCGAAGACAGGCAGAGGAGGAATCGATGAGCATCAAGGTTGACTACGCTGTTCTGGAGAGCAGCAACCAGCAGATGCAGGCCATCTCGCGGATCATCGACGAGAAGCTGGACACGCTGCGGGCGATGCTGGCCAAGCTCGAGTGGGAGGGCCAGGACCGGGCCGCCTACCAGCAGCACCAGGCCCAGTGGGACGCCGCCGTGCGGGACATCAACAAGGTCCTGAACGAGATCGGCGGCGCGGTGGGCATCGCGCGGGAGAACTACATGACCACGGAGATGAGCAACTCCAAGGTCTGGGGCAGCTGACCCCCGACCGGTCCACGACGGCTCCGCTCCGGCTCGTGCCGGGCGGAGCCGTCGTGTATTCCGGCCCTGTCTCGTGTATTTCCGGCCCGGCCGTGCGGCGCGAGGAGGCCGGTCAGGCGTCCTGCGGGACGTCCCGCCGGCCGGGGCGCCATCCGCGTCGCCGGCCGCGGGTCAGGATCGGCCGCAGCGTCAGCAGGACCCCGGCGAGCAGCCCGCCGACGACGGCGACCCAGATCGCGACGGTGCGCTGCCAGGCCAGCGGATCGGTGGGCGGCGCCGGCGGCGGCATGGCGCCCAGCGGCGGGTCCGTGCGGGTGCCGAGCAGGCTGGTCACCGCTCGGTAGGGGTTGACCATCCCGTAGCCGACGTCGGCGTTGTGCCCGTCGGGCGGGTTGTCGGCGGTGCGGGTCAGCCGGTAGGCGACCTCGTCGGCGCTGATGTCGGGGTGCGCGGCCCGCACCAGCGCGGCGACACCGGAGACGTACGCGGTGGCGAAGCTCGTGCCGCCCTGCGGCTCGGCCCGGTAGCCGGACCCCTGCGGCGCGGGCCCGAGGATGTTCAGCCCGGGGCCGGCGATGTCCACATAGTCCCCACTGACCGAGCTGCCGACGTGGCCGCCCTGCTCGTCCACACCGGCGACGGCGATGACCCCCGGGTACGCCGCCGGATAGGCCGGCCGGTCCTCCCGGTTCTCCTGCCGGTTGCCGGCGGAGGCGACGACCACCACGTCCTTGCCGAGCGCGTACTGCACCGCCGATTTCAGCTGCGGGTCGTCGAGCGTGACCAGGGACAGGTTGATCACGTCGGCGTCGTTGTCGACCGCCCAGCGGATCGCCTTGCCGATCTCGCCCGGCACGTCCGGGTCGAAGTTCTCCTTGTTCTCGGCCAGCACACGCAGCGGCAGGATGCGGGCCTCCGGCGCGATGCCGGTGTACGGCGAGCCGGTGCCCTCCCGCCCGGCGATGATGCCGGCCACCATGGTGCCGTGCCCGACCAGGTCACACTGGCCCTGAAGCCGGACGAGCTGGTTGAAGTCCTCGCCGGGGAGCACCCGCCCGCGCAGCAGGGGATGCGACGGTGAGACCCCGGAGTCGATCACGGCGACGGTGATCCCCGCGCCCTTGCCGACCCGCCACGCGGAGGCCGGGTCGAGGCGGCTCAGCGCCCACGGCGTCTCGGTGGGCGCGGGGCCGCCGGTCGGCCCGCACTTCGGGGCGGCCACGGCGGGCGCGGGCACCGCCAGCGCGCCGCCGAGCAGAGCGGCTGCCGCCGCTGCCGAGAGGACGGTCCGGATCGGGTGTCCGGCCCGGGCGCGCCCTTTTGTCGCGCCCGGCCGCAAGCTGTCGCGCACGCGGTGAGATTACCGTCGCGCCGGCCCGCGCGGGCGCACGCGGTCGCGGGAACCGGTCACCGGTCGGCGGTGACGTCCCCGGCCGGCTCGGCGGCGAAGAGGGCCAGCAGGGCGCCGACCTGCTGGTCGGCCTCCGCCGGGTGCCGGAAGCGTCCCTTCGGGTTGATCGTGTACTCGTTGCGCCGCCCCACGCGGGTGCGCCGCAGGTAACCCCCGGCTTCCAGGTCGGCGACGATGGCCTGGGCCGCCCGCTCGGTGACGCCCACCTCGTCGGCCACGTCCCGCAGCCGCGCCGTGGGGTTGCGCGCGATCGCCAGCAGCACATGTCCGTGATTGGTGAGGAAGGTCCAGTTGCGGCGGCTCCCGTCCTCACCTGGTGTCGTCGCCATGGTGGCCATGCTATGGCCATCGACGCTGCCGACCCGAATCGGACGCGGGCCGGCACGGGAAAGTATGAAATGCGTATCACGAATCTTGACGTGCCCCTGACGCCGTGTGACCGTGAAGTCGCGAGGCCGTCCGGCCTGGTCGTTCCGCAGGTAGACGAGGTGAGGCAGATGACGCCGAGAAGCCCGGAGCAGGCGCTCGCCGAGCTGCGTGCCGGCAACCACCGGTTCGTCACCGGTGTGCCGCAGCATCCGAATCAGGACGCCGGGCACCGGGCGGCGGTGGCCGACGGCCAGCACCCCTTCGCGGTGATCGTCGGCTGCTCCGACTCGCGGCTCGCCGCGGAGATCATCTTCGATCGAGGTCTCGGTGACCTCTTCGTGGTGCGTACCGCCGGGCACACCGCCGGGCCCGAGGTGCTCGGCAGCGTCGAGTACGCGGTCACCGTGCTCGGCACGCCGCTCGTGGTGGTGCTCGGGCACGACTCCTGCGGCGCGGTCCAGGCCGCCCGGGAGGGGGTCCGGACCGGCGCCGCTCCGGCCGGGCACCTGGGAGCGGTGGTGGACGCGGTCTCGCCCAGCCTGCTGCGCGCCGCCCGGCAGGGCATCGACGACCTCGACGGCATCATCGACGTCCACATCGCGCAGACCGTGGAGACGCTGCTGGCCCGGTCCTCCGTGCTGGCCGAGCGGGTCGCGGCGGGCCGGTGCACGGTGGCGGGGATGTCGTACCGGCTCTCCGGCGGCGAGGTGCGGACAGTGGCGCAGGTCCCGGCGTCACTGCCCGCTCCCTCGTCGCCGGCGGACGCGGACGCGGCGCTGGCCGGCTGACCGGAGCGCCGGACGACGAAGGGGCCGCCCACGGGGGCGGCCCCTTCTTGCTGCGTCCAGGTCAGAGCATCGACATGTGGACGTGGTCGGTGTGGTTCGACGGCCCGCTGTACGACCTCCAGCCGGTGGCCGGGAACCAGATCTGCCGGTTCCAGATCACGTAGTAGATGCCCAGCCGGTCGGCGTTGCGGATGAGGAAGGCGGCCACGTCGTTGCCGTACTTGCGGGTGTCGTTGTTGTGCCAGGGTGAGAAGCCGCTGTTCTGCAGCGACCAGTCGCACGCCTTGCCCTTGGGGTGCTCCCACGGCCCGCCCGGCCGGTAACAGCCCACGAAGCGCGTGTAGCCGGCGCGCCGGACCTCCTTGTAGGCGTGCAGCGTCCGCGGCGTGATGCAGCCCGAGGTGGTCGGGTCGTTCTCGCTGCACGACTCGGCCTTCCAGCCGCCGTCGGCGGTGCGGCCGGGGCCGATCTTGGCGACCGGTGAGGTGGCGTCGACCAGGCCGCCGGTGAAGCCGAGGCCGCCGACGAGCTTGAGGGCGCGTTCGGCCTGCACCTTCTCGCGCTCCATCGCGTTCTTCTGCTTCTCCTGCTCGCGCACCTCGGCGTCGAGCGCGATCTTGGCCGTCTCGGCGCGGTTCTTGACCGCGTTGATGGCGGCCAGGCGCTGCGCGTTGAGGAGGTTCAGCTCGTCCAGGGCGTTGACGCGGCGGACGAACGAGTCGGGCGAGTTGCTCTCCAGCAGCATCGCCATCGCGCCCATCCGGCCGGTCCGGTAGGACTGGGCGGCGAGCTGGTTGACCTGCGGGCTGAGCGCCTCGAGTTCGGCCTGTGCCGCCTGTACCTCGGCGGCCAGCCGCCGCTGGCGGTCCTGCGACTTGGCCAGCTTCGCCTTCGCCTGGAGGAAGTTCCGGTTGGCGCTGTCGATCGCCTCGGTGATGAGCGGTGGTTCGCCGTCCTCCTCGTGCCCGGACGGCTTCGGGGCCGCCGCGGCGGGGGCCGCCGTCGCCGAGTTCGGCCCGGCCAGCACTGCCAGCGAGGCCAGCACGGCCACCAGGGGTGTCAGCCAGCGGCGCAGGGGTGGCGTCACAGTGTTCCCTTCCGTCGGCCGCCGACCGGGTTAGCTGACGGGTTCGGGACGGAAGTGGCCCCTACCGCTCGCGCGGATTCACCCCATGTACCTGGTTCCCCGGCTCGCCCGCAGGCGATTGGGCGGCGGCACCGCTGGCGCCGGTGCGCGCCTTCGGCGGTGACCGGCAGCGAGGTTACCCGACAGCACTCCTGCGGATCTACGTCCGGAAGCCGACCAATAGCGAGATTTCGCCGTGGCGCACCGTGACCAGCGTCGCGTTTGAAATCGATGGTCACCGTGCGGAGTGTCACCATGTCGCCTCCGTACTCTTTCCGCCGCCGAGCGCCTCCAGCGCGTCGTCGCGTCCGGCCGGCGGACGGGGCGGCGGGGGTACGGGCGACGCCGGCTCCGGACCGGGCGCGCGCCGTCCGGCGGTGGTCACGATCGCGGCCAGTGCGGTCGTCAGCGGTACGGCGGCGATCAGGCCGAGCGTGGCCACCGCGCTGCGGACGATCTCCTGGGCGAGGAACTCGCTGGTGAGGATCTGGCTCACCGGGCGGGAGTCGGCGACCAGCAGGAGCAGCAGCGGCAGCGACGCGCCCGCGTACGCCAGCACGATGGTGTTGACGGTGGACGCGATGTGGGCCCGGCCGACGCGGGTCGCCGCCCGGTAGAGCTGCCGCCGGGACAGCCCCGGGTTGGCGTGCGCGAGTTCGGTGACGGTGGCCGCCTGGGTGACGGTGACGTCGTCCAGCACGCCCAGCGAGCCGATGATGATGCCCGCCAGCAGCAGTCCGTGCAGGTCCACGTCGCCCTGGAACATGGACAGGGTGGTGGCGTCCTCGCTGCCGAAGCCGGTCAGGTGGGTGGCGGACGTGGCGAGCAGGCCGAGCACGCCGGTGATCACGAGGCTGCCGAGCGTGCCGAGCACCGCCACCGACGTCTGCGCGGTGATCCCGTGCGTCAGGTAGAGCACCACGAACATGATCAACGCGGCGCCCACGATCGCCACCAGCAGCGGCGGCTGGCCGCCACCGATGCCGGGCAGCACGAAGCCGAGCAGGATGGCGAAGCTGGCCGCCAGGCCGCCGAGCGCGGCGAGCCCGCGCCAGCGGCCGAACGCCACGATCGCGGCGGCGAAGAGCACCAGCAGCCAGATCAGCGGTGTGCCGCGCTGGTGCTCGGCGATGTTGTAGGACTTCATCGAAGGGTCGGCCGGGTCGATCAGCTCGACCAGGACGATCTTGTCGCCGACCTCGACCCGGGGCGCGCCCGGTCCGGCCGGGAGCGGCGTCTCGACCTGCCGTCCCGCGTCCGGGCCCTGCTCGGCGGCGACGGTCGCGGTGCCGCAGGGGCCGCCCGCGCCCTCCGGGGCCTCCGGCGTCGGCGGGCAGGGTTCGGTGACCACCCGGGTCACGGTGCCGTGGTAGCGGGGGACGTCCGCGCCGCCGACCGGCTCCCGGTCCTGCCGGGGCCAGAGCACCAGCGCGGCGATCACGGTGAGCGCGAACAGCGGCACCACCACGGCGACGAGCAGCCGCCGTACGCCCGGTGGCGTGGGCGGTGCGGGGCGGGTGTGGTCGGCACCCAAGGCGTCTCTCCCAACGGTCGCGGCGACGCCTGGTCCGCCGGACCGGTCTGGTCACCGGGCCGGCGCGGACGTGTCGACCACGTCCGGGTCGTCGCCCCGACATGGTAGGCAGCCCGGCTGGGTGCTCCCGGACACCGTGACCGGTGACGCGCGCCCCGCGCGGGTCAGGCCAGTCCGGCCCGGCGTCGCCGGTACTCGTCCTCGTCGATCTCGCCGCGGGCGTACCGCTCGTCGAGGATGCGCCGGGCCGCCGTCGGCCCGGACCGCTGCGGGCCGGTCCACCGCACGGCCAGCCAGAGGAGCCCTGCCAGCACCGCCAGCACCGCCAGGGACCAGATCCACATCCAGCCCATCATCGGGCTCTGCCACATCATCGGGCCGCCCTCCGTCCGTCACTGCGGGTCCGCCGGGGCCGGCCTGCCCGCCACTTCGACGGTACGGCCGCACGGGCGCGTCGGCGCGGGTCGATGTGCCCTGCTCGGAGGGGCGGAGGTCCCGTTCAGCCGCGCTTCATCAGGCGGCCGACGGCGGCCATCATCTCGGTCGCCATCTCGTCGGCCCGGCCCTCGGCGGCGCCCTCGTGCATGCAGTGCCGCGCGTGCCCGTCGAGCAGGCCGAGGCCGACCTTGTCCAGCGCCGCCTGGATGGCCGAGATCTGGGTCAGCACGTCGATGCAGTAACGGTCGTCCTCGACCATCTTCTCGATGCCACGGACCTGACCCTCGATCCGGCGGAGCCGGGCGAGGAGCTGGTCCTTGCTGGCGGTGTAGCCCCGGGTCGGGCTGGACGGAGCGGTCATGAGAACGAGGATAGCGTACCCCTCGGGGGTATGCTAACGTTCCGGCTGTACCCCCAGGGGGTATGAGATCGGAGGGCGACATGGAGAGCACCTACCAGGTGAGCGGTATGACCTGCGGCCACTGCGTCAACTCGGTGAGCACCGAGCTGAGCGCGCTTCCGGGCGTCACCGGCGTCCAGGTCGACCTGGCCACCGGCCGGGTCACCGTCACCAGTCAGAACCCGCTGGACACGGACACCGTCCGCGCGGCGGTCGACGAGGCCGGCTACGACCTCGTCGGTGCGTGACGGGTCCACGGGACCCGCAGAACCGAGGAGAAACCATGAACACGGCGACGAAGCTCAGCGGCTTCGCGCTCGGCCTCGTGGCGGTCTTCGGCGCGGCGTACGGGATCGGCAACCTGGCCGATCCCGTCGCCCCGGCCGCCGAGACCCGCCACGACGACAGCGGCAGCGACCACGGGACCGGCGACACCGGTCACGGTGACGAGAACGGCGCCGACGCGCACCTGCCCGGCGGGCTGCTCGTCTCCGAAGGCGGCTACACGCTCCAGCCCGCCACCGCGCCGGCCGGGCAGTTCGCCTTCCGGATCACCGGCCCGGACGGCACGCCGGTCACCCGCTTCGAGGTGGCCCACGACAAGCGCATGCACCTGATCGTCGCGCGCCGGGACCTGTCCGGCTTCCGGCACGTCCACCCGGAGATGGCCGGCGACGGCACCTGGCGGGTCGCCTCCCCGCTCGACGGCCCCGGGGTGTGGCGGGCGTTCGCCGACTTCACGCCCGAAGGCGGCGAGCCGTTGACCCTCGGCCTGGACGTCACGGTCCCCGGCGAGCTGGCCGCCCGGCCGCTGCCGGCGCCGGTGACCAGCACCACCGTCGACGGCTACACAGTCACGCTGACCGGCACGCCGGAGCCGGGCCGGACCAGCCGGCTCACGCTCTCCGTCAGCCGCGACGGGAGACCGGTCACCGACCTTCAGCCCTACCTCGGCGCGTACGGGCACCTGGTGGCGCTGCGGCAGGGCGACCTGGCGTACCTGCACGTGCACCCGGAGGGCACACCCGGCGACGGGCGCACCCCCGCCGGTCCGGCGATCACGTTCGCCGCCGAGGTGCCCTCGGCCGGGGCGTACCGTCTCTACCTGGACTTCCGGCACGGCGACGCGGTGCACACCGCCGAATTCACCGTCCTGGCCGGCGACCCGACCGCGCCGGTATCCACCACCGCACCGACCCCGGACGCCGGACACGGCACGCCGGGGCACGGGCACAGTTGAGCGCCGGAGGTGCCGCGATGACTGCCACGGGAAAGACGCTGCCCACCGCGCCGAACCTGATCGAACTGGCGATCGGCGGGATGACCTGTGCGTCCTGTGCCGCCCGGATCGAGAAGAAGCTCAACCGGATGGACGGCGTCGAGGCGACAGTGAACTACGCCACCGAGAAGGCCACCGTCCGGTACGCCGACGACATCGCGCCGGCCGACCTGATCGCCACCGTCGAGAAGACCGGCTACACCGCCGTGGTGCCGCCCCCGCCCGAGCAGGCGGCCGCAGCGGCCGGGGAGCCGGCGGACGAGCTGCGCGTCGCGCGTACCCGGCTCTGGGTCTCCGCCGTGCTCACGCTGCCGGTGATCGTGCTCGCCATGGTCCCGGCCTGGCAGTTCGACTACTGGCAGTGGGCCTCGCTCACGCTGGCCGCCCCCGTGGTGGTCTGGGGCGGGCTGCCGTTCCACCGCGCCGCGCTGGTCAACCTGCGGCACGGCGCGGCGACCATGGACACGCTCGTCTCGCTGGGCACGCTCGCCGCGTTCGGCTGGTCGCTCTGGGCGCTGTTCCTCGGCGACGCCGGCATGCCCGGGATGAAGCACCCGTTCAGCCTCGACATCACCCGGGGCGACGGCGCCGGCAACATCTACCTGGAGGCCGCCGCCGGGGTGACGGTGTTCATCCTGGCCGGGCGGTACTTCGAGGCCCGCTCCAAGCGCACCGCCGGGGCGGCGCTGCGCGCCCTGCTCGAACTCGGGGCCAAGGACGTCGCGGTGCTGCGCGGCGGCCAGGAGGTCCGGGTCCCGGTCGACCGGCTCGCGGTCGGCGACCGGTTCGTGGTCCGGCCCGGCGAGAAGATC
Source organism: Micromonospora sp. CMU55-4 (assembly GCF_011602315.1). Lineage (NCBI taxonomy): Bacteria > Bacillati > Actinomycetota > Actinomycetes > Micromonosporales > Micromonosporaceae > Micromonospora > Micromonospora sp. CMU55-4. Next base: position 287,616 of record NZ_JAAOLH010000002.1, read on the forward strand.
GCCACCGACGGCGTGGTCGAGGAGGGCACCTCGGCCGTCGACGCCAGCATGCTCACCGGCGAGTCGGTGCCGGTCGAGGTGGGGACGGGCGACACCGTGACCGGCGCGACCGTGAACGCCGGTGGCCGGCTGGTCGTCCGGGCCACCCGGGTCGGCGGCGACACCCAGCTCGCCCAGATGGCACGGCTCGTGGAGCAGGCGCAGACCGGCAAGGCGGCCGTGCAGCGGCTCGCCGACCGGATCTCCGGCGTCTTCGTGCCGATCGTGATCGCGCTGGCCGCCGGCACGCTCGGCTGGTGGCTCGGCACCGGCTCCGGTGCGACCGCCGCGTTCACCGCCGCGGTGGCCGTGCTGATCATCGCCTGCCCGTGCGCGCTCGGCCTGGCCACGCCGACCGCGCTGCTCGTCGGCACCGGACGCGGCGCGCAGCTCGGGGTGCTGATCAAGGGGCCGGAGATGCTGGAGTCCACCCGCCGGGTCGACACCGTGGTGCTGGACAAGACCGGCACCGTCACCACCGGCCGGATGGCGCTGGCCGAGGTGCTGCCCGCCGACGGCGAGGACGCCGACGAACTGCTCCGGGTGGCCGGCGCGCTGGAGGCCGCCTCCGAGCACCCGATCGCGCGGGCCGTCGCCGAGGCCGCGGCCGAAGCCGGACCGCTGCCGCCGGTCGGCGGGTTCGCCAACGCCGAAGGGCTGGGCGTGACCGGCACCGTGGACGGCCGGACCGTGGTGGTCGGCCGGGCACGGCTGCTGCGCGAGCGGGGTCTCGACGTACCCGAGGAGATCGCGCGGGCCGCGACCGGCGCGGAGGCCGCCGGCCGGACGGCGATCCTGGCCGGCTGGGACGGGCGGGCCCGGGGCGTGCTCGCGGTGGCCGACGCGGTGAAGCCGACCAGCCGGACGGCGGTCGCGCGGCTGCGCGAACTGGGGCTCACCCCGGTGCTGCTCACCGGCGACAACGCCACGGTGGCGAAGGCGGTGGCCGCCGAGGTCGGCATCGACGAGGTGATCGCGGAGGTGCTGCCCGCCGAGAAGGTCGCGGTGGTCGAGCGGCTGCAGGGCGAGGGCCGGGTGGTCGCGATGGTCGGCGACGGGGTCAACGACGCCGCCGCGCTGGCCCGGGCCGACCTCGGGCTGGCCATGGGCACCGGCACCGACGCGGCCATCGAGGCCGCCGACCTGACGCTGGTCCGGGGTGACCTGACCGCCGCCGCGGACGCCATCCGGCTCTCCCGGCGCACGCTGGCGATCATCAAGGGAAACCTGTTCTGGGCGTTCGCCTACAACGTCGCGGCGTTGCCGCTGGCGGCCGCCGGGCTGCTCAACCCGATGCTCGCCGGGGCGGCGATGGCCTTCTCGTCGGTCTTCGTGGTGGGCAACAGCCTGCGGCTGCGGCGCTTCCGCCCGATCGGGTGAGGGGATTGGGCGGGCGGTCGATGGGGTAACCAGTTGTCGTCAGGCAATCGCATCAGTGGAGGTCATCATGGGTCTCGACGACAAGATCGACAACACGTCGCAGGACGTCTCCGGCAAGGTCAAGGAGGGCGTCGGCCGCGCCACGGACAACGAGCGCCTGGAGGCCGAGGGCCGCAACGACCAGGCCGGCGCCAAGCTCAAGCAGGCCGCCGAGAAGATCAAGGACGCCTTCAAGAGCTGACGTACGCGACGCACACCCACCGGGTCGGCCCACGGGCCGGCCCGGCGTGCTGTCCGGGCGCGGATCAGCGCGGCCCGTCACCGGCCAGGCGGGCGGCGCGGGCCTGCAGGTACCGCCGTTCCGGCAGGCTCGTGGTGGCCCGGGCGGCGGCCAGGTACGCGGCCCGCGCGTCCGCCCGGTCCCCGGCCAGGTCGAGCAGATGCGCGCGGACAGCGGTGAGCCGGTGGTGGCCGGCGGTCCGGCCGTCGGCGTCGAGCGGCTCCAGCAGCGCGAGCCCGGCGCGCGGGCCGTCCACCATGGCCACCGCGACCGCCTGGTTCAGCGTGACCATCGGGTTCGGCGCGAGGTGGGCCAGCACCCGGTAGAGCGAGACGATCTGCGGCCAGTCGGTGGTCCCGGCGGTGGGCGCCTCCGCGTGCACCGCCGCGATGGCCGCCTGCACCTGGTACGGGCCCGGCGACGACCAGGTCAGCGCCTCGGTCACCAGCGCCACCCCCTCCTCGATCGCAGCCCGGTCCCACCGGCCGCGGTCCTGCTCGGCCAGCGGCACCAGCTCGCCGTCCGGCCCGGTACGCGCCGCCCGGTGCGCGTCGGTGAGCAGCATCAGCGCCAGCAGCCCGGCCACCTCGCCGTCGTCCGGGAGCAGCCGGCGCAGCTCCCGGGCCAGCCGGATCGCCTCGGCGGTCAGCTCCGCCCGGTGCAGCGCCTCGCCGCTCGACGCCGCGTACCCCTCGTTGAAGACCAGGTAGAGCACGCGCAGCACCGCGCCCAGCCGCTCGTCCCGGTCGGCCGGCGAGGGCAGCGTGAAACGCGCGCCGGCCGCCTCGATCCGCTGCTTCGCGCGCCGGATCCGCTGGCTCATGGTCGCCTCCGGCACCAGGTACGCGCGGGCGATCTCGGCGGTGCTCAGCCCGCCCACCGCACGCAGCGTGAGCGCCACCTGCGCGCTGACCGGCAGCGCCGGATGACAGCAGAGGAACAGCAGCCTCAGCGTGTCGTCCCCGCCGGGCGGCTCCTCGTCGGCGGGCGGCGCGACAGTCGCGTACGCGGGCTGCCGGACCGCCACCGCGACCTCGCGTGCCCGGCGGGCGTGCTCACCGCGCCACTCGTCGGTGAGCCGGCGGGTGGCGACGGTGACCAGCCACGCTCGGGGATGGTCCGGCAGGCCCTGCTCCGGCCACTGGACGGCGGCAGCCAGCAGCGCCTCCTGGACCGCGTCCTCGCAGGCGTAGAACTGGCCGTGCCGGCGCACGAGCACGCCGAGGACCTGCGGCGCGAGCGTGCGCAGCAGGTCCTCGACCGCAGGTGAGGTCACATCTCCGTCCCGGCCTGCTCCATCACCGCGCGCACCTCCAGCACGCCGAAACCGTGCCGCACGTCCGGCCAGCGCGCGGCGATCTCGGCAGCCCGCTCCGGGGTCTCGCAGTCGACGGTCAGGTAACCCGCGAACTGCTCCTTGCTCTCCACGAACGGCCCGTCGGTGATCTCGGTGCCGCCACCGGCGGCCGGACGGGCCGTACGGGCCTGCGACGGGTGCGCCAGCGCCTCACCGCCGACCAGCTCACCGGACTCGGACAGCTCCTTCATGATCTCGTCGACCTCGCCGAAGATCGCGTTGCGTTCCGCCTCGGACAGCTCCTCCACGAAGCCGGGCCGGTTCCAGATCAGCAGCATGTACTTCACCGTGCACTCCTCGGGTTCGGGCCACCGTCGGTGGCGCCTCGCAGACGGGTCGGAGCCGGTCCGCCCGAACCGACATCATCGGCCAGGAAGTCAGCGAGAACCGCGCACCGGGCGGCGTGCCGGGCGGCCCGGATCGAGCGAGGCGCGGTCGGCCGCGCTGGTGCCGGAGACCCAGCCCTGTTCGTCGCGCACCTGGAGCCGGTGCCGCGTGGTGCCGGGAAAGAGCTGGTCGACCCGCTCCCGGACGGCGTCCGAGCGGGCCGCGAGCACCGGCAGCAGCCGGTCGTCGTCGCTCTGTCCGGCCGCCGCCGCGCTGGCCTCCCGCAGCCGGTCGCCGATCCGCAGCGCGAACGCGTTGAGGAACGACTCGTCGTAGCCCTTGGTGCGCCGCCCGCCTGCCTGTCCGCGCTCGCGCCGGCCGCGCAGCATCGCGGCGGTGGCCTGCACCAGCAGCGAGGTGTGCAGCAACTCCACCGCCGCCAGGTCGGCCGGGAAGCCGAGCACTGTGGCGAAGCCCAGGTCGTCGGACCAGACCGACTCGCACCGGTTCGCCGCCGCCACCTCCTGGACCAGCAGCGCCTTCGCCGCCGCGTACGGGGCGTCGACCCCGATCCGGACGCCGCCCGGACCGCCGGAGCGCTCGGCGGCGGCGTCGAGCAGCGCCGCGTCGATGCTGTGCCGGGCCATCAACTCCTGCGCCTTGGCGGTGAACGCCTCCGCCTCGGCCGGGTAGGCGGTCGACTCGGCCTTGGCGAGCAGCGCGCGTACCCGGTCGAGCATCCGGGAGCCGCTCGGCGTCGCGGCGGCGGGTGCGGTGCCCGCCGAGCCGGGCGGCGGCCGCAGCGCCGCGATCGGCGGCAGCCCCGCCACCAGGACGAGCGCGTCGACCGCGTCCCGCAACGTGGTGATCCGGTCGCCGTCGGCGCGCCGGTCCAGCCAGCCCGCGTCGCCGTCCCAGGTCGCGCCCAGGTCGGTGAGCTGTGCGTCGAACCAGTCCGGGACCGGCGCCGGCACTGTGCGCCGCTGTGCGGCCATGGCGTCGCGCAGCAGGCGGGCACCGCGCGGGGTGAGCCGCCGGACGGCGAGCCGGTCCAGGTCGGCGGGCTGCCAGCCACGCGGCCAGAGCCGGCCCACGTCCCGCGTGAGCCGGGCGAGCAGCGCCGCGTCCACCGCCGCGCCGTCGGCCACCACCAGCCCGTCGAGGGCCCGCTCGGCGGCGCGTACGTCGGTGCCGCGCGCCGTCGCGACGGCGTCGTCGAGCAGTCGGTCGGCTGGTGACACGGGTGGCTCTCCCTGAACTCCGGCAGGCGGCCTCTCGCTCACCCCGGCACCGACGGTACCCGGCCGGCCCGTTCAACCGTCCGGGCCTGCCGTCCGTACTCCTGCCCGAGCGCGTGGGGGCGACGGACGGAGATCGACGTGGGCGGGTACGACCGAGGGCTGCACCGGCGACGGCGGAGGCCGCGATCACTGCGCATCCTGACGGTGGTACTGGTCGGGGCCGCGCTCGCCGCCGGCGGGTACGCCGCCCGGCACCCGGACCTGCTGGACCGCGTGGACGTGCGGCGGACCGTGCAGGCGGCGGCACCGACCCCGCCGGACGCGCGTCCCGCGCCGACGACGGTGCCGACGCCGGTCCCGGCGGCCAGGCGGGTGGTACCCGGCATCGTCTATCCGACCCGGGGCGGCGGCACCTTCCGCACCGCCGACACCGTCGGCGCGGTGGCCGGGCGCTCCGGCGAACTGCTGCGCTACCGGGTCGCCGTCGAGGACGGCATCCGCAACGTGGACGTGGAGCGCTTCGCCAGTGAGGTGGCGGCGACGCTCGCCGACCGGCGGGGCTGGACCGGCGACGGCCGGTGGCGGCTGCAACGGGTGGGCCGCGACGACCGGGCCGACTTCACCGTGCTGCTCACCACGCCGGTGACCCGGGGACGGCTCTGCGGCGACCCGAGCGACACCTACACGTCCTGCCGCAACGGCGACCGGGTGGTGATCAACGTGGCCCGCTGGGTGTACGGGGTGCCGCACGTGGCCGACCTCTCCCGCTACCGGGAGTACCTGCTCAACCACGAGGTCGGCCACCGGCTGGGCCGGGGACACGAGCTGTGCCCCCGGGCCGGCGGTCCGGCGCCGGTGATGGTGCAGCAGACGCTCGGGCTGCACGGGTGCACGCCGAACCCGTGGCCGATCGTGGGCGCCGAACCGCTCACCGGACCGCCCGGCCAGTACGACGACCCCGTCCCGGCCGGCGACCGCTGAACCGGCGGCGGGCCGTCAGCGGGAGAACGCGGCCCAGATGTTCTTGGTGGCGTCGGTGGCGTACCAGCCGACGTCGAGCGAGACCGACTGGGCCAGGAACAGCCCGCGCCCGCCCGAGTCGGTCGGGCTGATGTCGGTCAGCTCCGGCACCGAGCTGACGTCGTGGTCGGCGACGTCCAGCAGGAACCGGTCGTCGGTGGCGAGCAGCGTGACGATGGTCGGCGGCCGTCCGTGCCGCAGCGCGTTGCTGGCCAGCTCGGTGGCGACCAGCACGACCAGGTGCGGGACCTCGTCCAGGTCCTCGCCCTGCACCAGCCCGTGCCGGTTCAGCGCGTCCCGCAGCGAGGCGCGCAGACCGCGTAGATCCTCGGGACTGTCCAGCACCCATTGCTCCAGCTCAGTGGCCTCCGGCGGCGGAGGCGAGGTGCGCAACTGTCCCATGATCTGTCTTTACCCTGCGTAGCCGTTCGTTAAGCAGCTCACCGGCGCAGCAGCGCGAACACTCCCCACCCCAGGTACTCGCGCTGGAAACGGACGTATCGCAGCGGATCCTCGGTCAGCTCCCGGCGCAGCTCCGGGGCCAGCTCGTCGTCCGGATTGGCGTCCAGCCAGCGACGCAGGTTCAGCCAGTGCGCCGCGGCGTACCGGTCCCAGCTGTCCTGGTCGGCGAGGACCATCTCGACCAGGTCCCAGCCGCACTCGCCGAAGAGCCGGACCAGACCGGGCAGATCCTGGAACTCGTCCCGGGACCGGGCGTGCGACCCGGTGACGGCCTCCTCGTCCGGCGGGTCACGCCGCCAGTAGGGCTCCCCGACGAGCGCCATGCCGCCCGGCCGCAACGCCCGGCCCAGCAGCTCCAGCGTGCCCGGCACCCCGTCGCCGATCCAGGTGGCGCCGACGCAGGCGGCCACGTCGACCGGCCGCTCCGGCGAGTACGCAGCCGCGTCGCCGTGCACGAAACGTACCCGGTCGGTGACGCCGAGTTCGGCGGCGCGTTCCCGGGCGGCGGCGGTGAAGGCGCTGCTGATGTCGACGCCGGTGCCGGTGATCCCGTGGTCGCGGGCCCAGGTGCAGAGCAGCTCGCCCTTGCCGCTGCACAGATCGAGCAGCTCGTCACCGGGGCGCAGCCGGATCGCGCGGCCCAGCGTGGCCAGCTTGACGTCGTCGAACGGGTTGAGGATCCGCAGGTCGCCCTCGCGGATGGTGAACTGGCGCGGCAGGTCCGGTGCTGTCATCCGGGGAGCGTCCCGCCGTACGGCCGGCGGTGGCAACCAATTTGCGTCTGTGCTGCTCCGGGTCTCCTGCGGTACGGTCACGGCATGGTGGTCGAGGAACACTGGTGGAACGGCGTCAGCAACCCTCGCGGACGGCGCGACGTCTACATCCGCACCGACGGAAGCCAGTGGCAGGTCCAGGCGCAGATCGGTGGGGCCAGCGGCCGGTCCCGCATCCAGCAGTGCCCGAGCCGCGGCTCGGCGAGCATCCTCGCCGGGGCGTGGCGGGCGAGCGGCTCCGGCTGGCGGGCGATGCCCCGCTGACCGCGCGCTCAGTCACGAGGCCAGTGCACCGCGCGATCGACGGGTGACCCGGCGGCGTGAAACCGTCGTGAAACCGCGCTGATCCCGCCGGCCGTCACGGGCTCCGCGACGCCTCGCACCACCCTGCTCGCAGTCGTCGAGCACCCGCAGCACCGCCTTCACGTCCACCTGCGCGTCGGTGAGCGGCAGCCGGTAACCGGTGGCGGTCCGGACGATCAGGTCGGCGCCCAGCTCGTCCGACAGCTCTGTCAGTTCGGTGGTCACCGGGCCAGCGTAGGCGGCGGACCGGCCCGTCACGGTCCCCGCGCCGGGCGGTCCGTGAAGGCGGCGTGAAAAGTCCCGGCCCGCCCGTACCGGATCCGTCAAAGCCGTCGACCGTGCCCACCCGGCCCGGCTGGTATGGCCCGCGAGGGACGTACCGACGCGGGAGGCGGACATGGGACGAGAACGGGCGGACGGGTGCACCGGATTCCGGGTGGCCACCGGCGCCGTCGTGGTGGTCGGCGCGGCGCTGGTGGCGGCCGGGGTGTTCACACCCGACGAGCGACCCGGGCGGGTCCTGGTGATGGCGGGCGTCGTCGGGGCGTACGCCGCTGTGGTGGCCGATCTGCGCGCGGTCGCGGCGGTGGCCGCGCTGGGTGCGGCGGTCTTCGTCGGGTTCCTCGCCCACCGCTACGGCGAGCTGACCGGCCCGGGTGACGCCTGGTCCCAGGCCGTGCCGATCGGGTTCGCCGCGGTGCTCGGCACCGGCTACCGGCACCTCCGGTCGATCGGGGCCGAGGCCCGTCCGGTGACCCGGATCACCGCCCACGGAGGCGGCGTGAAAAGCGCGTCAAGAAACCGCCGTCGCGCGTGATGGTCGCGTCAAGACCCCTGTCGGTCCGGCGGATACGGCGTTGTGATTGCCCGGCGCGGCCGGGAGGCGGTCGCGAGGACATCTTCCGCTAGGAGAGATCAGCCGTGTCTGACGTGCTGTTCGTGTTGCTGACGGTGGGGCTGTTCGCGGCTCTCGCCCTCGTGGTGAGGGGCGTGGAGAAGCTGTGAGCGCCGTCAACGCCGTCGGCCTGGTGCTGGCGATCGGGTTGGGCGTGTTCCTGGTCGTCGCCCTGCTGTTCCCGGAGCGCTTCTGATGAGCATGACCACAGCCGGCGTGCTCTTCGTCCTGTCGCTGGTGGTGGCGCTGGTCGCCGTGCACCGGCCGTTCGGCGACCACATGTACCGGGTGGTCGCCGGAACCCGGTCGTCCCGGGTCGAGCGGGGGATCTACCGCCTGGTCGGGGTCGACCCGGCCGCCGAGCAGACCTGGGGCGTGTACGCCCGCTCGGTGCTGGCCTTCTCGGCCGTCTCCCTGCTGTTCCTGTACGCGTTCCAGCGGCTGCAGAACCACCTGTGGCTCTCGCTGGGCTTCGACCCGGTGGTGCCGCACGGCGCCTGGAACACCGCTGTGTCGTTCGTGACCAACACGAACTGGCAGTGGTACTCGGGTGAGTCGACGATGGGCCACCTGGTCCAGATGGCCGGGCTGGCGGTGCAGAACTTCGTCTCGGCCGCCGTCGGCATCGCCGTGGCGGTGGCGCTGGTCCGGGGCTTCGCCCGTAGCCGCACCGGCGAGCTGGGCAACTTCTGGGTCGACCTGACCCGGGTCACGCTGCGGATCCTGCTGCCGATCGCGGTGCTCGGCGCGCTCGCGCTGATGCTCGGCGGCGTGGTGCAGAACCTCTCCGGCGGCACCGACGTGACCACGCTGACCGGCGGCGCCCAGACCGTCACCGGCGGACCGGTGGCGAGCCAGGAGGTCATCAAGGAGCTGGGCACCAACGGCGGCGGCTTCTACAACGTCAACAGCTCCCACCCGTTCGAGAACCCGACCGCGTGGACGAACTGGCTGGAGATCTTCCTGATCCTGGTGATCCCGTTCAGCCTGCCCCGGGTCTTCGGCCGGATGGTGGGGCAGAAGCGGCAGGGCTACGCGATCGTCGCCGTGATGGCGATCCTGGCGCTCGCCAGCATCACCCTCACCAACGTCTTCGAGCTGACCGGCGACGGCACGGTGCCGCAGGCGGTCGGCGCGGCGATGGAGGGCAAGGAGGTGCGCTTCGACGTGTCGAATTCGGCCACGTTCGCGGCGGCCACCACGCTCACCTCGACCGGCGCGGTCAACTCGTTCCACGACTCGTACACCGCGCTGGGCGGCATGATGACGCTGGGCAACATGATGCTCGGCGAGGTCGCGCCCGGCGGCGTCGGCGCGGGCCTGTACGGGCTGCTGATCCTCGCGGTGATCACGGTGTTCGTGGCCGGGCTGATGGTCGGGCGCACCCCGGAGTACCTGGGCAAGAAGATCGGCTCGCGCGAGATCAAGTTCGCCTCGATGTACTTCCTGATCACCCCGGCGCTGGTGCTCACCGGCACCGCCGCAGCGTTCGCCACCGGCAACGCCTCGACAGCGCTGAACGTCGGGCCGCACGGGCTGTCCGAAGTGCTCTACGCGTTCACCTCGGCCAGCAACAACAACGGCTCCGCGTTCGCCGGCATCACCGTGAACACGCCGTGGTGGAACACCGCGCTCGGGCTCTGCATGCTGCTCGGCCGGTTCCTGCCGATCATCTTCGTGCTCGCGCTGGCCGGCTCGCTGGCCCGCCAGCAACCCACACCCGCCTCCGAGGGCACCCTGCCGACCCACCGGCCGCTGTTCGTCGGCATGGTCGTCGGCGTCACGGTGGTCCTCGTCGCGCTCACCTTCCTTCCCGCGCTCGCGCTCGGCCCGCTGGCCGAAGGGCTGTGACCACCATGAGAGACAAGGACATGACAGCACCTGTGCAGACCGCCGACGCGCCGGTGGCAGGTACGCCGGGGCGCCGCGACGACCGGGTCGGCGGCGGGCTGCTCGACCCTCGCCAGCTGATCGCGTCGCTGCCGGACGCGCTGCGCAAGCTCGACCCGCGCACGCTGTGGCGCAACCCGGTGATGCTGATCGTGGAGATCGGCGCGCTGTTCACCACTGTGCTCGCGGTGACCGACCCGTCGGTGTTCGCCGTGGCGATCACGGTCTGGCTCTGGCTCACGGTGATCTTCGCGAACCTGGCCGAGGCGGTCGCCGAGGGGCGCGGCAAGGCGCAGGCCGACACGCTGCGCCGGGCCAAGCAGGACACCGTCGCCACCCGACTGGTCGGCTGGACTCCCGGCGCCGCCGCGAACGCGTACCGGGACGAGGCGGTGCCCGCGCCGCAACTGCGCCAGGGTGACGTCGTCCTGGTCGAGGCCGGGCAGGTCATTCCCGGTGACGGCGACGTGGTGGAGGGCATCGCCAGCGTCGACGAGTCGGCGATCACCGGCGAGTCCGCCCCGGTGATCCGGGAGTCCGGCGGCGACCGCAGCGCGGTCACCGGCGGCACCCGGGTGCTCTCCGACCGGATCGTCGTGCGGATCACCCAGAAGCCGGGCGAGAGCTTCATCGACCGGATGATCGCGCTGGTCGAGGGCGCCAACCGGCAGAAGACGCCGAACGAGATCGCGCTGAACATCCTGCTGGCCGCGCTGACGATCGTCTTCCTGCTCGCCGTCGTCACGCTCCAGCCCATGGCGATCTTCGCGAAGGGCTACCAGGCCGCCGCGCCGGACACCGCGGCGATCACCGACTCCGGCGTCACCGGCGTCGTCCTCGTGTCGCTGCTGGTCTGTCTCATCCCGACCACCATCGGCGCGCTGCTGTCCGCTATCGGCATCGCCGGCATGGACCGGCTCGTGCAGCGCAACGTGCTGGCGATGAGCGGCCGGGCGGTCGAGGCGGCAGGCGACGTCAACACGCTGCTGCTGGACAAGACCGGCACGATCACGCTCGGCAACCGGCAGGCCGCCGAGTTCCTGCCGGTGACCGGGGTCGACGCGGCCACGCTCGCCGACGCGGCGCAGCTGTCCAGCCTGGCCGACGAGACCCCCGAGGGCCGCTCGGTGGTGGTGCTCGCGAAGAACGAGTACGGGCTGCGCGAGCGCGAGCCCGGCCTCATCCCGCACGCCACGTTCGTGCCGTTCACCGCGCAGACCCGGATGAGCGGCGTCGACCTCGACGCCGGCGGCGGCGTCCGGCACGTCCGCAAGGGCGCCGCCGCCGCGGTGATGAAGTGGGTACGCGACAACGGCGGTCACCCGACCGAACAGGTCGGTGAGCTGGTCGACGCGATCAGCGGCACCGGCGGTACGCCGCTGGTGGTGGCCGAGCACGTGACGGGCGAACCGGCCCGGGCGCTCGGCGTCATCCACCTCAAGGACGTGGTGAAGGCCGGCATGCGGGAGCGCTTCGACGAGATGCGCCGGATGGGCATCCGCACCGTGATGATCACCGGCGACAACCCGCGTACCGCGAAGGCGATCGCCGACGAGGCGGGCGTGGACGACTTCCTCGCCGAGGCCACGCCGGAGGACAAGCTCGCCCTGATCAAGAAGGAGCAGGAGGGCGGCCGGCTCGTCGCCATGACCGGCGACGGCACGAACGACGCGCCCGCGCTGGCCCAGGCGGACGTCGGCGTGGCCATGAACACCGGCACGTCGGCGGCGAAGGAGGCCGGCAACATGGTCGACCTCGACTCCGACCCGACCAAGCTGATCGAGATCGTGGAGATCGGCAAGCAGTTGCTGATCACCCGGGGCGCGCTGACGACGTTCAGCATCGCCAACGACATCGCGAAGTACTTCGCGATCATCCCGGCCATGTTCGCCGGCATCTACCCGTCGCTGGACCGGCTGAACATCATGCGGCTGGCCGGCCCCGAGTCGGCGATCCTCTCCGCCGTCGTCTTCAACGCGATAGTCATCGTGGCGCTGATCCCGCTGGCCCTGCGCGGCGTGCGGTACCGCCCGGCCAGCGCGTCCGCGCTGCTGCGCCGCAACCTGTGGCTCTACGGCCTCGGCGGCATCGTGGTGCCGTTCGTCGGCATCAAGCTCATCGACCTGCTCGTCCAGTTCGTCCCGGGGATCTCGTGATGCGCCTTCCCAGTTGGCTCTCCCAGCACCTGGCCGCCCTGCGCGCGGTGCTCGTCTTCACCGTGCTGCTCGGCCTGCTCTACCCGCTCGCCCTGGTCGCCGCCGGCCGGCTCCCAGGCCTCGACGGCAGGGCCGACGGGTCACTGCTCACCGTCGACGGCCGTACCGTCGGCAGCTCGCTGATCGGCCAGTCGTTCACCGACGCGGACGGCAACCCGATCCCGCGCTACTTCCAGTCCCGCCCGTCGGCCGCCGGGGACGGCTACGACCCGACCGCCACCGCGGCGAGCAACCTCGGCCCGGAGAGCGTGGTGGACACGCTCTCCGCCGACCCCGCCGACTCCACGTCGAGCCTGCTCACCCAGGTCTGCGCCCGCAGCAAGGCGATCGGCGAACTGGACGGCGTGGACGGGCGGCGCCCGTACTGCACGCCGGACGGGGTGGGCGCGGTGCTCGCCGTGTTCCGCGCCGACGGACTCACCGGCCGGATCACCCGCGTGGTGAGCGTCAACCAGGCCGCGCCCGCGACGCCGTTCGTCACCACCTGGCAGGGCGTACCGGTGGAGGCGGCGCAGCCCGGTCACGACTACGTGGCCGAGGGCGGCATCGTCACCCCGGTCCGCGGGGACGCCCCGGCCCGGCCCGCCGTACCGGCCGACGCGGTCACCGCCAGCGGCAGCGGCCTCGACCCGCACATCTCCCCGGCGTACGCCCGGCTCCAGGTGGCCCGGGTGGCGCGGGAGCGCGGTGCGGACCCGGCGGCGGTACGGCGGCTGGTCGCCGAGCACACCACCGGCCGGGCGCTGGGCTTCATGGGCGAGCCGGGGGTGAACGTGCTGGAACTCAACCTCGCGCTGGACGAGGCGTTCCCGGCGCGCTGACGGAAGTGTTAAGAAGGGCCCCCTTCACCTCGCGAGGCGTTAACAGGGGGCCCTTCCTTGCACTCAGGGAGGATGGGGGCGTGGGCAGGGGTGAACTGCGGATCTATCTCGGGGCCGCCCCGGGCGTCGGCAAGACGTACGCGATGCTGGAGGAGGCCCAGCGCCGGGCCGAGCGCGGCACCGACGTGGTGATCGGCCTGGTCGAGACGCACGGGCGCCGGCACACCGCCGAGATGATCGGCGACCTGGAGGTGGTGCCGCGCCGGGCGATGACGTACCGGGGCGTCGAGTTCACCGAGATGGACCTGGACGCCGTGCTGGCCCGGCGGCCCGAGGTCGTCGTGGTGGACGAGCTGGCCCACACCAACGTGCCCGGCTCCCGGCACGAGAAGCGCTGGCAGGACGTGCAGGAGCTGCTCGACGCCGGCATCAGCGTGCTGTCCACGGTCAACGTGCAGCACCTGGAGTCGCTCAACGACGTGGTCGCGCAGATCACCGGCACCACCCAGCGCGAGACCGTGCCGGACCAGGTGGTCCGCGCCGCCGAGCAGGTCGAGCTGGTGGACATGACGCCGGAGGCGCTGCGCCGCCGGATGGCGCACGGCAACATCTACCGGCCCGACAAGATCGACGCCGCGCTCGGCAACTACTTCCGGGTCGGCAACCTCACCGCGCTGCGCGAACTGGCGCTGCTCTGGCTGGCCGACAAGGTCGACGAGCAGCTCGACGCGTACCGGGCCCAGCAGGGCATCTCCGACACCTGGGAGGCGCGGGAACGGGTGGTCGTCGCGCTGACCGGCGGCCCGGAGGGCGAGACGCTGATCCGCCGGGCGGCCCGGATCGCCGCCCGCAGCAAGGGTGCCGACCTGCTCGCCGTGCACGTCGCCCGCAGCGACGGGCTGGCCGGCGCCGACCCGGCCCAGCTGGCCCGGCAGCGGGTGCTGGTGGAGAGCCTCGGCGGCACGTACCACCAGGTGCTCGGCACCGACATCCCGGCGTCACTGCTGGACTTCGCCCGGGGCGTCAACGCCACCCAGCTCGTGCTCGGCGCGAGCCGCCGGGGCCGGTTCGCGCAGGTGTTCGCCCGGGGCGTCGGGGTGACCACCACCGCGCTGTCCGGCCCGATCGACGTGCACCTGGTCACCCACCCCGAGGCGGGCCGCGGGCGCCGGGGCACGTCGGTGCCCGCCGCGCTGTCGCGACGCCGGCGACTGATCGGGTACGCGCTCGCGGTGCTCGGCATGCCCCTGCTCACGCTGCTGCTGCGGACGCTGCCCGACCTCACGCTCACAAACGACATCCTGCTGTTCCTCGCCGGTGTGGTGGGCGTGGCGCTGGTCGGCGGGCTCTGGCCGGCGCTGGTCGCCGCGCTCGGCGGCTCGCTGCTGCTCAACTGGTTCTTCACCCCGCCGTACCGGACGCTGACCATCGCCGAGGCGGACAACCTGCTCGCCCTCGGCGTGTTCGTCGGTGTCGCCATCGCGGTGAGCTGGGTGGTCGACGTGGCGGCCCGGCGTACCCGGGAGGCGGCCCGGGCCTCCGCCGACGCGCAGACCCTGGCCACCGTCGCGGGCAGCGTGCTGCGCGGCGAGCGGCCGCTGCCCGCCCTGCTGGACCGGCTGCGGGAGACGTTCGGGTTGCGCGCGGTGAGCGTGCTGGAGCTGACCGACGAGGCCGGCGGACGCCCGGCGCGCGCCCGGGACGCGGACGCCTGGCGGGTGGTGGCGAGCGTCGGCGAGCGGCCGCCCGGTAGCCCGGGCGCGGGCGAGACGGTGGTGCCGGTCGACGACCGGCTCAGCGTGGTGCTCGCCGGCCGGCGGCTGGAGGCGGCCGACCGCCGGGTGGTGGAGGCGTTCGCCGCGCAGGCCGCCGTCGCGCTGCGCCAGGAACGGCTGGCCGAGGAGGCCGCCACCGCCCGCCCGCTGGCCGCCGCCGACCGGATGCGCACCGCGCTGCTCGCGGCGGTCAGCCACGACCTGCGTACGCCGCTGGCGTCGGCCAAGGCCGCGGTGAGCAGCCTGCGCAGCCACGACGTCGAGTTCGACCCGGACGACCGGGAGGAACTGCTGGCCACCGCCGACGAGTCGCTGGACCGGCTGGGCCGGCTGGTGGCGAACCTGCTCGACATGAGCCGCCTGCAGGCCGGCGCGCTGGGCGTCACCACCACCGCGATCGGGCTGGAGGACGCCGTACCCCGGGCCCTCGACGAACTGGGCCCGGCGGCGGCCGAGGTGACCACGGACATCCCGGCCGACCTGCCGGCGGCGCTGGCCGACCCGGGCCTGCTGGAGCGCGTGCTCGTCAACGTGGTGTCGAACGCGCTGCGGCACAGCCCGCCCGGCCGCCCGCCGACGATCACCGGCAGCGCGCACGCCGGGCAGGTCGAGCTGCGGGTGATCGACACC
The DNA here is from genome assembly GCF_011602315.1 of Micromonospora sp. CMU55-4. Classification (NCBI taxonomy): domain Bacteria; kingdom Bacillati; phylum Actinomycetota; class Actinomycetes; order Micromonosporales; family Micromonosporaceae; genus Micromonospora; species Micromonospora sp. CMU55-4. Next base: position 303,025 of record NZ_JAAOLH010000002.1, read on the forward strand.
GGGCCGGGCATCCCGGAGGACCAGTGGGAGCACGTCTTCCTGCCGTTCCAGCGCCTCGGCGACCGGGACAACCAGACCGGCGTCGGCCTCGGGCTGGCGCTGTCCCGGGGTCTCGCCGAGGCGATGGGTGGCAGCATCACCCCGGAGACCACGCCCGGCGGCGGACTCACCATGGTGTTGCGGCTGCCGGCCGCCCCGCACGCGGAAGGGCCGCAGGAATGACCCGGATCCTGGTCGTCGACGACGAGCCGCAGATCCTGCGCGCCCTGCGGATCAACCTGCGCGCCCGGGGCTACGACGTGGAGGTCGCAGGCAGCGGCGCCGCCGCGCTCAAGGCCGCCGCCGGGCACCCGCCGGACCTGGTGGTGCTCGACCTGGGCCTGCCGGATCTGGACGGCACCGAGGTGATCCGGGGCCTGCGCGGCTGGACCGCCGTGCCGATCATCGTGCTCTCCGGCCGGGCCGGCAGCGAGGACAAGGTGGCCGCGCTCGACGCGGGCGCCGACGACTACGTCACCAAGCCGTTCGGGGTGGACGAGCTGCTGGCCCGCATCCGGGCGGTGACCCGGCGGCTCGCCCCGGCCACGCCCGCCGTGCCCGCGCTGCGGATCGGCCGCAACACGGTCGACCTGGCCGACCGGACCGTCACCCGGGACGACGGCGTCGAGGTCAAGCTGACCCCCACCCAGTGGGCGATGCTGGAGAAGCTGCTGCGCAACCCGGGCAAGCTGGTCAGCCAGCGCCAGTTGCTGCACGACGTGTGGGGGCCGGAGTACCACCAGGAGACGAACTACCTGCGGCAGTACATGGCCCAGTTGCGGCGCAAGCTGGAGGACGACCCGGCCCGGCCCCGGCACCTGATCACCGAGCCGGGGATGGGCTACCGCTACCGCCCCTGACGTTTGCGACCGCCTCGGCGGGGGACTCGGCGAGCCGGTCGGGCTGCGGGGGAGGGGCATGGCGGGCAACCGGTCCTCGGAGGGGTTCGGCCGGCAACTGGACGAACACGCCATCGACGCCGGCGCGGCGGAGCCGGAGCGCCCCGACGGGCTGGTCGACAGCGGCGTCTACGTCGGCGGGGTACGGCGGGCGTCGCCGGTCAGCCTCGCCGACACGTACCGCTGCCTGCAGCAGCTCGACGACGCGATGGCCTGGATCGGGCTGCTCCGGCCGGGCCGCGAGCAGATCGCCTCGCTCGCCGCCGAGTTCCAGCTCCCCGACCTGGCCGTCGAGGACGCGATCAACGCCCATCAGCGCCCCAAGCTGGAACGCTACGGCGACACCCTGTTCGTGGTGCTGCGCGCCGCCCGATACCTGGACGAGCGGGACGCGGTCGAGTTCGCCGAGCTGCACCTGTTCCTCGGGCCCGGATTCGTGATCACCGTGCGGCACGGCGGCACGCCCGACCTGGCCGGCGTACGACGGCGGCTGGAGGCCGAGCCGAACGTGCTCGCGCTCGGCCCGGAAGCGGTGCTCTACGCCGTGCTCGACCGGGTGGTGGACGGCTACGCGCCGGTGGTGGCCGGGCTGGAGAACGACATCGACGAGGTCGAGACCGAGGTGTTCGGCGGCGACCCGAACGCCAGCCGCCGCATCTACGAGCTGAGCCGCGAGGTGATCCAGTTCCAGCGGGCCGCCCGCCCGCTGCTGAAGGTGGTGGACGAGCTGGCACACGGGTTCGACAAGTACGGCACGGACGAGGAGCTGCGCCGTCGGCTGCGCGATGTGGCCGACCACCTCACCCAGGTGGTGGAGCGGGTGGACGGGTTCCGGCACCTGCTCCAGAACATCCTCACCGTCAACGCCACGCTGGTCTCGCAGGCGCAGAACGAGGAGATGCGCAGCCTGACCGCCGCCAGCTTCGAGCAGAACGAGGAGATCAAGCGGGTCTCCGCCTGGGCCGCCATCCTGTTCGCGCCGACCCTGATCGGCACCGTGTACGGGATGAACTTCGGGCACATGCCGGAGCTGGGCTGGCGGTACGGCTATCTGTTCGCGCTCGCCCTGATGCTCGCCGTCTGCGGCGCGCTCTATCTGCTGTTCAAGCGCCGCGGCTGGCTGTGAGCCGGGCCGGCCGGGCCTCGGCCGTGACCGCGCGCCGTCGGTGATCCACTAAAGTGTCCGGGTGACTACCCCCCGTCGTCCGTACGTTGCCCGGACCTCGTGTCGTGGAGGTAGGCGCTGATCGGGGACACGGTGCCGACCCCGCGCGGCGGTCGCCGGACGAGCACGGGGAGGCGAGGGCTGGCGGGCCACTGTGCCCGGCTCGTCGCGTCCCGGCCGTTCGAGGTGGCCATCGTGGTGCTCATCATGGCCAACGGAGTGGTGCTGGGTATCGAGACGTACCCGAACCTGGGCGCCGCCGGGCCGGTGCTGCGGTGGACGGAGCTGATGTTCCGGGCCGCCTTCGTCGTGGAGATCACCATCCGGATCCTCGCGTACGGCCGCCGTCCGCAGGACTTCTTCCGGCACGGCTGGAACGTCTTCGACCTGCTGGTCACCGCGGCCATCTTCATCCCGGGACTGCACGGCGACTCGGGCGTGCTGCGGTTCATCCGGGTCGCCCGGGTGCTGCGGCTGGTCCGCTTCTCGCCCGGCCTGCGGACCATCGTCACGGCGCTGTGGCGCAGCCTGCCCGGCGTCGCCGGGTTCCTCGCGCTCGCCGCCGTCACGCTCTACGTGTACGGCATGGCCGGATGGCTGATCTTCGGCGACCGTTACCCCGAGCAGTACGGCGACATCGGCCGTTCCCTCGTCACGCTGTTCGTGCTGCTGTCCCTGGAGACGTTGCCGGACCTGCTGGAACAGGGCCTTGAGGTGTCACCGTGGACGCTTCTCTACTACGTCAGCTTCGTGATGATCGCGGTCAACCTGCTGCTGAACATCCTCATCGCGGTCATCGTCAACTCGATGGAGGAGGCGCGCCGGCTGGAGATGACCGAAGGGCTGGCGCCGGACTACGACGAAGACGGCGACGGGATACCTGACGAGGTGGACCGGATCGCGATCAGTCAGCGCCTGGACGACCTGCGCATGGTCATCGCCGAGTTGGAGCGGGAACTGCGCATCGACCGGGACGAGCCGCCCGGCGCGCCGCGCCGCCGCCAGCACTCGGAGCACTGACCGGCCCGGTCATGACAGTTCTGTGACGAAATCGGACCGTACGTTTGGCCGGACGGTTGATCGGGGCAACCAGCGAGGCGCCAACACATCCGAGGGAAGGGACGCCTCTCGTGGAGATCACGGGCTTCTTCACCGCGCTCATCATCGGCCTGGTCATCGGTGCGCTCGGGCGCCTGGTGGTGCCGGGCAAGCAGAACATCCCGATCTGGCTGACCCTGCTCATCGGTGTGGTCGCCGCGCTCGTCGGCACCCTGGTGGCCGGTGCGTTCGGCGTCGCCGACACTCCCGGCATCGACTGGATCGAGCTGGCGCTCCAGGTCGGCTTCGCGGCCATCGGCGTCGCGATCTTCGCCGGCCTGTACGGTCGTCGCCGCGTCTGACCGGACCGAAGGAAGGGCCCCTTCTTAACGCATTCTGCATAAGAAGGGGCCCTTCCTAACGCCTGCGGCTACTCCCGCCAGCCGGTCAGCTCGACGCCCTTGGCCAGCTCCACCCGGAAGCCCAGCGCGATCTCGCCGCTCTCGCCCGGCGCGAGCGACAGCCGCCAGGTCAGCTCGCCCAGCTCCGTACGCTCGGCGGGCGGCGGCGTCAGCATCGTCTCGCGTACCACCACCGACTCGTCCCGGGACACCGGCAACTGGTCGCGCACCTCGAGAGTGGCCGGGCGGGGCGTGTGGTTCGCGACAGTGATCCGGTACTCCACCTCCCGCCGCCGCGTCGACCCGAGCGTCGCCCTGCTCTCGGTGCGCCGGTGCAGCTTCCGCTCCACCCGTACCCGGTCGTCGACCCCCAGCGCCAGCTCGGTCTCCTCGCCCGGCGCCCACATGGTCAACCGCGTCGCCGCGACGAAGTCCGCGCCGTGGAACACCGACGCCGGGCCGGGCAGCAGCGTGTGGTCGGACGTGTTGCGTACCGTCGCCCGCAGGTGCGCCTCGGCGGCACGTACCGGCACGCTGACGTGGTCCAGCCGGGCCGGCAGCTCCAGCGCCGCGACCGTCACCCGGTGCGCGCTGCCGTCGGCCGGCACCGCCACCGGCCGGGCGGGCCGGTAGGTCGCCGCCGTGACGCCCTGCTCGACCTCGGCCACGTTCTCCCGCACGGCCGGCCGGACCGCCGCCGACCGGGCCGCGCCGGCCCGGCCCGGCGGCGGCGCCGCGCCGGGCGCCGGGGGTGGCAACGTGCCGTCGAACGACGCGGCCGACACGGCCATCGGCGGCTGCGGGCGGAGCCGGTCGAGATACCAGGGCGACAGTTCGGGGACGCCGCTCGCCGCCGCCGGGCGGGCGGTGGAGAGCAGGAGTTCGCACTCCGGCCAGTCCTCCCCGGTGTCCTGGCTGACCAGCCCGAACCAGGTGACGGTCATGGTGTCGCCGACCAGCCGCAGGTCGTAGGAGGGGGTCCAGCGGGCGCCGTCCACCAGGTAGGTCAGCTCCAGCTCCACCTCGGCGTCGTCGGCGTCCACCGAGACCGACACCTCGGCGGCCAGCCGGTCCGGCGTCCGCTTGCCGCGCGCCGCCGCCAGCTCGCGGTCGACGGCGGCCAGCTCCTCCGCCAGGTCGGTGCGCCGCCGGGCCAGCCCGCGCCGCCGGGCCCGGGACTCGGCGAGCTGACCGGACACCGACTCGGTGAAGGCCGCGACGTCGGCCGGGGCCGCGTCGCCGGCGGCCAGGGCCCGGGCGTACGTGCCACCGGCGCGCTCGGCCAGCCGGGTGAGGAACTCGCCGCGCTGGGCCTCGATCGCGTCCGTGTCCTCGACCTCGGCCACCTCGTCGGCGAGTTCCCGCCGCCGCCGTTCCAGCTCGACGACCTGCGCGTCGGTGCTGCGGGCCTGCCGGTGGGCGGTCACGTCGACACCGAGCACGGTGGCCGGGCCGTGACCGCCCACCCGGATCGAGTCCCGCCGCAGGCCCAGCGGGAGCGGCGCGACGCGTACCCGATGTTCCCCCGCGGCGAGCCGGAGACCACCCCGGCGAGTGACCCGCGCGCGGTCCGGGTAGACGGTCACACCGACGACTGGCGCATCGATCTCCACAGTGTTCACGGGCGCGAGGGTAGTTCAGCCGCGCCCACCTCGGGGCTACCCAAGGTGCAGCCGCTGGTCGACGGCGAGCGTCGCCAGTTCGCGCGCGGTGAACGGCAGCGGGGACGCGGATGTCTGCCTGTCGTACGCGCCCTGCGCCACGAAGACCACCATGCCGTCGGGGTGCCGGTAGGCCGCCCACTGGTCGAACCGGTCGTCCGCGCCGGGACGAACCACCACACCCACAGTCGCGTCGCCGACGGTCATCGGCTGGCACTCGCCCCCCATGCCCCCCATGCCCCAGAACGCGCGCGCCAGGCCACACGGTTCGGTCGGCAGCGGGTTCCCCGGTGTGTGCACCTCGGTGAGCAGGCGTCCCCTCCACGTCCCCTTCGCCACGTCGACCGAGGCCGTGTAGCTCCACAGCTCGGCGCCGTCGGCCCGTCCGATGAAGTTGGCCTCGTGCGTGCCCAGCGTCTCCTTCCCGGTCTTGCTGGAGACGGTCTTCTCAGCGGTGTAGCCGGCGGGCACCACTGTGACGAGCTGGTCGAGCAGCAGGACGGCCTTGTGGTACCGGGTGCCCGCCCGCGCGGTGCGGTCCTCCTGGGGCAGGCCGTCGGGCCCGGTCGGCATCGGCTCGGCGCTGTCGTCCGGCGACGGGGCGGTCTGCGGCAGCGCGGCGGGCGGGCGTCGGTCGCCGCCGTCCGGGGTGGCGAGGGCCACGACACCCGCGACGGCGAGTACCGCCGTCGCCGATCCGGCGCACGCCCGGATGACCCGGCGCCGGTTGCGTGCCCGGCGGGCGGAGCGCAGCATGCCGTCCGTGCTCGGTCGCGGCGGCGCGGCGACGCCGAGCATCTCGTCGCGAAGCGCCTCGCGCAGCTGGTCTCCGTTCATCGTTGCCCCTTCTCGCTCGATGAGTGCATGGGTGACAGGAGGCCGCGCAACGTGTCCAGGCCCCGGGCGGACTGGCTCTTCACCGTTCCCGGCGAGCAGTTCAGCAGCGCCGCCACCTCGTCGACCGGCAGGTCCTCCCAGTAGCGGAGGACCAGGACGGCGCGCTGCCGGGGCGGTACGGCGGCGAGCGCCTGGAGCACCACGAGCCGGTCCTCGGACGGACTCGCGGGCGCCGGTGGATCGGCGTCGGGCGTGCCCACCCGTTCCCGCCGCCACCAGCCCCGCCGCCGTTCGTCGAGGAAGGACCGGACGATGATCTGGCGCACGTAGGAGTCGAGCGCGTCGTGCCGGTCGACCCGGTTCCAGACCAGGTACAGCTTGGTGAACCCGGTCTGGACCAGGTCCTCCGCGCGGTGCCAGTCACCGCAGAGCAGATACGCGGTGGCGCGCATGGCACGGTGCCTCGCCGAGAAGTACTCCGCGAACGCCGTGTCGCGATCACTCATCCGGACCTCCGATCAGATTCGGGATAGTCACGCCAGGTGGGGCTCCCGGGGTTGCTCGAAGCCCGGAGGAATCCGCGTCGCCGACGGTCAGCCGCGGAAGCTGCGCGCGAGCAACCGGAGCCCGTCGGGCACGTCGGCGGTGCCGACGGCGCCGTAGCCGAGCACCAGACCGGTCGGGCCGGGCGGGCCCGCCCGGTAACCGGCGATCTCGCGTACCGTGACGCCGGCCTCCGCCGCCCGGGCGACGACTTCCGGCAGGTCGACGCCGGTCTCCGGGCGCAGCCGCGCGCACAGGTGCAGGCCCGCCGTCGACGGCACCGGGTCGAGCCAGTCGGCGAGGTCGGATCGCAACGCGGCGTCGATCAGGTCGCGCCGCTCGGCGTACACCCGGGTCGCCTTGCGGATGTGCCGGGCCAGTTCGCCGGAGTCGATGAACCGGGCCAGCGCGGCCTGAGTGGTGTGGTCGCCGTGCCAGTCGGTGAGCTGCCGGGCGGCCAGCAGCGCCGGGCGAAGCGACGCCGGGGCGACCAGGAAACCGAGGCGCAGCATGGGCAGCAGGGTCTTGGAGAACGTGCCGACGTAGACGACCTTCCCGGCCCGGTCCAGCGTCTGCAACGGGTCCAGCGGGCGGGCCGAGAAGCGGAACTCGGTGTCGTAGTCGTCCTCCACGACCACCGCGTCCCGGGCCGCCGCCCAGTCCAGCAGCGCCGCCCGGCGGGCCGGGGACATCCGGACGCCCAGCGGGAACTGGTGGGACGGGGTGACGTAGACCAGCCGCGCGTCGCCTGGTAGCGCGCGAACGTCGAGGCCCTGGTCGTCGACGGGCACCGGCACGACCCGCGCGCCGTGGCCGGCGAACAGCCGCCGGGCGGGGGGATAGCCGGGCTCCTCCACCGCCACCCGGTCGCCCGGTTCGAGCACCACCCGGGCGATCAGGTCCAACGCCTGCTGGGCGCCGTGGGTGACGACGACGTCCTCGGGCGCGGCCCGTACCGCGCGGGCGAGTCCCACGTAACGGGCGACGGCGGTACGCAGGCCCTGGTGCCCGGCCGGGTCGGCGTATCCGCCCCGGATCGTCGCGGTGCGCAGTTCCCCGGCGACCAGCCGCCGCCAGGTGGCCAGCGGGAACAGCCCGGTGTCAGGGGTGCCGGCCCGGAAGTCGTGGCCCGGTCGGGGCGCGGCGGTGGGGGCCGGCGCGGCGGACGCCCAGAACCCCCGGGGGCGTACGCCACCGGCCGGTGCCGGACGGGGCCGGGCGCGGGCGACCGGCTCGCCGGCGACGAACGTGCCCGCGCCGACCCGGGCGGTGAGCAGGCCCTCGGCGGTCAGCCGCTCGTAGGCGACGGCGACCGTGTTGCGGGAGACGTCGAGCCGCCGGGCCAGCTCGCGGGTCGGTGGCAGTCGTTCGCCGGGCCGCAGCCGGCCGTCCAGGATCGCCTCCAGCAACTGCCTGTGGATCCGGGTGGCGCGGTCGCCGGGGCCGGCCAGGCTCACGTGTACGTCCACCGCGACGACCCTACATTGGCCCAATCGAATCGCCTGGAATCGGCGCTTCTGTGAGCCAATCCGCAGGTCTTGGATGGAGGAAGGAGCACGGCGAACGGGGGACGAGCAATGACCGATGTCGACACCGGCCGCCGGGTCCGGGTGCTGGCCCTGGCCCAGCTCGCCAACTCGGTGGGTGACGGCGCGTTCTACGCCTGCTCGGCGCTGTTCTTCATCCGGGTGGTCGGGTTGTCCCCGGCGCAGGTCGGGATCGCCCTCACCGTGGGCTGGTCGACGGGCATCCTCGCCGGGGTGCCCGCCGGCCAGCTGGCAGACCGCTACGGCGCGCGGCGGATGACAGTCGTCTTCGCCGTCGCCACCGCCGCCGCACTCAGCGGCTTCCTCGTGATCCGTTCCTTCCCGCTGTTCGTGCTGCTCGCATGTTGCTACGCCGCCTGCCAAGCCGGGCTCACCGCCAGCCGGCAGGCGCTGCTGGTCGGGCTGATCGAGCCCGCGCGGCGCACCGCGGTACGGGCCCGGTTGCAGTCGGTCTCGAACGCCGGCCTGGCCGCCGGGGCCGGGCTGGGCGCGCTCGTGCTCTGGGCGGACAGCCGCCCGGCGTACCTGTCCGCCTTCGCGCTCGACGCGGCGAGCTTCCTGGCCGCCGCCCTGCTGGTGCGCCGGCTGCCCGAGGCGGCGGCGCCGGTCCCGGCCGGACCCGAGCCGGGCCGGCTGGCCGTGCTGCGCGACCGCCCGTACGCGCTGATCACCCTGCTGAACGCGGTGATGTGCCTGAACATGCCGCTGCTCAGCCTGGCGTTGCCACTGTGGATCGCGGAACGGACCGACGCCCCGGCGCCGATGGGCGCGATCGTGCTCACCGTGAACATGCTGTGCGTGGTGCTGTGGCAGGTCCGGGTGGCCCGCCGGGTGACCGATCCGGGCACGGCGGCGCGGGCCAGCGGGCACGCCGGTTGGGTGCTGCTTGTCGCTTGCGGCGCGTACGCGGTCTCCGGGATGGTCGGCGGCGCGTGGGTGGCCTCGGCGGTGCTGCTGGGCGCGGCACTGGTGCAGGTGTTCGGCGAGATGGTGCAGGCGGCCAGCGGCTGGGAGGTCGGCTTCACCCTGGCCCGACCCGACCGGCAGGGGCAGTACCAGGGCTTCTTCGGCATGGCGCCGCAGCTCGCCCGGATGCTCGGCCCGGTGCTGCTGACCTCGCTGCTGCTCGGCTGGGGCACCCCGGGCTGGCTGGTGCTCGGCGGGCTGTTCGTGCTCGCCGGCCTGGCGATGCGGCCGGCGGTACGCCTCGCCGAGCGCCGCCGGGCCGCCGCCGAGGTGTGGATCCCCGCTCCGGTACCGGGCTCGACCGGCACTGAGGGGTCCTCCACCACGTTGCGGCGAGGCCGCTGAGCCGTCGCGCACCTACGGGAGGCGATCAGGGCGGATATCTGGCACGGTGGGTAGAAGTGTGGTGCCGTCGGCGGCGCGGTAGAGGGGGCGTGGTGGAGTTCTCGGTGACGACCCGGCAGGGGCGCGTCGGCCCGGTGATCGAGGTCGTCGGCGATCTGGACATGGCCAGCGCGCCTCAGTTGCGTGACCGGCTGCTCGAGGTGGTGGAGACCGGTGCGCGGACGGTGGTCGTCGACCTGACCCAGGTCGGATTCGTGGATTCCAGCGGCTTGGGCGCGCTGGTGCTCGTCTACAAGAACCTGCGGGAGCGCGACGGCTGGCTCGGTCTGGCCGTCGTACGCCAGTCGATCCGCAACGTCTTCTCGATCACCTCGGTGGACCGCGTCATCCCGCTCTTCGGCACGGTCCGCGAGGCCGAGGACGGCTCACCGACGGCGGTGCGCTGAGCGCTCCTCGTCCGGGCTGACGCGGGCGCTGTCCGCGCCGGCGGTGCTGCGGCGTGGCCCGTGGCCGCCGTACCAGTCGACGACGAGCAGTGTGGCGTCGTCGGCCAGAGCCGGCCCGGCGATCTCCAGCATCGCGTCGGACAGTGCCCGGACCGCCTCGCGGGGATGCAGGTGGGCGAGGCGGAGCAGGGCGGCGGCCAGGTCGAGGTCCGCGGCGTTGCGTTCGCGCATGCCGTCGGTGACCACCACCAGCCGGTCGCCGGGCAGCAGCGGTAGCTCCGCGCTGCGGTAGCTCTCGCCGGGGAACATCCCGAACGGGAAGTTGCCCGGCAGTTCCACGGGTACGACCCGGCCGTCCCGGACCAGCAGCGGCGGGACGTGCCCCGCGTTCAGCAGCTCGCAGCGCCCGGTGGTCAGGTCGATACGGCCCAGCACGGCGGTGACGTACGCGCCGCGTACGTTGGCGTGCTCCGCGACCGCCCGGTTGGCCTCCTCGGCCTGCGCGACGAGACCGAGGCCGCGCCGGCGGGTGTTGCGCAGGCTGCCCACGCCGAGGGTGGCGGTGAGCGCGCTCGCCACGCCGTGGCCCATCGCGTCGGTGACGCTGAGGTGCAGCAGGTCCCGGGCCAGGCTGTAGTCGAAGGTGTCGCCGCCGACGCTCGCGGCGGGTTCCAGCCAGCCGGAGAGAGCGAAGGCGCCGGCCTCGCAGGTGAACGAGGCGGGCAGCAGGCGGCGCTGGATCTCGGCGGAGAGGGTGAACGGGGTGGTGCGCTGTCCCCACTCGAACAGGTCGGTGTGCCTGCGGTTGGCGATGACCACGAACGCCAGCGCGTGCGCGGTACGGGCGACCCAGTTCACCACGTCGCCGTCCGGCTCGTCGGGCAGGTCGATCTCCAGCAGGCCGATCGCCTCACCGCGGTCGGTGACCGGCGCCAGCACGGTCCACGTGCCGTCGCCGGGGACGACCTCGGGGGCCTGCTGACGGAGGGTGCGTTCGTAGGGCCCGCCGTCGAACGGGAGGACCTCGGCCTCCTCCTCGCCGTGGCGTCGCCCGGCGCCGCCGCCGTCCGGCTGGTGGGTCAGCCGGACCAGCGCGCGACCGCTGAGGTCGGCGATCAGCAGCGAGACGCCGCGCGCGTTCAGCGCCGTGGCGATGACGCCGGTGACGGCCTCGACCGCCTGCACCGGGGCGGCGTCCTCCGCCGACTGCAACATCCCGGTCAGCACCGCCTGCTCGCTGTACTCCACCCCTCGAGCATATTCAGCGGGCAGCACGGCCGCCTTGTGAGCGAGACCGGGGGCCGGCGGGTCACCGCCATCGACCGGCCGGTATTGCATATAGTTGGCAACTACAGAAGAGTGGCGGTAGCGGGCGCTCGGGCACGCGATGATCGATCCTCGCCGGAGCGCCCGCCCGGCTGCCATCCGCAGACGAGTGTTCGAGGGGTTGCCGGTGGCGATCAGACCCAAGCCCGTACGCGTGGCAGCGGTGCTCGCCGCCGCCCTGCTCGTCGCCGCCGGCTGCTCGTCACCCACGGCGTCGACCGGCGGCCCGGGCAACTCCGGCACGCTCGTGGTCGCCACCGCGGGCGAGCCGGACACGCTCAACCCGGTGCTCAACTACGGCGTCGACGGCGCGTCGCTGATCTTCGACGGGCTGGTCGCCCGGGACGCCCGCAACGACCTGGTGCCCGCCCTGGCCCGCGAGCTGCCCACCGTCTCGGCGGACGGGAAGACAGTCACCGCGAAGCTGCGCGAAGGCGTGCTGTTCCACGACGGCAGCCCGCTGACCGCACAGGACGTGGTGTTCACCTACCAGGCGGTGCTCGACCCGGCCGTCGACTCCACGCTGCGGTCCGATCTGGACATGCTCGCCTCCGTCACCGCGCCCGGCCCGGCGACGGTCGTGTTCACGCTGAAGTACGCGTACGCGCCGTTCCTGCAACGGCTGGCGCTGGGGATCGTCCCGGCGAAGGCGTTCGCCGGGCAGGACATCAACAAGGCGGCCTTCAACCGCAAGCCGGTCGGCACCGGCCCGTACCGGTTCACCTCCTGGACCCCGGGTGACCGGCTCGTGCTCGCGGCGAACGAGACGTACTGGGACGGCAAACCGGCGAACTCGGGCGTGGTGGTGGCGTTCGTCGCCGACGACAACGTCCGCGCCCAGCGGATGCGGGCCGGCGAGTTCGACGCGGCGGAGCTTGCGCCGAAGCTCGCCTCCGGCTTCGAGAGCCGCGACGGCTACCGGGTGCACAAGGTGCCGACCGCCGACTACCGGGGCGTCATGCTGCCGATGGGCAACCCGGTCACCGGCGACCCCGCGATCCGGAAGGCGCTGAACGTCGCGGTGGACCGGCAGGCCATGGTGACCGGCGTGCTCGGCGGCGCGGGGGAGCCCGCGTTCGGGCCGGTGCCGCCCACGTCGGAGTACGCCGAGCCGACGATCGCCGGCAAGCCCGGCGCCGACGTCGCCGCCGCCACGGCGGAGCTGGACGCCGCCGGGTGGAAGCCCGGCCCGGACGGCATCCGGGTCAAGGACGGGCGGCAGGCCGCGTTCACGATCCTGTACCCGGCCACCGACAGCCTGCGCAAGGAACTCGCACTGGCCGTCACCGCCGACGCGAAGAAGGTCGGGATCACTGTCACTCCGGAGGGCCTGACCTGGGACGCGATCACGCCGCGGATGAAGCGCGACGCGCTGATCATGGGCTACGGCACGCCGTACGATCCGGACTTCGTCTCCTACAAGCTGTTCAGCTCGGCCTTCGCCGGGCAGGGCTTCTTCAACCCCGGCTCGTACCGCTCGGCGGTCACCGACGCCGCGTTGCAGGCCGGCCGGGACAACGCCGACCCGGCCGCCCGCAAGGCCGCGTACGCCACGTTCCAGAAGCAGCTCGCCGCCGACGTGCCGTGGGTGTTCCTCACCTACCTCCAGCACACCTACGTGCTGAAGGACGCCGTGACCGGAGTGACGCCGCGGGTCGAGCCGCACGAGCACGACGTCGCCAACAGCATCTGGTGGAACGTACACACCTGGACGAAGGAATCGTGACCGGCCGGCGGCGGCTGGCCGGGGCGGGCACAGTGGTCCGGCGGCGGCTGCTGGTCGCCGTGCCGGTGCTGGCCGCCACCAGCATGGGCATGTTCGCCCTCGGCGCCGCCTCCCCGATCGACCCGGCCCAGCAGTACGCGGGCGCGGCGGCGTTCACCACCAGCGAGGAGAACCTGGCGCAGATCCGCGCCAACTGGGGTGTCGACGACCCGCTGCCGGTGCAGTACGCCCGCTGGGTCGGCAACCTGCTGCGCGGCGACCTGGGCTGGTCGACGAGCCGGCACGAGCCGGTCACCTCGGTGCTGGCCTCCCGGGCCGGATGGACGCTGCTGCTCGTCGGCACCGCGCTGGCCCTGGTGCTGGTGGCGAGCGTGCTGCTGGGCACGCTGGCCGCGTACCGGCGTGGCGGCTGGTTCGACCGGGCGCTGCGCGCCGTCGCGTACGCCGTGCAGTCCATGCCGGTGTTCTGGATCGGCCTCGCAGCGATCGCCGTGTTCGCGCTCAGCCTCGGCTGGCTGCCCGCCGGCGGGCTCACCGACATCACCGCCACGAGCACCGACCCGGCCGACGTGGCCCGGCACCTGGTGCTGCCGGTGACGGTGCTGGCGATCTCCCAGGCCCCGTGGTTCGTCCTGTTCGTCCGTGACGCGGTCGCCGAGAGCCTGCGCGACGACCACGTCCTGGCCGCCCGCGCCCGGGGACTGCCCGGCCGGGTCGTCCTGTTCGGACACGCGCTGCGTACCGCGTTGCTTCCGTTCCTCACCCTGGTCGGCACGCACCTGCCCGAACTCGTCGGCGGCGCGGTCCTGGTGGAGACCGTGTTCTCGCTGCCCGGCCTCGGCGCGGTCACCGTCGAGGCGGCGCTGGGCGCCGACTTCCCGCTGCTCGCGGCCACCACCCTGGCCACCGCCGTCGTGGTGCTGACCGCGAACCTGCTCACCGACCTCGCCTACGCCGCCGCCGACCCCCGGGTACGCCTCGATGACTGACCTCGCCCTCCCCGCGCGCGTCCGGCGCCTGCGCCGCCCCGGCAGCGTGGGCACGACTGTCGCCGTCGTGGTGCTCGCCGGTGTGGTGGCCGCCGCGCTGCTCGCCCCGGTCCTGTGGCCGCTGGACCAGAGCGCCGTCGACCTCTCCCGTACCCGGCTCGCGCCGTCGGCCGACAACCTGGCCGGCACCGACGACCTCGGCCGCGACGTGGCGTTGCGCAGCCTCTACGGCCTGCGCGTCTCGCTGCTTGTCGGCGCGGTCGCGGCGCTCGTCGCCGCGGTCATCGGCGGGCTGGTCGGCGCGCTCGCCGGCAGCGTCGGCGGCTGGGTCGACCGGGCGCTCATGCGCGTCGTGGACACCGTCGCCGCGCTGCCGCACCTGCTGCTGGGCATCTTCATCGTGGCGATGCTGCGCCCCAGCCTGGGCGCGGTGATCGCGTCCATCGCGCTGACGCACTGGCTGTCCACCGCCCGGATCGTCCGCTCCGAGCTGCTCAGCCTGCGCAACCGGCCGTTCGTGGACGCCGCCATCTCCGGCGGCGCGAACCGGGCCCGGGTGCTCACCCGGCACCTGCTGCCGCACGTGCTGCCGCGCCTGGCGCTGGCGACCACGCTGATGGTGCCGCACGCCGTCTGGCACGAGACCGCGCTGTCCTTCCTCGGCCTCGGCCTGCCGCCGCACCTCGCCTCGATCGGCAACATGATCAACGACGGGCAGCGGTCGCTGCTCACCGGCGCCTGGTGGGCCAGCATCGTCCCCGGCCTCCTGCTCGTGGCGGCCACGCTGGCGCTCGCCGTGCTCACCGGCCGGTGGCGCGACCGCCTCGACCCGCGCGTACGGGCGGAGCTGCAGCTGTGACCGCCCCGGCGCTGCTGACCGTCGACGGGCTGACCGTCCGCTTCCGGCTGCGTGACGCGCTCGTGCACGCCGTCACCGATCTCAGCCTCACGCTGCGGCCCGGCGAGCTGCTGGCGGTGGTCGGCGAGTCCGGGTGCGGCAAGTCCGTCCTCGCGCACGCCCTGCTCGGCCTGCTGCCGCGCAACGCCGCAGTCACCGGGCACGCCCGCCTGCGCGCGCCGGGACGCGACGAGGTCGACCTGATCGGCGCGGGGGAGCGGCACCTCGCCCGGCACGTACGCGGCCGGGGCGTCGGGCTGGTCCCGCAGAGTCCCGCCACCGCGCTCACCCCGGTGCGGACCGGGCGGAAGCTGCTGGAGGAGACGCTGCGCGCGCACGGGCACGCCCGCCGCGACGCGCCGGCCGCCGCCGACCGGATCGCCGCCGACGTCGGCCTCGACCCGGCCGATCTGGACCGGTACCCGCACGAACTGTCCGGCGGCATGGCCCAGCGGCTCGCCACCGCGCTGGCGCTCGCACCCGACCCGCCGGTGCTGCTCGCCGACGAACCCACCACCGGCCTGGACCGGCCGCTCGTCGACCACACGCTGGACCTGCTGCGCCGCCGCTGCGACACCGGCGCGGCCGTCCTGCTCATCACGCACGACCTGGCCGCCGCGCGCCGCGTCGCGGACACCGTGGCCGTGATGTACGCCAGCCGCATCGTCGAACACCGCCCGGCCGGGGCGCTGTTCGACGCCCCGGCCCACCCGTACACCGCCGGGCTGCTCGACGCGCTGCCCGACCGCGCGTTCGTGCCGGTACCCGGCCACCCGCCGGCGCTCACCGACCTGCCCGGCGGCTGCGCCTTCGCCCCGCGTTGCGCCCGCGCCACCGACACCTGCGCGACAGTGCCCCGCCTCGACGCCGAGGGCGCGGGCCGGGTCGCCTGCCACCATCCGCTGCGCGAGGAGGTACCGGCATGACGGTCACGGTTCCGGACGCCACCGACGCCGTCGCCCCGGGCGCCGCGCCGGCCGCCGGGCTCGCC
This sequence comes from Micromonospora sp. CMU55-4, assembly GCF_011602315.1. NCBI lineage: Bacteria > Bacillati > Actinomycetota > Actinomycetes > Micromonosporales > Micromonosporaceae > Micromonospora > Micromonospora sp. CMU55-4. Next base: position 318,842 of record NZ_JAAOLH010000002.1, read on the forward strand.
GCGCACCAGGTCTCCGTCGCGTACGGCCGGCAGCGCGTCCTCGACCGGGTCGACCTGCGCATCGCCCCCGGCGAGACGGTCGGGCTACGTGGACCGTCTGGCAGCGGCAAGTCCACACTCGCCCGCGTCCTCGCCCTGCTGCACGCACCGGACAGCGGGCACCTCACGCTCGACGGGAGTCCCGTCCCGGGCACCCGGCACCGGCTGCCCGCCTCCGTCCGCACGCGTGTCGCGATCCTGTTCCAGAGCCCGCGCGCCGCCACCGACCCGCGGCTCAGCCTCGCCGACATCGTCGCCGAGCCGCTACGTGCCACCGGCACGCCGCGCGAGCAGGCCGCCGCCCGTACGGCGGAACTGGCCGACCTGGTCGGGCTGACAACCGACCTGCTGACCCGCCGCCCGCACGCGGTCAGCGACGGGCAGCTGCAGCGCGCCTGCCTCGCCCGCGCCCTGGTGCACCGGCCGGACTACCTGCTCTGCGACGAGGCCACCGCGATGCTCGACGCCTCCACCCAGGCGCACGTCGCCGCCGTCATCGGCGACTACCAGCGCCGGCAGGGCGCCGGGGTCCTGGTCATCACCCACGACCCGGCGCTCATGGCCCGCTGGGCCACCCGGGTGGTGGACCTGCCGGCGGCGTGACGTCGCGTCACTCCCGCACCGGGCGGCGTACGGTGCCCAGCGCCCCGGCGACGACGGTCCCGAATCCGACCGCCATGAGCGGCATCCCCATCTCGAACGGCAGCTCACCGACCCAGTTGATGCTGTCGCGCTCGGGCAGCGCGCCCAGGCTCACCGCGACCACCGCGCCGGCGAGGAACATCCCGGCCACCGCCGCGCCGACCGAGAGCTTGGCGCACGCCACGCTCCGCCCGGCCCAGAGGCCGGCCAGGACGGCAATCGCCAGGGCCACCACGACCAGCCAGGTCCAGCCGCCCTCGGTCTCCAGATAGGCCCAGCCCGAGTACGACCACTGGTGCATGCGGCTGGCGCGGAACCACGGGACCAGGTAGCCGAGCAGCGCGGTGGCGCTGCCGACCAGGAGCAGCACGTCGGGGGCCGGGCGGTACCAGCGAGGGGAGTCGTCCATGCGTCCGGAAGGTAGCAGTGCCATGATCCACGCGCAGGGTCAGCACCAGCCGTTTACCGGCCCGTTGACACCGGTGGAGAGGTAGGCGTCGGACACCCAGCTGCCGTCGCTGAGCCGGTCCCACAGCGCCGTGGTGCCGTAGCGGCCGGTGTGCGAGGTGCCGTTGGCGGAGCAGGAGACGGTGACGGTGGCGCCGTCGGCGACCGACCCGAGGACGCCGTACCCGGTGCCCGGTCCGGAGCGCCGGGTCAGCGTGCCGCCGCCGTTGGCGTCGACGACTCCCTGGTTGAAGCCGAGCGCGCCGTAGTTGTAGACGCCGCCGCCCGCGCCGACGTAGGCGGACCCGTGCCGGGCGCCGCCCTGGTACGCCGCCGCGCCGCTGACGAAGTCCCACTTGCCGATGCCGTGCCCGGCGATCGGGACGTACGCCGAGTTCTGTCGCAGTCCGAAGTGCACGTGCCGGCCGGTGGCGGAGCCGCCGCAGGTGACATCGGTGCCGGTGTTGCCCAGGAACGCGCCCTGGGCGACGCCCGCGCCGTTGACGGAGATGCTGTTCCACAGGTGGTAGTAGTCCGTCGAGTAGCCCCGGTCGTGGATGACCCGGATCCAGCCGGTGCACATCGTGTACGCGGTGCCGGCCCGCGCGGCGCGGACGACCTGGTCGCCGCCGGCGAGGTCGACCGAACTCCACGGCGCGGCGGCGCCGCCCCAGCCGTGCGGCCCGGAGGTGAGCGTCCACGTCTGCCCGACCGCGAACGGCAGCGCCATGCCGGTACGGAAGTCGCTGCCCGCGTACGTCGGTGTGACGGGCGTGGTGAAGACGGCCTTCTCGGTCTCGCTCACCAGCGGCGACGTGGCGGCCAGGTCACCGAACGCGGCCTCCCCGTCGAACGCGACGGTCCAGCCCCGGGCGTCGGCCCGGGCGAGGAAGACCGAGCCGGTGGGGTGCGCGTCGGCGGACCGGTCCGCCGGCAGCACCGCGGTGCCGAAGGCCCACCGCCCGTTCGAGCGGGTGACGCTGATCCGGGCCTGCTGCGCGTCCGCCGTACGGGCGGCGGCGTCGGCCGAGCCGAGAAGCTTCACGGTCACGGCGTCGGCGACGGGGCCGGGTGCCGGGCGGGGAGCGGCGGTCGCGGGTGCCGGGGCTGTTGCCCAGGCGCCGATGGCCGCCAGGGCGCAGGAGAGCATGAGCCGTCGCATGGAGCCTCCTTATCGACATGTGTCACTGAATGGAGGCTATCGACGGTGGTGAAAGTTGTCTACGACTATCGATGCGACGGTGAAGGATCTATGCATCGGGGGTACCCGGAAGTGGATCTTCCGGGTGGCGGGGTTCCGAGGCCGGCGCTGTCGCGCGCGGCTCGACGGCGCGGCATCCGTTTCCGGTCGCCATTTCTAATCCGCCTTCAAAGATTGGCGGAAGTGACAATGCCGGCCGACGGTTGAGTAGAGATTTGACCGCTTCGGGTGGTTCGCGCGGCCGCACGTAATCGTAGTGATGTCGGCATCGTTCCGCCATTGTGGTGACCAGTCCCTTTCTGTGGGTTGTGGTGCGATGTCGGAAAGAATCGGCGTTCCGACATCCGGTGAAACAAAGGCCTGCCGCATTCGAGATCTTCGACATCTCCCGATGCTCCGCCGGTATAGTGCGACCATCCCCTATGGAGTGCCGGAAAGCGTCTGATCTGCGTGATGACACCTGGGCTGGAAAATGCGCCAACGGGCCCGTGCTTCGTCGGGCGGGGAGCACAGTTGGCGCGTATCGGAAAAGCCCAGGCCGCCGCGCTCGGCCACGGCCGGCAGATGGTCTGCGAAGTGGTCGGAGAGCCGGGCATCGGCAAGACCCGCTTCGTCCGCGAGGCCCTGGAACGATGCGCCCCCACGGTCCCGTGGGCCGTCGGGACGTGCGCGCCGGACGAGCGAGGAGTTCCCTTCCATGTGTTCCGGCACGCCCTCACGAAGGGCCAGCCACCCCGCCGCGGACTGCGTGCCGGGCGACCCGCACCGACCTGGGCGGAGCCCGCGGGCGCGGTGCCACCGGCGTCGGACGCCCGGCGGTTCCGGACCTACCAGGCGGCCCGCCGGCTGATCGGCCTGGCCGCCCGGGACGGACTGGTGCTGGTCCTCGACGACCTGCACTGGGCGGACGCCCCCTCCACCGGCCTGATCGCCCACCTCCTGAGGTATCCGGTGCCCGCGCCGCTGCTGCTCGTGCTCGTCTACCGCCCGCGCCAGATGGCGACCCCGATGCCGTTCGGCCCACCGGAATCCGACGAGAACGCCGATCCGGAACCGACGTCCCGCGACCGGATCGAACTCCGCCCGCTCGGCCTCGCCGAGGTCGCGCTCCTGCACCCCCACGTCGACCAGGCGGAGCTGCGAGCCCGGTACGACCTGACCGGCGGCAACCCCGGTTACCTGGCGGCGCTCCCGGCCGGCCCCGCTCCGGCCGCCGCCGACCCGCTCCGGGAGGCGCCTGGTGTTCGGCTGCCCGACGCGGCGGTGGCCGTGCTGCGCCGCGAGTGGGCCGGCCTGCCGTCCGTCGAACTGGCCTGCCTGCGAGCCGGAGCGATAGTGGATGCGCCCTTCGCCCCGGACCTGCTGGCCGAGGTCGCGCAGGTGCCGGCGGCACTGGCGGTCGCGGCCGGCTGGCGGTTGGCCCGGCTCGACCTGATCCGCCGCGTCCCCGGCACCGGACGCTTCGCCTTCCGGCACCCGGTGCTGCGGATGGCGGTCGCCCAGGACACCGACCCGGCGTGGCGGGTGGACGCCTGCGCGCGAGCGCTCACCGCGCTCGTCGACCTGGGCGCGCCAGCCGCGGACCGGGCCCGCTACGCCGAGCGCCTGCTTGCCCTGCCGAACGGCCGCTGGGCCGGACGTTGCGTCGACGTGCTCTCCCGGGCCGCCCAGGAGATCCGGCGCGAGACACCGGACCTGGCCATCCGCTGGCTGCGGCTGGCGTTGCGGGCGCTGCGGCCGACGGCCGGTGAAGCCCAACGTCGCCGCGACGTGTCACTCGCGCTGGCCCAGGTCACCGGCGAGGCGGGCGACCTGGCCGAGAGCCGGGCACTGCTCCAGGAGATCGTGCCGCTGTTCCCCGCCGACCCGGAGGGACGACGGGCCCAGGCGGTAGCCCTGTGGGCGCGCGTGGAACGCCTGCTCGGCAACTACGCGGAGGCGGTGGCGATCAGCCGGCGCGAGCTGGCCGCGCTGCCGGCCGGCACCGGGCCCACCGGCGGCTACCGGCTCGCCACCGAGATCGGCGTCGCCGGCATCCTGGCCGGCCGCCCCGTGGCCGGGCTGCCCGACGCGCTCACCGCGGATCCCGGCGGCCCGGGCGTGGACCGGGCCGGCCTCCTGGCCGTACGCGGCCTGGCCGCCGTGCACGACGGCGCGCTCGACGACGCCCGTGGGCTGCTCGACGCCGGCGCCCGGATCGTCGACTCGCTGCCGGACCGGGACCTGCGGGACCACCCCGACTGCCTCACCGCGCTCGGCCTGACCGAGCTGTACCTCGAACGGCAGGCCGACGCGGTGCGGCACCTCGACCGCGGGCTGACGCTCGTCCGCGCCTCGCACCGCGACGACGGATTGTGTCAGCTTCTGCTCGCGCGCACCGAGGTGGCGTACCACGCCGGCCGGCTGAGCACGGCCATCGGACTGGCCACCGAGGCCGGCATCGTCGCCCGGCGCATCGGCAGCCGCCACCTGCTGAGCTTCGCCCTGGCGTTCGAGGCGGAGGCGACCGCCTGGCGTGGCGGTCCTCGGGACGACGACCGGGCGGTGGCGCTGGCCCGCAGCGCCGTCGGAATCGCCACCGACCCCGCCACCTGGTGCGGTCGTACCGCCGCGACCGCGCTGGCGACGGCGGCGCTGCTGGCCGGTGATCCGGCGACCTGTGCCGAACTGGTGCGCTCGGCCGGCGGCGACAGCCGGCTCAGCCGCCTCCAGACCACCCTCCGTCCGATGTGGCACGAGCTGCTCTGCGCCGCCGCGCTCGCCGCGGGCGAGGTGGACGACGCCGAGCGGCAGGCCCGGCAGGCGATGGCCGAGGCGGAGCAGGTGGGCCTGCCGGGGCAGCGGGGCTTCGCCGAGTCGGCGTACGGCGAGGTGCTGCTCGCCCGCGGCGAGGTCCCGGCGGCGCAGCTCCACCTGGAGGCCGCTGCCGACCTGTTCCGCTCCGGCGGCATGGCGCTGCGGCGCAGCCTCGCGCTGGCCTCCCTGGCCCGGGCGGCCGAAGCCGCGGACCAGCCCGGCCCGGCGGCGCGGGCCCGCCGCCGGGCGCTGGAACTGGCCGGGTGGTGCGGTACGGAACGGGTCGCCCTGCGACTGGCGCGTCCGGTCGGCCCGCGCGAGGCCGCCGCGCTGACCGACCGGGAATGGCACATCGCGCGGCTGGCGACGACCGGAGTCACCAGCCGGCTGATCGGGCGGCAGCTCAACATCAGCCCGCGCACGGTGGAAGCGCACCTGACCCGGATCTACCGCAAAGCGGGCGTCGCGTCCCGGTCGGGCCTGGTCGCCTGGGTCGCCCGGCTCGACGACACCGATCGGTGACCGCTGTCCGGGCCGGATGACATCGTTCCGTGCAACGCCCGCGGACCGGGTAGCACGAGGCCGCGCCGCCACCGGCCCGGGCCGACGGTCGCTCACATACTCGACTGCATCGGGCGCGATTCCCGCGCACCGGCTGTGGATGGAGGACGAGATGCTGGGCAGAAGATCCGTCAGGAGCCCGCGTACCCTCGCCGCGCCGGTGCCGGCGATGCCGCTCGCCGCCGCCGCTGCGGCGCTGCTGATGCTGACCGGCTGTGGCGGCGAACCGGTGGACGCGGCCACCCCCGCGCCCGAGGGCTCGGCCGGCTTCGGCCGGGACCGGGCCGCGCTGGTGCTCACCGCCTTCGACCAGGCCGACTCGGCCGCCTCGGTGGCCGGCGACATCGAGACGCTGCGGACCCAGGAGGTTCCGCCCTCGCTGGACCTCAGCGTCGCCGCGGTCCGCCGGGCCGCCTACAACCAGCAGGCGCAACCGTCGTTCCAGCACATCAACCCGGCGTTCGCGGTGCCCCCCGGCGACCCGGCGTGCTTCCTCGTCACGGCCACCCTCAAGCTGGCCGGCTCAGAGCTGGCCCCCACCGACGTCAGCCAGTTCGTGCTCGGCACGGACGGCCAGTGGAAGCTCAGCCACAACGTCCAGGTCACCCAGCCTGCGCTGGTGGCCGCCCGGAGCATCGACGGCCGGCCGGCCACCGAGGGCGGCACCGCCCTGGACGAGACCAGCCGCCGGGCGCTCGCCGCCGAGGTGTTCGCCCGCAGCATCGGGTCGACCACCGGCAACCGGTCCCTGATCGCGTCCAGCCCGCTGCTCGACGGCCAGTTCGCCGGCGGCTGGGAGGTCTACGGGCAGCAACTCGCCGGCGTCGGCGCGGAGGTCCGGCGAACCCTGGACCGGGCGGAGTGGTCGGACTGCGCGGTCACGACGCCGACCGGCACGCTGACCTTCCTGACCGTCCACGCCACCGACACGCTGCGCCCGGCGCCCGGCGGTCCGGCCACCGTCCGGATGGTGCCGCAGAGCCCGGACCTGATCGCCACCGGTCATCGCACGGCGGTGAGCGGAAAATCCATCCGGGTCAACCGGGTGGAGACATTCCTGCTGCTCGTACCGGAGCAGACCACCGGCACGTCGGTGCTGGGACTCAACGACACCGCGTTGACGGTCACCGCCGGCTGACCGCGCACCGACCCGCCGACGGCAGAAACCGGTGGCATCACTCGGGATCGGAGGCCGCGGACCGCGACGATGACAGCAGCCGTGATCGCCGGCGGGGCCGGTGGTACCCGCGGCCCGGCCACCAGGCTCGGGAGGAACCATGTGGCGTCCGCGCTTCCGATCGGACTACGTGCCGGTGCGGCTGCCCGACGGCCCGCTCGTGGTGCTGGGGGAGACCCGCAGCCTGCTCGTCGACGATCCGGTCGCCGCGGACCTGGCCGACCAGCTCGACGGCGCCGCGCCGCTGGCCGACGTGGTGGCCCGGCTGGCCACCCGGCACCCGGTCGCCGCCGTCGCCACCGCCCTCGCCCGGCTGCGTGACCACGGCCTGCTCACGTCCGGCCCGGCGCACACCTCGCCGGCCGAGGCCGCCGGCTGGGACGCCCGGGGCGTCCCGCCCGAGGCGGGGCGGCGGTGGATGGCCGGTGGCCCGGTCACCGTCGTGGACCTCGGGGCGCCCCGGGTGGCCGAGACCGCCGACGCGCTGCGCGCCCTCGGACTCGCCGTGACAGTGGTCGGGCCGGACGGACCGGACCCCGGCCCGGACGACGCCCAGGTGCTGGTGCTGCCGTCGTCGATGCTCGACCCCCGGCTGGCGTCGATGAACGACCGCCACCTGGCCGCCGGTCGCGCCTGGACCCTGGCCCGGCCGCACGGCAACGTCGTCTTCCTCGGCCCGCACCTGGTGCCGGGCCGTACCGGCTGCTGGGCCTGCCTGCGGCAACGCTGGCAGGAGAACGAGCAGGTGAACGCGTTCCTCGGCGGGCAGGACCTGGCCGGTCCGCTGCCGCAGCCCGGACGGGCGGTCCTGCCCGGACTGGCCACCACCGCCGCCGGCCTGCTCGCCGCCGAACTCGCCGTGCTCGCCGTGCGGGGTACGTCGCCCCGCCTCACCGGCCGGATGGTGGCCCTGGACACCCGGGACCTGAGCACGGAGAGCCACCAGCTCGTACGCCAACCGCAGTGCCCCGCGTGCGGCGACCCGGACCTCGTCCGCAAGGCCGAGCCCCGGATCGACCTGCCACCGAGCGGCGCCCAGCCCAGCCGGGCCGGAGACTCCCGTACCCGGGAACCCGCCGAGACGTACGCGGCACTCGCCCACCACGTCAGCCGGTACCTGGGCGTGGTGAGCCGGCTGACCCCGCTGGAGGCGACCGACAACGGCGTCACCCACACCTACTCCGCCGGGCACAACTTCGCCCAGCCCCGCGAGCTCGCCGGGCTGCGCCGCAACCTGCGCGGGCAGAGCGGCGGCAAGGGCCGGACCGACCTCCAGGCCCGGATGAGCGCTATCGGGGAGGCGGTGGAGCGCTACTGCGGGGTGTGGCGTGGCGACCGACCGGTGCACCGGGCGACCTACCGGCAGCTCGGTCCGGACCGCGCGGTGCACCTGCGCGAGCTGCTGCTGTTCTCGGACCGCCAGTACGCCGACCGGGACCGGCTCAACCGCGACCTCGGCCATCTGCACCGCGTTCCCCGCCCGTTGCCCGACGACGTGGAGCTGGACTGGACGACGGGCTGGTCGCTGACCCGGCAGACGCCGCGCGAGCTGCCCGCCGCGTACTGCTGGTACGGCCACCCGGAGCTGACCGGGCTGGGGGTGTGCTCGGCCGACTCGAACGGCTGCGCGGCCGGCGGCAACCTGTCCGAGGCGATCCTGCAGGGCTTCTGCGAACTCGTGGAGCGGGACAGCGTCGCCCTGTGGTGGTACCACCGCTCCCGGATGCCCGGCGTGGACCTCGCCTCGTTCGCCGACCCGTGGACCACTGCCTGCGTCGACCACCACGCCACCGCCCTGAGCCGCGAGCTGTGGGCCCTCGATCTGACCGCCGACCTCGGCGTACCCACGTTCGCCGCGGTGTCCCGGCGGGCCGACGGCGGGACGGAGGACGTCCTGGTCGGCTTCGGCGCGCACCTGGACGCGCGGGTCGCGCTGACCCGGGCGCTCACCGAGGTGAACCAGTTCCTGCCCGCCGTGCCCGGACCCACCTCCGAGCGCAACCGGTACGGCGGCGACGACCCGGACACCGCGCGCTGGTTCGGCACGGTGCGGGTCGCCGACCAGCAGTGGCTGTCCCCGGATCCGACCCGGCCGCCGCGCACCGCCGCCGACCACCCGACGCTGACCACCGGCGACGTGGGCGACGACGTGCGCCGGTGCGTACGCCGGGCGGAGCGGGCCGGCCTGGAGGTGATCGTCGTCGACCAGTCCCGCCCGGACGTCGACCTGGCCGTGGTGAAGGTCGTCGTGCCGGGCCTGCGGCACTTCTGGCGCCGGCTCGGCCCCGGTCGGCTGTGGGACGTGCCGGGCCGCCTCGGCCGGGACCCGCTGGCCGCCGACGAGACGTCGGCCAACCCGCTGAACGTGTTCTTCTAGCCGGCGCTCCCGGCCCGCCGGTGAACGTGGAAGGGATGGTGGGGGATGACCACAGTGGCGGACCCGACCGGTCGGCGGCGGTCGTCGTGAACGGCGCCGGCGGCGGTCCTCCGGTCCAGGAGTCGTACCGGCTGCGCCGTGACGCGGAGCTGCGACTCGGTGAGGACGGCTCGCTGCTGCTGCGGCAGACCCGCTTCCGGCTCACCCTGGAGCGACCCGGCATGGGCCGGCGGGCGCTGCTGCTGCGCCTCGCCGCCGACTGGGTCGGCGACGTCGAGGTCGGCCGGCTGATCAGCGGCCTGGAGGGGGAGAGCCGGGTGCTGCCGGCGCAGTTGCTGCTGCGCCGGCTGCTCGCCCACTCCTGGCTGGAGCGCCGCGTCCAGGTCGACGACCGGGCGCTGCTCGACCTCGTGCCCACCGGGCTGGGCCGGGGCAGCCTGCCGGAGAGCCGCCCGCACACCCCGGGGGTCCGCTACCGGCTCTCCCGCTTCGCCACCCTCCAGCACGATCGGGGGATGCTGGTGGCCGCGTCGTCGCTGAGCACCCTCACCGTCGGTTGCGCCGACGCCGCCGTCGGCGCGGTGCTGGCCGCCGCCGTGCCGGGCCTCGGACCCGACACGGTGGCCCGCATGCTCGGCGTGCCGCCGGAGGCCGCCGGGCGGGTGCTCGACGAGCTGGCCACCGCCCGGATCCTGGTCACCGACGCCGAGTACGAGGCGGAGCACGACGACGCGCCGCTCGCCTACTGGTCGCCGGAGGAGCTGCGGCTGCACCACCGCTCCCGGGCCGGCCGGCACGCGCTGCCGGTGGGCGGCACCTACCGGATGCGGGAACGCTTCGCGCCGCAGCCGCTGCGCCGCCCGTACGACGGGGGCCGGGCGGTCGAGCTGCCGCTGCCCGACCTGGCGACGATCGCCAAGGCGGATCCCGCGTTCAGTCAGGTCGTCGCGGACCGGCGCAGCGTGCGCGAACACGACGACACGGCGCCGCTGCCCCTGGAACGGCTGGCCGAGTTCCTGTACCGGTCGCAGCACACCACAGTCGTCGGCGAGGCCGGTGGACAGGAGGTGGGCCACCGGCCCTACCCGGGCGGCGGCGGTGTCTACGAGCTGGAGATCTATCCGCTTGTCGCACGCTGCGCCGGGCTCGACCCCGGGCTCTACCACTACGACGGCGTCGGGCACCGGCTGGAGCCGGTCGCCGGCTGGGGCGCGGCCGCCGACCGGCTGCTGGCGTACGCCCGGGCGGCCGGCGCCATGCCCCGGCCGCCGCAGACGGTCCTGGTGGTCACCGCCCGGGTCCAGCGGCTGATGTGGAAGTACGAAGGGATGAGCTACGCCATGATTCTCAAGGACGCGGGTGTGCTGACCCAGCAGATGTACCTCGTCGCCACCGCCATGGGGCTGGCGCCGTGCGCCCTCGGCGCCGGGGACTCCCAGGCTTTCGCCGAGTTGTCCGGGCTCGATCCGCTCGTCGAACCGAGCGTGGCCGACTTCCTGCTCGGCTCCCGCCGTCCCGCCGACACGGGGGCCCGGCCGTGAAGTTCCGGCGGCAGGCGCTGCGTCAGCTGGAGGCGCCCGAGCAGCTCGACCGCGCGGTCCGGCTGACCACGGTGCCGAACTGGCTGGCCACCGTGGCGCTGGTCATCGTCGTGGTGGCCGCCGGGGTCTGGTCGGTGCGCACCGTGGTGCCCCGGACCGTCGAGGCCGCCGGGGTGCTGATCCACTCCAACGGGATCTCCGCCCTCGACGCGCTCGACAGCGGCCAGGTCACCAAGGTGTGGGCGTCGCCGCACCAGCGGGTCACGAAGGGCACGCCCCTCTACAGCCTGCGCACCATGGACGGCAAGGTGCGGGTGGAGAACGCGCCGGGTGACGCGTACGTCGTGGCCTGGCTGGTCTCGGAGGGCGAGATCGTCACCCCCGGCACGCACCTGGCCGACCTGGAACGGCTCGACGCCGCCGGGGACGCGTTGCAGGCCGTCGTCTACGCTCCCGCCGTCGCCGCGCCCCTGCTGCAACCGGGCGTACCCGTCGAGGTGGCCGCCGCGGCGGCGCCCCGCAACGTGTTCGGCACCCTGGCCGGCCGGGTGACCACCATCGGCGCCTTCCCGGAGACCGAGGCCTCGCTGCGCGCCTTCCTGGGCACCGGGCCGGACGTCCGGCGGCTGCTCGCCCGGGGCAGCGTGGTCCGGGTGACAGTCACCCTGGAGCCCGACCCGGCGGCCCCGGGTGGCCTGCGCTGGACCAAGTCCCCGCCGCCGTTCCAGCTCAACTCGGCCAGCGAGGTCACCGCCTGGTTCACCGTGGACCAGGAACACCCGATCGACTGGTTGCTGGGACGATGAGCGCGCCCCCGACCGCCGCCACCGGAACGCCGGAGCCTCCCCGCATCCGGCGTCGACGGGTCCGTACGCCCACCCTGATCCAGATGGAGGCGGTGGAGTGCGGCGCCGCCGCGCTCGGCATCCTGCTCGCCCACCACGGCCGGCACGTACCCCTGGAGGAGCTGCGCCGGGTGTGCGGGGTGAGCCGGGACGGCTCCACAGCGGCCACTGTGCTCCGGGGCGCCCGCCGGTACGGGATGGTGGCGAAGGGCTTCCAGATGGACCTGGCCGGCCTGGCCACGGTGGCGCTTCCGGCGGTGCTGTTCTGGCGGTTCGAGCACTTCGTGGTGCTGGAGGGGCTCGGCCGCAAGGTCTTCATAAACGATCCGGCCACCGGCCCCCGCGCGGTGAGCTGGGAGGAGTTCGACGGCGCCTTCACCGGCATCGCGCTCACCATGGAGCCCGGCCCGGAGTTCCGGCCGGGCGGCACCCGCTACCGGCTGGTGCGGGCGCTGGCCGAACGGTGGCGCGGCCCGGGCTCGGCGATCGCGCAGATGCTGCTGCTCGGCCTGCTGATCGCCGTGGTCGGCTTGACCATCCCGGTGATGGCGAAGGTCTTCGTCGACCGGGTGCTGCTCCAGGAGGACCGGGCCGCGTTCGCCGGCCTGGTGGCGGCGGTGGCGGTGGCCACCGTGCTGACCTTCCTGGCCGGCCTGCTCCAGCAACGCCTGACCGTACGCGCGGAGACGGCGCTCGCCCTGAGCAGCGCGGCCCGGTTCTTCCGACATCTGCTGCGGCTGCCGCCGGCCTTCTTCGACCAGCGGCAGGCCGCCGACCTCAGCCAGCGGGTCCGGGGCAACGAGGTGGTCGCCGAGGTGCTCACCCGCCGCGCGGCCACCACGGTGGTGGACACCGGCCTGGTGCTGGCGTACGGGGCGCTGCTCTGCCAGTACGACCTGCTGCTCGGACTCTGCGCGGCGGTCCTCGCCGGGCTGAACGTGAGCGTGCTGCGTTACGTCGCCTCGACCCGGTCGACAGCCGTCGCCGGGCTCCAGGCGGACCGCAGCAAGCTGGTGACCACCGTCTACACCACGGTCCAGATGATCGAGACGGTGAAGGCCGGCGGCGAGGAGGAACGCGCCGTGGCCCGGTTCGCGGCGCGCCACGCCACAGTCGCCACCCGCCAGCAGCGGCTGGGGGTGCCCACCGCTGTGCTCTCCGTCCTGCCCGCGTTCCTCGCCTCCGGGACCACCGCCGTGCTGCTGGGACTGGGCAGCCGGCAGGTGGTGGCGGAGGCGATGAGCGTCGGCGTGCTGGTCGGCATGCAGAGCCTGGCCGCCGCGATGAACCGGCCGTTGGGCAACCTGACCGCGCTGGGCTCGCGGCTGCAGGACATGAGCGCCGACCTCAACCGGCTGCGGGACGTGGAGCGGTACCCGCTGCCGTCGGCCGGGGACCGGCCCGCCGGGCCGTTGGCGCCGATGGAGGGGCACCTGCGCATCGAGGACGTCACCTTCGGCTACAACCCGCTGGGCCGGCCGCTGCTGGAGAACTTCAGCCTGGACCTGCCGCCGGGTGCCCGGGTGGCGCTCGTCGGGCGGTCGGGCAGCGGCAAGTCGACAGTGGGCCGGCTGGTGGCCGGGCTCTACCGCCCGTGGACCGGGCGGGTCACCGTGGACGGCCTCGAACGGCCGGGGACCGACGACGGCCTCTGGGCGGCCACGGTGGCCATGGTGGACCAGGACCAGCGGCTGTTCGAGGGCACGGTGCGCGACAACGTCACCATGTGGGACCTCACCGTCGCGGACGAGGACGTCGTCACCGCGCTGACCGACGCCTGCCTCTACGACGAGGTGGCGGCCCGGCCGGGCGGCCTGGCCAGCCCGGTACGGGAGAACGCCCGCAACTTCTCCGGCGGGCAGCGGCAGCGGCTCGAGATCGCCCGCGCGCTCGTCCGCAATCCCCGGGTTCTCGTGCTCGACGAGGCGACCAGCGCGCTGGACGCCGAGACCGAACGCCAGATCGACAGGCACCTGCGGCGGCGGGGGGCGACCTGCCTGATCGTGGCCCACCGCCTGTCCACGGTCCGCGACTGCGACCTGATCGTCGTGCTGGACGGCGGCCGGGAGGTGGAGCGCGGCACCCACGAGCAACTGGTCGCCCGCGACGGCGCGTACGCGCGCCTGGTCCGGGACCACTGACCACGACGACCCGAGGAGACGCTGATGAGCGGCGCGGTGGAGAATCCCTCGCCCGGCAATCTGATCGGCTTCTGCGCCGACGGCGTACGCCAGGTCTGCCGGCTCGACGACACGGTGGCGGGCTGGCTGGTGACCGGCGGCGAGGCCGACCTGTTCGCGGTGCGCCGGGCCGGGACGAACCCGTCGCGCCGGCACCACGTGGCCCGGCTGCCGGCGGGTGGCCTGGTGCCGACGTCCACCGCGATCGGTGTGTGGCAGCTGATCCTGGTGCCGCTGCCCGGCACGGACCTGCGCGGGCTGTCCCGGCCCCACCTGTCGCTGCTGGAGCGGCAGGTACGGCCCGGCCTCCCGGCGGACGAGGAGGTGTCGCCGCGGGCGCGGCGCGCCGCGGCGGAGCTGGTCGCGGCGGTGGACCTGGTGCTGGTGGCCGTCGCCGACGCGCTGCGCCGCGGGCAGGCGCCCCGGGAGGCGTCCACCCTGAGCGGGCGCGAGATCGTGTCGCTGGCGCAGGGGAGCGCCCTCGTCTCCACCGGCGGTGCCTGGTGGCTGCGCAGCGCCGGCGGGCAGTTGCGCCGCAACGACGGCGGTCCGGCGGAGATGTCGGGGGAGCGGGAGCTGTTGCTGGTCGCCGAGCGGGACTGGGTGGTGGCCGAGTCGCCGTGCGCGGTGGAGAGCCACGGCAGCTGGGACCTGCTGGTCAGCGGTCAGCTCCGGTCGGCGGTCGACCAGCACGTGGTGCGGCTGCTGCGGATGGTGGAGACCCGCGTCGAGGAGGCCGACGCGGCCCTGCTGAGCGGCGTGGAGCGGCGCCGGCAGATCGACGCCGAGGTGCTCGCCGCGGCGGCCCGCCGGTCGCTCGGGGTGATCGGCGCGGGCGGTGCGCTCCCGGTTCCGGACACCGAGGCCGGCTTCGACAGGTACGGGCGGGCGGCCTCGGTGGTCCGGGTGGTCACCGAGGGGATGGGCAGCCCGGTCAACGAGCCGGCCGACCGCAGCGGCGCGCCACTTGACGACCGGGTGGCGGTGCGTGCGGTGTCCCGGGCGTCCAGCCTGTTCCTGCGCGAGGTGCGGCTTCCGGACCGGTGGTGGCGGCGGGACCTGGGGCCGCTCGTGGGGTGGCGGACCGGCGACGACCCGTCCCGGGCCGTCGCGGTGCCGCTGGTGTTCCGCCGGGGCCGCTACCACCACGTCGACCCGGAGACCCGGGCGTACGGGCCGATCGACGCGACGGTCGCCGCGACGTTCGCCGCCGAGGCGACCCAGGTGCAGGCGCCGCTGCCGCAGGCCGCCCGGATGCGCCACCTGCTGCGGGCCGGGCTCGTCGGTGCGGCCCGCGACGTGCGCGGGCTGCTCATCTCCGCCGCCTGCGTGGCGCTGCTGGGCCTGGGCGTGCCGCTGGCCACCGGCGAGGTACTGGGCCAGTTGGCCCGGCAGGGCGAGGTGGACGGCCTGTTCGGTTTCCTCGCGCTGATGCTCAGCGCCGCTGTGGTCGCGGGACTGGTCGGCGTGGTGCAGAACCTGCGGTTGCTGCGGTTGGAGGGCCGGTTGCAGTCCGGCGCGCATCTGGCGCTCTGGGACCGGCTCATGCGGCTGCCCGCCCGGTTCTTCACCGGTCGCAGCAGTGGTGAGATCGCCAACTCGATGTTGGGGATCTCGTTCGTCGGCGAGGCGCTGAGCGCGCTGCTGCCGCAGCTCGTCTCCGCGGCCGCGACCGTCGCGGTGACCCTCGGCCTGCTCCTGGTGGTCGAGCCCGTGCTCGGGCTGTGGGGGGCGGGGATCGTCGCCGTCACCATGCTGGCCTTCGGCGCGTTCGCCGTCCTGATCGTCCGCCGGCAACGGATCGCGCTTCCGGCCGAGCACCGGGCGGCGGCGATGACCAACCAGTTGCTCGGGGGAATCGTCAAGATCAAGGTGGCGGCCGCCGAGGCCCGGGCGCACGCCCGCTGGTCGGAGGTGGCCGCGGTGGCCCGGGCGGCGCTGCAACGGGTCCGGCAGAGCCAGGCGGGCCTGGTCGCGTTCGCCACGGTGCTGCCGGTCGCCGGTCAACTGGTCCTGTTCGCCGTGCTGATGGGACCGCTCGCCGGCCGGGTCACGCCGGCCGACTTCTTCGTCCTCAACGTCAGCTTCGCGATGCTGCTCGGCGCGCTGCTCGTGCTGGTGTCGGCCGGGGTCGAAGTGATCGCGGCGGTGCCCCGCCTGGGCGGCCTGCGGGACATCCTGCGCGCCGACCCCGAGGCCCGGCCGGACCGGGTGGACCCGGGCGAGCTGCGCGGTGAGGTCGCACTGCACCGGGTCACCTTCGCCTACCAGCCGGACGAGCCGCCGGTGCTCGTCGACATCGACCTGCACGTGCGCCCGGGTGAGTTCGTCGCCATCGTCGGGCCGAGCGGCTGCGGGAAGTCCACACTGCTCCGGTTGCTGCTCGGTTTCGAACGCCAGCAGCAGGGCGCGGTGCTCTACGACGGCCAGGACCTCGCCGAACTCGACGTGCACGCGGTCCGCCGGCAGTGCGGGGTGGTCCTGCAGGACGGCCAGCTCTTCGCCGGCTCGGTGCGGGACAACATCTGCGGCGCCGGCAGCTTCCCGCTGGACCAGGTCTGGGAGGCGGCGCGGATGGCCGGCCTCGCGGACGACCTGGAGGCGCTGCCGATGGGGATGAGCACCATGGTGCCGTTCGGCGGCGGGACGCTCTCCGTCGGGCAGCGTCAGCGGGTGCTGATCGCCCGCGCGCTGGCTCCCCGGCCCCGGATCATCTTCCTCGACGAGGCGACGAGCGCGCTGGACAACCGGACCCAGGAGGTGGTCACCAGGAGCACCGCGGACCTGGCCGCGACCCGGCTGGTGATCGCCCACCGGCTGTCCACGGTCCGCGCGGCGGACACCATCGTGGTGCTCGAAGCGGGGCGGATCGTCCAGCGGGGCACCTACGACGAGTTGATGGACCAGCCCGACGGGCTGTTCCACCGGCTGGCGCGACGGCAACTCGTGGACCAGCCGGAACGGTCCGACGCCGTGGTGGAGAGCCGGCAGCCGGACGGGCAGCCCGCGACGGGCTGAGGCCCGGTCAGCCGTTGTCGATGACCGCGCCGTCCTCCACGCACACGTCCGTGCCGAGGTGGTTCTCCAGCAGTTCCGCGACGTGCGCCTCGGCCTGGTTCTCCACGGCCAGCCGGAACGCCTCGGTGAGCACGCCGACCACGCCCTGGGTCAACAGCAGGGTCTCCCGGTCGAGGTCGGCCCAGGACGATCGGTTGCCGCTGCGCACCAGCTCCGGCGCGAGGGCCAGCAGCCGGGCGGTGACGGCGGCGACCAGATCGTCGGCGACCGGCCGGAGGCTGTCCAGCACCTCGCTGAGGGTCTGCAACGCCGGCACCGTGCCCACCCGTACCCGATGCAGGTCCAGGGCGGCGCGCAGCGGACGTGGCCGGGAGGTGCGGACGGTGCCGTCGTCGGCCCGTCCGATCACGCCGTGCCGGGTCAGCGCATGGGCCAGCGCGGGACGGTCGGCGGCCAGGCGCTGCAGCATCGCGGTCAGCCCGTCCGGCGCCTCGTCACCGGCCCGGACCCCGAGCATGGCCTCGATCGAGACCAGGTTGAAGCCCTGCCGCTGCAGGGCGAGGATCGCGTCCAGCCGGCGGACGTGGGAGTCGTCGTAGAGCGCGGCCCGGCCGTGCCGAACCGGTGGGGGCAGCAGCCGCCGGGCCTGGTGGGCGCGGATGTTGCGCGGCGACATGCCGACCTTGCGGGCGAGTTCGTCCACGCTGTACCCGGCCGGGCCGCCGGGTGTCGTCGTCACCTCGTCGATGGTCACGGTGGCCTCCGGCAGCACTCGGTGACGGAACACGGCAGCCGCCGGACCGCTGTCACGGTGGGCGATCCGACGATCGCAGCGTAGGTGCGGGCGCCGCGCGGGTGACAGGCGAGGAATTACTACTTGTTCACACTGATGACAATCATTAGAATCGCCAATCCGCGTCACGCCGTTGATTTCCATTACCCGGCTTTCGCCGCGGCGCGGACCTGTCGCGGCCGCATTCGATGAAATTCCCACTCGTCGGGCGGGCCGGAACGGCCGGTGGCCCACGATGAATCGGAACCGGCGGCCCGGACCCTCCCGCGCTGCCTGTCGCCGCCCCCGGTGTCGTCGTGGGCGGCCGACCGTCGAAGGGAGCAGGGGTGTGACAAATGTCGATCGAGCGGTCTTCGTGGCCGCGTACAGCCGGCTGGTCGCCGACGTCTGGGCCGACCCGGCCAAGGAGCAGGCGCTCGACCGGGACCCGCGGGGGTTCCTCGCCGGCTACGGCCTTCACCTGCCCGAAGAGGTGCAGGTCCGGGTGGTCCGGGACGTCGCCGACGCCGATCCGGACCTCGAGGTGCAGGTCAAGTCGTGGGAGCTGGCGGAGTCCAGCGGCGCCTTCGTGCTCTTCGTGCCCTCGCTGCTGCCGGTGGCCGAGGCGGAGCTGGCCGAGGACGAGCTGGACAGCGTCGTCGCCGGCCTGGACTCCAGCTGCGCGTGCTGCTGCCCGTGCTGCTGCACCTGACACCGATGTCTGCCGCCCGCCGGTCGGCGCGGCAGATTCTGATGGCAGTCAGCGGAAATCCTTGATTGCCGAACCTCGATCTTCCTAGCGTTCTCGCCACAGCAATTAACCGCCCGGCCCGCAGCCCCAGGAAAGGACCGAACGATGAGCAACGACGAGCAGGAATACGGCGCGAGATTCGTGACCAAGTACTCGGAACTGGTCACCGCGGTGTGGCGCAGCGACGAGGAACTGCAGCGGCTCCTCGCCGACCCGACCGGCTACGCGACGGCGGCCGGCCTGCCGGTCGCCCCCGGCGCCACCGTCGAGGTCGACCGCGCCCAGCCCGCCACGCTCTACACCAAGGAGCAGATCGTCGCCGACTGGTCCGGTACGCCCGGCCGGCACGTGCTGCACGTGCCCGAGGTGCCGCTGGTCGACCTCAACGAGCTGACCGAGGCCGAACTGGAGACCGTCGCCGGTGGCGTGGCGCCGGCGGCCGACAACAACGTCAACATCATCGCCGTCCTCATCGTCTGAGTTCCCCTCCGCACCCCGCCGGGAGCCTCGATGACTGACACGACCGAGACCATCGCGTTCCGATCCGGCACCTACCGGACGGCCACTGTGGAGCAGACCTGGGCACGGGTCGGCGGCATGCTCGACCGGTTCCGGATCACCCGGGTCGCCGACATCACCCGGCTCGACGAGATCGGCCTACCGGTGCACGTCGCCTACCGGCCGGTCGGAGCCACCATGGCGGTGAGCGTCGGCACCGGCGCCACGGCGACGCAGTCCCGGGTCAGCGCGGTGATGGAGAGCATCGAGTCCTGGCATGCCGAGAACCTCCGGCCGGGGACCGCCGTCCGGTCCCCGGCCGAGGCGCTCGACCTGCCGTACGACGTCCGGTGGCTGCACCTGGCGGAGCGGTCGCCCCTGACCCCCGCCGTCGAACTCGACTGGGTGGCCGGCCGTGGGCTGGTGACCGGAGCGCCCTGCCTGGTGCCGCGCGCCACGATCGAACTCGACTTCACCGTCCGGCGGGGCTGGGACCGCGCCCTGTTCACCCCCAGCAGCAACGGGCTGGCCACCGGCAACACCTTCGCCGAGGCCAGCCTGCACGCCCTGCTGGAGGTCGTCGAGCGCGACTGCATCGCCCCTTACTGCACCTCGCCGCTCGCCGAGCGCACCTACACCGACCCGGGCACCGCCACGAACGCGATGACCCGCACCGTGCACGAGGCGCTGGTGCGGGCCGGCTGCTGGGTGGAGGTCTGCGACATCACGAACGCGGTCGGCGTGCCCTGCTACGCCGCCTCGATCTGGTCCCCCGACCTGCCGGTCACCTTCGGCGGCTTCGGCTGCCACGTGGATCCGGAGATCGCTGTCGGCCGGGCCATGTCGGAGGCGGCACAGTCGCGGCTGGTCATGGTCTCCGGGGCCCGGGACGACATCGACGCCACCGCGTACCACGACGTCGGCGCGCCGCCGGTGCCGCCACCCACCGTCGACCGGCCGGTCCGGGCGGTCCGCCGCGACCCCCCGCCCGCCGGGGACGTGACCCAGGTGCTGTGCGAGCTCGCGTCGCGGGTGCAGCGGATAACCGGCGTCGAGCCGTTCAGCGTCGACCTGACGCACGACGACATCGGCATCCCGGTGAGCAAGGTGTTCGCCCCCGGCCTGCGGATGTTCGACGAGCGGGCCCTGAGTACCCGACCAGGAGTGCCCCGTGACTGACGTCGTCTTCATCGGTCCGAGCCTGCCGGCCGACGAGGTCGGCCGGCTGCTGCCCGACGCGGTGGTGCTGCCGCCCGTCGCGCACGGCGACCTGCTCCGCCTGGACGTCGGCCCCGGCGACCGGGTTCTCGTCGTCGACGGGTTCTTCCTGCAACACCCGCCCGTACGCCACCGGGAGATCCTCGACCTGCTCGACCGCGGGGTGACAGTGGCCGGCGCGGCCAGCATGGGTGCGCTGCGCGCCGCCGAGCTGTGGCCGTTCGGCATGCGTGGCGTGGGCGAGGTGTTCCAGCTCTACCGCGACGGTGTCGTCACCGGCGACGACGAGGTGGCGGTGGTGCACGGGCCCGCCGAGGAGGGCCACCGCACGTTGAGCGAGCCGCTCGTGAACATCCGGGTCGAGCTGCGCCGCGCCGTCGCCGCCGGGGTGCTCGGCCAGGCCGAGGCCACGCTGTTGCTGGACGTCGCCCGGGACCTGCCGTTCCGGCGGCGGTCGTACCGCGCGCTGGAGCGCACCGCGCCACCCGGGGCCGCGGCCGTGGTGGACCGGTTCCTGACCTGGCGCCGGCACGACCCCTGGGACGCCAAGGGCGCCGATGCGCGGCTGCTGCTGTCGATGGCGGCGGCAGACGCGCCGGAGCTGTGCCCGGCGCACGCCGGCGACCAGCCGATCGACAACCTCCACACCCGCTTCCTCGACAGCTGGCGGTCGCGGTTCGCCGGGAAGCCGGTCGGTGGGCACTGGGTCAGCGACCGGGACGCCGCGGCGGTGCTGATGCTGCTGCACCCCGAGGCGCCGGCCTGGCACCGGCGTGGGGTGCTGGCCGGGCTGGCCGAGGTCGACATCGCCGACCCGGCGGTCGAGGAACGCGCCCACCAGGCGGCGTGCGAGCGCGGCCTGACCGGCACGGCGCCGGGTGGGTGGGACTGGCTCACCGACCGGGAACGGGGCATCGGCGACCGCGAGGCGGTGCTGCGGGTGCTGGTGCGGGCGTTCGGCACCACGCCGTACCGCAGCCTGGCGCTGTGGATGGTCGCGGCGCCGCTGCGTACCCCCGCGTTGCTCGCCGCGGCGCGGCAGGTCGCGGCGACCGCGGCGTCGCTGAACGAGACGCTCGTCCCGCGTACGACGGGACACCGCCGCCCGGGCGGCCGGCTCCACTTCCGCACCGAGGTGGTCGACGAGTGCTTCGCGCGGTTGTGGGGCTGCGACGCCGACGGGCTGGAGTCGGCGGCGTGGGACCGGGGCTTCGACGGCCTGGCGTCGTTCCGGTACGCCGCCGAGCCGCTCGTGGCGTACGTCAAGGCGTTCGGCGCCCCGCGACTGCCGGCGGTGGCGCAGGGCGCGCAGGAGGACATTCCGGCCGGTTGCACGGCCCGGGTCGGCTGAGGAGGCGTCGATGAGCGGAACGGTGAAGGCGGCACTGGTCTACCCCCCGCTGACCGACCCCACCTCGGGGTACCACTCCCTGAACTACCTCGACTCGTACGCCCGGGCACAGGGGCACCGGCCGGCGGAGATCATCGATGCCAATATCGAGGCGTTCCACCACTCGTACACGCCGTCTGCGTACGAGTGGCTGCGACGGGAGCTGTCCCGGTCCTCGACCGACGACCTCAGCGGCCCGGACGCGCTGATGGCCCGGGCGAACCACCTCGGCCTGCCCGACCCCGATCCGGAGCGGCTGCGCCGGTCGATCGGGGTGTTGCAGGATCCGAACCTGTTCTACGACTACCGGCACTACCAGGACGCGGTCGAAGGCGTGATCTCCTGGATGGACGCGCTCGGCGCGGTCGGGTTCCCCGGGCAGTTCCGCGCCGGCTTCCGGCTGCAGCCACCGCCGATGATCTCGATCGGCTCGGTGGCCGCGCTCACCGACGAGGCGCTGCTCGGCCGGCTCAACAAGCCCTTCCAGCCGTACTACGAGGACGTGCTGATCCCGCGGCTGGCCGCCGGTGGCCACCAGGTGATCGGGATCAGCGCCACCTATCAGTGGCAGCTTCCGTTCGCGCTCTGGATCGCCCGGCTCGTCCGCCGGGCCTGCCCGGGCGTCTTCCTCGTCGCGGGCGGCACGGAGATCTCCGACGTCTGGAAGTGCGCCAGCAGACCCGAGTACGTCTTCCAGGTGCTCGCCGACTTCGACGCGATCGTGGTCGGGGAGGGGGAGAGCGCGTACACGGAGATCCTGGACGCGGTGGCGGCCGGCACCCTGCCGGCCGGGCACCCCAACGTCCGCCTGCACCCCAAGTACGGCCGCCAGCGCCAGCTGCCCCTGCGCTACGAGCGTCTGGCGCAGGTGCCGGTCCCGGACTTCTCCGGTCTGCCCTGGGACCTCTACCTCAGCCCGGAACGGTTCGTCTACTACTCGCCGACCCGCGGCTGCTACTGGAACAAGTGCACGTTCTGCGACTACGGCCTGAACACCGACGGCCCGACGAGCCCGTGGCGGCAGGACACGGTCGGCAAGATGATCACGGACGTCACCGAGCTGTCGAAGTTCGCCAAGTTCATCTACTTCTCCGTGGACGTGCTCGCTCCCGCGACCATCCTGCGCTTCGCCGAGCAGGTCGTGGAGCGCGGGCTCGACTTCCGCTGGGGCGCCGAGATCCGGCTGGAGAAGTACTGGTCGGACGAGCGCTGCGAGCTGCTGCGGCGCAGCGGATGCGTGGCCGTGTCGGTCGGTTTCGAGTCCGGCAACCAGCGCATCCTCGACCTGATCGACAAGGGCACCAGACCGGAGCAGGTACGGCGCACCATGACCGCGATGACGAAGGCCAACATCGGCGTGCAGATGATGGGCTTCACCGGCTTTCCCACCGAGACCCGCGAGGAGGCGCTGGACAGCATCGCGTTCCTGCGCGACAACCCCGACCTGTGGACCCTCGGCGGGCTCGGCGACTTCATGCTGACCCCGGGCGCCATCGTCGCCAAGGAGCCGGACCGGTTCGGCATCACGAACGTGCGGCCGGTGGAGGGTTCGGACATCGTCCGGATGCTCCGGTACGACGAGCCGGTGACCGAGGCGGCGCAGGCCGAGGTCGCCCGGGCCAAGGCCGACCTCAACCCGGGACACTTCCACCGTCCCTGGCTGGGCAGCACCGACACCCCGCACACGTTCTTCTACCACGACCGGTACGGCACCGCGGTACGTGGTGTGCTCGCCCACGACCGGGTGCGGCACGACACCGACGACCGGACCGAGTTCCTCGCCAACGGCGCGTTCGTGGACCGCGACGACGAGCAGGTCTGGGACGCGTACCGGCGGATCCGGTCCGACGAGCAGGAGGGCGTCCCCGGCGACCTGCCGGCGAACCGGCACCTGTTCCGCCGCACCGACGGCCAGGTGTTCGCGCTCAACCGCAGCAGCCGTCTGTTCCTGGACCTGTTCAGCACGCCGCTCACGCTCGCCGAGGCGCAGCGTCGGCTCTGGATCGTCGAACCGGCGGTCGCCGACCGGGTCTGGCGCACGTTCATCGGGCAGCGGCTGATCCGCCGGCACCAGCTCCCGGCCCCGGCCCGGCCGACGCGGTGACCCGAGCGTCGGTCGGGCCGGCGCACCCCGCCGAGTGGGATTTTGCACTCCCAGTGCACTTGTTTCCGGTTTCGCTGCTGCCTAGCGTCAGGCCATGGCTGACTCGTGGACGTTCGCTGTGGCCCGTGACGACCTCGCCCGCACCACGCTCGCCGACGGCGCGGCGCCCGCCCTCGCCGACGGGGAGGCGCTGCTGCGCGTGGACCGGGTCGGCCTGACCGCCAACAACGTGACGTACGCGGTGCTCGGCGAGGCGATGCGCTACTGGGAGTTCTTCCCGCCCGAGCCGCGCGGGCTCGACCGGCGGTGGGGACTGCCGCCGCTGTGGGGCTTCGCTGAGGTGGTTGCATCCACAGTGTCAGGAGTTGAGCCGGGCGTGCGGGTCTACGGCTACCTGCCGCCCGCCGGCCACCTCGTGGTACGCCCGGAGCGGGTGGACGGGACCGGCTTCCGGGACGCCAGCCCGCACCGGGTCGGGCTGCCCTCGCCGTACAACTCCTACCGGTCGACCACCGGCGACCCCGCGTACCGGGCGGAGCAGGAGGACCTGCTGATCCTGTTCCGGCCGCTGTTCTTCACCTCGTTCATGCTCGCCGACCAGGTCGTCGACAACGACTGGTACGGCGCGGAATCGCTTGTGCTGTCGTCGGCGTCGAGCAAGACGGCGTACGCCGCCGCGTTCGAGCTGCACGGCCGCGGCCATCGCCTGATCGGTCTCACCTCACCCGGCAACCTCGCCTTCACCAGGTCGCTCGGCTGCTACGACGATGTCCTCGCGTACGACGACATCGCGGCGCTCGACGTCGTGCCGACGGTCTACCTCGACCTGTCCGGCGCTCCCGCGCACCGGGCCGCCCTGCGGGCCCACCTCGGCGACCGGCTCGTCCGGGACATCGCCGTCGGCCTGACCCGGCAGACGCCGAACGCCGACGCCGCCGAGGAGGTCTTCTTCGCGCCGGTCCAGATGCGCAAGCGCAGCCGGGACTGGGGCCGCGACGGCCTCGACGCCCGGTTCGCCGACGCCTGGCAGCGGTTCTCGCAGGTGGTGAGCGGATGGCTCGACGTGCGGGCCGGCGCCGGTCCGGAGGCGCTGCGGGACGCCTGGCTCGACGTCCTCGCCGGCCGTACGCCGCCCCGGGTGGGCCACGTCGTGCAGCTCTGAGAGCGTCAGCGGTCGAGGTAGGCGGACAGGCCGCCGAGCTCCTCGTTGGCGATGAAGACCGAACGGACGTTGATGACGGCTTCCTCGACGTGCGCCGGGCAGCCCCACGCCGAGTCGCCCCACGAGTCGGCGACCTTGATCTCGGCGGGCGCGGCGCAGCCGTCGCTGCCGCCGAGCTGACACCGCTCGGGGCGGGGAGTGGCGGCCTGCGCGGCGGCGGCGGCGCGCAGCCGGGCGGTGAGTTCCGCCGCCGCGGCGGCGCGCTGTTCCGCCTCGGCCCGTAGCTCCCGCTCCGCCCGCACCACCCGGGCCAGCTCGTCGTGGGCGGCTCGCGCGCGGGCGTCCGCTTCGGACTTCGCCTGTTCGATGTGGTGACGTTCGATGGCCAGGGCGGCGGTGCCGGTGAAGACCCGGGCGAGGGCCAGATCGGTGTCCCGCGGGACGCGCGGGGTGCGGTGGTACATGGCGAACGTGCCGAGCAGGCTGCCGTCGCGGGCCAGGATCGGCGTGGACCAGCAGGCGGCGAGTCCGGCCCGCTCGGCCAGATCGCGGAAGTCGGCCCAGAACGGGTCGGTGGCGATGTCGGTGACGACGACCGGCTCCCGCCGGTGCGCGGCGGTGCCGCACGATCCGACGCCCTCACCGGTGGCGATCCCGTCGATGGCCTCGTTGTAGAAGTCGGGCAGGCTGGGCGCGGCGCCGTGGCGCAGGTGCCGGCCGTCGGCGTCGGCGAGCAGGACGGAGACGAGCACCTCCTGCGGCGCGAGGTTCTCGATGCAGCGGGCCATCCCGTCGAGCACCTCGGTCAGGGGCGCCTGCCGGGCGATCTGCTCCAGCATGGCGCGGTGCTCGGCCATCAGCCGTTGCGCGTGCTTGACCTGCGTGGTCTCCACTCCGATCACGCGGATCCCGGTCACCGTGCCGGCGGCGTCACGGCGCGCCTCGTAGGTGAAGTCGAAGAACGCCTCCCGCGCTTGCGAGCCGGTGCCCAGCATGATCCGGGCGTCGTGACCGGTGTAGGACTCGCCCGTCCGGTAGACCTCGTCCAGCAGGGCGATGAAGCCCTGGCCGTCCAGTTCCGGCATCAACTCGGCGAGCGGAACTCCGGTACGTGCGCGTTCCTCACCGATGGCGGCGAAGAATGCCGGGTTCGCCGCCTCCACCACGTGCGTCGGCCCGGCGAGCGCCGCGAAGACGGCGATGGACTTGCCGAACAGCGTCCGCAGGTCCTCGTCCGCCGGCCTGGGCAGGTCCTGGCCTGATAGCGCCGTCATGCCTGGTCTTCCTCCCACGCCCGCTTCGTCGACCGTCGCAAGATTACGGGTCAGTGACCGACGTTCACATCTTGGCATCGACGTCCGCCTCCGTTACCGTCGTGGGAACGCTCCCACGAACTTAGATACGTCGATGTGATCAGGAGGAAACACGTCGTGGCTATCCTCTCCGCCCGCCGCAGGTCAGCGGCCATCAGCGTGGCGGCCGTAGCGGGTCTCGCCGCCGCCGGCGTCGGCCTCGCCGTCGGCGGCGCGTCCGCCGGCACCGTGTCCGGATCGCTCTACCGCGACCCGTCCTCGGCAGTCGTCCGCTGGGTCGCCGCCAACCCGGGCGACTCCCGCGCCGCCGTCATCCGCGACAAGATCGCCAGCCAGCCGCAGGCCCGCTGGTACGCCAACTTCAACCCGTCGACCATCCAGTCCGAGGTCTCCAGCTTCATCGGCGCCGCCAACGCGGCGCAGCAGATCCCGGTGCTGTCGGTGTACGAGATCACCAACCGCGACTGCGGCGGCGCCAGCGCCGGTGGCGCGCCGGACCTCAACCAGTACCAGACCTGGGTGTCCAACTTCGCCCGCGGGCTCGGCAACCAGACGGTCCTGATCATCCTGGAGACCGACTCGCTGGCCCTGCAGACCTGCCTGAGCGCCAGCGAGCTGAACGCCCGCAACCAGGCGCTCACCACGGCGACCCAGACCATCAAGTCGGGCAACCCCAACGCCAAGGTGTACCTCGACGGCGGCCACTCCACCTGGAACAGCGCGAACGACACGGCCAACCGGCTCCGTGCGGCCGGCGTGCAGTACGCCGACGGCTTCTTCACCAACGTGTCGAACTTCAACCCCACGTCCAGCGAGGCGAACTTCGGCCGGGCCGTCATCTCCGCCCTCAACGGCATGGGCATCTCCGGCAAGCGGCAGGTCATCGACACCAGCCGCAACGGCGGAGCGGCCGGGGACTGGTGCGCCGACGACAACACCGACCGGCGCATCGGGCAGTACCCCACGACGAACACCGGCGACGCCAACATCGATGCGTACCTCTGGGTGAAGCCGCCGGGTGAGGCGGACGGCTGCCGCTACACGGCCGGTTCGTTCCAGCCGGACCTGGCCTTCAGCCTGGCCAACGGCGCGCCCAACCCGCCCACCACCGCGCCGCCGACGACCAACCCGCCGACCACTGCTCCGCCCACCACCGCGCCGCCGACGACCGCCCCGCCGACCACGGCGCCCCCGACCACGCCGCCGCCGGCCGGTAACGGCTGCTCCGCCTCGGTCGCGATCAACCAGTGGAACGGCGGCTTCACCGCGAGCGTGAACGTCACCGCCGGCTCGGCGAGCATCAACGGCTGGACCGTGACCGTCGCGCTGCCCGGCGGCGCGGCGATCACCGGCACCTGGAACGCCCAGGCCAGCGGCACCAGCGGCACTGTCCGGTTCACGAACGTCGGCTACAACGGCCAGGTCGGCGCCGGTCAGACGACCAACTTCGGCTTCCAGGGCACCGGCACCGGTCAGGGCGCGACGGCCACCTGCGCCGCCTGACCCGCACGACACCTGCGGGCCCGGCACGGAGGAACACTCCTCCGCGCCGGGCCCGTCCCCGTGCTCCTGGTCGACGCGGCTCGCCCAGGCGGCCGGCGAGGGTTAGGCTGTCGATGCGGGGTATCGACGGCTGATCGCCGACCCCCTGCCCTTCCCACGGTTTCCCAGCCGCGACGACTGAGTCGAGTGCTGCCGTGCAGATTCCCTTGGAGCACGACGTGCCCGACAAGACGTTCGCCCTGAACCCCTTCAGCATCGAGGGGGGCAAGGCCACCGACGAGGAGCGCAGTCCGGCCGCGGACATCAGCGCCGCCTCCATGACCCGCCTGCGCAGCCCGTTCGCCGCGGAGGAGCCCGCCCGCGAGCGGGCCGGTGAGCGCACGCGGCGCTGACGCCGAGAGTCACGGCTGCGCGAGTCGCCGCGCTCTCCTCAGGTTGAGGGCCAGCTCCTCGCGGTTCTGGTGCGCGTGCCGGATCCACGCGGGCTGACCCGGGCCGGTGCGCCACGATTCGCTCAGCGGGCTGTTGTCCACGGTGTCGAAACCGAACTGGTCGTACAGCCGCGTCACCAGAGCAACCGCCTCCGGGAAGTTGCTGGAGACGGAGAGCGCCAGCCGGTCAGGGGCGCCCGCGGGCCGGGCGGAGGTGAGCAGGCGGGGCGCCTGGATGTGGGTGAACGCCTTGGCGACCTTCGACGCGGGAAGCTGTTCCTGGCGTAGCTCGTGGACCGTCTTCTCGCCCGAGTCGAGGACCGGGATGTGCCCGTCACGCCAGACCATGTAGTTGTTCGTGTCCAGGACGATCTTGCCCGCGAGTTCCTCGGCCGGCATGTCGTTGACGACCTTCAGAGGTACGGCGACGACGGCGAAGTCGCCCGCCGCCGCGGCCTCCCTGGCGTACGCCGCCCGCGCCGACGGACCCAGCGCGGTGACGAGGCCCGCCAATGTCTCGGGCCCGCGCGAGTTGGCGATGACGACCGAGTACCCGGCCGCGATCGCCGCCCGTGCGATCTGGCTGCCGACCTCGCCCGCGCCGATGATGCCGATGGTTGTCATGGGTTCCCCTCCCGGCTGTCGGTCGCGGCTACCAGTTCAGGTGCCCGAACTCGTCCTGGAGCGTCCCGGTCGGGCCGTCCGTGGGCAGCGTCGCCAGGCGTACGACGATCCGGGCGCTCTCGGCCGGTGACCTGCCACCGCCGAGCGCGGCGGTCATGTCGGTGGCGGTGAAGCCCGGCTCGACCGCGTTGAACTTGATGCCCGGCTGGGACCGGGCGTACTTGACGGTGATCATGGTGGCGGCCGCCTTGGACGCCGAGTAGAGCGGGAACCCCAGATCGAACTCCGGCCGGTCGGGGTTGTTCGTCGCCCAGAAGGAGCCCGCGCTGCTCGACACCGTGACCACCGTGGGGTTGGCGGATCTGCGCAGCAGGGGCAGTGCCGCCTCGGTGACCCGGATGATCCCGACCACGTTGGTGTCGAACACGCGCAGCGCGGTGGGTCCGTCGAGGGTGCCGTTCTCGGCGATGCCCGCGTTGTTGACCAGGACGTCGAGCCGGCCGTGGGCCGCGTCGATGGTCGACAGGGCCTCGGTCACCGAGGCGTCGTCGGTCACGTCCAGGTGCAGGAACCGTGCGCCGAGCGTCGCTGCCGCCTCCTCGCCCTTGCGCTTGTCGCGCGCCCCGACGTAGACGATGTGCCCCAGGTCCAGAAGCTGCCCGGCGGTCGCGAAACCGATGCCCTTGTTCGCGCCGGTGATCAACGTGACGGTCATGCGTCTCCCTCGGTCTTTTGTACTGATCGGTTGTGACGTCACCGTAGCAAGGTTCTGTACCGATCGGTTGGTGCGCTGCGTCACTTCTGTACCGAGCGGTAGAGTAGGTGCATGGGCACTTCGACACAGGGACGGCCGCGAGCCTTCGACGAGCAGACGGTCCTCGACCGGGCCGCCGAGGTCTTCTGGCGGCACGGTTACGAAGGCGCGTCGCTCAGCTCCCTCACCAGCGCCATGGGCATCAACCGGCCGAGCCTGTACGCCACCTTCGGCAGCAAGGAGGAGCTGTTCCGGCGTGCCTTCGCCCGCTACCACGAGACCAACCTGGCCAACGCCCGCGCCGCACTAGAACAACCCACCGCGTACGCCGCCGTGGAGAGCTTCCTGCGCGCCAGCGCCGACGCGCTCACCGCCGACGACCACCC
This sequence comes from Micromonospora sp. CMU55-4, assembly GCF_011602315.1. Lineage (NCBI taxonomy): Bacteria > Bacillati > Actinomycetota > Actinomycetes > Micromonosporales > Micromonosporaceae > Micromonospora > Micromonospora sp. CMU55-4. Next base: position 348,572 of record NZ_JAAOLH010000002.1, read on the forward strand.
CGCCGGCTGCCTCTCCATCCAAGGAGGGCTCTCCTGTTCCCCGGAGAACACCCGCATCTCCGAGATGCTGGCCGCCGGCCGGGCCGCCACCGAGACCGCCCTGGAGGAGCGGCTCTCCCGCGCGGCGAAGGAAGGCGACCTCCCGGAAGGCGTCGACAGCCGGGCACTCGCCCGGTTCGTGATGGCGCTCAGCGAGGGCCACGCCGTGCACGCCGCAGCCGGCGCGAGCCGCGAAGACCTCCAGGCCTCGGTCGACGTCGCGCTGCGGGTGCTCAACCTCGTACCCGGCCCGGCGACCCCCACCTGATCTCAGGAGAACCGATGCGGGAGGACGAACTGCGGGACCTGGTGCGGCGCAGCCCCTGGCTGATCCGGGCGCTGGGCGTCGTTCGGGACTGCGGCCTCCCGGACGCCTGGATCGGCGCGGGCGTCATCCGCGACCTCGTCTGGGGCGAGCGGTACGGCCACGGATTCGACCCCTCGTCCGTGCGCGACGTCGACGTGGTCTTCCTCGACCCGGCGGACCTGAGCCGCGACAACGACGACCGGGCCACCCGGCGACTGGTGGCGGGATGGTCGGATCCGCCGTGGGAGGCGAAGAACCAGGCCGCCGTGCACACCTGGTATCCCGCCAAGTTCGGCGGCGGTCCGGTGACACCGCTGCGCACCGTCGCCGACGCGGTCGCCACCTGGCCCGAGTACGCCACCGCCGTGGCCGTACGCCTCGACACGTACGACGAGATCGCGGTGTGTGCGCCGCACGGCCTCGACGACCTGCTCGACGGCGTGTGGCGACGCAACCCGACCAGGGTCAGCCCGGAGGTCTCCCGGCAACGACTGGCCCGTCACCGCCCCGCCGAACGCTGGCCCGGCGTCCGCGTCGTTACCTGAGCCGGTGCTCGCCCGGCTCAGCGCGGGCCCAGCCCGGTTCGCCCGTCGACGAGTTCGCGCACGACATCCAGGTGGCCGGCATGTCGGGCGGTCTCCTCGATGACGTGCAGAACGATCCGCCGCAGGTCCGTCGTCTGCGACGCCAGCGGCTCCTCCGGGTGCCGGCCGACTGGTTCCGCCGTCAACGGCGCCGCGGCGATGATCGCGTCGGAGATCCGGCACTGGTCGCGATAGAAGTCGAAGACCTGGTCCGGCGATCGAGACGTGCGCAGCGGTGTGTTCTCGTCCGGCCAGGGCAGTGGCTCCACCGAACCGCGAAAGACCTCCTGGAACCAGTGGCGCTCCGCGTGACCGAGGTGCTCCACCAAGCCGAGCGGCGACCATCCGGAGGGCAGGACGGACGTCCGCAGCGCGGTCGGGTCCAGATCAGCCAGGATGGCTCGGACGCTGGCTCGCTGATATCCGAGGAAGTCGCACAGCGCGGCCTTCTCTGCATCGATCTTCGTCACGCCGGCAGGCTAGCGACCGACGCCGACACTTTCGGGGCGTCATGGTCTTCGATGAGGTGTGCGGTGGGGCTCAGCTGTCGGCGCGGCCCCGCACGTGCCTGCTGGGGTTCGCCGCTGACCCTGACGGCGGTCGACCAGAAAATCTGGGTCGGAACGACTAGACATCCTCGGCGGCGTGGAATAATCTTCTTCGAGTCGAGAGAGAAGATCCGTCACGACGCAGACGGGGCCGCCCGGCCGTGAGGTCACGACGGACGGTGAAAAGCGGAATTCGTTCCGCGTAGAACGGCAGTAGGAGCACGTCAGCCCCAACGTGTGACGCACGATGGGGCACGCAGGTGGGGCCAAGGCTTGCTCAGGGCTCCAGCTGATGTTCGCCGCACGTGTCGGGGCCATGAAGTCGCGTGGGCTCCCGGCGCCGGCGGACCGTACGACCGCAAGGGTGAGAAGTAGCAGAGGAAAGGGAGGGCCGTACACCGTTGGATCGCCCGCCAGCAGCCGTCATTCCAGGCTCGGCGGACACCGCAGTTTCCATCGAACGAGAGGTGGTCTCCGGTCACGCATATGCGATCCTCGCACCCGAAGCCTTCGATGGCTGGTGCGGATACGACAAGCCGACTTTCCTGTCGGTAGATGGTGTTCTGACCCGTTAACCCTGGGCCCCGGCGCTTATGCGCCGGGGCCCTCGATGTGGAGGTGACATGGGGCGAAACCCCGATGACATGTTCGGCGACGAGAACACTCCGGCCTACACCATCGGTCAGGCCGCAGAGATGCTCGGCACCACGCAGGACTTCCTGCGCCGCCTGGACGAGGCGAAACTGATCAACCCGCACCGCTCGGCCGGCGGGCACCGCCGCTACTCCCGCTACCAGTTGCGCCTGGCCGCCCGGGCCCGCGAGATGGTGGATCAGGGCACCGCACTGGAAGCCGCCTGTCGGATCATCATCCTGGAAGACCAGCTCGAGGAAGCCCTGCGGCAGAACGAGAAGCAGTAGCGCGGGCCACGGCGGCAGACTGGCCGGCCCGCTTCCCGGCTCGGTCCTGGTAGCACGTACTCCTGCTTGCGCGCCTCTTCGTATCCCGGCCATCGGCCGGGATGTTGCTGTTCGTAACCGGCGGTCGAGGCGGCTGTCGGCCGCCGGTGGCCGAGCACGGCGTGGATCCGGGCGCGCCTCCGCAGGGAAGCAAGCTCAGTGACTCCGGTCCTGCGAGGCTGATCCTGGCCGACGGCGCCTGCATCTCCGGCATGGCTTCCCTCAGCACCAACCAGCGCGGAGGACTCAACGGCTGGGGCGGCACGTTCCGTCCAGACGAGATCACGGCAGACCTTCGCAGCGCAGACCAGGGGCTGCGATTGGAGTTGCCCTACGACCGGGTGGGGACAGTCGCCCTCACCCGCATACGCAAGCTACTCGCCACGCAGGTATTGATGTCGCGTTCGGAGCCACTGAACCAGCGCCGTCGGCCGGACCCCGAACCGGCACCTCGCGCCCGGTGCTGAAGATCAGCAGACCACGCCCTCTCGGTCCTCGGAGTGCCCCGTACCACTACCTGCTCGACCGCGACGATGCTCTCTTCAGAGCGCGTCGGCGCGACCGTAGAACCCGCTCGATCATCCTGTCGATCCGCCAACTTCTTCGAGCGGTGCAACTTTCCGGGTGGGCGGTTCCGTTCTACCTCCGTCACGAGGAGGCAGCGCACTTGAAAGCCGAAGACGAGCAAGCATTCCGCGAGTTCGTGACGTCAGAAATGGCGTCACTGCGCAAGTTGGCGTACGTGACCTGCGGCGACTGGCACGCGGCGGAGGACGCCGTGGCCAATGCTCTGGTCAAGCTCTATCCCCGCTGGCGGAAGCTGGACCGGCCCGATCTCTACGTCAAGACCATGGTCTACCGGGCCGCGGTCGACGAGACCCGTCGGCCGTGGCGGCGCGAGCGGTCGGCCGGTGACGCCATGCCGGACATCGCGCTGCGCGACCCCGCCGGCGCGAGCGACGAGCGGATGCGCCTGCGGGCGGCGCTCGACTCGGTGCCACCCCGGCAGCGAGCCGCAGTCGTGCTCCGGCACTACCTGGATCTGAGCCTGGAGGACACCGCCAGCGTCCTGAACTGCACGGTGGGCACGGCCAAGAGTCAGGTGTCCCGTGGCCTGGCGAAGCTGCGCGAGTCACTCGGCGGCGACCGTACCGATCTCAACGGACCATCGATAAAGGAGTGGACCCATGCGGTTGCATGATCTCGTGGACGCGGTAACGGGCGATGAGCCGCCGATGTCCCGCACCGTCGACGACATCATCACGGCAGGGCGGCGAGCGCAGCGCCGCCGTCGGGCCGGATTCGCGTCAGCCGGCGCGGCGGGCCTCGTCGTGGCCGTGGTCGCCGGTGCGTTCGTGGTACCGGCCCTGGGCGCGCAGCAGAGCTCCCCGGCCGCGCCGTTCGTGGCCGGCGCGGCGGCGTCCGAGCCGGCCGGGGCCGAGTGGCCCGACCCCGCGTCGTTCACCTTCACCTTCACCGGGTACGACGCCGGCACGCTGCATGTGCAGGACCCGATCGTCGCGTCCACCGCGTACCAGATCGCTCCCGTCTACTCCGACGGTCACACCTCGAACGACAAGCCCATGACCCGCCAGGAGGTGGAGGAGCAGGGCGACGCGTTCTTGCGGAACAAGGAAAACGGGAAGCCGGCCCTCTTGGCGTACCTGACCGTCTACCGGCCCGGTGCCTTCGACCCGGCCGGGATCAAGGACGGCGCGAACGTCACCGTGGCCGGGCGCAGGGCCGTGCAGGCGACGCTGCCGGTCGGCCTTGACCCGCAGCGCCCGGTGGATGGCGGCAACAAGCTCTTCGCCTGGGAATACGCCGACAACGCCTGGGCGGCTGTCACGTCGTACTCCGGCGACAAGGCCACGCCGAGCTTCGAGGAGCTGGGCGGCCTGGTCGAAGGCCTGAAGCCCAGCAGGCCGACGCCGGCCCTGGTGCCCTTCACGGTGGGCTACCTGCCGGACGGTTACGTGCCGTTGCAGATCGGCACCCACGCCACGGCGGGCCTCGGCGGCATCGCCTCGGCCCGCGGCGGCGACTACGGCGGCGCGACGTACACCAGATCCGCCGCGCCCACCACCGGGCTGACCGCACCGTACGAGGCGAGCGAGGGTGGCATCAAAGACGGGTTCCACATCTCGGTCATCCCGAGCAGCAGCGCGAACCAGACGCCGGAGCCCGGTGTGACGAAGTGCTACGACGTACCCGACCGGCCCGGGTGGGACGGCCCGCAGGTCGACATCTGGTGCCAGTTCCGGAGCGCCGACGGCGCAGTCGTAGTCGAGGTCAGCCCCGATAGTGTCGGTAACACGCTGCCGCGGGTCGAGCTGGAGAAGATCGCCAAGGGGATCACGGTCGCCGACGTCGAGGACGAGTCGACCTGGACTCCGGCCGCGACCGCCCTGCGGCCATGACGGCCAGCGCCGGCACCACGACGGTGCTGTTCCGCAGGGCCGCTTCAGCGGCTCCTGTCGCGAAGAATGAAGGCTTGGGATGAGACGCAGAGCAAAGGCCGGTCTGATTGCCACGGCAACAGCGGCTCTGTGCGTACAGGTGGTGCCTCTCGCCGAGGCGAACACCGCGCCGAAGTCCGACGCGGTGCCGGTCGGACTGGCGGAGTTCTACGCGCAGCGTCCTGCGTGGGGACCCTGCCCCCGCCCGCCGGTGCCACCGAGGCGGTCACCGGATGCTTCGGCGTCCGCGCTCCCCCGTGCCGGGAGCGCGTCCCCGGCGGTGGAATGCACGACTGTGCGGGTGCCGTTGGACTACCGGCGACCGGACGGCCCCCGGGAGACCGTCGAGCTCTCCCGGCGCCTGGCGAGCGATCAGCCGAACCGGCTCGGCGTACTGGTCGAGGTCCCCGGCGGGCCGGGCGGGCAGGGAATCTACGCGCCGGAGGACCCGGCGTACGAGGCGCTGTCAACGCGGTACGACATCATCGGGTACAACCCGCGCGGTGTCGGGCAGTCGCAGCCTCTGCTGTGCGAGGGCACGAGCGTGCAGGTGTCCGGTAGGACGCGCTTCACCGACGCGCAGATGCGGGCGTACACCGAGGAGTTCCGCAGGCGTGATCAGCAATGCGAACGCGCGGACGGTGCCCGGCGTCCCTACTTCACCACCGCCAACAACGCCAGAGATCTCGACATCGTCCGCGCGGTCCTGGGTGAGCGTCAGCTGAACCTGATGGGGAAGTCCTACGGCACGTACGTGACGGCCGTCTACGGCACGCTTTTTCCGAAGCGACTGAACCGCAACGTCCTGGACTCCGCGATCCACCCGCAATGGATATGGCGGGAGGCGTGGAAGCAACAGGCAATCGCCCAACGTAGGACCGCCGACGCCTGGATGACGTGGGTGGCCGAGCGCAACGGAATCTACGGGCTGGGAACCACCCGGTCGCAGGTGCGCACCACGATCGAACGGACCCGGGCGAAGCTGGAGCAACGCCCGATCGACCAGGGTGATTTCGTGTACGACGGCACCGAGTTCGACGGCCTCGTCGGGGCCACCAACGAGGTGGCGTACTGGGACTTCTTCGCAGCGACGGCGAGCCGGCTGCGTCAGCAGGTCGAGACACCCTCGGACGTGCCGGGTGACCTGGGCCGGGCGTTGGCTCTTCAGCAAGAGATCCAGGCCGACCCGCCGCCGACCAGCAATGGCGTCTGGGAGGCAGTCAACTGCGAGGCCGAATGGCCCGCCGACCTCAAGGTGTACTACGCGGACATGCGCTACTTCTCCGAGCACTTCCCCTACGGCTGGGGTGCTTCGGCGGTTTCTCCGCGTGAGTGCACCTTCGGCTCGGTGGAGCGGGTCGAGCCGCTGGTGAAGCTGCGCCGCAGCGGCTACCCGACAGGGCTGGTCGTGCAGGAGGAGTTCGACCCGCAGACGCCGTACGAGGGCGGTCGGGCGATGGCGGACCTGCTCGGGCACCGGCTCCTCAGCGTTCCGCGCGATGGCTACCACGTCGTCCACGGCACCAACGCCTGCGTCGACGCCGCCATCGACGACTACCTGCTGAACGGAAAGCTGCCGAAACGGGGAGCGGAGTGCGAGGGAACGCCGGTCCCCGAGGTTCCGACGGATGGTTCGGCGCGGGTGGGTGAGGGCGACCGCCCGTCCCTCGACGAGCAGACGACTCTCTTGTCTGGCCGGATCCCTCGTCCGCTTCAGGCTGGTGGTCGTGCGCCCTCCTGATGTCGACGCGTGAGGGCTTGACATCCGCGCCGTTCTGGCCGAACGCCTCCGCAGTTCCGTGGTACGTCACGGCTGGCCAGGTGGTGGATCTGTTCCACGGCGCGCAGACCCGCGGGCACGGCGACCTGGAGGTCGCCGTGCCCAGCGCACTTTGCGCCCGCGCCACGGTAGATACCGCCGGAGTACGCGCGCTGGTTGATCACCTTGAGGTGGTGTGGGCCCGCTGTTCCCGCCCGTGCGTAACGTCGGCCCGGCCGAGGATCTGGCCGGTGACGGTGTCCCGGGCCTCGAGTCCGATGCGGTAACCGCCATCGGCCAGGCTGCCGGTCGCGCAGCCAGCCCGGGCCGGTCGCGGGACAACCGAACGGACCGGCATTTCGGCGATTACACACTCCGATCTCTCGATGTTGATGGGTGGACGCGCGAGCAAGGCCGCAGCCTGAACCAGGCTGCTCGCCGCCGACGCAACCCCATCCGCGCCAGCCGGCCCACCCTGCCCGCCGAGATCAATTGAAGTCACATGGAGACTTCTCAAGCGGATGCCAACCCGGGTCAACCGGTGCCGACGGGGGTCACCGCGACCGACCGCCGGTCGCAACCCGGGTGGGTACTGCGGGTGCAGGCTCAACGTTGCCGTGAATCGGAAGCCGAGTCACCCTTCCTCGTAGTCGAGCAGTTCGCGGCGCCACTCGGCGAATCGGCTTAAGAGATCGTCCAGCGCTGGGCCGGTGACGCCGTACTGGGTGAAGTCGTCGGGATCGAGCTGGGTGGCTTGTGCGAGGGCGTCGGCGAAGATGCGCGGGTCGAAACCACGATCGGCGCGCTGCGCGAGGGCGAGGAGGGCGTCGCGGGTGTAGCGGCCGGATCGGAGCGTGGCGTCGATGTCGATGAAGTCGCGGGCGAACGCTCGTCCGTAGAGGGCGCTCATCTTGTTCGCGACCGCGTCGTCGGGGTGGAGGACGGGTCCGATCGCCATGAGGATCGGTTCGTTGGCGCGCCAGTCCACGCCGAGTTCGACCTTGGAAACCCGCGCGCCATCGGTGACTGTGAGCCGGGCGAAGGTGTCGTACTGCCGCTCGGTCTCGACGGTGAGGCCGTCGTCTCGGTAGGCGTGTACGACAGCGGTAACCGCGGCGGTGAACTCGTCGCGGCGGTCCCAGGCGGTGAACAGGTCGACGTCCTCGCTGGGCCGCTCCAGGAGCCCAGTGGCCTGGACCGCGTAACCGCCGGCCAGCGCGAAGCCGTATCGGTCGGCCGCCGCGAGCCCGGTACGGGCGAGGCGTTCGTGGAAGGGGTCCACCGCTATGCCGCGTTGCTGCGTGTGGCGGCGAGTTCGGGGAAGGCGTCCTCCCAGCGTTGGCGGAGCTGGGATGGCAGCCAGAGAGTGGGCCAGAGTCGCCGGAGGAGGTCGGCATCGAGCCAGGTGTGCAGGTCCTCGACGGTGCTGGCTTCGGTGAGCACCACCTTGTACATGCTGGCCAGGCGTGCGGGCCGGTTCAGGTCGTACTCGGCATGCCCGGACCAGTCGAGGTGACGCGGAAGCGTCACGGAGCCGTCGGTCGGGCCGTGCAGATCGGCGAGGGTTTCGGCCACCACGTAGGGCCTCCGGTCGCCGTAGGGCTGGTAGTCCGCTGGCGGCTGGGGTGACATCCTGCGCCGGCTGAGGTTCGTCGCCCGCCGGACTTCCGGTCGTAGCGCCTGACGGATCGTCTCCCGGCTGTACCCGGTGACGCGCTGCAGATCCACCGGCCGCCATCCGGCCGCGTGAAACGCCCGTAGCTGCTCGTCCCGCTCGGTCAGCGCGGCGGCCCGCGTCGCCTCATACCGGGAGACAACCGCCTGCAGCTCATCCTCGGAGAACCGGCCCATGGCCTTTAGCCTACCAGGCTAGGCCCAGCACGCTTGGCGTACGTCATTCTTTGGAAGCCGGCGGACCAGTCATGATGATCGCGAGGGGATGTACTCATGTTCTGGTGAAGCCGAGGGCCCGGTATCCGGGCATGCGGCGTGGGAGTGAGGCAGCGAGGATGGGAGTGGCCGGGTCGTGGTAGTCGTGGACCTCGGCGAGGTCCTTGCCGGGCGCGGCGCGGATGACGCGGCCGGCGCATTGGACGAGTAGGCCGTCGTAGGAGATCGGGCCTGCGAGGAAGAGGGTGTCGAGGGCGGGGGCGTCGAAGCCCTCACCGATGAACGGCGTGGTGCCGATGACGAGCAGGACCGTGCCGACGGCCCGCGCGGTGGCCGCGGCAACAGCACCGGTGAAGAAGACCCACACGTGGGCACCACGGCCTGACTGGGAGATCTCCAACCCGGCCGGCACCGCGCTGGCTCGCGCCGCCTTCACGTACGCGAGGGCGTCGAGCATCGCCGTCGGCCCGTCGAAGTCGGCCACGACGAAGTGGCAGGTGTTGCCGGGCATCAGCGGGTATAGGCCCATGAACACGTCGCCGACCAGATGCGCCGCGACGACCTCCGTCGTGCGGGGCAGGTAGGTGGCACCGCGCCGGTCCATACCCTTACGCCAGCCACCGGCGACTGCGGGCATCCACCCGGCAGCGCCGGTACGGGCGTTGTCCCACCGCACGGCGTACACGTCGGCCCGGGCCCGGAACCGGTCGGCGAACAACGCCAGCTTGTCCCGAGTCGGCGAAGCCATGGTGACCAGCCCTGGCGGCTCAACCGGCGCGGACAACTGCTCCGGCGCCGCAGTCGTGTCCTGGCCGCGCAGCTCCAGCAGACGTCCCAGTCGGGCGTTCTCTGCCCGTAACCGCTCCACCTCCCGCCGAAGATCGACGAACTCGGCCACCGAACCCATGCCGACCATCCTCGCGCATCGGGCGTCGAACATCCCGGCACCGGTCCGCTATCCTCCGCCGATGGCATCGAAGGACAACGCCGCGCTGGAGGCGATGATCGAGGAAGCCACCGCCGACACGGACGGTCATGAGGACGAGCGCGCCGGCCTGTTCACCATGATCGAGGAGCATCTGGCGGTGCCGTTCACCACCACCGTCCTCGGCGTCGAGGCCACCGTACGGAAGGCCGAGCTGGCGGCGGACAACATCGTCGCGGTCTGCGCCCGAGGTCGCCACCGGCAGAGGATCGATCTCCTCGACCTGCCGTTGCTCACCCCCGCGCCGGACGGCGCCGCGTGGATCGACGCCTACCGGCACTGGGCCGGACGGTAGGCCACGGTGAGCGAGTACCAGTACTACGAGTTCACCGCCGTCGACCGGCCCCTCACCGGCCGGGAGCGGGCCGAGCTTCGGTCGCTGTCGACCCGGGCCGACATCACCGCCACCAGCTTCGTCAACACCTACGAGTGGGGCGACTTCAAGGGCGACCCGCGCACGCTGATGGAGCGGTACTTCGACGCGCACCTGTACCTGACGAACTGGGGCACCCGCCAGCTCATGCTGCGGCTACCGAAACACGTGCTCGACCCCGCCACCGTCTCCCAGTGCTGCCAAGGGGACAGCGCATCCGCGTGGACCACCGGCAAGCACGTCATCATCGACCTGCACGACGAGGACGAGGACGGCACCGACGAGTGGGACCTCGACGGCCACGGCCTCCTCGCCTCCGTCATCCCGGTCCGGGCCCGCCTCGCCGCCGGCGACCTGCGCCTGCTGTACCTGGCCTGGCTGCGCTGCGTACAGTCCGCCGAGATCGCCGACGACGAGCCTGAACCGCCCGTCCCCGCCCGGCTGGGGACCCTCGACGCGTCCCTCACCGCCGTCGCCGAGTTCCTACGCATCGACCCCGACCTGATCGCGGCCGCGGCGGCCGGACCGCCGCCGGCCACCTCCGGCGAACCGACCGCTGCGCAACTACGCACCTGGGTCGTCGGGCTGCCCGCTCGGGACAAGGACGCCATCCTGACCGACCTGATCACCGGCGGCGACAGCCACCTGCGCAACCGACTGCTGCGCCGCTACCGCGACGCACACCGCACTGATACGCCCACCCCGGCAGCCGCCCGTACCGCCGGGGAACTGCTCTCCACCGCCGCGGGGTTGCGCGCCGAACGGGAACGACGGGACGCTGAGCAACGCGAACGCGACCGGATCCGCCGCGAACGGTCCGCCGCAGCAGCCCGGCAACGGCACCTCGACACCCTCGCAGTCGACCAACCCGCCGCCTGGCAGCGAGTCGACGAGCTCATCGCCACCAAGAAACCCCGCGAGTACGACACCGCCGTGCAACTCCTCATCGACCTGCGCGAACTCAGCGAACGCGACGGGGACAGTTCGTCGTTCCAGCACCGGCTGGCCGAGCTCCGGGCGGCGCATGCCCGCAAGCCCAGTTTGCTCGAACGCCTCAACCTCGCAGGCCTCGACACCTGACGCATGGTTCTTCGCTGACCGTCGCCAAGGTGTGGCAAGGATCGTGGAGGGCCGGTGCGGCGTGTCAGCGTGACGCCCCAGACAGTCGACGCCGGCCACTTCATCCTGCCCGCCAAGATCAACCAGAGTCACCTGGAGACTCCTCCAGCGGATGCCGACCGGGGTGGACCGGTGCCAACGAGGGTCACCATGGCCGACCGCCGGCCGCAAACCGGGGTTCGTGTGCTCAGGTGTGCTCCTGGGCTGGGAGAACGGCGGTCCGGGGAACGTGGGTGAACGGGGGCCACTCCCTGCCACCCCAGGTGAACCCCAGGTCGCTAGACTGTGCCCTCGCGCCCTCGTAGCTCAGGGGATAGAGCATCGGTTTCCTAAGACCGTCATCTATGCATGTCGGTAGGCCGACTGCCTGCGATTCAGCCGTTCATTACCTCTGTTTGTTGGTCGCATTGGATAGCTGCTGCGCTCCGTTGCTGGCGGTTACAGTAGCAAACCGGCCGCCTCTGTTGCTTTTTGTGTCAACTTTCTCGATTCTAAATCCTCGTCACGGCATTTTGCGACTTGACGTAGCGAGGATGCTGTCCGGGGAAGCACGTGCGATCCTCGCCCAACCCGCTCCTTTACGCCGCACGCCGAGTTACGCCTGGGCACCGGAGTCGGAAGTGGGCGCAAACGCGTTGCCAGGCTGATGCGCCAGGCCGGGCTGCAGGGCTTCTGCCGGCGCTGCCGTCAGGGCTGCAAGGTGCGCGAGTTGGACGCGTGAGTGGATGCCGAGCTTCCGGTAGACGCGGGTGAGGTTTGCTTCGACTGTTTTGACACTGATGGTGAGGGCGGTGGCGATGTCGCGGTTGGTCGCTCCGCTGGCGGCGAGCTCGACGCAGCGCTGTTCGGCGGAGGTGAGGCAGGGGAGCGTACTGCTGTGCGCGGGGACGGGCTCCAGTTGGTGGAGGGTGCGGGTGGCGGCTTCGATCCAGGGGTGTGCCTGGTGCGTGCTGAAGAGGTCGGCGGCGCTCTGCGCCGCGGTGCGGGCGCTGGCGCGTCGGCGTCCGCGTCGTTCGGTGTGGCTGAGGGCCAGGAGGGTTCGACCGTGTTCGATGGGCAGGTGGCGGAGGTGGTCGGCTGCTGCGGTGAGGAGGTCGGCGGCCGCATCGTAGTTGCCCAGGGTGGCTTCCAGGAGTGCCTGGGAGCGGTCGAGCACGGGGAGGACGCAGCTTCTATCTAGATCAGTCGCGGTGCGACGGGTATCGGTCAGCAGTTTGCGGGCTTGGTCGAGGTAGCCGAGGGAGATGAGGGCTTGGGCGAGGTCGGCGTGCCAGCGCAGGACGGACGGGTCGCGGACCTGCTGGCGCTTCTCAAGCGTACGGACCTCTTCCAGCGCCTCCAGGGCTTCTTTCGGACGCCCGGTGACCAGGAGAAGATGTCCGAGGACGAAGAGGTTTCGGGAGAGGAAGACTTTGTTGTCCTCCCGGCGGGAGGTGTCCGCCCCGCGGCGTGCGTGAGCGAGGGCGGAGTCGGTGCACGAGGCGGTGCCCTCGACCAGGGCGGAGGTGTAGCACGTTGGTGCGGGGTCCAAGGCGGCTCTGTCGGTAAGCGACAGGGCGCGGCCGGCGTAGTCGAGGGCCAGTCCGCACCGTCCGGCGCGGATCTCGACTTCGGCGAGGCTGCGCAGGACATCCACGGTGGCTTCGGCGTCTCCGGTCCGCTCGGCTTCGACGAGCAGAGGCAGCAGTGCGCTGCGGGCTTCGTCCAGACGGTCGTCGAAGATGGCGTGCCGGGCGGAGAGCTGTTCGGGCCTGGCGTTGACGGGGATGTGAGTGCTGCGTGGCAGGGACAGGGCGTGGCCGAGCGTGGTCTCGGCTTGGGGGCGGCCGAGGATGCGTTGGATGCGGGCCTGCATCGTGAGGGCCATGGCGGTGGTGGCGGTGTCGCCAGCGCTCCGGGCGAGGCTGGCGGCCCGGGCAGCCTGGGCGCACGCCCGGTCGGGATCGCCGTTGACGTTGGCCCAGATCGCCTGGCGGACGAGGATCTGCGCGGTCAGGTCCGGATGTCCGGCCGCTTCGTGAAGTGCGTCGGCGAACAGCTTGTCGCCGTTGTACAGGTGCTGTCCGCCTGAGTCGATCAGGGCGATGAGGGCGTTGACGCGGTTGGCGGGGCTGCTGTCGTGGTTCAGGACGAGGCGGACGGCAGCCTGGCCGCGGGGCAGGTCGCCGTTGTGGGCGGCGTCGCGTACGGCGGTCAGCGCCCGTTCGGTGAGCAGGTCGGCGTCGGTCTCCGGGGTACGTTCGGCGGCGAGCAGGGAGAGCTCGGCCGCTAGTGCGGGTTCTCCGCGCAGCCGGGCGCGGGCGGCGGCGCGGTCGGCGCAGTCGGCCGACTGCGGGTCGTTGGTGTCGGCCGCCAGCGTGGTGTGACGGTCGCGGCGGATGCTGTCGCGGCTGGCTTCGGCCAGGCGGGCGTGCAGGAGCCTGCGTGTGGCGACCGGCGGTCGGGCCGCGAGTTCGGCACCGATCGCGGCGGCGGCGAACCGGATCTTCCCGTCGACCTGCCCGATGTTGATCAGTCCGGCTGCCTCGGCCTCTGCGAGAAGGTTTTCGGCGGGCGGGCCGGCGAGGCGGCTCAGCAGTTCGCGGTCGGGCCGGTCGTCGAGTGCGGCGACCGTCAACAGTTCCTGAACTTCGGCCGACACAGTGCCCAGCCATTCGTTCACCAGTCGGCGGGCGGCCGGCGGCAGGACCAGGTCGTCTACGAGACCCTGAGCGGCCGGCAGGTCGGTGGCGCGGCTGCGGGCCCCGGCGAATGCGAGGGCTAGGGCCGGGTTCCCTCCGCTGCGGATGTGGGTCTGCGTGACCTCGTAGGGGGTTAGCCGGTACGGCGACAGCAGGGTTGCGACCTGATCGGGTGTCAGCGCCGGGATGCGTACCGCACAGGGGTCCTCGCCGCACCAGTGGCCTTCGCTCCCCGGGCGCCAGATTCGCTCTGCGGCTATGACGGGAAGGTCGGGAGCCAGGCGCAGTGCCCAACGCAAGACGGCCGCGCTGGCCGTATCCAGCCACTGGGCGTTGTCCACCACCAGTGTCAGAGGCGGGGTGTCCAGCAGCAGGGTGGCGGTCAACCGGCGCAGCCGTAGAGCGGTCCCGGCGGGATCGGCAGAGCCCGGCACTCCGACGGCCTTGTCGATTCCGGTCGCGAGTTCCCGCGCGGCCGGCAGCGGTTGGAGGGCCAGTGCGAGTTCGAGCAGTCCGGTGTAGGGGACCTGGGCGTCCTGTGGGCTCGGAGCCAGCCTTAGGACAGGCATGCCCAGCTGCTGCCCGAGTACACCGGCCGCAGCGGTCTTGCCGATCCCGGGCGGACCGAACAGCACCACCCGACGGGCGCCGCGCACGACGCCCGGTACCACCGGCAGCATGGTGCCGGTGGCCCCCTGATGCGCATTCACTGCCGTCGCAGAATCTGGCACCGGATCATAGTGCGCCCGACGGTCCTTCGCGCACCAGAGCAAGGGGTTGCCCTGATTTCGGCCAGCCTCCGCCGTTCCTAGTGTCATCGCCAAAGCCGAGCTGTCACCGGTTGCCGGAGATCCCATCAACACGGGCCCTGCTGCCACACCCCTCAACCCATCTCGGCGGGAGGATTGCGATGTATCGAAGAACTGCCATGGCGGCCGCTGTCGCGGTTGCGCTTACCCTGGGCACCGTGACCGGGGTGGCCACCCAGTCGACCGCAGCCACCCCGCCCCCTACACCCACGGTTGCGCAGAGCCCGCTGTCGCTGGCGATCTCTGCAGCCGACCGCGCTGCCGACGGCGGTCACGACGCGCTGGCGAAAGGCCCCTTCGAGCAGTACGACCGTCGCATGGTGATCCCGTGGGTGGACGGCCTGTTCTCCATTGCCTACGAGCGCACCTACCGGGGCCTGCCGGTGGTCGGCGGCGACGCCGCCGTACTCGCCGACGGCCGGGGCGCGATCCGGGCGATCTCGGCCGCCACCAAGACGAAGATCAACGTGTCGGTGGTGCCGACGGTCGCCGTCGACCGTGCCGAGCAGACCGCCAAGAGCCTGCTCGCGAAGGTCGACCGGGTCGAGTCGCGCACCCTGGTGGTGCACGTCAAGGACAGCACCGCCCGCCTCGCGTGGGAGGTCGTCGTCGCCGGGCGCACCGCCTCGGCGCCCAGCCACCTGCATGTCTTCGTGGACGCGCGCACCGGCCAGGTGCTGGCCAAGCAGGAGGACGCCGCGGCCGGTTCCGGCACCGGCAAGTGGAACGGGCCCAGCCCGTTGTCGATCACCACGTCGCAGTCGGGCAGCACGTACTACCTGCGCGACACCACGCGCACCGGCCTGAACTGCCAGGACTACAGCACCAGTACCGTCTTCTCCGGCGCGGACGACAGCTGGGGCAACGGGGTGGGCACCAGCAAGGAGACCGGCTGCGTCGACGCACTGTACTCGGCGCAGAAGGAATGGGACATGCTGTCGGCCTGGCTGGGCCGCAACGGGCACAACGGCAACGGTGGCAGCTGGCCGATCAAGGTCGGCCTGAACGAGCAGAACGCCTACTGGGACGGCTCCACGATCACGATCGGCAAGAACTCGGCAGGCAACTGGATCTCGTCGATGGACGTGGTCGGCCACGAGTTCGGCCACGGCCTCGACCAGAACACCCCCGGCGGCACCAGCTCCGAAGCCGGCCTCGGCGAAGCCACCGGCGACATCTTCGGCGCCCTGACCGAGGCATACGCCAACCAGTCCGCCACCTACGACGACCCGGACTACCTGGTCGGTGAGGAGATCGACCTCGTCGGCAGCGGCCCGATCCGCAACATGTACAACCCTTCGCTGGTCGGTGGCCACCCGAACTGCTACTCCTCGTCGATCCCGAACACCGAGGTACACGCGGCCGCCGGCCCGCTCAACCACTGGTTCTACCTGCTCGCCGAGGGCAGCGCGCCGGGCGGCGGCAAGCCGAACAGCCCCATCTGCTCGGGCGGCCCGTCGTCGGTCACCGGCGTCGGCATCCAGTCCGCCGGAAAGATCTTCTACGGCGGCATGCTGCTCAAGACCTCCGGCATGACCCACAAGAAGTACCGCACCGCGACCCTGACCGCCGCGAAGAACCTGGACTCCTCGTGCGTCCTGTTCAACCGGACCAAGGACGCGTGGAACGCGGTCGCGGTCCCGGCCCAGACCGGCGACCCGACCTGCACCGCGACCAGCACCGACTTCTCGATGTCGATCAGCCCCACCTCGGGCGGCGTCAACGCGGGCTCCTCGGTGACCGCGACGGTCAACACCGCCACCGTCTCCGGCAGCGCGCAGACCGTGTCGCTGACCTCCTCGGGTGCCCCGTCGGGGGTCACCGTGTCGTTCAGCCCGTCGTCGGTCACCTCGGGCGGCAGCTCCACGATGACGGTGGCGACCACGTCCGGCGCGGCCGCGGGCACGTACACCATCACCGTGACCGGCACCGGGTCGGTCACCCACACGGCCCAGTACACGCTGACGGTCAACGGCGGCACCCCCGGTGGCACCGCGCCGGACATCGACGTCGCCAACGTGCAGGCGCACCTGACACAGCTCAGCACCATCGCCACCAACAACGGCGGCACCCGCCGCTCGACCGGCCAGGGCTACCTGCAGTCGGTGGCGTACGTCAAGGGCAAGCTGCAGGCCGCCGGCTTCACCGTCACCGAGCAGCCCTGCACCTCCGGCTGCACCAGCGGTGCAGGCCCGAACCTGATCGCCGAGTGGCCGGGCGGTAACGCGAGCAACGTCTACATGTTCGGCGCCCACCTGGACGGCGTCTCGGCCGGTCCGGGCATGAACGACAACGGCTCCGGCTCGGCGGCGCTGCTCGAGGTCGCCCTCGCGCTGGCCGCGCAGAACCCGACCATGCTGAACAAGGTCCGCTTCGGCTGGTGGACCGACGAGGAACAGGGCCTCAACGGCTCCAAGTTCTACGTCAACTCGCTGACCAGTACCCAGCGAACGGCGATCAAGGCCTACTACAACTTCGACATGATCGCGTCGAAGAACGGCGGCTACTTCATCAACAACATCACCTCGACCGCGTCGCAGCCGATGAAGGCGTACTGGGACTCCCTCAGCCTGCAGCCGGAGGAGAACGTCGAGGGCCAGGGCCGTTCCGACGACTACTCGTTCCAGAACGCGGGCATCCCGACCTCCGGTTACGCGATGGGCGCCAGCGCCACCAAGACGTCGGCCCAGGCGTCGAAGTGGGGCGGCACGGCCGGTCAGTCCTACGACTCCTGCTACCACTCCTCGTGCGACACCCTCAGCAACATCGACGCCACCGCGCTGAACCGGGCTGCCGACGGCATCGCCTACACGCTGTGGAACCGGGCGGTCGGCACCTCGACGCCGACCAACGACTTCTCGATCTCGGCCAGCCCCGCGTCGGGCACCGTGAACGCGGGGTCCAGCACCACGACCACCGTCGGCACCGCCACCACCTCGGGCAGCGCCCAGACGGTTACCCTGACCGCCAGCGGCGCCCCCACGGGCGTAACGGTCTCGTTCAGCCCGTCGTCGGTCACCTCCGGCAGCTCGTCGACCGCCACCATCGCGGTCGGCTCGTCGGTGGCCGGCGGCACCTACACCATCACCATCACCGGCGCGGGTTCGGTGTCGCACAGCACCACGTACACGCTGACCGTGACCGGCGGGCCGGGCGGCTGCACCGCCGCCCAGCTGATCCTCAACGGCGGTTTCGAAAGCGGCACCTCGCCGTGGACCGGCTCCACCGGCGTGATCGGCACCTCTATCGGGCAGGTGCCGCGCAGCGGCACCCGGTACGCGTGGCTCGGCGGAAACGGCTACACCGCGACCGAGGCCATCAGCCAGACCGTCACCATCCCGTCGGGCTGCACCAGTGCGGTACTGACCTACTGGCTGCACATCGACACGAGCGAGTACTGGGCGCTCGCCTACGACGTGTTCACGATCAAGGCCAACGGCACCACCGTGGCGTCGCTGTCCAACATGAACGCTGCCACGGGCTACACGCAGCGCACCGTCAACCTCGGCGCGTACGCCGGCCAGACGGTCACGCTGACCTTCACCGGCACCGAGGACGCCTACCTGCAGACCAGCTTCGTGCTGGACGACGTGACCCTGCAGATCGGCTGAGTTCAACGGCAGGGTGGGGCGCTCGCCCCACCCTGCCGCAGGTCCTGCGCCCCTGTTCCGCTGCCGGACCGGACCTTAGCCTGAATCCGTGGATTGGATTCTGGGTGCGTTGTCGGGTTGATCTAGCCGATTGGGGGTGTGATGGATCCGCTGGCCCTGGTCTCCGTAGAACGCCAAGTAACCCGGCTCCGCCTTGACCTGGCGAGAGGCGAAGTCCATCGCCTCCGGGCGCAGATCTGCCCAACCTCGCGGGAAGCGGCCGTACCGGTCGTAGAACCTCCGCAACAGCGCGAACCCGGCCGTATCTCGCCATGCTTGGACGCAACCAGGTCCAGCTCAGCAGGGACAAGGGTCCAGTGCTCGACCAGCTCGCCGATGCTCAGAGGAGATCGACTCACAGCGGTCAACCATCGTGGCAGCGATCAGGGACCGCGCAGACCCCCAAAAAGATCAACTATTTGGCCCCTGGTCGCAAGATCGTTACTAAAGCCCCTGCGGATGGGGCCGGCGTGGTTGGTCGTGAAGGGCCCGTCGGCGTGTGACCAGGTCCAGCGAAGCCGTCGGTGGGTCAGCCACGCGCCGGTCTGGCCGGCGAGGTCGCGGTGCCGGCGCTGGGTCCTGTTGGTGTCAGCGCTGTCGGTGGTGAAGGCGAGCAGGGCGTAGCCGCCGGGGATCCCGGCGTCGGGCTCGCCGGGGTGCCGGCTGCCGTCGACGGAGAAGTGCACGCTAGCCAGGGCCGGTGCGCCCTGTCCGGGCAGAGTCTGCAGCATGTGGACATGGCCGTGGTCGACCAGGTGCCATCGGCCGTCCAGGGGCAGCCCGAGCGTGGTGCGGGCGTGGGCGAACAGTTCGTAGGCGTCGACGGGGTCCTGCACGACGAGGGTGGTGGTCACGGTCATCGCGGTCACCGGGCCCAGATGGGCCACTCCCTGCCACCCCGGGTGAACCGGCAGGCCGCTAGACTGGGCACTCGCGCCCTCGTAGCTCAGGGGATAGAGCATCGGTTTCCTAAACCGTGTGTCGCAGGTTCGAATCCTGCCGGGGGCACCAGGTCAGGTGTTTGATCAACGATCACTGTGCCGCCTTCCGGAGCTTGCGTGCCCGATCGCCTCGCCGAGATCTGCTGCAGCAACGCGGTTGTGTGAGCGGGACTGACAGCAGCGGCCACCCTCGCTCGTCGCTGACCCGTTCGAAGAACTGCAACAGGTCGTCCTTGCTGACCCCGAATTCCGCACAGACGCCAACGGCCGCCACTAGATGAACCTGGCCTTGAACTGGCCGGAGGCGCGAGGCAGGCGCCGGATGCGGGGCGCTCCTACGACCGACTGACATGGTCTGCGGTCGACCGTAGGTGACACGGCGAGCCATGCCAGAGCCTGCCACCCGCCATGGACAAAGCCGCAACAGGCACCCGCATGCCCTTCTCACATCACCTGATCGACACCGTAGACGGCCTGTGCGTGCGTGTACCCCTCGAATTCCAACTGCTTGATCAGGCCCGAACGAGAGAACGGCTGGGTGTCGAGGTAGTCCTTCGCCATCTTGGCAGCCTGTTTCTTGTAGTCAACCTTCAGAGAATCCACGGCCTGGGTTGCGATCTTCCTCGGGTAGCCCTCGAACTCCAACTGCTTGATCAGGCCGGAGCGGGAGAACGCTTGATATTGCAGGTAGTCGGAGGCGGCCCTGATGGCGTTCTCCTGCTCTACGGACACCTTCGGCTCGGTCGGCGCCTTGGTGGTGGCCTTCGGCTTCGGCTTCGGTGTTGTTGTCGTAGGAGCTGCGGTGGTGGGTGTTGGGGTAGTGGGTGCTGCGGTGGTGATCTCCACCGACGGTGCTGCTGTAGGGCTTTCTGCCGGGACGGACGCGGCAGCGGTCGCCTCCGCGGCGGCGCTCCTTGCGGGGGGTGAGTCGCCACCGCCGACTGCCGCAGCGATGGTCACTCCGCCGCAGCAGAGCACCAAGACACCGCCGACGGCCGCTGCGATGATGAGCCGCACGGGGCGCTTCTTCGGAGGCTGCTGCAAATGCGTAGCTGGGTAACCGGGGGGCGGCGGAGCGCTGTAGCTCACTGATGGGACCCTTCGGGAGACTGTGCGTAACCGCGTATACGGCGAGTCTGCTCAGCCGGGCCATCTATAACCATCCCCGCTTCAGCCGATGATCTCCTCAGCCGTTGCTGGTGGAATGTCGTCCGACCGCTGACGCGTTCTGCTGCATGAGTTGGCCGGCGCGGGACGTGCGGTTGCGATTGCCGTACGTCACTTCGTTCCCGACGGGACGGCAGCGTCCACCCGTGTAGAGGACGCGCGAAGGGGCTCCGTCTCGGAATCGTTGCCGGTCAGTGCGGAAGCGGGTGAAAACCCTGCCGGCGGTGCCTGCATTCACTCATTTCCCGACCGTTCGTCGCGGTTCTGATCATGGCCGGGGCGGCGGGGCACGCTCTGTTCGGCCGTCCCGGCTCACGTGCTCACCCGGGGTTCCAGCGGCGAGTAGGCGACTCTCCCGGGCCACAAACGAGCAAGGTGACAGTGCCCGTCGCGAGGTGCCAGGTGAGGTGGGCGGCCAGATAGCCGATGCGCACACGGTCAAGTCCGAGCCCGGCGACAAGAGTTGCGCATGCTGACCATCCGGCGAGGTGATCGGGGCCGGTACGACGACGCCTGGAGCGGTAGGTTGCACGTCGATGTTTCTCGTCTTCTTCGCACTTGTGCTGCTCGCTCTGGCCTGGCCGGTGTTCGCGGCCGCTGCCCTCGTGTTCGTGGTGGTCGCACTGTTGGCGCTCCGTCGCGACCCGCACCTCCGGGGCAGGGCATGGGCGCTGAGGCGGGCGGGATGGTTCCTGGCCGCCGGTGCGGCGTTCACCGGGGCCGCCGCTTACGGTCGCGGGTTGGCGGCGACGACCTTCGGGATCCTGGATCCCGATGACGCTTGCATGCTGCGGCGGCCGGAAGGCTACAGCCACCGCATCGGCGCGTCGGCTGACGGGTCGTCGAGCATGTGGCCGCTGCGCGACACCACGTGCGGCCCCGACCTGGTGCCCGGTTACGTCAATCCCCTGGTGGCCGGGTCGGCAGGGCTGTTCGTGGTGCTCCTGGCGGTCCTGATCCTGGCGGAGGTCAGGTCCCGGCGGCTGCCGGACGGCGACGCAGCCCGCCGGTGACAGTGGCCGCGACGCGGCGCGCCGGCGACATTGGACGACGAACCGGCGACGAGGCGGTGACGCGGACGGCCCCGCGTCCGGCCGGAGCCGGAGCGCGGGGCCGGCGGGTCAGCGGACCAGCGCTGCCACCAGCGTCCCGATGCAGGCGACGACGGCGGCGATGATCGGACTGAGCGTCTTGATGTACGCCAGGATGAGCCGGTGCCGGTCGGTCGGCTCGGCAACGGTTTCGTCCTCGTCCTCTGGTGTCTCGAAGTCTGACCCGTGAGGGATTACAGTCAACGTGACTCCTTCCGTTGCAGCGGTGGAGTCGAATGCGGCGTCCGGTGGCAGCCGGGCGCCGCCCTCCGTGTGAGGCGACGCAGTGCCGTTCGACGGTTCGAGCATCCTCTCGCCGGACAGCTAGCACAAGAGCGGGCAATTCACTGTCGGGTACCTGACAAGCAGATGCATCGCATCGAGAAAATTTCGGTGCCACCTCTTGCCAAATGCAATTTTCCGTGAACGAGTTCTACCGAAAGTGACCATCCCGAAGCTTACGGTGAGCAGTCGTGTCGGCAAGCGCGCCGACTACGAGACGAGGAAGCCGGTGGAGGGGCGGGTCAGGACGCCGGTCATCGGGAAGCGGGTGGAGCCGTTCCACCAGTGCCACACGACGCGCGCGGTGCCATCGGCGGCGTCGAAGACGTCCATCCCGCCGGGGCCCTGGTGGTTGCCGGGCAGGCCGCGGATCGGGTTGAGTCCGGCGCTGCCGGTGTAGCCGAAGAAGGGCCGGGACACGCCTTCGCGGATGGGGGTGCAGCGGGAGCCGGGCAGGGGAGTCGCGCCGCAGCGGGCGATGCCGGTGGAGTAGCGCGCGCTGTCCCAGTTGTTGCCCGAGTGCATCAGGTACCAGTCGCCGTCGGCGGCCTTCCACATCGCCGGGTTCTCGACCACGTGCGTACCGCCGCTGATCTTGGCGGTGTCCCAGGTGATGTCGGTGCTCTTGAGCATGTCCCGGCGGGTGTCCCAGATCGCGCGGCCCTCACTGTCGGTGCGGACCGTGGAGATGCCGGTCTCGGCGCCGGAGGCGATGGCGTCGTCCCGGTAGGTCACGTACAGGTTCCCGCCGGCCACGAAGGGGTTCGCATCGAGTGCCCACCGCCCGGCGTCCGGGCACGCCCACTCGCCCTGGTTCTGGAAGGGGCCGCGGGCGCTGTCGGAGACGGCCCGTCCGATGCACTTCTGGCCGGAGCCCTTGCGGGAGGCGGTGTAGAACATGAAGAACCGGTTGCCGAAGCGGGCGACGCCGGGTGCCCAGACCGCGCCGCCGGGCTCGGCCCAGGCGCCCGGGCCGGACGGCAGCGCGTCGTGCGAGGCGCAGTCGGCCATGCCGACGCTGCTGCCGGAGCCGTGGACGAGGACGGGTACGTACAGTCTGCCGGTCGCGCCGCAGCGCGCGCCGGTGCCGGCGCCGACTGTGGTGCCGTAGGTGACGTAGGAGCCGTCCTTCGCCAGCAGCGTGTCCGGATCGGCCAGCGGGAAGGTGGACGAACTCGCCAGCGTGGACAGGTCGCTGCCGGGCGCGGCCGCGGCGGGCGTTGCCGCCGTGGCGGTCACCAGGGCGGTCGCCACGAGGGCGACGAGCGCCTCGCGCAGTCGTAGGAATCTCACCGCTCAGCCTCCATCGATGAAGGTAATTGTCGACGCGAGGCTATCGACGGCGAGCGATCGAAGTCAATGAATCAGGGCGGCGCGAGGTGCGTCGGTCAGGCCGGGAGCCGGTAGACCGATACGTGGGAGCGGGAGTCGGCGGTGAACTCCGCGCCGGACCAGTCCGCGTACCGGTGCTCCAGCGTGAAGCCGGCCAGCTCGCCCATCAGGTCCAGCTCGGACGGCCAGACGTAGCGGTGCGGGCTGCGGAAGACGCGCGCCTCGCGGCCGTCGCCGAACTCGAAGTGGTGCGAGACGAGGTGTTGCCGCAGCACGTCGTAGGTGTCCACGCCGACGTATCCGGGCTCGGTAGCGAAGACCGCCGCCCGCTGGCCGGGCGGCAGTACGCGCAGCTCCGGCACCTCCAGCTCGATCACGAACCGGCCGCCGGGCTTGAGGTGGCGGGCGGCGTTGCGGAAGCACGCCACCTGTTCGGCCTGTTCGAGCAGGTTGGAGATGGTGTTGTAGACGAGGTAGACCAGGCTGTACTCCCCGGGTGAGGTGGCGGTGGCCATGTCGCCGATCACCACCGGGATCGTCGCCGCATCGGCCTTCGTCCGCAGTCGCTCCACCATCGGTACGGAGAGTTCGATGCCGCTGACCCGCACGCCGCGTCCGGCCAGGGGGACTGCCACCCGGCCCGTGCCGATGGCGAACTCCAGCACCGGCCCGTCGCCGGCGAGCGCGGCGAGCCGGTCCACGGCCGGGTCGAGCACCTCCGGCGCGAACATCCCCGTGCCCGGTGTGTCGTACCGCTCGGCGGTCTCGGCGTTCCAGATCTCGTCCTGGCGCATCCGCTCACCATGGCGATCGGCGCCGGACGCTGTCGACCGCATTTCACCGTCGAGCCCGGTTCCGGAAGGCCCGAACCCGCTGCGGAGCCGCTGTTACGCTCCGTCATGAGGGCCGCGTGGTCTGGTGAGCCCTCCGGTCCGGGCCCTCCAGGTCGGCGCCAGGGTGCGTCGGTACCCTGCTAGTTCTGGCCTGTCCGCGACGACATGAGGTATTCGTGAACGATCTTCGAGTGGTGGCGTTCGACCTGGACGACACCCTGGCGATTTCCAAGTCCCAGATCGATCGTCGGATGGCGGAGCTGCTCGGCCACCTGCTCACCGAGGTGGACGTACTCATCATCTCCGGTGGTCGGTTCGAGCAGTTCCAGTCGCAGGTGCTGGCCCACCTCGACCTCACCGAGCAGCAGCGCGAGCGGCTGCACCTGATGCCCACCTGCGGTACCCGGTACTACCGCTGGTCCGACGGGGACTGGCGGCAGGTCTACGCCGAGGATCTGAGCGAGGCCGACAAGGCACGTGTCATCACCGCGCTCACCGAGTCGGCGCAGGCGCTGGGTCTGTGGGAGGCGAAGACCTGGGGCGACATCATCGAGGACCGGGGCAGCCAGATCACGTTCTCCGCGCTGGGCCAGTCCGCCCCGCCGGCGGAGAAGTACGGCTGGGACCCGGACGGCGACAAGAAGCGGCGGCTGCGGGACGCGGTCGCGGCGAAGCTGCCCGACCTGGAGGTCCGTGGCGGCGGCTCGACCTCGATCGACGTCACCCGCAAGGGTGTGGACAAGGCGTACGGCATGCGGAAGCTGCTGGAGCACCTGGACCTGACCATCGACAACGTGCTCTTCGTGGGCGACCGGCTCGACGTGGGCGGCAACGACTACCCGGTCAAGGCCATGGACATCCGCTGCCACGCGGTCACCCGGTGGGAGGACACCGCCGACTACGTGGAGCGGCTCGTCGACGACCTGGTGAAGCAGCGCGCCGGGCGCGCCTGACCGACGTGCGACGCAGAGCCCGCCGGTTCCGGAACCGGCGGGCTCTGGCGGTATCGACGGTGATGAGGTAGGAACAGCCGAGAGAGCGCTCTCCCGTCCCATCACCGAACAGGCAGGCAGATGCGATCACCCGACCCCTCCCGCCGCCGTTTCCTCACGCTCACCGCCTCCGCGGCCTCGCTCACCGCCCTCGGCCTCCCGGCCGGCGCCGCCGCCGCGTCCCCGGCCGCGCGCCCGGCACGCGAGCCCGACTTCGGCCCCAACGTCTTCGTGTACGACCCCGGCACGCCGGTCGAGGAGATCCAGTCCACGCTGGACCGGCTCTTCACCGCCCAGGAACGCAACGAGATGGGCTTCGACAGGTACGCCGTGCTGTTCAAGCCCGGCCGCTACGAGGTGGACGCCCGGCTCGGCTACTACACGACTGTCGCCGGTCTCGGCGCCCACCCGGACGACGTGGAGATCCACGGCGCGGTCCGGGTGGTCGGGCAGCCGGACCCGAACTCGCCCGCCGGCATCTCCGCGCTCACCAACTTCTGGCGCTCGGCGGAGAACCTCGCGGTCACCCCGACCGACTGGTCGAACCAATGGGCCGTCTCCCAGGCGTCGCCGATGCGCCGGGTGCACGTCAAGGGTGTGCTGTGGCTGGAACCCGGCAACGGCGGCTACTCCAGCGGCGGCTACATCGCCGACTCCAAGGTGGACGGCATCACCATCAACGGCTCCCAGCAGCAGTGGCTCACCCGCGACAGCGAACTCGGCGGCGAGTGGACCAACGGCGTGTGGAACCAGGTCTTCTCCGGGGTGATCGGCGCGCCCGCCCAGGGCTTCCCCGACCCGCCGTACACCACGCTGCCGACCAGCCCGGTGACCCGGGAGAAGCCGTACCTGTTCGTCGACGCCCGGGGCGCCTGGCGGGTCGCCGTACCGCGTCTGCGCCGGAACACCGCCGGCACCACCTGGGCCACCGGCGGCGCGCCGGTGCCGTCGTTGCCGCTGTCCGCGTTCTTCCTGGCCCGGCCCACCGACTCGGCGAAGCGGATCAACGCGGAACTGGCCCGGGGCCGGCACCTGCTGCTCACCCCCGGCGTCTACCACCTGGACCGGGCCCTGCGGGTACGCCGTCCGGACACCGTCGTGCTCGGCCTCGGCATGCCCAGCCTGGTGCCGGACCGCGGGGACGCGGCGCTGCGGATCGAGGACGTGGACGGGGTCCGCATCGCCGGGGTGCTGGTGGACGCCGGGCCGGTCGAGTCGCCGGTGCTGGTCGAGGTCGGTACGCGGCACTGCCACCGGTCGCACGCCACGAACCCGATCTCGCTGCAGGACGTCTTCTTCCGCATCGGCGGCCCGTACGCCGGGCGGGCGGTGACCAGCCTGGTGGTGCATAGCCGGCACACGCTGATCGACAACATCTGGGCCTGGCGCGGCGACCACGGCCGGGCCGGCACGATCGGCTGGACCGTGAACACCGCCGCCACCGGCGTGATCGTCAACGGTGACGACGTGACCGCGTACGGGCTCTTCGTCGAGCACTACCAGCGCTGGCAGACGATCTGGAACGGCGAGCGCGGCCGGACCGTGTTCTACCAGAGCGAGCTGCCCTACGACCCGCCGAGCCAGGCGGCCTGGCGCAGCCCGACCGGCAACGGCTGGGCCTCGTACAAGGTGGCCGATCACGTCCGCACGCACGAGGCGTGGGGACTGGGCGTCTACTCGTACTTCAACCAGGGCGTGGACATCCGCTGTGACAGGGGGATCGAGGCGCCGCGCCGGGCCGGGGTGCGGTTCCACGACGCCATCACGGTGTTCCTCGACGGCAGCGGCGGGATCGAGCGCACGATAAACGACGTCGGCACCCCGGTCGTCGGCTCGTACGGCACCAGCCAGGTAATCAGCTACCCGTGACGTCAGCGGCGGCCCGGCCGGGTGATCCGGCCGGGCCGCCCGGCTCACCCGGCGAGCTGGTCGACGCGGGAGAGCACCTGGTCGATCAGGCCGTACTCGCGGGCCTCCTCGGCGGTGAACCAGCGGTCCCGGTCCCAGTCGCGCTGGATCTCCTCCAGCGTGCGCCCGCTGTGCCGGGCGATGAGCTCCTGCATGGTCCGCTTCACGTGCAGCATGTTCTCGGCCTGGATGGTGATGTCGGAGGCTGTGCCGCCCATCCCGCCGGAGGGCTGGTGCATCAGGATCCGGGTGTGCGGCAGCGCGAACCGCTTGCCGGCCGTCCCGGCGCAGAGCAGGAACTGCCCCATCGAGCCGGCGATCCCGAGCGCCAGCGTCGCGACGTCGTTCTTGACGTACCGCATGGTGTCGTAGATGGCCATGCCGGCGCTCACCGAGCCGCCGGGCGAGTTGATGTAGAGGAAGATGTCGCGCTCCGCGTCCTCGGCCGCGAGGAGCAGGATCTGCGCGCAGATCTGATTCGCCGACGCCTCGGTGACCTCGGTGCCGAGGAAGATGATCCGTTCCTTCAGCAACCGCTCGAAGACCCGGTCGTCGAACACCGCCTGCCGATCGTCGAGCATCCAGATGCCACCCATCACCGCGCACCTCCGTACCGCCGGTGGGCGGTGGACCGCCCGGGAACCCGGCGGTCTCCAGCGTCCGCCGGGCGCACGGTCGCGGCCCAGGCTTTCTGCCCGGGGCAGATCCGCCCTCGGCAGAAGCTACGCGGCGACCGGCCGCCGCCGGCCCGCGCGGGCCCGCCGCCGGGCCAGCGTGACGGAGGTACGCGGACGGGGGCGGGCGGTCGGGGCGGAGGGAGCCGGCCAGATCCGGATGCCGCCACCGAACCCGATCGGCGTGGCGGCGCCGAGGGGCGCGCCGAGCGGCGCCGGCCCGGGGCCCAGGGGCCGCAGCGTGCCGCCGAGCAGCGGCGTGGCGGTGACCGGCCGACGGGCGACGTGCGGCCGGAGCGAGACGGCGGGCCGGCGGGACACGGGCGGCCGGGACGACACGGCCGGACGGCGCGTGACGGACAGCCGGGGCGGGCCGACCCGCAGCTGTGGCCCGGTGCGGGCGACCGGCACCCGGTCGAACCGGGCCGCCGAGACTCCCGGGACGACCGGCGTCGGCCGCTCGCGGCGCAGCTCGTCACGGGCTTCTTCGAGCAGGTCGGCGAGGTGGATCCCGAGCGCCCGGCAGATCGCGGCGAGCACCTCGGAGGAGGCCTCCTTGCGTCCGCGCTCGACCTCGGAGAGGTAGGGCAGGGAGACGCCGGCGGCCTGGGCCACCTCGCGCAGCGTGCGGCCCTGGCGCAGGCGGATGCGCCGGAGCACCCCACCGATCACCCGTCGCAGCAACGACATACCGGCCTCCTCGCGGTCGGGCGCCCCGGACTTACCCATCATGCCCTCTCCACGCCTCCGGCAGCGGCCCCGACGGGTTCCGATCGTCACCCGGCGGGCCGCGTCCCCGCGTACCCGTTATCTTGTGGGCGTGCAGGTGGCGGAGCAGGACCGACGGTGATCCATTTTCCCGCGCAGCGGCGAGGGCCGCTGAGCGCGCTGAGCCTGCGCCTGCTCGCCGCTCTCGGCCTGGTCTTCGCCACGGTGTTCGTGGTGTGGCTCGACCGCGACGGCTACCGCGACGTCGACGACAGCGGCCTGAGCCTGCTCGACTGCTTCTACTACGTGGTGGTCTCGCTCTCCACCACCGGGTACGGCGACATCACGCCGGTCAGCTCGTCGGCGCGACTGGCGAACGTCCTGTTCGTCACCCCCGCCCGGGTGCTCTTCCTGATCATCCTGGTCGGCACCACCCTGGAAGTCCTGACCGAGCAGTACCGCACCGGGCGTCGCCTGTCGCGGTGGAGGAGAACCGTGAAGGACCACGTCATCATCTGCGGCTACGGCACCAAGGGCCGCAGCGCGGTCTCCGCCCTGCTGGAGAACGGCACGGACAAGTCCAAGATCGTGGTGGTCGAGCGCAGTGGCCCGGCGCTTCGGCAGGCCACCTCGAACGGCCTGGTGACGATCGAGGGCTCGGCGACCCGCTCGTCGGTGCTGGAGCAGGCGCACGTGCGTACCGCGAAGTCGGTCATCATCGCGACCGACAGCGACGACGCCTCGGTGCTGGTGGCGCTCACGGTCCGGCAGCTCACCGCCGGTCAGGTGCGGATCATCGCGGCGGTACGCGAGGCGGAGAACGCGCCGCTGCTCAAGCAGAGCGGCGCGCACCACGTGATCGTCTCGTCGGCCACGGCCGGGCGGCTGCTCGGCCTGTCCACCTCGGCCCCGCCCCTGATCGACGTGGTGGAGGACCTGCTCACCCCGGGGCAGGGCATGGCGCTGGCGATGCGGTCGGCCGAGCGCGACGAGGTGGGCCGTTCTCCGCGTGAGCTGGAGTCGCTGGTCATCGCGCTGGTCCGCCGGGGCAAGGTGGTTACGCTCAACGACCGTGCCGGAGCGGTGATCGAGACCGGCGACATGCTGGTCCACGTCCGCGACGACCGGCCGCAGGCCACCACGGCGCTCTGACCCGGTTCCGCTGAGCGCCGGCGGTCAGCAGGCGCCCGGGCCGCCCTCCGCCATCACTTCGCCGCAGGTCGACGACCGGCCCTGGGTGGCCCGTCGCAGCAGGTCGTAGAGCAGGTCCCGCTCGCCGGGCGCCAGCGCGCCGAGAACTTCCTCCTCGGCTCCGGCGAGCGCGCACTCGGCCTCGCGCAGTCGCTTCGTGCCCGCCTCGGTGAGGCGTACCTCGTGCCGGCGGCGGTCCTCCGGGGAGCGGCGGCGCTCGGCCAGGCCGTCCGCCTCCAGGTCGTTGAGCAGCCCGACCACGTTCGTGCTGTCGAGCTGGAGCGTGCCGGCGAGCGCCTGCTGGCTGATGCCGCCGGAGTCGCGCAGCACGGTGAGCGCCACCAGGTGGCGGGGGCGCAGGCCCAGTGGGGCCAGCACCGACTCCGAGCGCAGCCGCATCCGCCGGGCCAGGTGGTCGAGCAGGGGCCCGGAGCGGCGCTCGGACTCCTCGACCGGTGCGGCGGACATGTGACCCAGTTTACGCGCTCCGAGGAACATCGACCTGCTATAAATAGTTGGTTCTACACGAACGATCGTCGGAGGAGGAATCACCAATGGCACACCTGCTGCACATCGACTCCAGCATCACCGGGGAGCGGTCGATCAGCCGGCGGCTCACCGCCCGCGCGGCCGCCGCCTGGCGCGCCGCCCACCCGGACGGCACCGTCACCTACCGGGACCTGGGACAGAACCCGCTGCCGCACCTGAACACCGCGAGCGGCCTCGCGCGCATGGTGCCACCGGATCAGCACACCCCCGATCAGGCGGCGTCCTGGCGGCTGACCGAGGAGGTCGTGGCCGAGGTGAAGCAGGCCGACACGGTCCTGCTCGGGCTCCCGCTCTACAACTACGGCGCGCCCAGCAGCGTGAAGTCCTGGGTCGACCACCTGATCGCCCCCGGCATCGCCTACGACCCGGTGACGAACGCCGGGCTGCTCGGCGACCGCCAGTTCGTCGTCCTGGTCAGCCGCGGCGGCGGGTACGGCCCGGGCACCCCGCGCGAGGGCTGGGACCACGCCGAGCCGTGGCTGCCGCACGGCCTGTCCCTGACCGGCCTGGAGCCGCGGTTCATCTGCGCCGAGCTGACCCTGGCCCCGGTCAACCCGGCGATGGCCGAGCTGATCCCGCTGTTCGAGCAGAGCCTCGCCGCGGCCGAGCGGGCCGTCGACGACCTGTGGGTGCCCGCCTCGGCGGCCGCCTGACCGGGCTGCGTCACACGCGAGAGGGCGGGCCGCTCCACGGGGGAACGGCCCGCCCTCTCGCGTGACGCGTCAGCGGCGGATCAGAGGATCGTCCAAGTGTCGCCGCTGCCGAGCAGCGCGGCGAGCTGCTGCTCCGGGGTCTTGTCCACGCTCGCCTTGGCGGCCGCGACCTGCTCCTGCACCACGCTGTCGTAGGAGGGGCGGCCCACCGACCGGAACACGCCGATCGGGGTGTTGCTCAGATCCAGGCCGGGCAGCCGGGACAGCGCGAACGCGTACGCCGGGTCGGCCACGCCCGCGTCGTGCACCACGATCTCCTCGGCCGGCGTGTTCGCGGTCTCCCGGACCTCCAGGCCGAAGCCGCCCGGCGGGTGGACGACGCAGAACTGCCCGTCCTTGCCGAACGTGATCGGCTGCCCGTGCTCCAGCCGGATCAGGAAGTCGTCCCGGGTGGCCGGCTCCTTCAGCGTGTCGAACGCGCCGTCGTTGAAGATGTTGCAGTTCTGGTAGATCTCCACGAACGCGGAGCCCTCGTGCTGGGCGGCGGCCCGCAGCACCGACTGGAGGTGCTTGCGGTCCGAGTCGATCGTCCGGGCCACGAACGTGGCCTCGGCGCCGAGCGCCAGCGACAGCGGGTTGAACGGCGCGTCCGCCGAACCGACCGGCGTCGACTTGGTGATCTTGCCGACCTCGGAAGTCGGCGAGTACTGGCCCTTGGTCAACCCGTAGATCCGGTTGTTGAACAGCAGGATCTTCAGGTTGACGTTGCGGCGCAGCGCGTGGATCAGGTGGTTGCCGCCGATGGAGAGCGCGTCGCCGTCACCGGTGACCACCCAGACCGACAGGTCCGGCCGGGACACCGACAGGCCGGTGGCGATCGCCGGGGCGCGCCCGTGGATCGAGTGCATCCCGTACGTGTTCATGTAGTACGGGAAGCGCGACGAGCAGCCGATGCCCGAGACGAAGACGATGTTCTCCCGGGGGATGTTCAGCTCCGGCATGAAGCCCTGCACGGCCGCCAGGATGGCGTAGTCGCCGCAGCCGGGGCACCAGCGCACCTCCTGGTCGGACTTGAAGTCCTTGGCGGTGAGCTTGAGGGCGACGGGCTCAGACATTCTTCAGGACCTCTTCCAGCATCGTCTCCAGCTCGGCGGCGGTGAACGGCAGACCGCGGACCTGGTTGTAGCCGATCGCGTCGACCAGGTACTTCGCCCGGATCACGTGGGCGAGCTGGCCGAGGTTCATCTCCGGCACGACCACCTTGTCGTACCGGGCCAGCACCTCACCGAGGTTGGCCGGCATCGGGGCCAGGTGCCGCAGGTGCGCCTGGGCCACCGAGTGCCCGCGCTGGCGCAGGCCACGGCAGGCCGCGCCGATCGGGCCGTACGTGGAGCCCCAGCCCAGCACCAGCACCCGGGCGTCGCCGTCCGGGTCCTCCACCTCGACGGCCGGCACCGGGATGGTCTCGATCCGGGCCGCGCGGGTCCGCACCATGAAGTCGTGGTTGGCCGGGTCGTACGAGATGTCGCCGGTCTTGTCGGCCTTCTCCAGGCCGCCGATCCGGTGCTCCAGACCGGCCGTGCCGGGCACCGCCCACGGGCGGGCCAGCGTCTGCGGGTCGCGCAGGTACGGCAGGAAGGTGGTGCCGTCCTCGCCGTTGGGCTTCGTGGCGAACTCGACCCGCAGGTCGGGCAGCGACTCGACGTCCGGCAGCAGCCACGGCTCGGAGCCGTTGGCGACGTAGTTGTCCGACAGCAGGATCACCGGCGTGCGGTAGGTCAGCGCGATCCGGGCCGCCTCCAGCGCCGCGTGGAAGCAGTCCGACGGCGACTTCGGCGCGATCACCGCGACCGGGGCCTCGCCGTGCCGGCCGTACAGGGCCATGTTCAGGTCGGCCTGCTCGGTCTTGGTCGGCATGCCGGTGGACGGTCCGGCCCGCTGCACGTCGACGATGACCAGCGGCAGTTCCAGCGCCACCGCGAGGGAGATCGTCTCGCTCTTCAGCGCCACACCGGGACCGCTCGTCGTGGTGACGCCGAGCGAGCCGCCGTACGACGCGCCGAGCGCCGCACCGACCGCGGCGATCTCGTCCTCGGCCTGCATGGTGACCACGCCGAACTTCTTGTGCTTGCTCAGCTCGTGCAGGATGTCCGAGGCCGGCGTGATCGGGTACGCGCCGAGGAACACCGGCAGCCCGGAGCGCACCCCGGCGGCCACCAGGCCCAGCGACAGCGCCGCGTTGCCGGTGATGTTCCGGTAGGTGCCGGGCAGCATCTTGGCCGGCTTGACCTCGTACCGGACGGAGAAGTCCTCGGTGGTCTCGCCGAAGTTCCAGCCGGCCCGGAACGCGGCCACGTTCGCCGCCACCAGCTCGGGGCGGGCCGCGAACTTGCGCTCCAGGAAGCGCAGCGTGGACTCGTACGGGCGGGAGTACATCCAGCTCAGCAGCCCGAGCGCGAACATGTTCTTGGCGCGCTCGGCGTCCTTCTTGGAGACGTCGTGCTCGGCCAGCGCGCCGATCGTCATCGAGGTGAGCGCCACCGGGTGCACCGCGTACCCGTCGAGCGAGTCGTCGTCCAGCGGGCTGGTCGCGTAGCCGACCTTCGCCAGGTTGCGCCGGGTGAACTCGTCGGTGTTGACGATGATGTCCGCCCCGCGCGGCAGGTCGGCCAGGTTGGCCTTGAGCGCGGCCGGGTTCATCGCCACCAGCACGTTCGGCGCGTCACCCGGGGTCAGGATGTCGTAGTCGGCGAAGTGCACCTGGAAGCTGGAGACGCCGGGGAGGGTGCCGGCGGGGGCGCGGATCTCGGCCGGGAAGTTGGGCAACGTGGAGATGTCGTTGCCCAGCTGCGCCGTCTCCGACGTGAACCGGTCGCCGGTGAGCTGCATGCCGTCGCCGGAGTCCCCGGCGAACCGGATGACCACCCGGTCCAGTTGACGGATCTGCTTGGTCACACCCGCACCTCGCTTCGCTGAGCGCCGTCGCCCCTGCCGGCCCGGCCCGCTCCGATTCTCACGTCAGAGCCTACGTCGCCACGTTAGGGCCACCTTGGTCGAGGTCCGACGTATGGGACTGGTTCGGGCCGCTGTATGCCCCGCTTTGCAGCGTTTAGTACCTGGGTCCGTAACCCAGATCACCACGTATTCATGATCACCGGTCGGTTGCCGGCCGCTCCGGCACCGTGATGTCACTGCGGCGGCGCAGCGAGCGGGTCGCCAGCGTCAGCGCGAGCACGACCAGGAGGCCGGACACGGCGATCAGCGCGATCGCGGTCCGCCGGGTCGAGGCGTCGTCGTCGGCCGGCCCGCCACCGGCGGCGAGCACGCCCTGCGAGGCGGTCGGACCCGGCACGCCCACCGGCGGGGTGGCGTCCGCCGCGGCGGCGCTGATCCGGAAGCTCATCTGCACCTGCCGGTCCCGCCCGCTGCGCGGGTCCAGCCGGCCGATCACCGCGCCGGCCAGCGGGGCACGGCGCTGCGCCTCGGCCGAGGCGGCGAGCGTCAGCCGCAGGGTCGCGGTCCGCCCGGCCGGCAGGACGCCCAGCTCGCACCGGGTCCGGTCGGGCGTCACCGCGGCGCAGCCGCTCCCGGTGTCGCCGGCAGTCACACCGGCCGGCAGGAGCACCTCGACACGGCCCGCGGCGTCGACCTCGCCGGTGTTGCCGAGCCGGACGGTGAGCGTGCTGGGCGCGCCACTGATGTCGAACAGCACCTCGTCGGCGCGCAGCGAGATCCCGGGCACCGGCGGCCCGGGCGGGAAGAGCACCGGGAAGCCCTCGTCGTCGTACGCCGCTCCGCTGACCCCCGGCGCGACGGCGGTGACCTGCACGGAACCGGTCAGCGGCATGGTCCGCCAGGCGTCGCCGTCGACCCGTACCCGGATGGTCGCGCTGAACCGGGCGCCCGGCTCGGCGTCCCACCCGACGCAGCTGTGGTTGGCGCCGCCGGTCGGCTGGCAGCCCGGCGTGCCCGCGTCGGTCAGCCCGGGCGGCAGCGTGTAGGCGAGCGTGATCCGCTCCGCCCGGCCGCCGGTGTTCGTCACCGTCACCCGCAGCGTGGCAACCGTGCTGTCGGCGTTCCAGTAGTCGGGCGTGAGCACCACGTCCTCGGTGTTCACCCGTACCCCGAGCGGCCCGCCGGGCGGCTGGGCCGAGGGCGGCGGCGGGGGCTGGACCGGCGGCACGACCGGCGGCGGCGCGCTGGTGGTGTTCGGGGCCGCGCTGGTCGGCGCCGGTTCGACGGGCGGGCTGCTGACCGGCGGGGCCGGCGCGGTGGTGACCGGCGGCGGAGGCGTGCTCGGGGGTGGCGGCGCCTCGGTGGGCGGCGGTGCGGGCGAGCTGGTTCCCGGGTCCGCGGTGGGGACCGGTTCGGTCGGCTCGCCGGCCGGATCGGCGGGTTCGATCACCCGGGCCAGGCCGGCCGGACCTCCGGTGGCGGCCGTGGCTCCGGCCGGCACCACCGCCACCGCCGCCGCGACCAACGCGGGCACCAGCAGTGCGAGGGTACGACGGAGCGCGGCCCGCCGAACGGGTCGAACGCGCAGGCGGGCCATCTGTCCTCCGGGGCGGGTCAAGGTGTCCCATTATTCGGTGATGCTTGCCATCAGGCACTAGTCCTGCCAGGAAACGAATTCGTAACGTGTCCGGGACATCTGGACGGGACCGGTACGCTCCGCTCGTGACCGGATATCTCGGCTCGTACGCCACGCTCGGTCTGCTGCTGCTCGCCGCCGTGCTCTTCTTCGTGACGGCGTTCTCCGCGAACCGGGTGTTACGTCCGAGCCGCCCGGCCGAGCCGTGGGGCAAACGGGCCACGTACGAGTGCGGCATCGACCCGGTCGGCGGCGACTGGGCCCAGATGCAGATCCGCTACTACGTCTACGCCTACCTGTACGTGCTCTTCGCGGTCGAGGCGGTCTTCCTGTTCCCCTGGGCGCTGGTGTTCGACCGGCCCGGCTTCGGCGCCACCACCGTGGTCGAGATGGGCGTCTTCGTGGCGATCGTCGCGCTCGGCATCCTCTACGCCTGGCGGCGCGGCGTCCTGCGCTGGACCTGACCCGTCAGGCGCCGCGCGTCACCTGACCTCCTAGGCCAGCCCGCGCCGGGTCGCCGCCGGCGGCCGGTCGCCCCGGATCGAGGCCACCATGTCCAGCACCCGGCGGGTCTCGCGGACCTGGTGGGCGCGGAACACCCGGGCGCCGAGCCAGGCCGAGACCGCGGTGGCGGCGAGCGTCCCCTCCAACCGCTCGGGCACCGGCAGGTCGAGCGTCTCGCCGATGAAGTCCTTGTTCGACAGGGCCACCAGCAGCGGCCAGCCGGTGTCGGTCAGCTCCGCCAGCCGCCGGGTGATCTCCAGCGAGTGCCGGGTGTTCTTGCCGAAGTCGTGCGCCGGGTCGATCAGGATGCCGTCCCGGCGTACGCCCAGCCCGGCCGCGCGTTCGGCCAGCCCGGTCACCGTGGCGAGCACGTCGGCCACCACGTCGTCGAAGTGGGCCCGGTGCGGCCGGGTACGCGGCGCGAGCCCGCCGGCGTGCGAGCAGACCAGCCCGGCGCCGGTCGCCGCGGCGACCCGGGCCAGCGCCGGATCCGCCCCCGACCAGGTGTCGTTGAGCAGGTCCGCGCCGGCCGCCACCGCCTCCACCGCCACCTCGGCCCGCCAGGTGTCGATGGAGACGACCACCTCGGGGAAGGCGGACCGGACCGCGGCGATGGTGTCCACCGTCCGCCGGATCTCCTCGGCCACGTCCACCTCGTCGCCCGGGCCGGCCTTGACCCCGCCGATGTCGATGATCTCGGCGCCCTCGTCGACCGCGCGCTCCACCGCGCGCAGCGCGCTGTCCTGGGCGAACGTGGCGCCCCGGTCGAAGAACGAGTCGGGCGTGCGGTTGACGATCGCCATCACCACCAGCTCACCGGGGCCGAACGTCCGTCCGCCCAGCCGCAACGCCCCGGTCATGCCCGCCTCCTCGTCGCCCGCGCTCGCCGGCCGGTCCGACGCTATCCGGTCCCGTGCGCGCCACCCCTGCCGGTCCCGTGCGTCGGACGCATTTACCGACCGGACGTCCCGGAGGGCTCGCCCGATCCCGGCCCGCATGCCACGATCTGTGCATGGGTGAGGTTCTGCTCCTCTTGGTCGTCGCGCTGACAGTCGCGGCGGTGGTGTTCGGCGTGACGGTGCTGGTCTCCGGCAAGGATCCGGGCCTGACACCGGCCGAGCCGGACGGGCGGGCCGTGCCCCTGCCGGGCAGCCGTCCGCTCGACGAGTCGGACGTGACAGGCGTCCGCTTCGACACCGCGCTGCGCGGCTACCGGATGGCCCAGGTCGACTCCGCGCTGCGCCGCGCGGCGTACGACATCGGCTACAAGTCCGAGCTGATCAGCGTGTTGGAGGCGGAGAACGCGGCCCTGCGCGACGGCCGCACCGAGGACGCCGACGCGCTGCGCCGGGCGCGCGAGGAGGCCGCCGCGACCCGGCCCGAGACCGAGCAGGCGGTCGACCCGTCCGACCCGGAGCCGGTGGTGATCGACCTGTCCGCGCCCGAGCAGCCGTCCCGTACCGACGCCGACGGACAGCCGGGAGGCACCCCGGCCGAGCCGGGCGTGGCGGAGGCCCCCGCCGCCGCGGCGACCGAGGACACCGTCTCCCCGGCGAACGGGATCGCTGCCGGCTCGGCCGACGACGACCGGGAGCGCGGTTCGGTGGTCCGGTCGGAGTCCGCGTGACCGGCGCCGGCCGCCCGGCCGACGACTTCACCGAGGCGTCCCGGCGCGGCGCCGGCGAGGTCACCGCCACCGTGATCGTCGACGCGCCGGCCGATCGCGTCTTCGCCGCGCTCACCGCCTGGGAACGCCAGTCGGACTGGATCCCGCTGACCCGGGTCCGGGTGGTCGAGGGTGACGGCGGCGAGGGCAGCCTGGTCGAGGCGGTCACCGCGCTCGGCCCGGCCGTGCTCCGGGACGAGATGCGTGTGGTCCGGGTCGACGCCCCGTACGAGGTCGGCGTGGTGCACTGCGGCAAGCTGCTGCGCGGCCCCGGCGTGCTGCGCTGCACCCCGATGGACCGCGACCGCACCCAGGTGGTCTGGCACGAGTGGTTCCACCTGCCGGGTGGCCCGGCCGGGCGGGTGGCCTGGCCGGTGCTCTGGCCCGGCTCGAAGTTCAGCCTCACCCAGGCGTTGAAGAAGTTCGCCCGGCTGGTCGAGCAGGGCCGGCTGCCCTGACCGGCGGTCGGCGCGGCGGGGCTGTCGGTGGCCCGGCCTATCGTGGACGCCGTGACTGACCTGGTGAACGGCCCCGACGGGCTGCCGCGCTGCGCGTGGGGAGCGAGCACCCCCGACTACGCCGTCTACCACGACGAGGAGTGGGGCCGGCCGCTGCGCGGCGACGATGCGCTCTACGAGCGGCTGACGCTGGAGGCGTTCCAGTCCGGCCTGTCCTGGCTGACCATCCTGCGCAAGCGGCAGGCGTTCCGGGACGCCTTCGCCGGGTTCCGGATCGAGTCGGTGGCCCGCTACGGCGAGTCCGACGTGGCCCGGCTGATGGCCGACGCGGGGATCGTCCGCAACCGGGCCAAGATCGAGGCGGCGATCGCCAACGCCCGGGCCGCGTCGGAGCTGCCCGAGGGCCTCTCCGCGCTGCTCTGGTCGTTCGCGCCGCCGCCCCGGGCGGCGCGCCCCCGGTCCTTCGCCGAGGTGCCGGCCACCAGCCCGGAGTCCGTCGCGATGGCCAAGGCGCTCAAGAAGCGGGGCTTCCGGTTCGTCGGCCCCACCACCGCCTACGCGCTGATGCAGGCCACCGGCATGGTCGACGACCACCTGGCCGACTGTCACGTGAGCGGTGACCGGGCCGGGGTGTGACCGAGCGCGCCACCTCCGGCGTGATGGGATTGGGACATGACCGACACCGAGCCGCGTACGAGCGGGACGACCGACGGTGAGACCACTACCGGCGCCTGGGCGGTGCTGCTGCCCGCCGAGCGCTTCGAGGCCGAGCGGCTGGTGCACCACGACGTGCTGGAGCTGACCGGGCCGGCCGCAGCGGCTCGCCCGCGCCCCGGCGACCGGGTGGCGGTGCTGGTCGACGAGCCGCTGCGGCTGGTCGCGCTCGGCCGGGTCGCGCTCGCGGCGTCCGGGACCCGGGAGGACCCGGACGATCCGCAGTCCGACCTGGCGGCCGGGCCGCTCGTGGTCGCGTACACCCGGCGGGCGCTGGACGAGCCGGTTCCGGTCGACGGCCCGGCGCCGGACGGACCGATGGTCGCGCTCGACCCGGCCCGCTGGCGGGCGCTGGCCGACCGGCTCGGCCCGCCGCCGGCCCGCAGCACCTGGCTGGTCAGCCTGGACCTGCCGATCGAGGCGGCGTCGCGGGCCGAGGCGGTCCGGATCTTCTGGTCCTACGTGCAGGAGCTGGGCCCGCGGGAGCTGCCGGCGTTCGTCTCGCCCTACGGCGACGAGCTGGCCATGCAGGCGTTCGTGCTCGGCGTCGAGGCCAACCAGGATCCCGAAGAGGACGACTGACCCCCCGTCCCGGGCGGTAGCGTCCGGGACGAGGGCCGGCGCCGGCCGGCGTGGGCAAGGGGGTGCCATGCGGTTCCGGGACAGGGTCGTGCTGGTGACCGGCGGAGCGTCCGGCCTGGGCGAGGCGACGGCGCGCCGGTTCGCCGCCGAGGGCGGCAAGCTGGTGATCGCGGACATCAACACCGAGGGCGCCGAACGGGTGGCGTCGAGCCTGCCGGACGCGCTCGCGGTGACCATGGACACCGGCGACGCCACCTCCGTCGAGCGCGGCATCGCCGAGGCGGTCGCGCGGTACGGCCGGCTCGACGTGATCTTCAACAACGCCGGCATCGACGGGCAGCAGCAGGCGCTGCACGAGATGGACCTGGCGAACTGGGAGAAGGTCCGCCGGATCAACGGCGACGGCGTGTTCTACGTGCTGCGGTACGGCATCGAC
Source organism: Micromonospora sp. CMU55-4 (assembly GCF_011602315.1). Classification (NCBI taxonomy): domain Bacteria; kingdom Bacillati; phylum Actinomycetota; class Actinomycetes; order Micromonosporales; family Micromonosporaceae; genus Micromonospora; species Micromonospora sp. CMU55-4. The sequence continues at coordinate 388,006 of NZ_JAAOLH010000002.1, forward strand.
GCGATGCTGCGCTCCGGCGGCGGCGCGATCGTCAACACCTCGTCCACGGCCGGGCTGACCGCGCAGGACAACATCTCGCCGTACACGTTCACCAAGGCCGGCATCGTCGGGCTGACCCGGTCCGCGGCCGTCGAGTACGCCGCCCGGGGCGTACGCGTCAACGCGGTCGCCCCGACAGTGGTGATGACCCCGCTCGTGGAGCACTTCATCGCGAACGCGCCGGACCCGGAACAGATGCGCCGGCAGATGGAGTCGTTCAACCCGAAGCCCGGCATCCCGACCGCCGACGACGTGGCGGGCGTGGTGCTCTTCCTCGCCTCCGACGACGCGGCCTGGGTCACCGGGCACACGATCCCCATCGACGGCGGCTACGTGGCCCGCTGAGCGGGCGCGCGAGGGGTGCCCGGCGCCCGCCCCGGCCCGGTTCAGCGGCCCTCGAAGACCGGCTTCTGCTTGTTGACGAACGCCTTGGTGGCGGCGTGGTGGTCGGCGGTGGCGCCGCAGATCGCCTGCGCCTGCGCCTCGGCGGCCAGCGCGTCGGCGAGCGTGCCGGCGTCGGCGATGGAGAGCTGGCGCTTGATCGCCCCGTACGCGACGGTCGGGCCGGCGGCGAGCCGCGCGGCCAGCTCCTGCGCGGCCGGGAGCACCTGCTCGTCGTCGTCCACCAGCCGGTTCAGCAGGCCCAGCCGGCAGGCGTCGTCGGCGCTCACCGGCTCGGCGAGCATCAGCAGCTCGACGGCCTTGGCGTGGCCGACCAGCCGGGGCAGCGTCCAGGACGCGCCGGTGTCGGCGGCCAGCCCCACCCCGGCGAAGGCCATCAGGAAACGGGTCTTCGGGCCGCCGATGCGGAAGTCGGCGAGCAGGGCCAGTGAGGCGCCCGCCCCGGCGGCCATGCCGCGCACCGCGGCGACCACCGGCTTGGGCAGGTTGGCCAGCCGGGCGGCGATCGGGTTGTAGTGCGCCCGGACCGTGCCCAGCGGGTCGGCGTCGGCCGAGTCCAGCGTCTGCACGTGCTCGCGCAGGTCCTGCCCGGCGCTGAACGAGCCGCCCGCGCCGGTCAGCACCACGGCCCGGCAGGAGCGGTCGGTCTCCAGCTCGGCCAGGGTGTCCCGGAGCGCCTCCTTGAGCGCCACGTCGAGCGAGTTCATCGCCGTCGGGCGGTTCAGCGTCAGGGTGACGACGGCGTCGGTGCGGTCGACGAGCAGCGGCTCGGTCACGTTTCTAACGACCCTTCTGTCGTGCCAGGCGGTTGCTCGCGTCGAGGCACTGCTCGACGTACCGGTCGGCGGCCGGCCGGAGCCGGGCGGCGTGCCGGTCGAAGAAGCTGGCCGCGCTGGTGCCCGGCCACCGCTCGGGTAGCAGCGCCGGTGGCAGCTGCGGGTCCCGGAACAGGAACGTACGCCACGCGTGCACGAGCCGGAACCGGGCCGCGTACGCGTCCTCGTCGCTGCTGCGCACCGTGACGCCGGACAGGAGCGGCTTCTGCTCGGCGACGAAACGCTCGTACGCCCGGCCGATCTCGGCCAGGTCCCAGGCGCGGCGGACCACGCCCATCGCGCCGGGCGTGCCGGAGGTGTGTGCGGCGGTGAAGCGCTCGTAGCGCACGCCCGCCTCGTCGAGCAGCAGGTCGACGTCCTCGCCGGCACGGGTGGCGACCCAGGTGCAGTCGTCGAGCGTGCCGTAGCCGAGGAAGCTGAGGTTGGCGGCGAGCCGCTGCCGGTCGCGGCGGGACGCGGGCGGGGTGAGCACCAGGAGGTCGAACCGTCCGTCCCAGCTGTGCCGTCCGGTCCGGTAGATCCGCGACGCCGCCTCGTCGAGTCGACGGGCCGCCTTCGGGGTGATCGAATACCCGGGTCCGGAGGCGAGCCGGAGTGGTTCCAGCCAGCCCTGGCGGACCATCCGGCTGACCGCGGTGCGCACCGCCGGTGGGGCGATCCCGAGCGGGGCGAGCAGCTTGACCAGGGCGGCGACGGGTGCGCGGCCACCTCGGGCCCGGAGGTGGTCGCCGTACAGGTCGAAGAGTGCCGACCGTGCCTGCATGACCGCACATTGTGACAGGCCTATCCAAGATAAGCTAGATGCTGTTACATCAATGCTGCTTCGGTTTGGGTCCGGCGGTGTTCATCAGGGAAAATCGTTGGTCGAGCCTCCCGTGATGGTTGCGGTTGGCGTTGGCGAAGTGGCTGTGGGGCAACTCACCGACCCTGGTGTAGGTCTGAGGGGAGACAACATGGCGGCGATGAAGCCGCGGACGGGCGACGGTCCGCTGGAAGTCACCAAGGAGGGCCGGGGCATCGTCATGCGTGTCCCGCTGGAGGGTGGTGGCCGGCTCGTCGTCGAGATGACTCCCGACGAGGCCACCGCGCTGGGTGACGCGCTGAAGGCGGCAGCGGGCTGATTCGAGGAGTGTCCGCGTGGCGTCCGCCGCGCGGGCGGTTCGTCATACCCTGAGCCACCGGCACCGCCGGTGGCTCAGGGCCTTCCTCTGCGGGTGAGCGATGAAACGTCCCCGTTGAAACCATTTCGGAGGTACGGTCCAGCGTGCTGGTCATTCGTCTGGTGAGTGGGCCCGCGGGGTCCGACGCTCTCGTCCTGCCCGTCCGTCCCGGGAAGCCCGACTCCGCGGACTCGTCCGGCTCTCCGGCCGAACTGGTCCCGACCGCCGTCGCGCCCGGCGACGACGTCCGGGCCGAGGCCGCCGCCCTGCTGCCCGCCACCCGGCTCACCGGCGCCGCCGGTGAGGTACGCGAGCACCTGCGTCCCGGCGGCGCTCCGGCACGGCTGTGGCTGCTCGGCGTCGGGTCCGGCGACGAGCGCGACTGGCGCACCGCGGGCGCCGCGCTGGCCCGCGCGGCGAAGGATGAGACGCAGATCACCATCGCGCTTCCCGGCGAGGCGACCGAGGCGCTGCGCGGCCTGGCCGAGGGCCTGCTGCTCGGCTCGTACCGCTTCCGCCTCACCGAGTCCGGCGGACGCCCGGCCCTGGCCGAGGCGCTGGTGCTCGTCGACGACCCGGAGGCGCTCGCGGGCACGCTCGACGCCGCCCGGACCACCGCCGAGATGACCCGCCTGGCCCGGGACCTCACGAACACGCCCTCGTCCACCAAGAACCCGGAGTGGTTCGCCGAGCAGGTGGCCGGCGCCGCGTCCGGCCGGACCGGCCTGCACCTGCGGGTACGCGGTCCGCAGGAGCTGGCGGCCGAGGGCTTCGGCGGCATCCTGGCCGTCGGCGGCGGCTCCGCCAGCGGCCCCCGCCTGGTCGAGCTGGACTGGCGGCCCGACGACGCGCGCACCCACGTGGTCCTCGTCGGCAAGGGCATCACGTTCGACACCGGCGGCATCTCGATCAAACCGGTGCCCGCCATGAAGCTCATGCGCAAGGACATGGCCGGCGCCGCCGCGGTGATCGCCGCGACGCTCGGCGCTGCCGAACTGGGGCTGCCGGTACGGGTCACCACGCTGGCCCCGCTCGCCGAGAACATGGTCAGCGGGTCGGCGTTCCGCCCCGGCGACGTGATCCGGCACTACGGCGGGCTGACCAGCGAGAGCACCAACTCCGACGCGGAGGGCCGGCTGGTCCTCGCCGACGCGATGGCGTACGCGGTCCGCGAGCTGAAGCCCGACCTGCTGATCGACCTGGCCACGCTGACCGGCGCGAACGCGGTGGCCCTCGGCAAGCGGCACGCGGCGCTCTACAGCGAGAACGACGCCCTGGCCGGCGACCTGCTCGACGCGATCACCGCGGCCGGTGAGCGGGCCTGGCGGATGCCGCTCGCCGACGACTACGTCGAACACCTGGCCAGCGACGTCGCCGACCTGCACAGCTCACCGGCGCAGGGCGCCGGCTCGGTGGTGGCCGCGCTGTACCTGCGGGAGTTCACCGGTGACCTGCGGGACCGGTGGGCGCACCTGGACATGTCCGCGCCGTCGTGGTCCGACGACACGCACGGCGAACTGGTCAAGGGCGCCACCGGCTGGGGCGTACGCGGGTTGCTGCGCTGGCTGGCGACGCTGGGCTGAATCAGGCGTGCCGGGGCATGATTCAGCTCTTCACGGCGGCGAGCAGGCCGTGGCCGACCGGCAGCAGCGCGGGCACCCAGTTCTCCGACTCGCGGATCGCCTTGATGGCCTCCCGCACGGTGACCGTCTCGACGTCCCGCGCGGCCGGATCCCCGACCCGGCCGGCCGCGAGCGCGCCGTTGAGCGCGAGCACCCCGCCGGGGCGCAGCAGCCGCAGCGCCGCGTCCACGTACGCGGCGAAGCCGGTGGCCGCCGCGTCCACGAAGACCAGGTCGTAGGCGCCGTCCGCGAGGCGGGGCAGCACGTCGAGGGCCCGGCCGGTGATGATCCGGGTACGCCCCGACGGGAAACCCGCCTCCTGGAACAGCCGCCGGGCGATGCGCTGGTACTCCACCTCGACGTCGATCGTGGTGAGCACCCCGTCCGGGCGCATGCCGCGCAGCAGCCAGATGCCGCTCACCCCGGTGCCGGTGCCGATCTCCACCACCGCCCGGGCGTTGCCGGCGGCGGCGAGCAGCCGCAGGGCGGCTCCCGACCCGGGCGTGACCGCCTCCAGGCCCACCTCGTGGGCGAGGGCGCGGGCCGTGCGCAGCACGAGGTCCTCGGTGACGTACGACTCGGCGAAGTGAAGCGCCTGGGCCGTCGAACTGCCGTGACCGGCGACCGTGGCGATGGGACACCTCCGGGGGCGGACTGGTGCGAGGGGCGGTATGCACTGTGAGCGTAGAGGCGGGCCGGTACCCGCGCAGCCGCGAGTCCGCTGTGAAGCGGTCACGGAGGGCAACCCCTGACTCCATTCGCGTCATCCGTGTAATCCTGGATGCGTCCCGCGCGTCACGGTCGTCCGGCTCCGCCGGTCTCCGGCGCGGGGCGAGGGGGACGGAGTGGGAGGCACCGACGTGACCGACGGCTGGGACTGGCGCCGGCCCGGCGGATCACCGGCACCGGGTGGACCGGCGCCGGGACGACCCGCGCAGGACGCCCCGGGTCAGGCGACGTCGCCGTGGTGGTCGGACGCGCTCGCCGACCCGTGGCGGGACCCGTACGCGCCGGCCGCCGTGGTCGTTCCGGCGGCGCCGACACCGGGCGCGGGTGAGCCGGAGCCGGTCACCGATCCGGACCTGCCGACCCGGCCGGGACTGCGCCAGATGGTGCTGATTTCCCTGGTCACCGCGTTGCTGGCCGGTTCCCTGGGCAGCGCCCTGACGTACGCCCTCCTGCGCGGCGGTGACGTGCCGACGCTCGGCGCGCAGTCGGGGCAGGCCCCGGCGCTGGCCCAGCGCAAGCCCGAGTCGCTCGCGGGCGTCGCCGAGCGGGTCCTGCCCAGCGTGGTCACCATCCGGGTGGTCAGTCTCGGCGGCACCAGCGAGGGCTCCGGCTTCGTGGTCAGCGCCGAGGGGCACATCGTCACGAACGACCACGTGGTCGCCGACGGCCCCGGAAAGGCGACGGTCGTGTTCAACGACGGCAGCACCGCCGCGGGCACCGTGGTCGGGCAGGACCCGGAGTCGGACATCGCAGTGATCAAGGTCTCCCGCTCCGGGCTGACGCCGGTGCAGTTCGGCGACTCCGACGCGCTCGCTGTCGGTGACCCGGTGCTCGCGATCGGCTCGCCGCTGTCGCTCGCCAACACCGTCACCGCCGGCATCGTGAGCGCGCTGGACCGGACGATGCAGGCCGGCGAGCCGGGCGGGCCGACCCGCTACTACGCGGCGATCCAGACCGACGCCGCGGTCAACCACGGCAACTCCGGCGGCCCGCTCGTGGACGGCGCCGGCCGGGTGGTCGGGGTGAACTCGACGATCAAGTCACTGGTGGCCGACGGGCAGGAGGCCGGCAACATCGGTCTCGCCTTCGCCATCCCGATCAACCAGGCGAAGCGGATCACCGAGGACATCATCGGCACCGGCAAGGCCCGGCGTACGGTGATCGGCGCCCAGGTCGGCGGCACCGGCGCCACCGGCGGCGGGGTACGCCTCAACGCGGTCGAGCCGGCCGGTCCGGCGGCGGCCGCCGGGCTGCGCACCGGGGACGTGGTGCTGCGGCTGGACGGCCATCCGATGACCGACCCGACCGATCTGGTGGCGCTGGTGCGCAAGTACGCGCCCGGGTCGGTGGTGACTGTCGAGTACCGGCGGGGGTCGGCGCGGCAGAACGCCTCGGTGACGCTCGCCGCCGACGCGAAGTGAGCACCGGTCACCCCCTCCCGGATGGTCACCTGACGTGCGTAGTCTTGCCGTGGACACGGACGAGGAGGCCGCGGTGTTCGAGAACCTGAACTGGTGGGAGATCGGCGTCCTGCTGCTCCTGGCGCTGTTGATCTTCGGGGACCGGCTGCCCAACGTCATCAACGACGGTCTCCGGATGGTCCGCAACCTGCGCAGCATGGCGCGCAACGCCACCGGCGACCTGAGCCGCGAGCTGGGTACGGACATCCAGCTGGAGGACCTGCACCCCAAGGCGTTCATCCGCAAGCACCTGCTCAGCGAGGACGACGAGCAGGCGATCCGCAAGCCGCTGCAGAGCATGTACGACAACCTGCGCTCGGACGTCACCGGCGTGCACGACGAGCTGAAGGACGTCGCGAAGGCCGCCGACCTGCGTACCCCCAGCGTCGCGACCAGCACCCCCACCCCGCCGGCCCCCCGCCCGTCCTACGACGACGCCACCTGACCCGGAAAAGGGACCGCCCCCTCTCGCGTGCGGCGGGAAGGGGCGGTTGGGGAGCGGTGGGAGCTAGCGGCCGGCGGGCTTCAGGCCCAGGGGCTTGCCGAGCAGGGACTCGCGACGCACGGCCAGGCGGTCGGCGACCTGGAACAGGGCCTTCGCGGCGGGAGCGTCCGGCTGCGCCAGCACGATCGGCTGACCGGCGTCGCCGCCCTCGCGTACCCGGGTGTCCAGCGGGATCTGCCCCAGCACCGGCACCTGCGCGCCGATGGTCCGGGTCAGCGACTCGGCCACCGCCGCGCCGCCACCGGCCCCGAAGACCTCCATCCGGGAGCCGTCCGGCATCTCCAGCCACGACATGTTCTCGATGACGCCGACCACCCGCTGGTGGGTCTGCAACGCGATCGCGCCGGCCCGCTCGGCCACCTCCGCGGCGGCCGCCTGCGGCGTGGTGACCACCAGGATCTCCGCGTTCGGCAGCAACTGGGCCACCGAGATCGCGATGTCGCCGGTGCCCGGCGGCAGGTCGAGCAGGAGGACGTCCAGGTCGCCCCAGTAGACGTCGGCGAGGAACTGCTGGAGCGCCCGGTGCAGCATCGGCCCGCGCCAGACCACGGCGGCGTTGCCGGGGGTGAACATGCCGATCGAGATGACCTTCACGCCGTGCGACTGCGGCGGCATGATCATGTCTTCGACGCGGGTCGGCGCGCCGTCGGCGCCGAGCATCCGGGGCACCGAGTGGCCGTAGATGTCCGCGTCCACCACACCCACCGACAGGCCCCGCGACGCCAGCGCGGCGGCCAGGTTGACGGTCACGCTCGACTTGCCGACACCGCCCTTGCCGCTGGCCACCGCGTAGACGCGGGTCCGCGAGCCGGGCTGGGCGAACGGGATCACCGGCTCGGCAGTGGCGCCACCGCCGCGCAGCTTCGACTGCAGCTCCTGGCGCTGCTCCGGGCTCATCACCCCGAAGACGATCTCCACGCCGCTCACGCCGGGCACCGCGCCCACGGCGGCGGTGATGTCGCTGCGCAGCTTGTCCTTCAGCGGGCAGCCGGCCACGGTGAGCAGCAGCTCCACCCGGACCACGCCGTCGTCGTCCCGCTCGGCGGACTGGACCATGCCGAGTTCGGTGATCGGCCGGCGGATCTCCGGGTCGTTGACGGTGGCCAGGGCGGCCTGGATCGCGTCGGAGACGGTGCTGACGGGTGCTGACATGCCCGCAATGCTACGTCGCGGGTCATCGGCCACCGCCGCTGGCGGGGGCGGTGTGAGCGATTCGATGGCCGGTCAGCCCTCGTAGCGACCGTCCCGCGCGAAGTCGCCGTCCAGCTCGTCCCGGGGCTCGTCCAGCCGATCGGCGCCGGCCGTCCGGCGGGCCTCCCGCTCCTGCTGCCGCCGCTCCAGCTTGCGCCGCCGCTCGGCCGCCTCGTCCAGTTCCTCGCCCAGCCGGGTCAGCTCCGAGCGGAGGAAGTCCCGGGTCGCCACGTCACCCATCGCGATCCGCAGCGCGGCGATCTCCCGCGCCAGGTACTCCGTGTCCGCCTTCTGCAGCGTGGCCCGCCGCCGGTCCTCGTCCAGCGCGATCCGGTCCCGGTCCGCCTGCCGGTTCTGCGCGAGCAGGATCAACGGCGCCGCGTAGGACGCCTGCAGGGACAGGATCAAGGTCAAGAACGTGAAGGTGTACGGGTCGAAGCGCAGGTTCGCCGGGGCCAGCGTGTTCCACAGGAACCAGGCCACCAGGATCAGCGTCATGTAGACGAGGAAGTTCGCCGTGCCCATGCCCCGGGCGATGCCCTCGGCCCAGCGGCCGAACGTCTCCGCGTCGACCCGGGGCAGGCGCAGGTTCCGCGGGGCGCGCGGCTGGTCCAGCCGGTCGCCCCGGCGCTGATCACTCATCGTCGCCGTCCAGGATGCCGTCGTCGGTGGTGGACGAGGGGGATGCCGCGTCCCGGTCCCGCCAGTCCCGCGGCAGGGAATGGTCGAGCACGTCGTCCACCGTCACCGCGCCGACCAGGCGGTTGGCCCGGTCCACCACCGGCATGCCGACCATGTCGTACGTGGCCATCCGGCGGGTGATCTCGGGCAACGGCGTCGACGTCCGCAGCGGGTCGATGTCGTTCACCACGATCCCGCCGAGCAGATCCGCCGGCGGTTCCCGCAGCAGCCGCTGGAAGTGCACCATGCCCAGGTAGCGGCCGGTGGGCGTGGTCAGCGGGGCGCGGGTCACGAAGACCTGGGCGGCCACCGCCGGCGAGAGCTGCGCCTCCCGGATCCGGGCCAGCGCCTCGGCCACCGTGGCGTCCGGTGGCAGGATCACCGGCTCCGAGGTCATCACGCTGCCGGCGGTGCCGGAGGCGTAGCGCAGCAACTGGCGTACCGGGTCGGCCTCGTCCGGCTCCATCAGGTCGAGCAGCACGTCCTGCTCCGGCGGGGGCAGCTCGTTGAGCAGGTCGGCGGCGTCGTCCGGCTCCATCTCCTCCAGCACGTCGGCGGCGCGCTGGCGGTCCAGCGCGGCCAGGATCTCCACCTGGTCGTGCTCGGGCAGCTCGCTGAGCACATCGGCCAGGCGCTCGTCGTCGAGCGCGGCGGCCACCTCGTTGCGCCGGGCGTCGGGCAGGTCCTGGAGGGCGTTGGCGAGGTCGGCGGGGCGCATGTCCTCCAGGACGGCGAGCAGGTTCGCCGTACCCCGGTTGTCGCCGACCGCGCCGAGGCCGTGCACCCGGTCCCACTCGACCTGGTGGAGGTGGCCGCGCCGGGTGAGCCGGCCGGTGTGCTCGCGGACGGCGACCCGGCTCAGTGTCCACTCGCCGCCGCGGCTGCACTCCATGGCCACGTCCACCACGGAGCCGGCCCGGCCGCCCTCGACCTGGACCCGGCGGTCGAGCAGTTCCTGGAGCACCAGCAGCTCGTTCGGGCGCTTCTCGAAGCGGCGCAGGTTGAGCGTGCCGCTGCCGAGCACCACCCCGTCGGGATCGATGGAGGTGATCCGGTTGATGGACAGGAAGATGCGCCGTCGCATCGGCATCTCCGCGACCAGGCCGACCACCTCCGGCGGTCGCTGGGTCGCGCGCATCCGCGCCACCGCGTCCCGGACGCGGCCGACCTGATCGCCGTTCGGGTCGAAAACGGCGACTCCGGCGAGTCGAGCGAGGTAGACCCGGTTCGGCGTGCTCACGGGCACCAGCCTAAGGGCCTACTCTCTAACAGCATGTCGACCTTGGGCTACGAGATCGTGGACGTCTTCACCGACCGCCCCTTCGCCGGCAACCCGCTGGCCGTGGTGTTCGGCGCGGAAGGGCTGGCCACCGAGCAGATGCAGGCGCTCGCGCTGGAGTTCAACCTGTCCGAGACGGTCTTCGTGCTCCCGCCGACACAGGTCGGCGCCACCTACCGGGCGCGGATCTTCACCCCCGCCGACGAACTGCCCTTCGCCGGGCACCCGAGCGTCGGCGCCGCGGTGACCGCGAGCCGGCGTGGCGTCTTCGGCGCGGGCCGGGTCACCCAGGAGTGCGGCGCCGGCGTCCTGCCGATCGAGGTGACTGCCACCGGCGCGACGCTCACCGGCGGCACGCCCACGCTCGGCCCGGAACTCGACCCGGAACCGCTGCTGGAGATGGTCGGCCTCACCGGCCCCGACCACGTCGGCCCGCCGCCGCGCGTCGCCGGGTGCGGCCTGGAGTTCCCCTACCTTCCGGTACGCCCGGACGCGGTGGCCCGGGCACGGTTGAACACGGCGGCGGCGGAGCGGTACGGCGTTGAGCACGTCAGCCTCTTCTCCTGGGACGCCGATTCGCAAACCGCGCACGCCCGGGTCTTCGTGCCGGGGCTCGGCGTGCCCGAGGACCCGGCGACCGGCTCGGCCGCTCTCGGGCTGGGCGTGTGGCTGGTCGCGAGCGGGCTGCTGCCCGGCGAGGGGCGCGCGGAGTACACCGTCCGGCAGGGCATCGAGATCCACCGCCCCTCCACGCTGACCTGCACGGTGACCGCCTCTGGCGGGCTGGCGCTGGGCGCGACCGTCTCCGGCCAGGTGATGCCGGTGGCCCGAGGCGAGATCACCGTCCCCCCGTTCATCGGCTGACCCCACCCCACCCCATCCCACCTTGTTGATCAAGGAGTTCGTGTCGGCGAACGGGCCTCTGGAGGACACGAACTCCTTGGTCAACCGGCCGGGGCGGGAGGGACGGGCCGGGATGGGGGAGGATGGCGGGGTGAGTGACGAGGTGGACGAGCGGGTGACTCCTCCGCTGGTGGACGAGGCGGTGAAGAAGGCCGCTGTCTGCTGGGTGAGCAGTGGCGGCGGCCCGGCGTACGCGCTGTGGTGCCTCCCGCTGGACGGCACGCTGCTGGTGGTCACCGGCCCGGGTGAGCAGGCCGCCCCAGGGCTGGCCGACAGCGAGACCGCCGAGGTCACGTTGCGCGGCGACCACGGCGGACGGATCGTCACCTGGTCGGCGCGGGTGACCCGGCTGCGACCCGGCACCGAGGAGTGGGACACGGCCGCGCCGCTGGTCGCGGCGAAGCGGCTCAACGCCTCAGGGGCTGCCGCCGAGCTGGTGGAGCGATGGGTGGCGCAGGGATGCGCGCTCAACCGGCTCGCGCCCGTCGGCGCCGTCGTGACCGGCGCCGACCTGCCGGACGGCTCGCTGAGTGAGCAGCCCCGGCCGGCCCCCGTGGTGCGGGCCGTCCGCAAGCCGTTCCGCCTGCACCGCGTCCGCCGCCGCTGACCGCGAACCGCCGGGGCGTCAGGCGGCCGCCCGATCCGACCCGGCCACGTCCGACGGGCCCGGTCAGGCGACGGGGACCGGGTCGAGCAGGTCGAGCACGTCCGTCAGCGAGGTCAGCGACGGCCCGTCGAAGCCGTGGTCGGCGTTGAGGACCACGTGGCCGGCCAGATCCGGCGCGGCCAGCCGGACCGCGCTCAGCCCGGCCCGTTCCGCGCCGGTCAGTTCCTGGCTGTCGCCGTCGCCGACGTAGAGGCAGTCGGCCGGCGCCTGGCCGAGCCGGTAACACGCGGCGAGGTAGAGCTCCGGGTCCGGTTTGCAGCGCCCGAGGCGTACCGAGAAGATCTGGGCGTCGAGCAGCGGCGCGACCGGGAGCTGCGGCAGGAACGCCGGCAGCTCGTGCGTGCAGTCGCTGACCAGCCCGGTGCCGACGCCCCGGCGACGCAGCGCGGCCAGCACCGGGACCGCCTCGGCGCGCAGCCGGGTGTCGGCGCGTACGGCAAGGTGCCGGGAGGCGACGGCGGCGCGTACCGCCGCGTCGGACGGGTGGACGCCGAGCCGGGCGCACACCCGGCGCATGGTGGACTCGGCGTTCCCGAAGGAGCCGCTGGCCCGTTCGTAGAAGCTGCTGTCCAGCACCTCCATCAGGGCCTCGGGGGAGCAGCCGAGCAGTTCGGCGGTGGCGATGTGGGCGGCTCCACGCCGCGCGCCGTGGGTCAGGGTGCCGAAGAAATCGAACAGCACGGCCTGGAATCTGGGCATGAGGGAACGCCTCCGGACGTCGAGGGGGGAGATCGCCGGGACGCATGATCGTAACGGAGTGCTGACTTTCCGTGTCGGTCGGGTGTTCGTGTGAGGATTACCGCTCGTGCCGACCGTTCCGCATCGCCCGCCGCTCGACGTGTTGACGGTGGGCGCGCTCGCCCTGGCTGTCGCCTCGGTGTCGTCCTCGGCACCGCTCGTGGCGTTCGCCGCCGCCTCGGCGCTCGCTGTCGCGTTCTGGCGTACCGCGTTGTCGGCTGCGATCCTCGGGCCGGTGGCGCTGACCCGTCGACGGGCCGAGCTGCGCGCCCTGACGGTCGGGCCGGGCCGGCGTGAGGGCCTCTACTGCGTACTCGCCGGGGTCGCGCTGGCCGCCCACTTCGCCACCTGGATGCCGAGCGCGCAGCTCACCTCGGTCGCGGCCGCCACCGCGCTCGGCGCGACGCAGCCGGTCTGGCAGGGCCTGATCGCCCGCTGGCAGGGGCGGCGGCTGCCGGCGGCGGTGTGGGCCGGCATCGCGGTGGCCGTGCTCGGCGCGGCGCTCGCCACCGGCGCGGACTTCGGCGTCTCGGGCCGGGCGTTCGCCGGTGACCTGCTCGCGGTGGTCGGCGGCCTGTTCGCGGCCGTCTACACCGCCTTCGGTGAGCGGGCCCGGGCCAGCATCAGCACCACCACCTACACCACCGTCTGCTACGGCGTGTGCGCGCTGGTCCTGCTGGTGGTGTGCCTGGTCGGAGGGGTACGCCTGCACGGCTTCGAGGGCACGACCTGGCTGGCGATCCTCGGACTGGTGGCCGGCGCCCAACTGCTCGGCCACTCGATGTTCAACTACGCCCTGCACCGGGTCTCCGCGACCACTGTGAGCGTGCTGATCCTGCTGGAGGCGCCCGGCGCGGCAGTGATCGGCTGGGTGTGGCTGGGCCAGCTGCCCCGGCCGCTGGCCCTGCCCGGCCTGGCGTTGCTGCTGGCCGGCGTGGCGGTGGTGGTGCTCGGCGGGGCGCGGGCCGGTCGCCGTGCCACGCCGGTCGCGGCGCCCGCCGACCCGGACCCGCTGGGCGACGCGGAGCGGGCGCGGCGACCCGGCGACGCGCCCGACTGAGCCGGTCGGGGCGAAGTCGCGCCGTTCCGGCCCCTGGACGGTCCCGTTTGCACGAAAGTGCTCAGGGTGGGGGCGGAGCGGGACGACGCGGCACAGGCGGGCACGGTCGTCACGCCCTCGGCCGAGTTCCCGCCGCTCGGCGACGAGGAACGGGCGGCCCTCGGCCGGATCGGCGAGCGGTGGCGCGGCCCGCGCCGCGCCGACGACCTGCCGGTCGACCCGACGCTGGGCCGGCACGACCACCATCCGGCGCCCACCCGCTTCGGCCGGCTGGCGCCGATCGACATGTTCACCGTGGCGCAGCCGGGGGAACTGGTCGCCACCGGCGCGGCGGACCTGCCCGGCAACCGGGCCGGCCGGTCGGTCGCCCGGGTCCGCCGGACCCTGATCGGTCCGCCGTTGTCCAGCGCGTCGGTGCTCTACGAGCGGATGCGCAAGCTGGTCGCGCTGCCGGTGCTCTCCTCGGATCTGCTCAGCTCCGTCGCGTACGGGCCGGAGGCGATGCTCGCGGTGCTGGTGCTGGCCGGGAGCGCCGCGCTCGGGCTGGCCCTGCCGCTGGCCGCCGTGCTGGTGGTGCTGATGGTCGCGGTCGGCCTGTCCTACCGGCAGACCATCCCGGCCTATCCGCACGGCGCCGGCTCGTACATCGTCGCGGGGGACAACCTCGGGCGTACGCCGGGACTCGCCGCCGCGGCCGGGCTGATGCTCGACTACGTGCTGACCGTGTCGGTGTCGATCGCGGCCGGGGTGCACGCGGTCACGTCGGCGCTGCCCGGCCTCGGCCGGTGGACCGTGCCGCTCGGGGTGCTGGTGATCGCCGTGCTGCTCGCCGGCAACCTGCGTGGCGTACGCACCGCCGGGAACATCTTCGTGCTGCCCACGTACGCGTTCGTGGTGGTGCTGCTCGTGGTGCTGGCGGTCGGGTACGCGAAGGCCGCCTCGCGGGGTTTCGCGCCGCTGCCGCCGCCCTCGGCGCCCGCGGCCGAGGGGCTGGGCCTGCTGCTGGTGCTGCGGGCGTTCTCCTCCGGGGCGGTGTCGATGACCGGCATCGAGGCGGTCTCGAACGCGGTGCCCGCGTTCCGCCCGACCGAGTGGCGCAACGCCCGCACCACGCTGGGCTGGATGGTCGCCATGCTGGTGACGCTGTTCGCCGGCCTGATCGGGCTGATCCACCTGGACGGCCTGGCGCCCCGCGCGGACGAGACGCTGCTGTCCCAGCTCGGCCGGGTCACGTTCCCCAGCGGTCCCGGGTACGCGATCCTGCAGGCCACCACCGCGCTGATCCTGCTGCTCGCGGCGAACACGGCGTTCAACGACTTTCCCCGGCTGCTGTTCTTCATGGCCCGGGACGGGCACGCGCCGCGCCGGTTCCTGCACATGGGCGACCGGCTGGCGTTCAGCAACGGGCTGGTGGCGCTGGCGCTGACCGCGGCGGTGGTGTTCGTCGCGTTCGGCGGGCACACCGAGCGGCTGATCCCGCTCTACGCGGTGGGCGTCTTCCTCGCCTTCACGCTGTCCCAGACCGGCATGGTGGTGCACTGGCGACGCCGCCGGGGGCCGGGCTGGCGTCGCCGGCTAGCGGTCAACGCGGTCGGCGCGACGCTGTCCGGCCTGGTGCTGCTGACCGCGGCGGTAGCCAAGTTCGCCGAGGGCGCCTGGGTGGTGGTGCTCGCGGTGCCACTGCTGGTGTTGCTGTTCCGCCGGATCCACGGGCACTACGACCGGCTGCACCGCGCGCTGGCGCTGCACTCGCCGCCGTCCGCGCCGCCCGCCGAGTGCGACGAGCTGCCCCAGCAGGTACGCCACCTGGTGGTGGTGCCGGTGGCCCGGCTGAACCGGGCGTCGCTGCGCGCGCTGGCGTACGCGACCTCGCTCGGGCGGCCGACGCTCGCCGTGCACCTCGCTCCGGCGCAGGACGAGGCGGACCGGTTCCGGGACCAGTGGCGGGCCTGGGGCGACCACCTGAAGCTGGAGACGATCGTGTCGCCGTACCGGTCGGTGATCGGCCCGCTGGCGCACTACCTGGAGGCGCTGCACGCCGCGAGCCCGGACCTGACGCTCACCGTGATCGTGCCGGAGGTGGTGCTGCGCCGACGTCGGTACCGGCTGCTGCACAGCCGCGCCGAGCAGCGGCTGCGGACCGCGTTGCGGGCGCTGCCCGGCGTGGTGGTGACGAGCGTCCCGGTGCACGTGTCGCGGTGACGCTCAGAGGTATCCGGCGAAGTGGTCGGCGACCAGCGCTGCGACCGCCTCGGCGTCCCGGCCGAGGTCCACCTCGATCACGCGTACCCCGAGCGCCCGGGCGGCGGCGACCGCGTCGGCGGCGACCAGCTCGTCGCGCGCGATCCGATGACGCCACGCCCGCTCCGGGTCGCTCACGCCGGGATGCCGGGCCATCGCCCGCGGCAGCCGTTCCACCTGGTACGCGCGGAACTCCGGCGTCGGCACCAGCACCACCATCTGCCCTGTCGACTCGACGATCGGGGCAACCAGTTCGGGCCGCAGCCCCCAGCCCTCGGCGACCACCCGGCGACCGCTCACCAGCGCGCTCAGGTCGTCGAGCACCCACTCGAAGCGGCGCGGAAATCCGGCGAGGGTCTCGGCTGCCATCCGCTCCGGGTTCGTCGTCACCCAGGTCGCCTCCGCGTCCGGGCCGTCCGGCGGCTCACCCCGTCGGATCCGGTCGGCGATCCGCCGGTCGTCGTGCCCTCGCGCGTCGTGGCGGTCGTAGAGGTACGCGGTCAGCCCGTACCGCAGTGCCAACGTGACCGCGAGTGTCGTCTTGCCGGCCCACTGCGCGCCGCCGATCCAGAGTGCGCGGCGGGCGGTGGCCAGAGGATCGAAGTCCATGCCCCGACACTGCGCCTCGCCAGCCCCAAGATCAAGTCTTGTTCTCGGCGTCCCCGCGTGATGAAGTGAGGGAGAAGGCGCAGCTCAGACGTCGCGTACCTCCAGCACCCGGGTGACGGGCGCGGCGTCGCCCAGCTCGGCGCGCAGCGCGACGCGGTCCGGGTCGACCAGGAACGCGTCCAGCCCGGCGCGGGCGGCGAACCGGATCACGTGCACCTCGGTCACCCCGTCGCCGGTACGCAGCCGCCGTTGCAACTCGCCGCCGTGCCGGCCGAGCAGCGCCAGCACCGCGTCCTCGTACCGCCGCCCGGCGTCCGCGTCGGCGCTCAGGTCGACCAGCGCGACCAGCAGGACCTCGTTTCCCGTCGTCATGGCGTCGAGTGTCCCAGCGGACCGGCGGTCGTGGTGACCCGCTCAGGCGTCGACGCCGACGGCCTTCGCGCTGGCCGTCCAGAGCCGCGCGGCCAGCGCCGGGTCGGCCGCCTTGGGCCGGGGCCGGTGCGGCTTGCGGTCGGCGTAGTAGCCGCCGTTCGTCAGCCGGGACGGATCCTGGCAAGCGAGCCAGACCAGCGTCTCGGCACCCTTCTCCGGGCTGCGGAACGGCAGCAGCCGCATGCCGAGCGCCACGATCCGGCTCTCGTTGCCGAAGCGGGTCCGCACCACGCCCGGGTGGAACACGTGCGCGGGCACCTCCGGCCAGCGCCGGGCCGCCTCGGCGGTGAACAGGATGTTCGCCTGCTTGCTGGTGCCGTACGCGCGGAACGGCCGGTACGAGCGCAGCGCGGAGTTGAGGTCGTCGGGATCGAGCACGCCGCTGCGGTGCGCGTCCGAGCCGGTGACCACCATCCGCCCGATCCGGTCCCGCAGCAGGTTGCTGAGCAGGAACGGGGCGAGGTGGTTGGCCTGCATGCTCAGCTCGAAACCGTCGACCGTGGTGATCGGCTCCAGCACGATCGCGCCGGCGTTGTTGGCGAGCACGTCGATCCGGTCGTAGCGCTCGCGCAGGCGTTCGGCGAGCCCGCGTACGTCGTCGAGCACCGCGAAGTCGGCGCGGAACAGCTCCGGCTGCTCGCCGCAGCACTCGCGGACCCGCTCGCCCGCGGCGCGCAGCCGGGCCGGGTCCCGGCCGACCAGCACCACCTGGTCACCGCGGCGCGCCAGCTCCTCCGCGGCGGCCAGACCGATGCCGGAGCTCGCCCCGGTCAGCACCACGATCCGACGCTCAGTGAGATCTTCCACAGGTCCATTCACCCCGGTCACGGCACGAGGTTACCGTGGCGTCACCACGCCCTTTGGGATCGTTAAGTTCTCGAAATCCACCGCTGCGCCGGCGCCTGCGCCGGACGCTGGAAGGAGCGCACCCATGACCGCTGTCGGTCGTCCCCGCCGATCCTGCCTGGCGGTGCCCGGCTCCAGCGTCAAGATGCTAGGCAAGGCCCAGGGCCTTCCCGCCGACCAGGTCTTCCTGGACCTGGAGGACGCGGTCGCCCCGCTGGCCAAGCCGGACGCGCGCAAGAACATCGTGGCGACGCTGAACGAGGGCGACTGGGCGGGCAAGACCCGCGTGGTCCGGGTGAACGACCTGACCACGCCGTGGACCTACCGGGACGTCATCGAGGTGGTCGAGGGCGCCGGGGCGAACCTGGACTGCATCATGCTGCCGAAGGTGCAGAACGCCGAGCAGGTGCACTGGCTGGACCTGCTGCTCACCCAGATCGAGAAGACGCTCGGCCTGGAGGTGGGGCGGATCGGCATCGAGGCGCAGATCGAGAACGCGGCCGGGCTGGTTAACGTGGACGCCATCGCGGGCGCCTCGCCCCGGGTCGAGACGATCATCTTCGGCCCGGCCGACTTCATGGCCTCGATCAACATGAAGTCCCTGGTGGTCGGCGCGCTGATCCCGGACTACCCGGGCGACCCGTACCACTACATCCTGATGCGCATCCTGATGGCCGCGCGGATGCACGACAAGCAGGCCATCGACGGCCCGTTCCTGCAGATCCGCGACGTGGACGCGTTCCGCGAGGTGGCGAAGCGCTCGGCGGCGCTGGGCTTCGACGGCAAGTGGGTGCTGCACCCCGGCCAGATCGACGCGGCGAACGAGGTCTACTCGCCGGCGCAGGCCGACTACGACCACGCCGAGCTGATCCTCGACGCCTACGACTACTACACCTCGGAGGCGGGCGGGAAGCTCGGCGCGGTGATGCTCGGCGACGAGATGATCGACGAGGCGTCCCGCAAGATGGCGCTCGTGATCGCCGCCAAGGGCCGCGCCGCCGGCATGTCCCGTACGTCCTCGTTCACGCCGCCCTCGGCCTGATCGCGCGCCGGGCCGCCCCCGCGCCAGGGGGCGGCCCGGTGGCGTCAGTAGCTGCTGCTGGCGCTGGACGCGCCGATCGCGATCACGATCATCACGATGTAGAAGATGATGCCGGCGACCAGCAGAGCGGTCAGGATCCAGCCCACGATGATGGCCGCCGTGGCCATGCCCTCGCCCTGCTCACCGGTCTCCCGGATCTGCTTGCGCGCGACGTGGCCCATGATGGCGCCGATCGGCGCGGTGATGCACGAGGCGAAGCCGACGAGCGACAGGACCAGCGCCACGATGGCCATCGTGTTGGTGCGGGCCGGCGGCATCGCGTAGCCGGGATAGGCCCCCGGCGGCGGGTAGGTGCCCGGGGGCGGGTAGCCGGGCATCGCGGCGGCGTACGGGTCGCCGCCGGGTGGGGCGTACGGGGACTTCGCGCCCGCGTACGGGTCGGCGACCGGCGCGTAGGGATCGGCGACCGGCGCGTACGGGTCGGCCGGGCCCGGCTGGTTCGGGATCGCGGGCATGATCGGGTCGGCCGGCGGCGCCGAGTGCGGCCCGGCCGCCGAGGGGTCCTGCCAACCACCGGGCGGTGGGGGATAGCTCATCTGATCATCTCCAGGTACGTGGTCGGCTCAGGGTAGCCACCGGCTCGCGACACGGAGCACCCTCTTTCCGGGCGCGCGTTGCCCGGCGGGTCGGTACCGGGCAGGATCCTCGGCATGGCACTTGACGCGCGTGGGGGTCGGTCGCGACGGGACATGAGCCGGCCGGGGTCGGTGCGGCGCCCGCGTGGCGGCGAGCCGGTCGGCGCCGCCGACTCCGAACGGCCGGCGCCGCTGCCGGAACCGGCCACCATGCGGCTGGACGGCCGGGTCGCGCTGGTCACCGGCGCGGGCAGCGCCGACGGCATCGGGTACGCGACCGCGCGCCGGCTGTCCGACCTGGGCGCCCGGGTCGCGATCGTCTCCACCACCCGGCGCATCCACGAGCGCGCGGGCGAGCTGGGCGTCACCGGCTTCGTCGCCGACCTCACCGACGAGTCGGAGGTGGGCGCGCTCGCCGACGCGGTGGCCGAGCAGCTCGGCGACGTCGAGGTGCTGGTGAACAACGCGGGCCTGGCCAGCCGGGCCAGCCCGGAGGTGCTGCGGCCGGTGGCCCAGCTGACGTACGACGAGTGGCGCGGCGAGATCGACAGGAACCTGACCACCGCGTTCCTGTGCAGCCGGGCGTTCATCGGTGGCATGGCCGAGCGGGGCTGGGGCCGGATCGTCAACCTGGCCGCCACCGCCGGGCCGGTCAACGCGCTGCCCACCGAGGCGGCCTACGCGGCGGCCAAGGCCGGCGTGGTCGGGCTGACCCGGGCGCTGGCGATGGAGATGATCGCCGACGGGGTGACTGTGAACGCGGTGGCGCCGGGCATCATCCACACCGCGGCGTCCACCATGGCCGAGATCAAGCAGGGCCTGGGTACGCCGGTCGGGCGTCCCGGCACGCCGGACGAGGTGGCCGCCGCGATCGCGTTCCTCTGCTCGCCGGCCGCGTCGTACATCACCGGGCAGATGCTCGTGGTCGACGGTGGCAACAGCGTCCGGGAGGCGCAGTTCCGCTGAGCCTCAGTAGGTGCCGTTGTCGGAGTTGGCCCAGATCGCCAGCCCGATCCAGCCGCAGCAGGCCACCAGGCCGATCGCGGTGAAGATGTAGCTGAGGATCAGTCCCCAGGTGGCGAGCTGGTCGCCGTCCTCGCCGGTCTGCCGGATCTGCCGCTTCGCCAGGTGGCCGCAGACGATGCCGGCGGGCGCGAAGACGAACGCGAAGACCAGTGACAGGATGGCGAGCACGTTCGTGCCGCCGGGGCGTGGCCCCGGCCCGGGTGGGCCGTACTGGCCGTAGGGCGGCTGCGGGGCGTACGGGGGCTGCTGGCCCCACTGCGGATGCTGCTGGCCGTACTGCGGCTGCCCGTACGGCTGGCCGTGCGGCGGCGGCTCGTACGGTGAGGGTGGCTGCTCGTCAGTCACGCGCGCCCCTTTTCCCCAGGTGAACGGGCCCTCTCTCTTGCGGACGCTACCCGTAGCGGTGAACCTTTTCACAGCGGTTGTAGGGACTGGTCACCTTGGCTGCGCCGGTCCCGGGGCCGATACTGACCGAGCGTTCAGTTACCCCTGAGTAATGCGCCGACGACCCCGGAGGCTGAGATGGCCCGACTCGCCCAGACGCCCGGACTGACCGACGTGCAGCGGTCGATCCTGGAAACTGTCCGGGAGTTCGCCGACAAAGAGATCATTCCGCACGCGCAGCGGCTGGAGCACGCCGACGAGTACCCGAGCGACATCCTCGACGGCATGCGCGAGATGGGGCTGTTCGGCCTCACCATCGACGAGGAGTACGGCGGGCTGGGCGAGTCCCTGCTGACCTACGCGCTCGTGGTCGAGGAGCTGTCCCGGGGCTGGATGTCGATCTCCGGCATCGTCAACACGCACTTCATCGTGGCGTACCTGATCTCGCAGCACGGCTCCGCCGACCAGAAGGCCCGGCTGCTGCCCCGGATGGCCACCGGCGAGGTGCGCGGCGCCTTCTCGATGTCCGAGCCCGAGTGCGGCTCGGACGTCTCGGCGATCAAATCGAAGGCCGTCCGCGACGGCGACAACTACGTCCTCAACGGCCAGAAGATGTGGCTGACCAACGGCGCGTACTCGTCGGTGGTGGCCACCCTGGTCAAGACCGACACCGGAGCCGACTCGGTCTACGGCAACATGAGCACCTTCCTGCTGGAGAAGGAGCCCGGCTTCGGTGAGACCGCGCCCGGCCTCACCATCCCCGGCAAGATCGACAAGATGGGCTACAAGGGCGTCGAGACCACCGAGATGGTGCTCGACGGCGTCACCGTGCCCGCCTCCGCCGTGCTCGGCGGCGAGGAGAAGGTCGGCCGCGGCTTCTACCAGATGATGGACGGCATCGAGGTCGGCCGGGTCAACGTCGCGGCCCGCGCCTGCGGCATCTCGATCCGGGCGTTCGAGCTGGCCGTCGCGTACGCCCAGCAGCGCCACACCTTCGGCCAGCCGCTCGCCCGGCACCAGGCCGTCGCGTTCAAGCTCGCCGAGATGGGTACGAAGATCGAGGCCGCGCACGCGCTCATGGTCAACGCGGCCCGGCTCAAGGACGCCGGCCAGCGCAACGACGTCGAGGCCGGCATGGCCAAGCTGCTCGCCTCCGAGTACTGCGCCGAGGTGGTCCAGGAAGCGTTCCGGATCCACGGCGGCTACGGCTACTCCAAGGAGTACGAGATCGAGCGCCTGATGCGCGAGGCGCCGTTCCTGCTGATCGGCGAGGGCACCTCGGAGATCCAGAAGACGATCATCTCGCGCGGTCTGCTCAAGCAGTACAAGCAGTAGCGTTCAGCGTTCCGCCACGCCGGGGGCCGGCTCCGGGGGTGTCACCGGCAACCCCACCGCCAGCGCCTCCGGCGTGGTCCGGAACGCCTCGATCGCGGCGATGAGCCGTTCGTCCGGCACGGCCAGGTCGCGTCCGCCGACCACCGTCCGGGGCAGCCGCTCCGGTTCCAGCCGGAGGTGCACACCGCCGGCGCGCTCGCCGGAGCGCCGGACGCCCCGGATCTCCGACCACGGGTACCAGTCCCCGCCGTACCGGAGCCCGCCGCCGGTCAACGCCAGCCGGCCGGTGAACCGCGTCTCCGCGTAGACCGCCCAGCCCAGGCCGAGAGCCACCGCGGCCAGCACCGGCGGTCGCCCCGCCTCGACCTGCGGCCAGCGCTCGGTCAGGACCGAGAAACCGCCGAGGGCCACCACGACACCCGCTGTCACGTCCGCGGTCAGCCCCAGCCATCCCGCCGCCGACCGCCGGGCGACCAGCCCCGGTTCGGCGCCGTGCGGCCCGGCCACCCGGGGCCGCCAGATCAGCCGGCCGGTCCGCCGTGGCCGCCAGTACCGCTGCGCCAGGTGCCCCAGCATCACCAGCCACACCACGCCACGAGCCGCGTCGAGGTGCGACGGATCCAGCGCGAGGAGAACCCGGCCGCTCACCGCGGCCACCGCCGTACCGGCCAGGAGCGCGAACAACCGGCGGGACCACAACCCGTCGCGGTCGGGCACCGCCGCAGCCATCGGGCCGGGACCGGACATGCCCGGAAGGGTACGCGCCGCGTGCCGCGCCGTCAGTCGGCCGTCGGGCCGGAGGTACGGGTCAGTCCGGCGGCGGCCCGCTCCACGATGAGGCACCTGTCCTCGACGTAGTCGAGGCCCGCCTCCTCGGCGATCCGGCGCGCCTCGTCCGAGAAGATGCCGAGCTGCAACCACACCGCCGGGGCGCCGATCGCCACCGCCTGCCGGACCACGTCGACCGCGTCCCGCGCCGGGCGGAACACGTCGACCAGGTCGACCGGGTGCGGGATGTCGGCCAGCGTCGGATACGCCTTCTCGCCGAACAACTCGTCCACAGTCGGGTTGACCGGGATGATCCGCCAGCCGTGCCGCTGCATCTCCAGCGGTACGCGGTGCGCGGCCTTGCCCGGATCGCGGGAGGCGCCCACGACGGCGATCACGGCGGAGTCGGCGAGGATCTGCTGAGCGGAACGCATCCCCCGAGCCTAGCCCCGCCGGCGCGGGTCCTCCCCGCTAGAGGTAATGCTCAGCAGCGTTGTGGGTCTGCACCGGCAGGTGACAGGTGTAGTCACGCGGCCTGACTGGCCGGTGGGTGCATGATGGCCTCGAATTCAACGGGGTCAACCCGGACAGCGACCGCTGGCGTCGGCGGCGGTGATAGGTCCGTTCGATCCAGGTCACGATCGCGATCCGTAGTTGTTGGCGGGTGGCCCATGATCGGCGGTTCAGGACGTTGTTCTACAAGGAGTCCGAAGCCGCCGCGTCGCGCGAGTCGCTACCCTCCCGTTAGGTCAAGAAGCTTTCAGTAGTGACTATAGGAGGTTGTGCTTACGGGCGAAGGCGGGAAACTCAGCTCCCGAGCAGGGCAGACGAGCATCGGTTGCTCTGAGTGCCTCAATGAGGTTCCCCGCAGCCGTAAGGGTTTGTTTGCCGTCCCGGCAGGCCCCCGCGAGAAGCCAGATGGTGCCGTGCACCCGGGCGCCGTGGGCGCGGGCGACCTGCGTCGCGTTCCTGTCGTCCGTGATGGCCACCCCATCCCGCAGTTCGGCGGCAGCGAGGACGGACGCCTCCCCAAGGTCGCGCTCACCCGAGCCGAGCCGCGCGGCCCATTTGGTGAAGCACCGCACCTCATCGAGGGTGTCTAACTGGGCAGTGGTCAGCCAATCCGCCTCGCAAGCGACGGCCAGTTCACGATGATCCGCAGATCCCGCCCGCAACTCCTCCCGAACCACCTGAGTCGTCCAACAATCGGCATCGAGCAGCAGGTCCTGCAAGACGTCCAGCCGGTCAGCGAGAGTGAAGTGGCTGAGAACCATCGTGTCGAGTACAAGGACGGGGTTGGCTTGCGCCGACAGGCTCACGGCGCGATCTCCAGGTCGTCCTCCTGCGGCAGATCCTCGTCGGCGATGTGGCCATGCATCAACTCCAGAGCCCTCGCCCGGGTGATGCGCCTGTTCCGCCACGCGTCCATCACGGCCTGTGCGTAGGCGGGCGGTACCCGCACCGACACAAGGTCGGGCTGCGGCGCCCAGCCCAATGCCTCCATGAACTCCACATGCGTGGGCCGAACCTGGCTCCAGGATCTACGCGTCTCTGCGTCGATGGTCCCTGCCTGCTCAGCCTGCCGCAACGCCAGCAACCAAGAGGTACGGTATCGAGCCGCATAGCTCACGATCTGGTCCCGGCTCACCGTCCCGGGGGCTCCGGCTGCGGCAATCGCTTGCACGGGCAGCAGCAGTTCTGCGGCGAAGGCATCAATCACCGCCTCCCGTTCTGCACGCGAGGCACTCACGCCGAGGTCGGCAGAATACTCATCACCAATGATGAGATGCCCCAACTCGTGTGCAGCGGTAGCCCGACGGCGGCCAGGGTCGCCCGTAGTGCTTACGACAGCAACCGCGATGTCGCCCTCGACGAGCGATGCTCCGTCGCCTGGAAGGTCGGTGACCAGTACCCACTGACCTGCGCGCTCACAGACGTCCATGATGCTGCCGATCGGTGCATCGCCGAGCCCGAACCGCTGTCGCAGCCACCGGGCTGTCTGACGCGCATCATCCTCGGATTCCACTGAGTGCGGGTAGCGAAGCAGCGGACGGGTAAGCAATACGCCAAGATCCAGCAACTGCTGGACGTTGCGCAGCCACTCAACCATGGCGATTTCGAGGCGTTCCGACGATCGTGCTGCCTGAGTGTCCGTTTCCTCGGTCAACGGGGCCGCTCGTCGGGACAACACCGCCGGCGGCGGCTGAATCAAGTACTCCATCGACACTCTTAGTGCCCTGGAAAGCCGAGCCAGCTCCATGCCGTCCAAACGGCGGCTGCCAGCCTCAACCTTGGCCAGCATTGTGCGGTCCAGCCCCACCATCGCCGCGAGATCCTGCTGCGAGATCCCCAGCGACAACCGGGCTCGCCGTACCTGCTCACCGACGAGGGGCCAGACCCAACCATCAGCCATGGTGCGATAATCGCACACTTGGCGCTGGAGTGGGTCAACACACGGAAGTTCAGGGGTCAACCTCAGGGGCATTACCGCTAGAGCAGGGAGAGCTGTTCGGCGGCCGGCGCGGGCGGCGGGGTCTCGGGCAGCCGCCTGTTGTCGCCGGTCTCGCCCCGGTGCAGCCCGTGCCGGCGTGCCGCCATCCGCACCCGCGCGGTCACCTCCCGCTGGTACGCCTGCGGCACGTACGAGCCGGCCTGGTAGAGCCGCCGGTAGCGGGGCACCAGGTGGGGGAACTCCCGGGCCAGCCAGCGGGCGTACCACTCCCGCGCGCCGGGCCGCAGGTGCAGCGGCAGCGGCGTCACACTCGCCGCGCCGGAGGCGGCGACGGCCGCGACGGTGGCGTCGATCGACTCCTCGTCGTCGCTGAGGCCCGGCAGGATCGGCGCCATCAGCACACCCACCTCGAAGCCGGCGTCGGCGAGCTGACGGACCGCGTCGAGGCGGCGGCGGGGGCTCGGCGTACCAGGCTCGGCCGCCCGCCAGAGCGCCTCGTCCACGAACCCCACCGAGTACGACACCCCGACCCGGGTCACCTCCGCCGCCTCGCGCAGCAGCGGCAGGTCACGCAGCAGCAGCGTGCCCTTGGTCAGGATCGAGAACGGGTTCGCGAAGTCACGCAGCGCCTCGATGATCGGCGGCATCAGGCGATAGCGGCCCTCGGCCCGCTGGTAACAGTCCACGTTGGTGCCCATGGCGACGTGCGCGCCACGCCAGCGCGGGGCGGCCAGCTCGCGGCGGACCAGCTCGCCCGCGTTGACCTTGACGATCACCTTGCGGTCGAAGTCGGCGCCCGCGTCCAGGTCGAGGTAGGTGTGCGTATTGCGGGCGAAGCAGTTGTGGCTGACCACGCCGTTGGCGATGAAGTCGCCGGTGCCGGTGGTGATGTCCCACAGCGGAAGCTCCAGGCCGAGATCCTCGACGGTGGTCACCTGGAGGTGCGCCGCGCACTTGAGCGCCATGCCCTCGATCGAGCGCCGGGCGGTGACGGCCGGATCGGTGAGGTGGAAGAAGCGCAGCCGCTCGGGCAGCCCGCCGGTCAGCCGGAGCTGACGCGCCGCGCCCGGCATGCCCGGCACGTCGAGCGCCCACCGGAAGCCGAAACGCTCCAGCGCGCCGGACGTGCGGGCCTGGCTCCCGTCGTCCGCGACGCTGATCCGGAACACGCCCCGGTGGCAGGTGCCGGTGGCGTCGAACATGCCGGCCAGGTAGCCCAGCGACCAGTCGTCTGTCGTCTCGCCCGGCGAGCGCAGCAGGCCGGTGACGACCTCGGCCGGGCCGGACGTGCGTACCACCGTGGTCGTCGGCCGGCGGCCGACCCGGGTGACTGTGGCCCGCTCGACGGTGACCCCCGCGTCGGCCAGGTAGCGTTCGGCCCGCTCCAGCGCCTCCGCCTCAGCGGTGGCCAGCCGGAACCGGGCACCGGCCCGGTCGTCGTCGCGGAGCAGGGCGTGCAGGTAACCCCGGCGGTAGTCGGCCGAGCGCTTCGGCGCCACCGCGAACCGGCCGGTGCCCAGCAGGCGGTTGCGGGTGGTCAGGTGGGGACGGCGGCCGCCGCCCCGCATGCTCCCGGTGACGTGTTTCCAGCCGCGTTCGGTCAGGAACCGGTGGTCGCCGCTGGCGACGAGCGTGGTGCCGTCGGCCAGGGTGACCCGGTAGGCGCGCTTCACAGTGGACCACTTGTCGAGCACCGTGGTGACGACGTAGTGGCGGTAGGCGCCGCGCCGCCGGGTGCCGTAGATCCGGTCGCCGGGCTCCAGTTCGCTGATCGCCCTGGTGCGCCCGTCGGCCATCAGGATCGGCGTGTCCCCGCCCAGGCAGTAGACGCAGGCGTGTGAGCAGCCCCGGTAGGGGTTGATCGTCCACTCGAACGGCACACGCGACTGGCCGGGCACCCGGTTGATGATCGACTTGGCGCGGACCTCGTAGAACGTCATGCCGGCGAAGCCCGGGGTGTCGAAGGTGCGGGCGACGGCGCAGGGCAGCGCCAGCGGCAGGGGTGGAGCCGCCGGCGCCGCCCGATCGGGAGTCCCCTCGTCCGGGGGAGCGGAGAGGTTGTCCCAGCGCATGGAGCTCATTCGAACATGTGTACGAACAAAGCGCAAGTGACGCTGCGGACACCGCGCGCCGCCGCGCCCCGGGGCGGGGCAGGATGGGGACATGGAGACGTCGACCTTCGTCTACGACGGCGACTGCGCCTTCTGCACCCGGTGCGCGCAGTTCATCGAGCGTCGGATCCCGACCGGCGCCCGGGTGGTCCCGTGGCAGTTCGCCGACCTGGCGGCGCTGGGCCTGACGGAGGCCGAGTGCGAGGAGGCGGTCCAGTGGGTGGGCGCCGACGGCTCCCGCGCCGCCGGGCCGGACGCCATCGCCCGGCTGCTCGGCGACAGCGGCCCGCTCTGGCGGTTCGCCGGGGCCGGACTGCGCCTTCCCCCGGTACGCGCCGCGGCCTGGCCCGCGTACCGCTGGGTGGCCCGCAACCGGCACCGGCTGCCGGGCGGCACGGCCGCGTGCGCGCTGCCGCAGGAGGCCCGGGAACGGCTGCACGGCCCGACCGGACGCCCGGGCCCGACCGCCTGACCGGCCGGGTGGCCGTGGTCAGGCGGGCGCGGTCGAGGACGGGTCGGGGGCCGGTGCCGGCGAGAGGGGCGCCGTCGCGGGCGCCGTCGGCGCGGCGGGCGGCGGACGGCCGAGCAGACGCCGGACGAACACCACCGGACGGACCTTCTCCAGCGCCAGGAAGCTGGTCATCGCCACCAGGTGCGGCGCGAACGAGATGGTGATCGTCGCGATGGTCACCAGGTGGAACGAGTAGAAGAAGCCGACGGTCATCGTCCGCCACCGCGCCGGCAGCACGAACACCAGCGGGCTGAGCAGCTCGAACGCCAGGATGCCGAACTGCGCCACGATCAGCAGGTGCGGCACCTGCGCGATCAGGTCGGCGAGGTCGGTGCCGCGCCGGATGATCGCGCGGGCCAGCACCGAACCGTTCGCCCAGTCCAGGCCGCCGAAGCGGAACTTGGCCCAGGCGGCGAGGAAGTACGTGCAGATGACCGAGATCTGGGTGACCCGCAGCGCCCAGCCGCCCGCCTCGGTACGGGTCGGGTCGCCGTGCCGGGCGCGGCCGGCGGTGGGCAGCACGGCCAGCGCCACCAGGAGCGCGAAGCGGTCGTGGTCGACCTTGCCGTAGCTCATCGCCACGATCATCCACTCGAAGTACAGCGCGAAGACCGTCCAGCCGAGCAGCCGGTGCGCCCGGCCGGTGGCGGCGAGCAGCGCGGTGACCAGCAGCGCCCAGAACACCACGCCGACCAGGGCGGGGGTGGGGGTGGGCAGCGGGAGCAGCCGGCCGACGAGCAGCGGCTGGTAGAGGTCGCCGGGTACGTCGACCCGGGTGCGTACCCAGGGTGTGAACACCACCAGGTCGGCGGCGACGAAGAGGTAGACCAGGGTGCGGAACGCGGCGATCCGGCCGCGCGGGACCGCCTCGGTCAGCCAGGCGGTCATCCGCCGGTCTCCCAGCGCACGGCCGTCTCGTCGGTCCACCTGCCGGTCGGGCGGCCGCCCTGGATGTCGAACCAGCGGACCACGATGCGCACCTCGACCAGGTCGGGGGCGTCGGGGTGGCGTTCGGCGTACGCGTCGGCGACGGTCCGCAGCAGGCTCGGGTCGGCGGCGTAGCGGTTCTGCTGGCCCTCGATCTCGGCGCGGCGGATGCCGGTGGCGTCCTGGCCGAGCGGGACCACCGCGCCGGTGCGGTCCACGCCCTCGACCCGGGTGTCCGGGGCGGGCGCGTTCGGCGGGTCGGAGGTGGAGTACATCCGGAACGGTCCGAACGGGAAGTCGTCGTCGGTGCCGCGCACGGTGCCCAGGAGCAGCAGCGCCAGGCCGAGCAGGGTGGCGCCCACTCGGACCGCGCGCCCGCGGGCGGTCAAGGTCTCCATCGCATGGTGACGATACGGGAGTGAAGCGGCCGAAAGTGTCCCTCAGTCGGCCATTCCTCACTGTCCGTCCCGGCGGTGCGGCGGGCGTGGAAACGCCGCCGGCCGGCCCCTGGCGGGGTCGTCCGGCGGCGTCGGGTGCGTCAGTGGTTGTGCTCGGCCAGCTTCTTGCGGACGTCGTCCATGTCCAGCGCCTGGACCTGCTCGATCAGGTTCTCCAGCGCGGACTCCGGCAGCGCGCCCGGCTGGGCGAACACGATCACGCCGTCACGGATCGCCATGATCGTCGGGATGGAGCTGATGTTGAACTTCGCCGCCAGCTCCTGCTGCGCCTCGGTGTCGACCTTGCCGAAGGCGATGTCCGGGTGCTTCTCCGAGGACCGCTCGTAGACCGGGGCGAAGCGCTTGCACGGGCCGCACCAGTCCGCCCAGAAGTCGAGCAGGACGATCCCGTCCTGGCCGGTCACCTCGTCAAAGTTGGCCGTGGTCAGCTCAACCGTTGCCATTGCTCTCTCCGATCACCGCGGATTGTCGTACGCCCGGTGGAACCAGGGTCAGTCCGTCCGAATTCCCGGCACGGTGGGGGCGAAACGCACAGCGCCCGGACGGTGACCCTGGGCACATCGAACTCTATCTGTGCGGGCCGCTCGTGCGGAACGCAAATGCATGCCGCACTTGCGTGACGGGACGTGATGGGAGCGTTTCCAAGGAGATCACGCACAGTTCTGGCTACGAATCAGTAACTTCGGGCTTGACGAGCATCTATCCAGCCTGCGGAGATCGCTTACCGACGGTGCGTCGGTGACTTTCCGTAGTGTTACGAAAAGGTAAATGTGACCTCCGTCTCTGTTGATGTGGTGCGCCGTACGGCAGAATTCTTCGCATCAGAGCGTGGGCGGCGGGTGCCGGGGAGGGCCCCGCCGCTCATTGCGTCCGGACCTCGGTGGCCCCCGGTGTGACATTTCCGCCGCGCGAGCGCCCCGCACCTCGCCTTAACAAGCGATAAGGCATGCTGTGCCGAACTCCATCGCCGCCTGTCGAAGGGGACAAGGATGCAGTTCGGCCGCTACTACGAGGAGTTCGAGGTCGGCGCGGTCTACCGGCACTGGCCGGGCAAGACGGTCACCGAGTACGACGACCACCTCTTCTGCCTGCTCACCATGAACCACCACCCGCTGCACATGGACGCGCACTACGCCGAGTCCGCCTCGCAGTTCAAGCGCAACGTGGTGGTCGGCAACTACATCTACTCGCTGCTGCTCGGCATGTCCGTGCCGGACGTCAGCGGCAAGGCGATCGCCAACCTGGAGATCGAGTCGCTGCGGCACGTCGCGCCGACGTTCCACGGCGACACCATCTACGGCGAGACGACGGTCCTGGACAAGCGGGAGTCGGCCTCCAAGCCCGACCGGGGCGTGGTCGCCGTCGAGACCCGCGGCTACAACCAGGACGGCACGCTGGTCTGCGTGTTCCGCCGCAAGGTCATGGTCCCCAAGAAGGAGTGCGCGGCCGCCGCCGTCCCGGACGGCGTCGACCCGGAGCGTCCCAGCTTCCCCGAGCCGCGCTGACCCGCGTCCGTCCGGCTCACCGGGCCTCGTTCTCCGTTCGGCGGGGACGGGGCCCGGATCTCGTCCGGAGGCATATGCTCGGGCTGGAGGTGCCCATGAGCCACTCCGAAGCCGTAGAGCCGCCTTCCGCCGGTCGCCGCGCCGCGCCGCTCACCACCGCCGCGTACTCCGCGACGGAGTGGGACCTGCTCACCGACCTGCCCGGCCGCGTGCTGGTCGCCGCCGCGGCGCCCGGGCCCGGGCGTCCGCCGCGCGGTGTCGCCGCCGGCCTCGCCGGTCTGGACGCGGTGGCCGCCGGACGCGCCTTCGACAGTGATCTCGTCCGCGCCGTGGTGGCCGCCATCTACGCCCGCCACGACGGCGCAACCGAGCGGGACGAGCGCCTGACCGACCTGGTCGACCTGCTGGCCGCCGCCCGGGCCGCGGTACGGGTGCTGCGCCGCCGCGCCGATCCGGCCGACTCGGCGGCGTACCGGCAGTGGGTGGAGTCGGTCGCCGCCCGCGTGTGCCGCGCCGGGCAGACCACGCCGAGTCCCGCCGACCGGCGTTTCCTCGACCGGCTGGGCGGCGCGCTCGACCTGCGCTGACGCGCGGCGCCGCCGGGCCGTACCCTCGGCAACCGTGACCGACGACCAGCTCGACGTGGGTGTGGGGCCGTGGCCCGGTGACCCGCCGGACGACCCGCGCTACGACCCGGAGCTGCTCGTCGCCGGTGACCGGCGCAACGTGGTGGACCGGTACCGCTACTGGCGGCGCGAGGCGGTCGTGGCCGATCTGGACCGGCGGCGGCACGAGTTCCACGTGGCGATCGAGAACTGGCAGCACGACTTCAACATCGGGACCGTGGTCCGCAACGCCAACGCCTTCCTCGCCGCCGAGGTGCACATCGTCGGGCGGCGGCGGTGGAACCGCCGGGGCGCCATGGTGACCGACCGCTACCAGCACGTCCGGCACCATCCGGCGATCGAGGAGTTCGTCGCCTGGGCGCGGGACGAGAGCCTGCCGGTGGTCGGGATCGACAACCTGCCCGGCTCACGGCCGATGGAGACCGCCGTGCTGCCGCGCCGCTGCGTGCTCCTCTTCGGTCAGGAGGGACCCGGCCTGTCCCCGGTGGCGCGGTCGGCCTGCGACGCGCTCTTCTCGATCGCCCAGTACGGCTCGACCCGGTCCATCAATGCGGGCGTGGCCAGCGGCATCGCCATGCACGCCTGGATCCGGTCGTACGCCGGGCCGCCGCCGGACTGACGCCGCGGTTCCACCACCGGACGGAAATCCCACGCCGGTCGGCCCGCCCCGCTTGACGCCCCGCCGTGCGGGGGCGACGGTGAGGGTGTGACTGTCGCGGTGAGTTGTCCGAGATGCGCCGGGCCGGTACGCGAGCCGGACCTGATGCACGCCGAGCACCGGTGCCTGCGCTGCGGCCCGGTCGCGCCGCTGCACGTGCCCGAGCGCATCAACGACGAGATCATGGCCAGCGTGGTCGAGCGGATGGCGGCCGACCCCGACCCGACCGGCCGGCTCCGGATGCCGCTGTGGTGCCCGTGGCCGCTCCCACCGGGTTGGACGCTCACCGGCGTGGCCTGGGCGGGCGACGAACGCGCTGGAGTCCGGGCCACGCTGGTCGCCTGCGCCGGACCGGCCCCGCTGGACGGTGGACCGGCCGACCTGATCTTCGTCGCCGAGGAACCCGGCATCGGTCTCGGTTCCCGCTTCGCGGGACTGCCCGGCCCCGATCCCGGTCCCCAGGTGGAGGAGGCGTTGACCGATCCCGGCCCTGGTCATCCCGAGCGGCTGCCGCACGCGAAGATCCGCGTGGGCGGCCATCCGACTCCACTGTGGCTCGTACGTTCCGAAACGGATCGAAGCGCGTACGCCGGCGAGGCTCGGGGAATGTGGCTCCATGCGATAGCCTGGCCGGCGAGTGCGGGTCACCTCCTCGCGGAAGAAGTCGTGCTGCACGACCTCACCGAGTGGACACCGCCCGAACTCGTGTACGGCGCACCGTCTCCGTACCTGCACGGACGGGCCTGACCGCCCGCACCGGTGAGTCGGAGAGCGGACGCAGATATTCACGGTAAGACACCATGCTGATACTCTGGGTGCCGCTGCGGTAAACGGACCCGGCGCCGCGCGAGAGGATGGCCCGCTATGGTCAAGAAGGTCCTCACCTGGGCCGGCATCGCATTCTTGATCTTCTTCGTTGCGTACCGGCCCAACTCCGCCGCCGACGTCTTCAAGTCTCTCGGCGGCGGCATCATGGACATCGCGCAGGGCTTCGGCGACTTCTTCACCAACCTCGTCGCCTAGCCGCCCATGGGAAGCCCCTCCGGTCCACCCTTCGACCCGGACGACCCCGACCGGGCACGCCGGGAGCGCGACACCGAGCCGATCCCCCGGATCGACCCGGACGAGCCGCCCAGCGCCTACGGCCCCGGCCCGTACGCGGACGCGGACGACGCCGGCTACGGCAGCGCGTACACCGGTGAGGGGCGGTCCGGCCGGGCCTGGGCACGGGATCCGGACGGCTTCCCGGACCAGCCGATCTCCGAGGAGGAGCTGGCCGGGCTGCGGTCCGACGCCACCGGCATGGCACCCCGCCGGGTGCTGCCGTTGGAGGACGAGCCCAGCTCGCTCGTGGCGCGTTACCTCTTCCCCACCGAGCGCTACCGGGGCGAGTGGAAGCGGCACTGGATCCACCTCACCACCCCGATCATCGTCGGCGTGGCGGCCACGTTCGTGCTCGGCTACCTCTCCGGCTTCCTCGCCGGGCGGGACGTCGGCGCGCTGACCACCGTCGCCGTGCTGCTCTGGTTCGGCGTGATGGGCTGGGTCGCCTGGAAGGTCGCCGACTGGTGGTACGACCGGTTCATCCTCACCAACAAGCGGGTGATGGTGGTCAACGGGATCATCACCCGCCAGGTCGCGATGATGCCGCTCACCCGGGTCACCGACATGAAGTACGAGCAGAGCCCGACCGGCCGCGCGCTCAACTACGGCACGTTCGTGCTGGAGTCCGCCGGCCAGGAACAGGCACTCCGGGTGATCAAGAATTTGCCCAACCCGAACGAGCTCTACCTGCGCGTGGTCGAGGAGATGTACGAGCCGCAGGCGGTCGAGGCACGGCTGGGCAAGGAGGCCGACGAGGCGAAGGCCGACGACGGAGCTTGAAAGTTTTCGTCCGAACATCGGATGAACTGCACACCTTCCGCCATCGACCTGACCGACCGGGCCGTGGCATCCTGCCAGGCAGGACGGGGGGAGATGAGCGTGGTGAGCAGAGATCCGCTGGAGGAGGAGTTCCGCGAATTCGTCGCGGCCCGGTCCGGCGCGCTGCTGCGCACCGCCTACCTGCTCGCCGGTGACTGGGCCACCGCCGAGGACCTGCTCCAGACCGCGCTCACGAAGACCTACCTGGCCTGGAAGCGGCTCGGCGGGATCGAGGCCATCGAGCCGTACGCCCGCCGGGTCCTGGTCAACACGTCCACCAGCTGGTGGCGGCGCCGCTGGCACGGCGAGCGCCCCACCGAGGTGCTGCCGGAGCACGCCGGCGTCGACGAGATCGAGCAGCAACTCGACCGGGACGCGCTCTGGCGGCACCTGCAGGCGCTGCCCGCCCGGCAGCGGGCCGTACTGGTGCTGCGCTTCTACGAGGACATGTCCGAGGCGCAGACCGCCGCGCTGCTGGAGATCTCCCCGGGCACCGTCAAGAGCCAGACCTCCCGGGCGCTCAACACGCTGCGTCGCCGCCTGGGCTCCGAGGCGGCCCTGAGCCTGCCCGAGCCCGCGTCTCCGCCGCCCGCCCCGGCCGGCCGGCCGGGGCCGCCCGCGCGCGGAAACGAGCAGTCCGTGCCCCGGACCCCGGCGCCGCGACCCGCAGCCCGGGTGCCGCAGCCGGTACCGCCACCGGCGGCCCCGGTCCGCCCCGCCGTTCCGATCCCGGCGGAGAGCCGATGACCGGCATCCGGCACGACTGTGACAACCGGACCGGTGGCCCGGAGCGTCCATTGGCCGTGAGCGACGACGAGCTGGAGCGGGCGCTGCGGGAGACGCTGTCCCGCCGCGTCGCCACGTCCCGGCCGCTACCAGTCGACCCGGCCGGAGAGGTGCTGCGCCGGGCGCGCCGCACCGGCCGGCGGCGTACGCTCACCGGCCTGGCCCTGGCCGGCGTCGCCACCGTGTTCGTCACCACCGGCGTGGCCCAGTTCAGCGCCTCCGGCGGCGACGGCGGCACCCCCACAGTCGTGCTCGGCGACCCGCCCGGGCTCACCCCGTCCCCGCTGGCCTCGGGGCCCCCGATCACCCGCTTCGGGCCGGTCCGCGCCGAACTCGACCTGCTCGTCGGCGACCGGCTGGACACCAGCGGCGGCGAACGGCGGCAGCTGACCGGGGTCAGCGGCGTCGAACGGGCGCAGCGCGTCCACGACCGCGAGGGCTGGCTGATGACCTCGGCCGCCACCGCCGCCGGTCGTACCCTCTGGTGGGTGCCGGCCAACGGCACCGCGCCGCAGGTCATGCTCGCCGCCGCGGAGGCGGTCGCGATCTCCCCGGACGGGCGGCAGGTCGCCTGGCGGGACGGCCCCGAGGTGATCGCCGCCGGGGTGGTCGCCGGGCAGCTCATCGCGCCGGTCCGGACCCCCGCGCCCGACGGCGCCGTGCCGGTCGGGTTCGCCGGCGACGCCGTGCTGATCCAGCAGCCCGGCGAGGGCGGGGTGAGCGTCTGGGAACGCGCGCTCGGTGGGCAGCCGGCGCCCGCGAACCCGGACGTGCGCGCCGTCTACGGCACCCGGCCCGACGGCCGCCTGGTCGGCCTGATCACCGCCGACCGGCCCGGGCAGCACTGCCTGGCCCTGCTCGACCCGGCCCGCGACCTCGCGCCGGTGCGTACCGGATGCGGGGTGAAGCTGGCCGCCGACGGACTCGGCGGGGTGTCCGCCGACGGCCGGTGGCTGCTCGCGAACGGCAACGGCCGCTCCGCCCTGCTGGTCGACCTGGCCGACCCGGGCGCCTCCCCGGCCGCGCACCCGGCCGGCCCGGTGCTGGCCGGCGACGTGGCCTGGACCCACGCGGGCGTGGCGCTGCACGTGGACGCGACCGGCGGGCTGGTCCGGGTCAAGCCGGAGCGGGTGCTGGCCGGGGACCGGCCCACGGCGTCGCCTGTCGAAGGGCTGGCGCCGGGGGACCGGCCGGTGGTGGTGGCCGACGTCCCCGCCGCTCCGGAAGGCGCGTAGCGTCGGGCGGGTGAGCGATCCGGCCCGCATCGACCTGCACACCCACTCCACCGCCAGCGACGGCACGCTGACCCCGCCCGAGCTGGTCCGGGCCGCCGCCGACGCCGGGCTCGACGTGGTGGCGCTCACCGACCACGACACCACCGCCGGCTGGGCGCCGGCTGTCGCCGCGCTGCCGCCCGGCCTCACCCTGATCCGCGGCGCGGAGATCTCCTGCCGCTGGTTCGGCGTCGAGCCGGCGATCCCGCTGCACCTGCTCGCGTACCTCTTCGACCCGGCCGAGCCGGAACTGGCCGCGGAGCTGGCCCGGGTCCGGCAGGCCCGCGAGGAACGCGGCGAGCGCATCGTGCGGCTGCTCCAGGCCGACGGCATCCAGGTGAGCTGGACGGAGATCCTGGCCGGCGCGGACGGCGGCACCGTGGGCCGCCCGCACATCGCGCAGGCGCTGATCCGGGCCGGACTGGTCGCCACCACGAGCGAGGCGTTCGGGCCGGACTGGCTCGGCGAGCGGTACCGGCTGCCCAAGGACGACATCGAGGTGTTCCGCGCGGTGGCGCTGGTGCGGGCGGCCGGCGGCGTGCCCGTCTTCGCCCACCCGAGAGCCAGCCGGCGCGGCCGGATCGTGCCCGACGAGCTGATCGCGGACCTGGCCGCGGCCGGCCTGGCCGGTCTGGAGGCCGACCACGAGGACCACGACGCGGCCGAGCGGGAGCACGTCCGCCGGCTCGCCGCCGAGCTCGGGCTGCTGGTCACCGGCTCGTCCGACTTCCACGGCACGCACAAGACCGTCCGGCTCGGCGCGCACACCACCGGACCCGAGGCGTACGAGCGGATCGTCGCGCTGGCCCGCGGGGTGACCCCTGTCGCTTCGAGCTGAAGCGCTCCGGCGGCACGGCTACCGTGTCCGCGTGGATCTCAAGCTCTTCGGCGAGGTCTTCGTGACCCTGCTGGTGATCGTCGACCCGCCCGGAATGATGCCCATCTTCCTCGCGCTCACCGGGCCGTTGACGGCGCGCGACCGGAACCGGGCCGCCTGGCAGGCCGTGGCGCTGGCGCTCGGGGTCATCGTGATCTTCGCGGTGGCGGGGCAGACGATCCTGGCGTACCTGCACGTCGACCTGCCCGCGCTCCAGGCCGCGGGCGGCCTGCTGCTGATCCTGGTCGCGCTGGAACTGCTGACCGGCAAGTCGGACGACCCGAGCCAGCAGGTCACCTCCAACATCGCGCTGGTGCCGCTCGGCACCCCGCTGCTGGCCGGGCCGGGCGCCATCGTGGCCACCATGCTCTTCGTCCAGCAGGCCGGCGGCGGCGTCGACTACCTGGCCATCGGGCTGGCCATCGTCGCCGTGATGGTCACCGTCTGGGTGGTGCTGCGCTTCTCCGGCGGGATCGTCAAGGTGCTGCGCCCCGGCGGCATCGAGGTGCTGACCCGCATCGCCGGCCTGCTGCTGGCCGCCATCGCCGTGCAGCTCATCGCCGACGCGATCGCCGCGTTCGTGACCCAGTACCTCAACAACGCCTGAGCGCTTCGTCCGCTGTCGTACCGGGGTGGCAGGATCTCAGGGGTGCGACGACAGTCAGCAGCCAGTGGCTCCCGGGCTCCCCGACCGCGCGCCGAGCAGTCCGAGCAGCTCGGCTTCGAGGGCATGCCGGAGCGCCTGTTCGTCTGCACACCGAGCAAACTCGGCGCGTACGCGGACTGTCCCCGCCGCTACCGCTACGCCTACGTGGACCGGCCCGCGCCGCCCAAGGGCCCGCCGTGGGCGCACAATTCGCTCGGCGCGAGCGTTCACACCGCGCTGAAGAACTGGTACGTGCTGGCCCCCGACCGCCGCCGCCCCGAGGTGCTCGGCACGCTGCTCAAGGGCACCTGGGTCCGCGAGGGCTACCGCGACGACGAGCAGGAACGCGACGCCTTCCGGCGGGCGCTGACCTGGCTGGAGAGCTACGTGGCGGGCCTCGACCCGGCCGACGAGCCAGTCGGCGTGGAACGGGTCGTCGCGGTGAAGACCGCCGTGCTCGCGTTCAACGGCCGCACCGACCGGATCGACTCGCGCCCCGGCCCGGACGGGCGGCCCGAACTGGTCATCGTCGACTACAAGACCGGTCGCACCGGCCTCGACACCGACGACGCGCGCGGCTCGCAGGCGCTCGCGCTCTACGCATACGCGGCCGAGCGGGTGTTCCGCAAGCCGTGCCGCCGGGTCGAGCTGCACCACCTGCCCACCGGCGCCGTCGCCGCGCACGAGCACACGCCGGAGTCCCTGCACCGGCAGCTCACCCGCGCCGAGGACACCGCCCGCGACATCATGGCCGCCGAACGCGCGGTGGCCGACGGCACCGACCCCGACGCGGCGTTCCCCACCGAGCCGGGGCCGCGGTGCGGCTGGTGCGACTACCGGCGTACCTGCCCGACCGGCGCGCAGACCCCCGGCAAGGAGCCCTGGTCCGCCGTCGAGCGATTCGCCGACCAGGACTGAGCGCGCGTCGCCGTCAGGCCGCGGTCAGGCGGGCGGCGCGTTCCTTGGCGGCCTGCTGCAACGGGCCCTCCCGGTAGCGCCGGGGCACCGCGGCCAGCGCCAGCCGCAGCGCCCGCGCGCTCAGGTCCGCCGACAGCGCGGTGGTGGGCAGGCCCAGCCCGCCGTAGAGCCGCAACGCCCACGGCGGCAGCATCCCCAGCGCGGTGGCGGCGATACCGAGGTACGCCCAGCGCGGCGGCCCCAGGTTCAGGCCGACCCGCGCCGGCAGGCTGACCTTCCACGGGATCGGCGGCGC
Organism: Micromonospora sp. CMU55-4; assembly: GCF_011602315.1. Taxonomy (NCBI): domain Bacteria; kingdom Bacillati; phylum Actinomycetota; class Actinomycetes; order Micromonosporales; family Micromonosporaceae; genus Micromonospora; species Micromonospora sp. CMU55-4. Next base: position 426,563 of record NZ_JAAOLH010000002.1, read on the forward strand.
GGTCAGGAACAGCGCCGTCTCGGCCGCCTCCCGGGTCATCCGCAACTGCGGGCGTACGTCCCGGTAGTAGTCGGCCACCTCGGCGGCGGTGCCCGGCACGTCGTCCGGGTCCAGCCCCACCAGGGCCGCCGACCGGCGCTGCTCGGTGTAGTAGCCGTCCACCTCGTCGTCGGTGAGCGCCAGACCGGCACGCCGGGCGGTGCTCACGAACGACTCGATCTCGGTGACGTGCACCCAGCGCAGCAGCTCCGGCTCGTCGACGCGGAACTCCTCGCCGGTGAACGGGTCGGTGGCGCGCATCCGGGCGTGCCGTGCACGCACCCGCCGCCCGGCCGCCTGCGCCTCGGCCGTGGTGCCGTAGATCGTCGTCCCCACGTACGTCGCCGTGCGGACCAGCCGGCCCCAGGCGTCCGAGCGGTAGTTGCTGTTCTGCGCGACGCCCGCCATCGCACGCGGATGCAGCGCCTGGAGGTAGAGCGAGCGCAGGCCGGCGACGATCAGGATCGGTTCCTCGTGCACCTTCCACGTGACCGAACCCGGACCGAACAGGCCGAGGTCGTCAGTGTCCACCGATCAAGAGTGCCACGGTCTTCGCCGGTCACCCCCGGGTCGGTGTCCTCGGTGCGGCGCCCTCGGTGCTCGCTCAGTCGTCGGCGGAGCGGCGCGACTGGCAGGCCGGGCAGAGACCCCAGAAGGTCACCTCGGCCTCGTCCAGCTCGAAGCCGTGCGCCACGTTCGGGTCGAGGCAGGGCGCGCTGCCCACCGCGCAGTCGACGTCGGCGATCTCGCCGCAGCCCCGGCACACCACGTGGTGGTGGTTGTCGCCGACCCGAGCCTCGTACCGCGCGGGGCTGCCGGCCGGCTCGATCCGGCGGGACAGCCCGGCTCGGGACAGCGCGCCGAGCACGTCGTAGACGGCCTGGGTGGACACGGAGTCGATCCGCTGACGGACCCGGCGGGTGATCTCGTCGACCTCCAGGTGCCCACCGGCGGAGAGCACGTCCAGCACGGCGAGACGCGGTCGCGTGACCCGTAGGCCCCTCGACCGGAGCAGTTCCTCACCCGTGGACATGAATCCATGACAGCACGCAGGTGACAGGCCGACAAGCGAGCGTGCTCGCGGGTGGCCGGGGCCACAGGTGAACCGGCGGGGCCGCGTCTGCGTGTGTGGGGTTACACAGCCTCGCGACGTACGCTGTGCGCGCCTAACCACCCACTCGCCGGAGGTGTCGGTGTTCAGGGAATTCAACGGTCTGCCGCTCCACGTGCTCGTCATTCACGCGGTGGTGGTGCTCGTGCCGCTGCTGGCGCTGTTCGCCATCGCGTACGGATTGCTGCCGCGCTGGCGGCACCGGCTGGACTGGGCGGTCGCCGCGCTGGCCGTGATCACCCCGGCGGTCGCCTGGGTCGCGACCGAGTCCGGCGAGGAGCTGGAGGGGATCCTGCGCGCGAAGGGCTACCCGCCGGACCGGCTCCAGCAGATCAGTGAGCACGCCGAGTACGGCGACACCCTGTTCTGGTTCTCGCTCGGTCTCGGCGCCGCGGCGCTGCTGCTGGTGCTGTCGGCGAGCAGGTTCGCCCGCGCCCGGAACCTGCCCCGCTGGCTGCCGATCGTGCTCACCGTCGCGGTGGCGGTGCTGGCGGGCTTCGCGCTCGTGTATGTCTACCTGACCGGTGACAGCGGCGCCAAGATGGTGTGGGACGGCATCGTCTGAGCGTTGCCGCTCAGAACAGCAGCCGCGAGCAGAGCAGGCAGGTGAGCAGCACCAGCACCACGGCGACGACTGCCCCGACGCCGTAGGTGAGCCGCTGCGCGCGCTGCTCCGCCTGATCCATCGCGGCCATGTCCTGCGGCGGAAGCCGGCGGGGCGGCGCCGGCTGGACGTGCACCGGTGGCCGCCAGCCGGGCGGCGGAGGCGTGCTCGGCGGCGGTCCGGCGTAGCCACCGGCAGCCGGGTCACCGGCGGACCGGCCCGGCCAGGGCCCGCCGGCCACCGTCCAGCCGCCGGCCGACTCCGGCTTGGCCCACGGGCTCTCGGTGGCCGCCTCGCGCGACCACGGGCTGTTCGGCCCGGACGCCCCGGAGGTGTCGGCGGCGGTGACTCCCGTTCCAGCGGCGCCTTCCCCGGTCGGCTGGCTCCCGGCTTCGCCGGGTCCGGGCGCGTCCCACCCGGCGTGGTCGGCGGGGTGGCTCACGGGTCCGTGGTCGGCCGGGCGGCCCACGGGTCCGGAATCGGCGGGGTCGCCCACAGGCCCTGGGTCGCCCACAGGCCCTGGGGCGGCCTGGCCGGAGCCCGACCCGCCCGGGCGGGACGCCCCGGCGTCGTTCTCCTCGCCCGTGGCCTGTTGCTCCGGGCGTCGCCAGGTCTCGTCGTCGGGGCTGCCACCGCTCGGCGTTGTCACGCCGTCCGACGCTACCAACGCCCCGGCCGGTCGGCCGCCCGACACCGACACCTCGGCGCGTACCTCTTGCGCGGCGGGGCTCCGACCCGCTGCCGGGCCCGACGGGATCGAGTGGCCGTTCAGGGTCGCGCCCGGTCTGTGTCTGGCTGTTCGGGATCACGGTGCAGTCCGCGCCGGGCTGTTCCCGATCGCAGCCGTGGCGGCGCCGGACGTCGCGGGGTCGAGGTGGCCGCCGTTCCGGCGGTATCGTTGCTGCTCGTGACCGACCCCGGCATCCGGGCACCGCGCGGCGACGACGACCGCGTGGTCGACCTCAGCGAAGACTTCGTGGTGCTGCCCGAACAGACCACCGACGACACCGACCGCGGCTGGGGCGAGCGCCCCGGCGGCAACGACGACTGGCTGCTCGCCGAGCGCCCGCCGCACTGGGACTGACCGCGGCTCCGCGTCACCCGCGTACGACCACGGCGAAGCGGCTGCCCTCCGGCAACCCGACCGCCCGGCGCGCCTGCTCGGGCGGCAGCGCCAGGTAGAGCGCGGAGGACCCGTCGACCGCCCCGGCGGCGCCGACCACGTCGAGCACCAGCGCACGCGGCGCCAGCAGCGTAGGGTCAGCCGACCCGCCGGCCGGCACCACCATCAGATCGACCCGGGCACCTGGACGCAGCACCGCGAGGGCGGCCGGCTCGGCCAGCCGGATCGGCACACCGACCGCACCGGCCGGCAACGCGCGTGGCCCGTCGGGCGGCGGACCGGCCGGCGTCGTCGAGGCGGCCGGGGGAGCCCCGGGTTGGCAGGACGGAGGTGTCTGGAGCACCGCCGCGGCCAGTCCCAGCAGCACCGCGACGAGTGCCACCCGCAGTAGCGTCCGGCGTCGCGGCAATCCGCGCCAGCGGACCGGACGCAACGTCGCCTCGCCACCCGCCACCGCTGCCTCCCACCGTCGGCCAACCTTCCGACCCGCAGGCTAGGGCCGAGCCATCGTCGCCCGCGGCCCCACCGCTTGCCCCTGTGGATAACCCGCCGTCCTGTGCACAACCGCTGCCCGGGCGGGGTCCGGCGCCACCACTTCGGGGAGGTGGTCACATCCGGAGTGGCCGGGGCCGCCAGTTCGGGGAAGTGGCGCTATCTCGGCGAGCTGATGCAGCAACCTCGCCGAGGTGGTGAGCAGCGCGCGAGTGGTCGGGAGCGGGCGCTCCATCGTGCGGGGCGGCCATACGCAACGTGGCCGCCCCCGAACGGGACGGCCACGAGCGCGAAAGCGTTGGTCAGGAGGAACTGGACGCCGCCGGCGCCTTGCTCGCCGTCGACCCGGAACCCGAACCAGAGCCGGAACCCGAACCAGGGCCGGAACCGGACGACCCCGATGAGGAGGACGAGGGCGAACCAGACGACGTCGAACCGGACGACGAGGACGACTCGGATTTGGCCGGCTTGTTCGCGGCGCTGCTCCCGTTGTCGGACCCGGACGTACGGGAGTCCGTGCGGTAGAAGCCGGAGCCCTTGAACACGATGCCCACCGAGTTGAAGAGCTTTCGCAGCCGCCCCTCACACGCCGGGCACTCGGTCAGCGGGTCGTCCGAGAAGGACTGCACCGCCTCGAGCTGGTGGCCGCACGCGGTGCAGGCGTACTGGTACGTGGGCACGTTCTCCTCCGGATCTTGGCACGGCCTGTTGGCACTCGTGGTATTCGAGTGCCAATGGTGCGTCATGACCCCCGGGTTCGTCCAGCGGAAGCGCCCGGGCCCACACCCGGGACGGCCACCAACCCGTCCGCCGGAGTGATCACACAGTGCACCGGGCGGTCGTGCGGCTGGGCGGGGACCGCCTCGACCAGCTCGCCGTCGTGCAGGAGAGCCACCGTCGGCACGGTGGCGGGCACCCGGGCGAGCGCCCGGTCGTACGAGCCGCCGCCGCGGCCCAGCCGGATGCCCCGGCGGTCCACTGCTACCGCCGGCACCACTACGAGTCCCGCCGCGGCCACTGCGGCGCGGCCCCGGGTCGACGCGGTCGGCTCGCGCATGCCCCGGCCGGCGGCGCGCAGCGACTCCCGCCCGGTGTAGGGGGCCCAGTCCAGGTCCAGGTCGTCGCAGAGCACCGGCAGCAGCAGCTCGGCGTCGGGCGGCAGCGCGGCCCGCAGCACCTCGGGCAGGTCGTCCCCGCCGGGCTCGGAGGCGACCGGCACGTACGCGCTCATCCTGGCCGGTCGCAGTCGGCGTACCAGGGTCACCAGCTCGGCCTGGACGGCGGCCGCCGCGACCGCGCGCTCGGGCGCGGACAGCGACCGGCGGGCGGCGAGCAGCGCGACGCGCATCTTCTGCTTCGCATCGTGCGCTTCATCCGAAAATTCCGGCACGCAACACTCCTGACGCAACGCTTGCCTAATGGTCGCTCTGTGTCAGCATCGCACCAAGGGGCGCGGAACTTCCGGGGGGAAGCTTGACGCTACGCGGGCGGTTGACGGCAGCCTTCCTCGCGGTGGTGCTCGGCCCCGTCCTGCTCGGCGCGCTCTTCGTCGGGGCGACGTTGAGCGCCGTCGACCGGAGCCGCGCCACCGAGCGACTGGGTCTGGCCGCGGCCGGTGTGCGTACCTCGATCGACGCGCTCTGCCAGCAACTGCGCGCGGCGGCCGACGCGGTCGCGCTGGTGGCCGACCCGGTCGCCCGGCCGCGTGCGGCCGACCAGGTGGTCGGCCGGGGGCTCGCCGCCGGCGTGCTGATCGCCGACGCCGCCGGCCGCACCAGCTACGCCACGGCGGGCGGTCCGCCCGGGCGCTGGCAGGACTGCGCCGGCGCCCCCGCCACCCCGATCGGCGCGCTCTCCGCCCAGGTGCGGCTGCGCGACCCGGCCGGCGCCGACCTCGGCGCGGTCGCCGCCGCGCAGCCCGTCGACCGGGCCTTCGTGGCGCGGCTCGCCGCCGTCACCGGCGTCGCGGTCACCCTCCTCGACGCCCCCGGGCAGATCACCCACACGACCGAAGAGCAGGGGGTACGCGCAGCGGTGCTGGCCGCCGCCGGCAAGGCGCGCGGGAACGGCGTGGCCGGGACGGGCGACGGCCGGTACGTGCGCCGGGTGGGCCCGATGCCCGGTCAACCGCTGCCGCTGGTGCTCTCGATTCCCGGCGAGCGCCCACCCGGCCTGTACGGCGCGCTGATCGCGGCGGTGGCGCTGGCCGCCCTGCTGGCCGTGCTGACCGCGTGGCGGCTAGCCCGGGTGACCACCCGGCCGCTGGGCGAGCTGGCCGGGGCGGTGGACCGGGTGGCGCAGGGCGACCTGAGCGCCCGGGTGCCGGTGCGCAGCCGGGACGAGATCGGGCGGCTGGCCAGCGCGTTCAACCGGATGGCCCGGGAGACCGGCAGTTACGTGGCGGCGCTGACCAGCAGCCGGGACCAGCTGCGCAACCACCTCGCCGTGCTCGGCGACACGCTCGCCAGCACGCACGACCTGCAACGCATCCTGCGGGTGATCCTGGACAGCGCGATCGCCGCCACCGGCGCCCGGGCCGGCGCGGTGCTGCTCGTCGACGCCGAGGGCGTGCTCGTCGGCCGGTGCGTCGAAGGGCTGACGGGACGCTGGCCCACGAGCGACCCGGCCGACCCGGCGACGCTGCGGGTCGCGGTCGGCGCCGGGGTGCTCGGCGCGGTCGCCGCCACCGGTGAGCCGCTGCGCGGCCGGTGGACCCCACCGGACGCCCCGACCGGGGAGCCGTCCTGCGAGACGTACGTGGCGGTGCCGTTCGCCACGCCCGGCGGCGCCGAGTCGCGCGGCCCGGACCGGCCCGGCCACCCGCCCGCCGACGGCGACCCGCCCGGCTCGGCCTGCGCCGCGCTCGGCGTGCTCGTGCTCTACGACCGGCTCGGCGGTCCCGAGTTCCACGACGACGACGTGGTGACGCTGCGGACGTTCGCCGGGCACGCGGCGGTCGCGGTGGAGAACGTCCGGGTGCACGAGGAGGCGCAGCGGCTCTCCCTCACCGACCCGCTGACCGGGTTGTGGAACTACCGCTACCTGCGCGAGTCGATCCGCCGGGAGGTGGAGCGGGCGAACCGGTTCGGCCGGATGCTCAGCGTGCTCGCGCTCGACCTCGACCGGTTCAAGCGCGTCAACGACACCTGGGGGCACGCCGCCGGGGACGCCGTGCTGGTCGAGTTCGCGCGCCGGGTACGCGGCGTGATCCGCGAGGTGGACCTGGCGTTCCGGCAGGGCGGCGAGGAGTTCGTGGTGCTGCTGCCGGAGACCGACGCGCGGGGCGCCACGATCGTCGCCGAGCGGCTCGGCGCGGTCGTACGGGACCAGCCGGTGACTGTCGAGGGAAGCACCGACGAACCGGTGCACGTGCCGGTGACCGTCTCCATCGGCATCGCCGTCTACCCGGACCACGCCGCCGACGGCCAGCAGGTGCTCGACGCCGCCGACGACGCGCTGTACGCGGCGAAGGCCGCCGGACGCGACGGCTACCGGCTGGCCCCCGCGCCCGATCCGGTTCCCACCCAGGAGATCCCGGTGGTGGCCGTGACCGTCAGCCCGCCGGACGGGCTGCCCCGGGCGGGCACGGCGGACGCGCCGGGCACCGTCCAGGGCGGCGCGTCTTCCGGTCCTCACCCGCCGCGGCAGAGCCGTGGCCGATAGTCTCGCGACATGTCGGAGCACTCAGCGAACCCCTCAGCGACCCGCGGTCGCTCCCGCGCGGTCAAGGCCGTGATCCCGGCCGCCGGCCTGGCCACCCGGTTCCTGCCGGCCACCAAGGCGGTTCCCAAGGAACTGCTGCCGGTCGTCGACCGGCCGGTGCTGCAGTACATCGTCGAGGAGGCCGCGCAGGCCGGCATCGACGACATCCTGCTGATCACCGGTCGCGGCAAGACCTCGATGGTCGACCACTTCGACCGCCGGCCCGACCTGGAGGAACGGCTCGCCAAGAAGCCCGAGCTGCTGGCCGAGGTCAAGCGCACCGAGGAACTCGCAGCGATCTACACGGTCCGCCAGCCGGAGCAGCTCGGCCTCGGCCACGCCGTCGGGTACGCCGAGTCGCACGTCGGCGACGCGCCCTTCGCGGTGCTGCTCGGCGACGAGTTCGTCAAGCCGTCCGAGCCGCTGCTGCCGGCCATGCTGGAGCTCCAGGCCCGCACCGGTGGCGTGGTGCTCGCCTTCTTCGAGGTCGACCCGGCCGAGACCAGCCGTTACGGCATCGCGTCGGTCGAGCCCGCCGAGTCGGAGTACGGCGACATCGCCGAGGTCGTCAAGGTCACCGGCATGGTGGAGAAGCCCAGTCCGTCCGACGCGCCCAGCAACCTGGCGGTCCTCGGGCGGTACGTGCTCCCGGGGAAGATCTTCGACGCGATCCGGCGTACCGACCCGGGCAGCGGCGGCGAGATCCAGCTGACCGACGCGATGGAGCTGCTGCGTACCGAGGGGGTGCCGGTGCACGCCATCGTCTACCGGGGCACCCGCTACGACACCGGCATGCCGCTGGGCTATCTGCAGACCGTGGTGCAGATCGCGGCCGAGCGGGAGGACCTGGGCGCCGAGTTCCGCAAGTGGCTGGCCGAGTTCGTCAACAACGGCGACGAGACGGTCACCGCGGCGATCCTCAACGGCATGCGTGACGTGTCCGGCGGTGCCGATACATGACCGCGACGGCCGACGCCGAGGCGGCCGCGAACGAGTTGACGCCGCTCGCCGACTACCTGGGCAGTGTGCTGCGCAGGTTACGCGCGCTGCCTCCACTCGACCTCGACCTGACCCAGGCGTACGGCAACGTGCTCGCCGAGGACGTGGTCGCCCCGCACTCGTACCCCGCCTTCGACCAGGCGGCGGTGGACGGGTACGCCGCGCGCTGGGAGGACATCTCCGGTGGGAGTCGGGGGCCGGGCTACGTCCCGGCCCCCTCCGGTATGCCCGGCGGCCGCAGCATCCGGCTCAACGTCGTCGGTGACCTGGGCGCGGCGAGCTGGCGGCCGGTTCGGCTCACCCCCGGATCGTGCTTCTCGGTCGCAGCGGGCGCGCCGCTGCCGATCGGCGCCGACGTGGTCGTCCCGGTGGAGTGGACCGACCAGGGCATGGCCGCCGTCGAGATCTTCCGCGCCCCCAAACGGGGGTACGGGCTGCGCCGCGCCGGGGAGGAACTGGTCGCCGGCACACTGCTCGCCCGCGCCGGCGCGTACGTCTCACCGGCGCTGGTGGCGGTGTTCGCCGCCACCGGCATCGGGCACGTCGTGGTGCGGCCCAGTCCGCGCGTGGTCATCGTGGCCACCGGCGACGAACTGGTCGACGTGGGCCGGGGCAGCCAGCCCGGGCAGGTGGTCGACACCAACTCGCACGCGCTCACCGCTGCGGCGGCCGAGGCGGGCGGGCTCGCGTACCGGGTGGGGATCTGCGACGACGACCCGGAGGCGCTGCGCGGCCTGCTGGACGACCAGACGCTGCGGGCCGACCTGATCATCACCACCGGCGGCACCGGTACCGGCCCGGGCGACATGGTGCGCCGCATCCTGTCCCGCCGCGAGGGCGGCCGGGCCGGGCCGGTCACCTTCACAGAGGTGGCCCTCTATCCGGGAACGGCTCTCGGGTTCGGTACGGTCGGCGCCGAGGAGGTGCCGGTGGTGTGTCTTCCCGGTGAGCCCGGCGCGGCGCTGATCGGCTTCGAGGTGCTGGCCCGCCCGGCGATCCAGCTGCTGGCCGGCGCCGAGCCGGTGTTCCGGCCGAGCGTCCGCGCGCACCTGCTGGAGACGGTCTCGTCCCCGGTGGGGCTGCGCGAGTTCCGGCCCGCGCACGTGGCCGAGCGGCGTGGCGGCGGGTACACGGTGCAGCCGCTCGCCGGTGGCCCGTACACGCTCTCCGGCCTGTCCGACGCGAACGGTCTGCTGGTGCTGGGCGAGCGGGTCACCACCGCCGCCGCGGGGTCCACCGTCGACGTGCTCCTGCTGGACCGGCGCCGGTGAGCGCGAGGAGTGAGCTTGCGAGCCCCGCAGTCGCGAGCGAAGGGCAAGCTCGGTGAGCGCGAGGAGTGAGCTTGCGAGCCCCGCAGTCGCGAGCGAAAGGCCGGCTCGGTGAGGTTCTGGCGGGCTCCGGGGTGGCCGGCGGTGCTCGTGGACGGCCCGGTGGTGCTGCGGCCGTACCGGCGATCGGACGCCGGCGCCTGGTCGGAGATCCGGCGCGCGAACCGCGAGTGGCTGGCGCCGTGGGAGTCGCACGTGCCCGGCGGCTGGTACGAGACCAACTCGCCGGCGGCGTTCCGGCTGGTCCACGCGGACCAGCGCAAGTCCGCGCGCAGCGGTGAGGGCATGCCGTTCGCGGTGTGCCTGCGTGAGGACGGCAGCGAGCGGCTGGTCGGCCACGTCAACATCGGCAGCATCGTGCGGCGGGCGTTCTGTTCCGGGTACGTGGGCTACTGGGTGGACTCCCGGGTGGCCGGCCGGGGCGTGATCCCGACCGCTGTCGCGCTCGCCGTGGACCACGCCTTCGGTCCCGGTGGCCTGCACCGGATCGAGGTGAACATCCGGCCGGAGAACATGCCGTCCCGCCGGGTGGTGGAGAAGCTCGGCTTCCGCGAGGAGGCCTATCACGTGCGCTACATGCACATCGACGGCGCGTGGCGCGACCACATCGGATACGCGATGACCGGCGAGGAAGTCGCCGCCGAGGGCGGCTTGCTGGCGCGGTGGCACCGCGTACGTGACAACCGCCGCTGACGCGCCCGCACGGCGCGGCGCACTGTGAACTGGGTCGACGGCCCGTAACCTCAAGTAACTGCAAGCTGCGGCAAGCGCTGCCCGCCCGCATGAAGTGCGCCGTAAACGACGGTCGACGGAACAAGTTGCGGCGGGCGGCGCTCGCCGGAGAACTTTGGTGACGGGAGGGGTGAGGGTGCCCACGTCGGTGCTCCTCGCCGTCCTCGCCGCCGCCGGTCTGCTCGCCCTCGCTCCGGCGCTGGTCCGCCGGTACGACGCCACCGAGCGGCTGGTGGCGGAGCGGGCGCAGTCGACGGCGCGGGTGCTCCAGCGCCAGCGTCGACGGCGCACCGTGCCCGGGCGACGGCCGCTGCACCCGCCGCGCTCCCTCGTGGTGACCCTCAGTGAAGACTCCGACACGGGTAGTCTCGCCCGCCCGGTCTCCGCGCCACCGCTGCGCCGCCGTTCCGGCCGGCTCCGGCCCGTCTCCGCCGTCCCGGCCCAGTCCCGCCGACGGAACTCGCCCCGGCGGCGGCACACCCCGGCGATCTACCGCCGGCGCCGGGTGCTCGCCGCGCTGCTGCTGCTCAACCTGGTGGAACTGGGCGGCGTGGTACTTGTCGGACCCGGGTTCTGGATCAGCGTCTCGGTCACCGGCACGCTGCTCGTTGCGTACGTCGTACACCTGCGGCAGCGTGCCCTCGCCGAACGTCGGCGGCGGCGCGCGGACGCCCGGGAGGCGGCCTGGCTGGCCGCCCGCCAGGCCGAGGTGCGCCGCGAGCAGGCCCGGCGCGCGGCGGCCCGGCGGGAGGCGCAGCGCCGGCTGGCCGCCCAGCGCGAGGCGGTCCGGCGTACGGCGATGGGGCTGGACCGTCCCGCGGACCTGCCGCCCGCGGCGAGCGGCGGCTCGGTGTCCTACCGGCGGGCGGGTGGCCTGCGCGGACGCCCCTACCAGTCCGGCCGAGGCGCCTGACGCCCTCGCCCGGCGCGGCCCTCGTCGCCCGCGGCGGGCGATCTTGGAAGAAATGGGTCGCTCTGGGAGCCGCTTTCTTCCAAGATCTACGTGGGCGGTGGGGCGGTTCGCGTCGTGGGGGCGCTACCTGTTAGCCTTGTCGCCGGCCCACCCGGTGAAAGCTGGGTGGGACCGACGCCGGTTCGCCGGCGGAGGGGCTGTGGCGCAGACCGGTAGCGCACCTCGTTCGCATCGAGGGGGTCAGGGGTTCAAATCCCCTCAGCTCCACCAGTAACACCGTTGACCAGGGGAAACCCTGCTAGCAAGATCAGCGGGCACAGATCCGGCACAACTCAGCGAGAATCCGGGGCCTTCGGGCCCCGATTTCGTTTGGCGCGCGCCTCGCGCAGCGCGCCGCTGATGATGTTGCGGCGGCGGTCCTTCTTCGGCCACCAGTGGACGTAGGTCTCCAGCGTGATCCGCAGGCTGGAATGCCGCAGCGCGTTCTGCACGTCCGTGGGGTCGGCACCCGAGGTGATGAGGCGGGTGGCGAAGTAGTGCCGCAGCGAGTGGAAGGTGCCCTCATCGGGCCAGCCAGCCGCCTTGCACCATCCCCGCCACATCTTGGACCAGCGCTGGTCATGAATCGGCCGGCCCAGCTCGTCGGTGAACAGCAGCGGGACCGAACGGCGCTTGGGCTCCCTGCCCGGGTCGGGAGTGCCAGCGGTGACGTCCGGCAGCTCGACCAGGGCGGGCGGGTAGGTACGGACGTGCTGGGCGAAGACGGCCGCGACGTGGTCGTCCAGGTCCACATCACCGACGGAACCGGCCTTCGGCGGAGCGAGGTAGAAGCCACCGTAGGCGACCTTGTGGAACCGCAGTTGCTGCAGGTCGGCATCGAAGTCGACCGAATCATTGATGAGATCACCGCTCGGCCACCTAGTCATGAGGAAGCCGAGGTGCTAAAGCTCCCTCCGGGAGTCTCCGTGCTCATCCTTCGTAAGATCTCCGTCGACACCAGTGACACTGTTGTCGAAGTTTCGAACGTCGTCCTACCTGGCGACCGCACCGAATTCGTTTACACGACGAAGCTGGCACGGTGGTCAGAGTGAATCACCGGATCTCTATCATTACCCCCGTCCATGCACCGAGCATCCGATACCTCTCCGACGCCTACGAGTCCTTGCGAAGCCAGGAGTTGCCCGAGGGGTGGGAGTGGGAGTGGCTAGTGCAGGAGGACGGTCGAAGCGGTGACGTCACGTCAGCCCTACCGGCCGACCCGCGAGTTATCGGCGGAAGCGGCAAAGCCGGTGGCCCGGCAGTAGCCCGCAACATGGCGATGGCCCGCAGTCGTGGCGTACTGCTGCGCGTCCTGGACGCCGATGACCAACTTACGCCAGGTGCACTCACCCGAGAGATTAAGACAATGCGCGCTCACCCCGAGGTTGGCTGGACGACCTCCAGCGTGCTCGACCTAATGCCGGACGGCTCAAAGGTCGGATGGGAACATGCCGATCCGACAGCCGGCAAGGTCCAGCGGTCCGACGTCCTGTCGTACTTCAAGAACAACAATTATCGGCTACCCGTGCACCCTGCAACGCTGTGTATCCGCCGAGAGTTAGCCTTTGCCCTGGGGGGCTGGATGGCTTTGCCCGGTGGCGAGGATACCGGGCTACTTCTTGCTGCGTCGGTCGTATCTGATGGCTACTTCATCGCAGAACCAGGGCTGCTTTACCGGAAACACCCCGACCAGATAACCGCACAAGCCGACTGGACCGCGTCCACCGATTGGCGGGTACGCATGCAGTTCATTGAGTCCCGGACGGAGGCGCTACAAGCGCTCTCACCCTTGCGCGAAATCTGACGCGCCTAGGCATCCGCGCCCAGTCGCCTCGATGGTTGGATCTTTCGCCATCGATCCGTCTCGTGGCGCGATGACCATGCAGTCTGTTGGTCTACCTTCACTCCATTGGTGAATGGCGGACCCGATGTCGGACGCATCACCCTTACGGCCATCAATCAGTAAGGATCGCGGCTGCCACCCCTCGGCGTCTCAAGAGCTCTGTTGGATATCCGCGCGGGGATTTCTACGGAGGCGCTTATGAGGCCGACGAGTTCTACCCATATCCATCAGCAACTTCACAGCTAGAAGTTCTCCGATTCCGAATGGTGCTCGCTGGCGTCGATTGACGCCGACCTTGCAGAGGGCCCACTCTCTCAGCTTGCGCGCCAGAACCAGTAGTTCAATGACGGTGATGAAGAGACCAAGCTGCCCCCTTTCTGCATAGCCTGCAAACTGACCTGGAGGCAGGTCTTCGTCTCCATCGAGTACAACAGGGTCTGTCAAGATTTCCTGCCAACCCGGCCACATTTGCCCTTTTCGGCGGGATGCAACTGCACGTACTAGGCGCAGCGCGTCTTTCCCTAGTATCTGCACGAAACCGAGAAGGTAGACAAGCCAGATGCCCCCGATAAAGAGAAGCGACGGCATGAAGTTTATGCCAGGCATTGTGAGGATGAATGCGCCCCCAGCGGATATTAACAGAATTCCGAAAAGAAAGAACCCCCCTGTAAGAATCTTAAATCTGATTGAGATTGGTTGGCGCGCCGATAGTGGCATTCTGAACGGCGCCTTATAAAGGGTGCGCAGAGCGGTAAAGTTCGCCGCTCGAAGGTTGCCATCCCCTTCAAGTTCGAAGAGCGCAACACGATGCGCCGGGTCAGAGGCCCAATCCTCTGCCGGTTTGGTATATCCGCTTCTAGCGAAGAAAAATGGCCTCTGTCCGAGCTTGGTCAACCCGGCAAGTCTTTGCACCTCGCTGATGCCAACCCGCTTGGTGTGCCACAGCTTGACTTGAGCCACAGCCCCCCTAGCGGCCACATCAATCCCGCCGTCTTGGCCGGTTGGCGTTACTTCGGCATCCTTGTAACCGAACCGCCTTAGCCAGGCCGCCGCCATCTTCTCGGCCTCGCGGTAATCACTTAGGGCTGATCCGCAAGTTTCTGGCGGCGACACTGCATGCGTCTCTAGGACTCGCGGAAGAACCACTTCATCCTCAAACTTGTAATCAACCGGAATGAACATGCATGCTGCGTGCACGGCGACCTGGGCGATTCCGTTAACCCCGAAGAAGATCGCTAGTGATAGTTGTCCATTGTTGGCGTATCCGTAAAACAATATTGCTGCCCAGCAGATGGCGAGTAGCCATGCCAGCGCCCAGCCCTTAGTCGCGGTATCTCCTCCCAATCTAATTCGGGCCGACATTCGAGCAGCTAGTATTGGAAAAAGTGGAAACAGGATGACGATGAAAAGTCGGTCCAGGAATGATGCCTCTGCTACTCCAGGCATCCAGTAAACGCCGACTCCCGCGACTACTGTAAAGACCGAAGACAACACGGCTCCTAGTCTGCGCCTAGAGCGATGCTTGTTCGCGTAGGTCTGCGCCCACTGACGCCTGGCCTCATAGATCCTCGCTGCTGGAGATGTCGATTCCTGCGCCGACTGGGTGGTGGCTCGCGGAGCTGGGTTTGTCATCCCTCCATCATGGAGCCAAGCTGCGACATTTTTCTGTGAGAACTTTCTGTACGGGATCAAGGCGGCCCGCTTCGCAGGCCGCTCGCGCCGCCGAACCTGGGCCGGGCCGATGGCCCGCCGCCGCGCCTCTGGCCTTCGGCCGCCAGCGCGTCGGTGACAGCCCGCCGGCGGCGCTACATACGAAGAAGCCCCGGGCCGCCAGAGAGGCTGGCAGGATCCGGGGCACCTTCGAGGGACGTCACTATAAGGCGAGTCCAGCCTGGATGTCGGTCGCAACCTAGAGATCTGAGGGCTCCGGGAGATCCAGCTTCGCGAGAGAATCATGTATTGCCTGTAGCCGCCCGCTCCCATCCCGAGAGAGTCGGCTAAGCATGAGGTGGTAAACGTCCTGGTCGAGTTCCCTGATGCACGTAATCGCGTCGAAAAGCATCGTGCCGCTTAATTCCAGAAGTTCCTCCTCCAGCCAGCCTGCTTCATCGAATAGCGCCCGATGATGCATCGCCACCAGCATGGCTCCAATCCAGGCGCCGTCGCTGTTCGGCTTGGGGTGGAGGGCCGCGAGATAGTCGGCCACCGCTTTTACCGCGGGAATCGTGACCTGCTCGATGTAAGCAGCATTGGCCAAGACGTTGTTCGCGGCGCGGGTCTGGGCGACAGCCTGCCCTAGAAGGACGATGCATGCGAGTGCGACAGCCGAGACCACCCATAGCTTGCCGTTGAGTGGCGCTAGAACACTCATGAAAAACAGAGGCGGTACAATAGCCAGCCTCAGTTCAGCCTCAGCTTTTAGGCGGTCGTAGTCCTGATACAGCACCGGGGCGGTGACAGCCAGGTGGGGGCCAGCGTAGCGGAGAGATGTTATAGCCCAGTCCAGGGGATACGTCATAGCTGCATTTCCTGGCACTCCCGCGCGCGACAAGGTGTTGATGGTGGCGCCGCTGACCAGCGTTCTGGCGGTAACGTCATGCGGTCGGTACTTGCTGTTGAGCAGTTGTAGCAAGTTAGGCTTTAGAGTCTTGGAGTCTGCGCTCGGGCGGCCATCTATCCACCTGTGCGCAGAGTTTCCAACCGCTAGGATGATCCTAATCGAGATCGTCGATAGAACAATCCCAAGCAAATAAGCGCCGGCGAGGGTGATCGGTGCGATTAAACTTGTGGGCCAAGATTTGGCAAGCTTCGTGATTGCGGCAGTCTGCTCACTCTGGCGAAGTAGTCCATCGGCCCTCGGAGCTATGGCTAGGACTAGAACACCAAGCCATAGTAATCCGGACGACAGCGGCGTCCGAAGATCTCTTAAGCCAGGTAAGAGCGACGCCAGAATCCCCACCCGGCTGATACTACAGCCATCGATCGCGAGCCAAATTCCCCTGCGCCTCCGGCGGGGCCTCGGGTGCTCTGGGATGGTGGCGCCATCCCGACAACCTTCGTCCGGGCAAGCCGAGGGGGTGGGGCCTGCCCGGTCAAGGTCGTTCAGACGGTGGGGTGCTCCACCTTGACCGCGCAGGCCCCACCCCCTCCACCGAGGTGCGGACGAAGGTCGACGGGATGGCTAGAGGGCACAGCCGGGTGGAGCGGGCCGAAGATCATCGGGCACAGATCCGGCACAACTGAGACTGACAAGCCGTGTCAAACATCGGAAGGACTTGGCGACGGTTGCGCAGGTCGCGCCGCAGAAGTGCCCGACTCGCGATGATCTCTCCCCGCAGAAGGTGTAAGGGGTTCAAATCCCCTCAGCTCCACCCAGTTCAAAGGCCGTTTCCCGTGAAGGGAGACGGCCTTTTTCGAACCCGCTCGCGTCAGTCGAACAGCTGGTCAAGCGCTTTCTGTTCGAGGTCACGCCAGCGCTGGACGTCCTTCAGCGCCTTGGCGATCTCCTTCTCGTCGAGATGGTGGGCGCCTTCCTCCCGGATGCACGCGACGCTGAACGGCCGGCCGACCGACGGCGAGGTCTGCTCCAGCGCCTCCAGCACCCGCACCACGCCCACCACGCCGTACTCGACGGTGCGCTTGGTCATCCGGAAGTGGGACAGCAGCGCGCCGGCCTGCTGGGCCATCGGGGCGCCGGAGCCGATGGCGTGGAAGCCCACGTCCTCGTAGCGGCCGATGAGCCCGTTCGGGTTGATCTCCACGATCCACGGCCCGCCCTGGCTGAAGCCGGCCGCGAGCAGGTACGCCGACACCCCGCCGCCGGAGCCCTCGCCGGGCACGTCCGGGATGTAGTTCTCGTAGTGCTTCTTGAAGACGGGCAGGACGCGCTCCTGCAGCTCGCCGCCGATGTCCGGCGCTTCGAGGATGGCGGTGGCCGAGTCCTGGAGGAGGGGGCGCAGGTCGTTCAGCACTCCGCGCGCGCCGCTGCCGCCCCAGGCGGCGCAGTCGCCGAGCGGGTGCAGCTTCTGCGCGGGGAAGCTCAGACCGCGGTCGCTCTCGGTGATCTGGGAGTCCGCGCCGATCACCACCCCGTCGCTGCAGACAACGGCGAGTACGACGGTCATGGGGTCCTCCTGTGCAGGGGTGCGGGGTTGGGGCGCGAGGTACCCGGCATCCCGCCTGCCTACACCCGGCAGGGACGTCCGTGTGGCGGCTGACACCGGCCACAAGCCGGCGGTGCCCAGAATCAGACTGGGCGGTCTCGGTGAAGGCGCCACCCGGCAAACCCAGCGCCCGACAGCAGGGCGGTGGCGGCCACGAGGTTGAATACCGCGACGCGCTGCGCGCCGTGGTTCTCGGCGTCCTCCACCCCCGGCGCGAGGTCGTCGGGGTTGTATCGGATGCGTACTCGATCGCCCTCGTCGAGCTCGGGGCTGCAGCTCGTGCACTCCGCGCTCAGGGGGTCGCCGCTACGAGGTGTGAACTCCACGGTGACCTTGCTGGCGCGTCCATGACGGTCGACGTCGACGACTGTGGCGTCTGTGGTGAGGCCGCGGTTCGCGAGGCCAATCGCGGTCGTGCCGTTATAGAAGGCGGCGCAGCACATGAAGGCGGAAGAAGCGGTGAGGATGATCAACGCGCCAATCAGCTTGCGTTGTCGCGGGTGAAGTTGTTCCCAACTTTCGTCCACGTCGCGATGCTAAGCACCGACGTCAACGGTGATGCGCTACGGCGACGGCTCGTGGAAGTAGACGGTGGCCGCGGTGAGGAAGAACGTGACCGCGTACGTGAACCGGCCTGCCTCGACCGCCTCGTCGAACTGCTCCTCGAACGCGCGAGCTTCGGCGGGGTCGAGTACGCCGCGCTGAGCCGCCGTACCGGCCCAGCTGCGCAGGCCGAGAACGTTGTCGGCGGCGTTCGGGTTCCGAACCAGCAGCGTTCGGGGCTCGACGGTGACCTCGGCCAAGCCGAGCATGGTGAGGATGCCGGCGTGCTGGTGAGCCAGGGTGCCGTTGCGGAGCATGACGTCGGCCCGGAATCTCAGCACGCGCCGGGCCAGATCCTGGTCGGCGATGTCGAGTACCTGCGTGTCGTAGTCGGGGTCGGCGAGAACGATCCGGCCACCCGGGCGGACGACTCTGGCGAGTTCCCTGATCGCGGCGCGGGGATCGGCGAGGTGCTGCACGGTGCGGTCGGCCCAGGCACCGTCGATCGAGTCGTCGAGGAACGGCAGCTGATGCGCGTCGGCGACGGCGCACCGGGTCAGGCCGCGGCCTCGCATGGCCAGAGCCATGGTCAGGGAACGATCCACCGTCAGCACGGTGACGTCCTGGTCGTCCCGCAGGCGGACCGCGCTCGCCCCGGTGCCCGCACCGACGTCGAGGTAGCGCCGGCCGTGCGACGGGCGGAGCAACTCGCGTACCCGCTGCTGGTATGCCTGGTAGAAGGGCTCGCCGCTCAGGCGGTCGAGCACGCCCACCCACGATTTCGGGTCCGGCTGCCGGTCGACATCGGTGAATCCGTGCACGGACTGGAGCCTATTTCGCCGCTGTCGGTTGAACCCGCAGCGCCGACGCGCGTCAGCGGGGCCGCTTGTCCTCGACGTGGACGACGGTCAGCTCATGGCCGTCTCGATCTCGCTTGTGGCGCCCGTACAGACCGACAGCAAGGTCGCTGTCGTCCGAGACCTCGTCCGGGCCGACGTAGGTCAACACGTCGTGGTGATGGCCGTAGACCGCCCAGCCGGGGCCGGGATCGAGCGTGACGGTACCGAAGTCCGCGGACGGCGAGCCGACGTGGACGGGGCCGTACTCGCGCAGGATCTCGACGGCCTGTGCGGCGAGGTCGACGCCCGGCGCGGGGTCCGGCAGGACGACGCACGTGCCGTGCGCGAACACGACCCAGGACTTGCCGTCTCCCAGGATGATGCGACGCCAGGTGTCGGCCAGGTTGTCGTCGGACATGGAGCTGATCATTGCCGAGTTCGTGTGCCGTCGCTACCCGCGAACCGTCCCGCCGCCGAACCATCTGGTCAGCGCGCCCTCCAACGTCCGCTGGTCGTCGCCCACCCAGACCACGTGACCGTCCGGCCGCAGCAGCGCCGCCGGCACGTCCAGCTCGTCGCCGGTGCCGGCGACGTGCCCGACCCGGTCGGCCCAGCCGTCCACCGACAGCTTCCCGGTCCCGTCCAGCAACAACCCGCCGCCGGTACGCATCAGCTCGTACAGGCGTCCCTGCGGCAGCGGTACGTCGCGCAGCCGCCGTCCGAGCAGAGGATGACCCTCGCCGACGTCGTACCTGATGCTGATCGCGGTGACCTTCTCGATCAGGTAGCGGTTGACCTCGTCGAAGTCCATGAGCTGCGTCAGCACCTGTCGTACCGCCTGCGGTCCGGGCTCGTTCGTGGTCAGCAGCATCTGCGCGCGCGTGTTCGTCAGCACGTCGGCGGCCACCGGGCGCCGCTCGGACTCGTAGGTGTCGAGCAGGTCGTCCGGCGCCCACCCGTTCACCTCCGCCGCCAGCTTCCAGCCCAGGTTGAACGCGTCCTGGATGCCGAGGTTGAGCCCCTGCCCGCCCAGCGGCGGGTGGACGTGCGCGGCGTCGCCGGCCAGGAACACCCGCCCGACCCGGTAGTGCTCGGCCAGGCGGGTCGCGTCGCCGAAGCGGGACAGCCAGCGGGGCGAGTGCACGCCGAAGTCGGTGCCCGCGTACGCGGTCAGTTGCCGTTTGAAGTCGTCGAGCGTCGGCGGTGCCGAGGTCACGTCGGCCGCCGGCACGACCACCCGGAACACGCCGGGCGTGCCCGACGGGCCGAGCCCGAACCGCTTCTCGGTGCGGCGTACCTCGGTCATGATCGCGGTGATCTCGTCCGGGGAGGCGGTCACCTCCATCTCGCCGAGCAGCGTGTCGACTGTCGACGGCTCGCCGGGGAATCCGACGCCGAGCAGCTTGCGGACGGTGCTGCGCCCACCGTCGCAGCCGACGACGAACCGCGCCCGCAGCGACGGCGCGCTCGCGGAGTCGAGGTGGACGGTCACGCCGTCGTCGTCCTGCTCCAGCCCGGTCACCGCACTGCCGCGCCGGATTTCGGCCCCGACCTCGGCCGCGTGGTCGGCGAGTAGCCGGTCGGTGAGCGTCTGCGGGATGCCGAGCACGTACGGGTGGGCGGTGTCCAGGTCGGCGGGGGCGGGCTTGTCGATGCCGGCGAAGAAGCCCCGGATCGGGTGCTTGCCGCCGTTGTCGAGGAACCGTTCCAGCAGCCCTCGCTGGTCCATCACCTCGATGCTGCGGACGTGCAGTCCGAGCGAGCGCACGTACGGCGGCGGTTCGGGGTCCCGCTCCAGCACGAGCACGCCGACGCCCTGGAGGCGCAGCTCGCTCGCCAGCATCATGCCGGTCGGCCCGCCGCCGACCACGATCACGTCGAACACAGCTTCCCCCGTGCCGATTGTCAGGCGACCGTCCCCTCGGGCGGCACGATCCGACCATAGCCGTTGTGCCGGTCAGCCTCGGCGGAACGTCCGGCGGTAGGTGTCCGGCGGCACGCCAACTGTGCGGTGGAAGTGCCGGCGCAGCGTCGTCGCCGTACCCATGCCTGACGCCTCCGCGACGGCGTCGATGCTGTCGTCGGTGTTCTCCAGCAGTTCCTGCGCCCGCCGGATGCGCTGGGTGGCCAGCCACTGCGACGGTGTGGCGCCGGTCGCGGCGGTGAAGTGCCGGACCAGGTTGCGGGTGCTCATGTTCGCCTGGCGGGCCAGGTCGGCGACGGTGAGCGGGCGGTCCAGCCGCGCCATCGCCCATGGGAGCAGCGCGGCGAGCGGGTGGTCCTCGCGGGCCGGGACCGGGGTGGTGACGTACTGGGCCTGGCCGCCGGCGCGGTGCGGCGGCACGACCAGGCGGCGGGCGACCGCGTTGGCGACTGTGGAGCCGTGGTCGCGGCGGATCAAGTGCAGGCAGAGGTCGATGGCGGCGGCCTTGCCGGCGGAGGCGAGCACGGTGCCGTTGTCCACGTAGAGCACGTCCGGGTCGACCAGCACGCGCGGGTAGCGGGCGGCGAGCGCCTCGGTGTGCGCCCAGTGGGTGGTGGCGCGCAGCCCGTCGAGGATGCCGGCGGCGGCGAGCACGAACGCGCCGGTGCAGAGGGAAACCATCCGGGCGCCCGCGGCGTGGGCGGCGCGGACCGCGTCGACCAGGTCGGACGGCGGGTCGGCGTCGGTGTCCTCGATCGCCGGGACGATCACCGTGTCGGCGCGGGCCAGGTGGTCCAGTCCGTGGTCGGGCGTGATGGCGAACCGGCCGACGCCGACCGGGCCGGGGCCGCAGACCACCAGGTCGTACCAGGGGTCGGCCAGCCCGGTCGGGTCACGGACGAAGATCTCGCAGGCCGCGGCCAGCTCGAAGTGCAGCATCCCGTCGGTGGCGGCGAGCGCGATGGTGGCCATGTCCGAAACTGTACGGGCATTGGCGTTTGCGACACTGGCCCGCCCCGGCCAGCCCGGCGAGGATCACTTCAGTCGATCTTTTGAGGGGGCGTCATGCGGGTGGCGGTGTTCGGGGCGTACGGGCACACCGGGCGGTTCGTGGCGGCGGAGCTGCGCGAGCGGGGGTACGAGCCGCTGCCGCTCGGGCGCGACGCCGGGAAGCTGGCGGCCGCGTTCCCGGAGGGGGAGCACCGGGTGGCGTCGGTGGACGATCCGGGCTCGCTGGACCAGGCGCTGGCCGGGGCGGCGGCGGTGGTCAACTGCGCCGGGCCGTTCGCCTCGACCGCGGGCCCGCTGATCGAGGCCGCGCTACGGGCCGGGATTCCCTACGTCGACGTGGCGGCCGAGATCGAGGCGAACCGGGACACGTTCGCGCACTACGCCGAGCGTGCCGAGGCGGCCGGTGCCGCGGTGGTGCCCGCGATGGCGTTCTTCGGCGGACTCGGTGACCTGCTGGTCACCGCCGCGATGGGGGACTGGACGGCGGCCGACGAGGCGCACGTCGCGTACGGGCTGAGCAGCTGGCACCCGACGGCCGGGACGGTCGCCTCCGGCGTCGTGTCGCGCGAGCGCCGCGACGGCCGGCGGGTCCGCTTCACCGGCGGGCGACTGGTGTACGCCGACGGCGACCTGCCCCGGCTGGACTGGGAGTTCCCGGCGCCGCTGGGCGTGCGGCCGGTGCTCGGCGAGTTCACCATGGCCGACGTGGTGACCGTGCCGAGTCACCTGGACATCCCGGAGGTGTGCACGTACATGACCGCCGACGCGGCCCGCGACCTGGCGGCGGGGGACGCTCCGGCCGCTGTGGACGAGCGTGGCCGGTCCGCGCAGACGTTCACCGTCGACGTGGTCGTGCGTGCCGGTGACGTCCGGCGGCGGGTGGTCGCGCACGGGCGGGACATCTACGCGATCAGCGCGCCGCTCGCGGTCGAGGCGGTGCACCGTTTGCTCACCGGGCGTACCCGGGCCAAGGGTGTCGCCTCGGCCGGCCGGATCTTCGACGCGCCGGACTTCCTGCGCGCGCTGTCGGACCACCTCACCGTGCGGTCGCTCGCGGCGTGACGGACGGAGACGGCCGGCCCCCCGGATCGGGTGGGCCGGCCGTTTCGCGGCGTGGTCAGCAGCTGGTGTAGCCGCGTCCGCCCTTGCCCCAGCTGCAGCTGTCGACCAGGCTGCCGGAGGGGTTGCGCAGGTAGGCGGTGTCGCCGTCGTTGTTCCAGACGTACGCGGCGCGGCCCCAGTAGCGGTGGGTGCCCTTGTTGGTGCCCTTGCCGGTGTGGATGACGATGCTGTTCCCGGCGGCCACCTTGAAGTCGCCGGTGAACGAGTAGACGTGGCCGGCCTTGTCGCGCACGTAGTAGCCCTTGAGGTTCTGGACCGTCTTGCGCTTGTTGGTCAGCTGGACGTACTCGGCGTTCAGGCTCGCGTTCGAGCGGGTGTCCTTGCCGGGGGAGTCGTAGTACACCTTGGTGATCATGAAAGGCGGCGTGGCGGCCTGGGCCGGAGCGGCGGCGGCGAACGTGCCGGCGAGGGCGATGGTGATCGCCGACGCGATGCCGAGAAGCCTTCTGCGCACGATGTCCCCTTGAGGTCAGAGCGGTGTTGGCGGGCGAGAGCGTAGCGAGGATTCCCGGCCGAAATTGTTCCCACGAGGCGTGTCCGGCGGGTTTCGGACCGGCTGGCGGGTCCGGTGTGGCCGGTCGTCGAACCGGCCCGGTCGGTGGGGTGAGGCCGGGACGCCGGAACGGTTACGCATCCACATGCGCCGATTGACAATGTTTGGAATCCAAACTTATTCTCGCGCTGGGCGGGTGCGCGCCCCGCCCTCCCCGTCCACGCGCCCACCCCACCACGAAGGAACCACCATGTTCCGCTCTTTCCGTACCGCCCGATTGCGGGTCGGCCTGGTCGCGGCGACCGCCGCCACACTCGTGGCCGGCACCGCACTGCTGGCGACGAACGCCCAGGCGGCGGCCGGCTGCCGCGTCACCTACACCACCGCCAGCCAGTGGCCCGGCGGCTTCACCGCGAACGTCGACGTGACGAACCTGGGTGACCCGGTAAACGGCTGGACCCTGCGCTGGACGTTCCCGTCCGGCCAGCGGGTCACCCAGGCGTGGAGCGCCACGGTCACCTCCTCCGGCGCCGACGTCACCGCCACGAACGTCGGTTACAACGGCGCGATCGCCACGAACGGCACCGTCTCGTTCGGCTTCAACGGCTCCTGGACCGGCGCGAACACCGCGCCCACCGCGTTCACGCTCAACGGCGTGGCCTGCACCGGCGGCGTCGGCGGAACCACCCCGCCGCCGACCACCACGCCCCCGCCGACCACGCCGCCCCCGACCACGCCGCCGCCCACCACCCCGCCGCCCGCCGGCAACGCGATGGCCGCCGTCGCCGCCATGCAACCCGGCTGGAACCTCGGCAACTCCTTCGACGCGGTCGGCGCGGACGAGACCGCCTGGGGCAACCCGCGGGTCACCGAGGCGCTGCTGGACAACGTCCGCGCGCAGGGCTTCAACAGCATCCGCATCCCGGTGACCTGGAGCAACCACCACGGCGCCGCGCCGAACTACACGATCGACTCCGCCTGGCTCAACCGGGTACGCGAGGTGGTCGGCTGGGCGCTCGCCGACGGCTTCTACGTGGTGCTCAACATCCACCACGACTCGTGGCAGTGGATCAACACGATGCCCACCGACCGCACAGGCGTGCTGAACCGCTACAACGCGCTCTGGACCCAGATCGCCGCCGCGTTCAAGGACTCCTCGCCGAAGCTCACCTTCGAGAGCGTCAACGAGCCCCAGTTCACCGGCAGCTCCGGCGACGCGCAGAACGCCACGCTGCTCAACGAGCTGAACACGTCGTTCCACCGCATCGTCCGCCAGTCCGGCGGAAACAACGCCACCCGGCTGCTCGTCCTGCCGACCCTGCACACCTCCGCCGAGCAGGCCCGGGTGGACGAGCTGGTCAGCACGTTCAACACGCTCAACGACCCGAACCTGATCGCCACCGTGCACTTCTACGGGTACTGGCCGTTCAGCGTGAACGTCGCCGGCGGCACCAAGTTCGACGCGACGGTCCAGCAGGACCTGACCGACCAGTTCGACCGCGTCTACAACGCCTTCGTCACCCGCAACATCCCGGTGATCATCGGCGAGTACGGCCTGCTCGGCTTCGACCGGCACACCGGCACCATCGAGCAGGGCGAGAAGCTGAAGTTCTTCGAGTTCCTCGGCCACTACGCGCGCAGCCGCAAGCTGACCACCCAGCTCTGGGACAACGGCCAGCACTTCGACCGCACGTCGTTCGTGTGGAAGGACCCCGAGCTGTTCGCGCAGATCAAGTCGAGCTGGACCACCCGCTCCGGCACCGCGTCCAGCGACCAGGTGTACGTGCCGCGCACCGGCACGATCACCGCCAAGAGCCTGACGCTCAACCTGAACGGCACCACGTTCCAGGGGCTGCGCCAGGGCACCACCGACCTGGTCAACGGCACCGACTACACGGTCTCCGGCAGCACGCTGACGCTCACCGCGTCGGCGCTCACCCGGCTGGTCGGCTCCCGCGCGTACGGCGTGAACGCCAACCTCCAGGCACGCTTCTCCGCGGGCGTGCCGTGGCGGATCAGCATCATCACGTACGACCCGCCGGTGCTCTCCAACGCGACCGGCACCACCGCCGCGTTCACGCTCCCGGCGCAGTTCCGCGGCGACCAGCTCGCCACCATGGAGGCCCAGTACGCGGACGGCAGCAACGCCGGCCCGCACAACTGGACCTCGTACAAGGAGTTCGACGTGACGTTCGCGCCGAACTACACCGGCAACACGATCGCGCTGAAGCCGGAGTTCTTCGCCGAGGTCAACGACGGTCAGCGGGTCACCCTGACGTTCCACTTCTGGAGCGGCACGAAGCTGACCTACTACGTGACGAAGTCCGGCAGCACCGTCACCGGCACGGTGAGCTGACGGCGACGGCACGGCTCGCGGCGGTGGGCGTCGACACCGCCGCGAGCCGGTCCCGGCGGAGTTCCCCGCCGGACCGATGAGTTCCCGGGCCGGCGACGGTCGACAGAGGCATGAACACGCTTACTCTGCAGACGCCCGAGGTCGACCTCGTCTACGACATTCGCACGCCGAGCGCCGCCGACGCCGGACACCGCCCGCTGTTCATGATCGGCCAGCCCATGTGCGCCGACGGCTTCGCCACGCTGGCCTCGTACTTCCCGGACCGGACCGTCGTCACGTACGACCCGCGCGGGCTCGGGCGCAGCGTCCGCAAGGACGGCCGCGGCGACGACGTGCCCGAGGTCCAGGCCCGGGACGTACGCGACATCATCGACGCCCTCGGCACGGGACCGGTGGACATGTTCGCCAGCAGCGGCGGCGCGGTGACCGCGCTCGCCCTGGTGGCCGCGTACCCGGACGCGGTGGCCACGCTCGTGGCGCACGAGCCGCCGCTGGTGCAGGTGCTTCCCGACGCCGAGGCCGCCCGGCGGGCCATGGCCGCCTGCCAGGAGGCGTACCAGAAGAGCGGCTGGGGCGCGGGTATGGCGGCGTTCATCGCCATGACGTCGTGGCGGGGCGAGTTCACCGACGAGTACTTCGCCCAGCCGCTGCCCGACCCCGCCGCGTTCGGCATGCCGACCGAGGACGACGGCAGCCGGGACGACCCGCTGCTCTCCGACCGCGCCGCGGCGGTCACCCGCTTCCGGCCGGACGTGGACGCGCTGCGCGCAGCGCGTACCCGGGTCGTCGTCGCGGTGGGCGAGGAGTCGGCGGACACCTTCACCGGACGCACGTCGGTGGCCGCGGCCGAGCTGCTCGGCGGCAAGGCCGCGGTCTTTCCCAGCCACCACGGCGGATTCCTGGGTGAGGAGATGGGCCACGCCGGGCAGCCGGAGGCGTTCGCGCGCCGGCTGCGGGAGATCCTCGACGGCGCCGCCTGACCGGACTCAGGCGCGGCGCACGTCGGTGACCATGACCGGGTAGGGGCCGGCCGGCATGTCGGCCCCCGCCTGGTCGGCGGGAACCACGTTCTCCATCCGCAGCCGCAGGGTGGCCGGGTCGGCGGTGTCCACCGTGATCCGCCACTCCCATCCGTCGCCGTACCCGGCGCTCAGCTCGACCGCCGCCGCGCCGCCCGCCGTGCCGGTCAGCGTCATCGGCGTCGGCTGCTGGTGCCACGAGTCGCCCCACCAGGCGACGAGCGAGCCCGGCTGCTCGCCGGCGGCGATCACCAGCAGACCGTCCTGCGGCCCGTCGCCCGGATGGCCCCACGAGTACGACACGGTGGTCAGGTGGCCACCGGCGGCGGTCGCGACAATGGCGGTGGCCGGCGACTCGGCGAGCGGATCGGCGGGCATCAGACGGAAACCGCTGGTGCCGGCCCAGGACCCGGTGACGTCAGTGAGAACCATCGCCCCAGGATAGGAACCACCCCCGACACCGCCCGCCCACGCGGATCACGCGGCGCGCCACCGGGCCCGGTCCTCGCCGGCCTTGCGCGTGCACCGCATCAGCGTGCCCTTGGCGGTACGGCCGGTCGCGCCGACCGGCGAGCAGAAAGCGCCAGGGTGGACGGCGCCCTGGACGGTGCCGGTGGACGGCTTGGTGGTCCGGGGCGCGCTCGTGGTCCGCTTCGGTGTCGGCTTGGGCGTGGTCCGCTTCGGCTTCGGCCGGGGCGCCGGACGCGCGGTCGCGGTCTGCGGCGACGGCTCGGCGGCCCGCGTCGTCGGCGGAGCGGACGGCGAGTCGGTCGGTGCGGCGACGTTCGAGGGCGAGCCGGACGAGTGGGCGGCAGGGGGCGGATCGGCGCTGCGCGCGGTCGCGGTCGAGGCGGCGCTGATCGACGCGGGCTTCTCGTCCGTCGCGCCGCCGACGGCGGCGATCCCGCCGCCGCAGCAGCACAGCACCAGCACGCCGCCGGACACGAGCACGGCTTTCGTGCCGCCGGAAAGCCGGCGCCACCAGGACTGATTCGGTATCGGCCATGATCTCTGCGGTGATGGCTTGGTCACGCGACTCAGTCTGCTTGCGTCATCAATGATTGCGATTGGTCAACTGGCGCGTTTCGCATCGACGCTCGGCGACCCGTGCCGCCGATCCGTCGAGACACACAAGCCGATCATCGTGGATGACCGGACGCCGAGAGATCTTGGAAGATTTCGGCCCCTATGGCAGCCGTTTGCTTCCAAGATCTGCGGTACGGGGAGCTAGGCGGTGAAGTTGTCGTCGGCGTCGCGGGCGTCCTCCTGGATGTGCTCGCCGGGGCGCTTGCCGCGGATCTCGTCCAGTTCCCGCACCCGGTCGGCCTCGGCGTGTTCGTCCTGGTTCAGGTCACCCAGGCGGGCCCGGGCCGGACCGGCCAGGTTCTCCAGGTCGTTGTTCGCCCGTTCGACGCTCATGCCGCCTCCCCGGATCGTCGCGTGGCGGCCCTCGCCGCCTGCCACGTCGCGTCCCCGCTGACCCGCACGGCAAACCGCCGCCACCGGATCGGCGTCAGCCCGCATCCGGCCGGCCGGTCATGCGGTCGGCAGGGCCGTGAGCAGCTCCTCGGCGTGCCGCAGCGTGTCGGCCAGCCGGACGCGCGACTCGTCGTCCAGTGGGACCGACCGGGCCTGCCGTACCCGTTCCCGGGCGGCCTCCGGCTCCCCGAGTTGCAGCGCCATCTCGGCCCGGTAGACCAGCGCCTCCACCAGGACGGCGGGGTCGTCGGCCGCGTCGGGCCGGGCCAGCGCGCCGTCGAGGATGCGCGCGGCCTGACCGGCGTCGCCGCGCGAGTCGCCCTGCACCACGGCGTTGCGCAGCGTGCGGGCGAGCCCGCCCCGGTCGTCGTCGGCGTCCGGCGTCGAGGCCCGGGCCACGAACCGGATCCAGTTGCCGCCCGGGTCGACGATGCTGAACCCGGAATGCCCGTCCTGGTTGCGGCGGGGCCGGGGCCGGGTCATCCGGGGTACACCGGCGACCAGCACCTTGCCGTACGTGGCGCGCATGCCGTCGGCGAAGGCGCGGTGCAGGACGGTCAGGTCGTCGACCACCACCAGGCAGGAGCCGTACGAGTCGGCGGGGTCGAACCCGGCCATCCCGAAGAAGTGCAGGTTGAGGTCCTCCCGGCGCAGGGCCAGGTACGGGTTGGGGCGCTCCTGCCGGTGCGTCACCTCGAATCCGAGCGCCTGGTAGAAGGGCGCCACGTCGTCAAGTGAGCGGCAGGGCAGCAGCGGGATGGTCGTCTCGTTCGCCATGCTCCGAGCCTGGCCACCGGGAGCGCCCACGCGCACATGGAAAGGCCCGAACGGCCGACGGGCATTGTCCGAACGGGCACCGGGGCCGGTCCGAGACGGACCGGCCCCGGTGCGGGGTCAGGCGCGGGTCAGGGCTTCCAGGACCCGGCGGTACGGAAGCGGTGCTTGTACTCGACGACGCCGTTCTGGTCCTTGACGTCGAAGATGAGCTGACCGCTGCGCTTGGAGCCGGCGGGCAGGTTGTTGCCCGAGGTCATCAGCTTGCCGCACCCCGAGAAGGCGCCACCGATGCCGTTCTCCTCGGTGCCGTCCTCGGCCACCCAGGAGAAGTAGAACGGGTTGATCGAACCGGTGCCCTTGGTGATCTCGGCGGTCACGTCGGCGATCAGGAACATGCCCTTCTTCGGGCCGGGCATGATCTCGTTGCAGGCGGAGTTCCGGGTCCGGAAGTTGCCGACGGTGATCTCGATGGTGCCGTCGGTGTCGTTGACGATCAGCTTGTCGCCGGCCGGCATGTTGAAGGTCTTGTCGTCGGTGGTGCCCGGCTGCGGCGTGCCGGTGGGGCCGCCGGTCGGGGTCTGCTCGTCCGGGACGCCGTAGGTGACGCCCGGCGTGGGCAGCGAGTCAACCGCCTCCTGGGCCTTGTTCACGCCGCTGTAGACGGCGAAGATGCCGCCACCGCAGCAGAGCAGCAGCAGGAGCGCCGCGACGATGCCGATCGTGATCCAGACGTTCTTGTTCGACTTCTTGGCCGGCGGTCCGAACGGCGCTCCCGGCTGATACGGCGCGCCGGCGGGCGGGTACGGCTGCCCACCGCCCGGCGGCGGGTAGCCCCCCGGCTGCTGGTACGCGGCGCCCGGCTGCTGGTACTCACTGCCCGGGGGCGGGTACGCGGCGCCCGGCTGCTGGTACTCACTGCCCGGGGGCGGGTACGCCGCGCCCGGCTGCTGGTACTCACTGCCCGGGGGCGGGTACGCCGCGCCCGGGGGCTGATACTCACTGCCGGGCGGCGGGTACGGCGCGCCCGAGGTCGGCGGCGCCGGCGGGAACGCCTGGGTGGGAGCGGGCGGCGGGTACTGCTCACCCGGCCCCGGCTGCGGCGGGTACGGCGCCCCGGAGGCCGGCGGATACGGCGCTCCCGACACCGGCGGCTGCGGCGGCCCCGACACCGGCGGCTGCGGCGTGCCCGGAGGCGGCGGGAAGGGCGCGCCCGAGATCGGGGCCGTCGGCGCGTCCGGGGCGGGCGGCGGCTCGTAGGGGTCGCTCGGCGGCATCGGCGCGGTGGGGAACGCCTGCGTCGGCGGTTCCGGCGGCTGCTGGTTCGGGTCCGGTGACCCGGACGGAGGCTGAGGGTGGCTCACCGTACTCCTTGGGGCGCCTTCGGGATTTCAGTCGGAACGACGGTACAAGCCGGGGTCAACCCGGCCGACAGGGCGTCATCGATGTGGCAGGA
The DNA here is from genome assembly GCF_011602315.1 of Micromonospora sp. CMU55-4. NCBI lineage: Bacteria > Bacillati > Actinomycetota > Actinomycetes > Micromonosporales > Micromonosporaceae > Micromonospora > Micromonospora sp. CMU55-4. Next base: position 456,667 of record NZ_JAAOLH010000002.1, read on the forward strand.
CGGCGGCGGTGCGGACCAGATCGTCGTCCACCGCGAACCGTCCGGTCACGCGCGACGGCGGGTCGGCCACCGGAGCGGCGGCGAGCCGGGCCGGCTCGATCTCGGCGTGGAACGTGCCCGCCTGCGGGTCGAGCGTGACGCGCGCGTCGGCGAAGCCCAGCCAGGTCCCGACGAGCGGGTGCCAGACCTTGTAGACGGTCTCCTTGGCGCTGAACAACACGGTCGGCCAGGGCATCCCGGCCGGCAGCCGGGCCAGGTCCGCCTCCTCGTCGGGGCGGCACACCTTCCGCCGTACCCCGGGGGAGAGCGGGCGGTGCCGCTCGGCGTCGATGCCGACGGCGCGCACGTCGGCGGCGCGGGCGGCAGCGGCCGCGCAGTAGTCCCGGGTGTGGGTGATCGCGCCGACCACGCCGGGCGGCCAGACCGGGGCCCGGTCCGCGCCGGCCGGCACCGGCGTGCCGGTCAGGCCGAGCGTGGCGAGTGCCCGGCGGGCGCAGACCCGGCCGGCGGTGAAGTCGCGGCGGCGGTGGAGCACCGCGCGCTCGCCCAGGGCGGCTCGTTCGGCCGGGAGCAGCTCGCCGGACCAGTCGGCCGGACCGGCCACCGACACGGCGACCACGGCCGGCAGCAGATCACGCACGTGCGACGGATGACGGAGGCACGCGGTGAACGTACCGTAACGCTGGGGCCGTGCGGTGGCGCTGAAGGTGTGTTGCGGGGAGGCAACCGGCCCATCACGACCACGATTCCGAACAGGGAAGGAGCGGCGGATGACGCGTGGCGCGGAGGCACCGGGGAGGCGGGACGGCGAGCACGTGCCGGTGACCCCCGACTGGACCTGCGGCTCGTGCGGTGACGAATGGCCCTGCGCCACGAAACGTCACCACCTGCTGAGCGAGTACCAGGTGGATCGGGCGTCGTTGAGCGTCTATCTCGGCTCCTGCCTGGCCGCGGCCACGCAGGATCTGCGCTCCGTGCCGGTCACCGCGCTCCAGGACCGGTTCATCGGCTGGGTGCCGCGCGGCTCGAGGACGATCTGAGCTCCCGGTGGCCGTCGTGTCGGGTTCACGACGGCCACCGGGAGTGGTCCTTCAGCCGCGGCGGGGCCGCCGGGTGAGCGCGAAGCCCACCACGCCGGCCACGGCGGCGAGCACGCCGCCCACGCCGGTCCACACCCAGCGCGAGCCCGCGTCGGGGAGCCAGCCGGTCAGGTCGGTCTCCTCCTCGGCCACCGGCTCGGGGGTCGGCTCGGCGGCCAGCACCGTGCCGGCCCTGGTGTTCGGCACCAGCGGCGCGGCCAGCTCGCCGTCGTCGCCGGACGCGCCGCCCTCGTCGGTGGCGCCGACGAGCATCTCCACCTCGACCGGCAGGCCGAGGTCGGGCTCGGGCAGGTCGGTGACGGAGAGCCGGACGTAGTAGGTGCCGGGCAGCGGGTCGCCCGACCACGGCTCGGCCCACGGCCGTACCCGGCGCAGCGTGCAGCCGAGCGCCACGCTCGTGGCCGCCGCGTCCGCTGTCGGCGTCTGCGCGCCGGCCGTGCACGCCTGCCGGCGGCGCAGCCCGTCGAAGACGTCGACGGTCCAGGTGGACGCGCCGGTGCGTCGCTTCGGGAACGTGACGGTGGCGGTGATCTCGTGCACCTGCCCGGCGTCGGCCCGGAACGACCAGTACAGGTGGTCGCCGGTCGACGCGCCCACCTGCACCGGCTGCCCGGCGGTGACGGTGGTGGCGGTGAGGAACGAGGTGCCGGCCTTGGTCACAGTGGTCGCGCCCGGTGACGGACTGGGCGCGGCCAGGGCCGCCGCCGGGGTGAGCGCGAGACCGACGGCGGTGGTCGCCGCCGCGGCGCGGATCAGCGTACGCATGCTCAGTTCACCCTCCACGTGTGCACCCACCAGCGGGTGAGCAGTCCGGCGACCAGCCCGGTGAGCAGTCCGGCCAGCGTGAGCAGGAGCAGCAGCACCCAGCCGCGGCCGAGGTCCGGCCCGTCCGGGGCGGGGGAGGCGGCGACCACGTCGACCGTGAGCTCCACCGGCATACCCGGCTGGGTCTGCGTGCCGGGCTTGGCCGCGAAGGAGTTGCTGACCACCAGGCAGACGGTTCGCACGGCCTGCTCCGCGCCGGGACTCGGCTCCGGGCTCGGGCCGTCGTCGTCCTCCTCCTCGGCGGCCGACCAGCGCAGTCCGGCGGAGACCACGTCGGTGCGCCCGCTTCCGGCGTCGACGCCGCGGACCAGTTCCCGCCCGTCCGGCGCGGTGGCGCGCAGCAGCACGCCATAGTCCGGGTTGACCGGCCGGTCCAGCGCGACGCTCACCGAGGCGCGCAGCTCCTGGCCGGGCCGCACCGGCACCCGGTACCAACGGTGCTCGGAGAACGCCTCCCGGTCGCTGTAGACGCCGGGGGCGAGCAGCGGCGCGCCCTGGCACGCCGCGCCGCCGCCGACCACCGCCGGGGTGGCCGTGTACGTGTCCCGGGCCCGGTCGACGAGCTGCTTGATCCGGCCGGTCAGCTCGTCGGCGCTCTGCGCCGCCGTGTAGGTGCCGCCGGTCGCGCCGGCGATGCAGAGCAACTGCTTGCGTACCTTCTCGTCCGGGGCGAGGCCGAGCGTGTCCACGACGAGCCGGGTGCCCTGGGCGGCCAGCTCGCGCGCCACCTCGCACGGGTCGGGCGGGGCGCAGGTGTCCTCACCGTCGGTGATCAGCACGATCCGGCGGGCGGTGCTGCCGGTGCCCAGGTCCTGCGCGGCGGAGCGCAGCGCCAGCCCGACCGGTGTGAAACCGGTCGGTCGCAGCCCGGCGACGGCGGCCTTGGCCTGGGTACGGTCCACCGGGCCGACCGGCACGATCTGCTGGGTGTCCAGGCAGCCCTGCTTCTTGTCCTTGCCCTGGTAGGTGGCGCCGAGCACCCGGATGCCGAGCTGTGTCTCGTCCGGCAGGGCGTCGACCACCTCGTTGAACGCCTGCTGCGCGACGGAGATCCGGCTGCGCCCGTCGATGTCCCGGGCCCGCATCGAGCCACTGACGTCGAGGACCAGCTCCACCTTGGGTGGCTCGGCGACGGGCTCGGAGGTCTCGTCGTCGGCCCCGGCGGGGCTCGGTCCGATCAGCGCGGCGGCCGTCAGCAGTCCGAAGAGGACAATCGTCGATCGTCTCTTGTTGATCACCGGGCGAAGTGTAGTGAGATCCACTTTGGAAGATCATCCGGGTCCGGCGTCCCTCCGCTCCTGCCTGGCGCCGGAGATCGAACCCGTTATGTTCCCGCAGGATGACCCACTGTTAGATGCCGGAGGTGAACCTTTCGGCAGTGGCGTGCCCGTCGCAAATCTGACCGGCCCGCACCCGTTGTGCCCGTGCCGGAGTGTGGTTAAGCTCTGTCTTGCGCGCCCCAATCGCCCGCTTCCCCCGTGGCAGGCGATCGGGGCGCGCTTCTTTGTGCCGGCGCCCGCGCCTCTAGATCCAGCGGCCGTCCAGCCACATCCGCGCCGACCACTCCGCGTACGGCAGCACCCGGCCCACGAAGATCGGGTAGAAGTACGCGAAACAGAGCGCCACCAGCAACACATAGGCGCCCGCGATGATCCCGCCCACCATCCGCCGATCCCGCAGCTGCTGCGGATCGGGCGGCGCGGCCGTAGCGGCCGTCGCGGTTACCGGCGCCGGAGTGGTGATCGCGCCGAGCACATAGACCACCGCCAGCACCAGGAACGGCACCGCGGGCGCGGCGTAGAAGGAGAACATCGTCCGGCCGTCGAGCGCGAACCAGAACCACGGCAGCAGGCCGGCGGCGATGCTGAGCAGGATCGCGCCCGCCCGCCAGTCCCGCCGGGCCAGGCCGAGCCAGGCGGTCGCGGCGATCGCCGGCAGGAACGACCACCACAGCAGCGGCGTGCCCAGCAGCAGCACCTCCGACGCGCAGCTCGGCGCGCCACAACTGCCGTCCCCGGACCAGTGGAACGCCACCGGGCGGCCGAGCAGCAGCCACTGCCACGGCCAGGACTGGTACTTGTGCGGGTCGTCGAGCTGGGTGTGGAAGCCGTACGAGGCCTTGTGGTATTCCCACAGGTTGTTCAGCGCCCCGATGAACGGGGTGTCGCTCAGCTCCGGGTTGTTCGGGTAGCGCTCGGCCAGGCGGTAGTAGCCCTCGTCGCTGAGCAGCCAGCCCGACCAGGTCGCGACGTAGGTGACCACCATCAGCACGCCGGCCGCGAGCAGCCAGGGCAGCTCGTCCAGCACCGCGTCACGCCACGGACGGCGAACCCCTGCCGAACGGCGGACCCCCACCTCCCAGAACAGCACCAGCAGCGCGAACGCCGGCACGAAGTAGATCGCGCTCCACTTGACCGAGCAGGCGCAGCCGAGCAGCACCCCGGCCGCCAGCCGCCACCACGGCCAGTTCCGCCAACCGGACGGAGGCCGCCCGGCCCGCCCCGGCCGGGTCGGGTCGAGCCCGGCCTCCAGGGCCCGCGTCCAGCGCCGCCGCCGGGCGTCCCGGTCGAGCACCAGCGCGCCGAACGCGGCCAGCACGAACAGCAGCAGGAAGATGTCGAGGATGGCCGTGCGGGACAGCACCAGGTGGAACCCGTCGAGCGCGAGCAGCAGGCCCGCCGCGCAGCCCAGCACCGTGGACCGGAACATCCGCCGGCCGATGCGGACCAGCAGCAGCACCGACAGCGTGCCGGCCACCGCCGCGCCGAACCGCCAGCCGAACTCCGGCGACGTCGTGATCAGGTGGCCCGGCACCGAGACGCCGCTGTCCGCGTCCTGGTAGCCGAAGGCCCACTCGCCGATCCCGATCATCCACTTGCCCAGCGGTGGATGCACCACGTACGAGGGGCCGTTGTCCTTGTAGTTCCACTCGACGCCGCGGTCGATCAGCCCGTACGCGTCCTTGGCGTAGTAGGTCTCGTCGAAGACCTTGCCGGGCGGGAAACTGAGCCCCACGAAGCGCAGGATCGCCGCGATCGCCACCACCACGGCTGTGGCCAGCCACGCCTGCCCCCGACCGATGCGGTCGTCGACGGTGGCGAGCCGGCGCCGCACGGCGGCGGGCAGCCCGCCCCCGCTGCCGTCGCCGCGCTCGGCGGTGGAAGGGTCCGGGTTCGCGCTCTGTGCTGTCGACGCACTCGTCACCCGGCGATCGTAGGCTGCGAGGGTGCCCGGTGGCGTCCATCGTCTCCGAAATTGGTACGACCATCGATGAGGGAGCACGCGCCGTGGGGGAAATGTCCGAGGTCGGACGGCTGGTGTTGCTCGGCGCGCCGCTGGGCAACCCGGCCGACGCGTCCGCCCGGTTCCGGGAGGTGCTGGCCGTCGCCGACGTGGTCGCCGCCGAGGACACCCGGCGGCTCACCCGGCTCGCCCGCGACCTCGACGTGACGGTGCCCGGCCGGATCGTCTCCTACTTCGAGGGCAACGAGGAGCGGCGCACCCCGGAGCTGGCCGAGGTGCTCGTCGCCGGCTACACGGTCGCGCTGGTCACCGACGGAGGCATGCCGAGCGTCTCCGACCCCGGATACCGGCTGGTCCGGGCCGCCCTGGACGCGGGCGTGCCGGTCACCGCCGCGCCCGGGCCGAGCGCCGTCACCACCGCGCTGGCGCTGTCCGGGCTGCCCTGCGACAGGTTCTGCTTCGAGGGCTTCCTGCCCCGTACCCCCGGCGCCCGCCGCTCCCGCCTGCGGGCGCTCGCCGCCGAGGACCGCACGCTGGTGTTCTTCGAGGCGCCGCACCGCATCGCCGGCGCGCTGGCCGACCTGGCCGAGGCGTTCGGCGCCGACCGGCCCGCCGCGCTCTGCCGCGAGCTGACCAAGACGTACGAGGAGGTGGTCCGCCGTCCGCTCGGCGAGCTGGCCGAGTGGGCCGCCGACGGCGATCCCCGGGGTGAGATCACGCTCGTCGTGGCGGGCGCGCCGGCCACGCCCGCGGTCCGGCCCGACGACGACACGCTGCGCGCCGCGGTGGCCGAGCGCGAGGCGGCCGGGCTGTCCCGGCGCGACGCGATCACCGAGGTCGCCACCGCGTACGGGCTGCGGCGGCGCGAGGTGTACGCGGTGGTGCACAGCTGAAAGGAAGGGCCCCTTCTTAACGCCTGCGGTAGAGGAAGGGCCCCCTTTTAACACCTCACCTCACCAGGCGGCGGCCAGGAACCCGACGGTGATCAGCGCCGGCCCGGCCAGCGCCAGGCCGACCGCCCAGCGCCGCTGCCGCTCGTCCGCGAGCCGGGTCGCGCCGGTCCACCGGGCGATCCCGGCGGCGCACCCGGCCACCAGCGCCAGCCCGAGCAGCCAGCGCAGGTGCTGTCCGGGGCCGGTGTCCGCGTAGGCGGTCGATCCGTCCGGCCCGGTCATCCGGGCCGGCAGCAGGGTGCCGGTGGCGGTCCGCCCGGCCGGCACGCCACTGACCCGTACGCCGTGGGCCTGGAACCGGTCGCCGTCGGCCAGGAAGATCCCCCGGCAACGCTGGGTGAGCCCGCCGCCCGCGCACTCGGTGATCATCACGGTGCCGCCTGTCGAATGCCCCGCGGCCAGCCAGAACGGCCCCGCGCTCACCCAGGCGAAGAACGCGGCGAGCAGGCTCAACGCCAGCAGCACGGCGAGGCCGACGGGCGGGGTCGGCGGGAGGACCGGGCGGGCCGGCGCCCGCCGGCCCGGTGGCCGGGCGGGGAGCGGGTGCGGCTCGTCGCGCAGCGGCGTGCCGTCCCAGTGCACCTCCTCGATCGGCGCCCAGCCGCCCGCCTGCGCGGCCCTGCGCTGCCAGCGGGGCTGCCGCACCGGCACCCGGCTCGGCACCGCGTCCACCGGCGCGCCGGTGGTCGGCTCCACCTCGACCGGCGGGTCCGCCGGGTCGAGCCGGGGCTGCGGCGCGACGGGCGCGCCCGCCGGGGCGGGTCGCGCCCGCCGGGTGGTGGCCGCCGACGGCTCCGGCGCCGCTGGTCTGTTGGTCACGATGTTCATTTCACACCGGTACGCCCGGCTTGCGGTGAAGCTCACGCCGCGTGTCGGCGACAAATCGGACGTACGGCCGGCGCCTGCCGCCCATTGGTTCGCGGCCCGCCCACCGCAATCACTAGGCTTGCTGCTCATGAGTCACGTTCTCGCCGCGGTCGCCTGGCCCTACGCCAACGGCCCGCGCCACATCGGCCACGTATCCGGATTCGGCGTTCCCTCCGACGTCTTCGCCCGGTACATGCGGATGGCCGGCCACGACGTGCTCATGGTCTCCGGCACCGACGAACACGGCACCCCGATCCAGGTGCAGGCCGACGCCGAGGGAGTCACCCCGCGCGAACTGGCCGACCGCTACAACCGGGTGATCGCCGAGGACCTGCGGGCGCTGGGCCTGTCGTACGACCTGTTCACCCGCACCACCACGCGCAACCACTACGCGGTGGTGCAGAAGCTGTTCACCGGCCTATACCGCAACGGCTACATCGTCCCGAAGGTCACCACCGGCGCGATCTCCCCGTCCACCGGCCGGACGCTGCCCGACCGCTACATCGAGGGCACCTGCCCGATCTGCGGCTACGACAGCGCGCGCGGCGACCAGTGCGACAACTGCGGCAACCAGCTCGACCCGATCGACCTGATCGACCCCAAGTCGAAGATCAACGGGGAGACGCCGGAGTTCGTCGAGACCGAGCACTTCTTCCTCGACCTGCCCGCCCTGGCCGACGCGCTGCGGCAGTGGCTGGACAACCGCGAGGGCTGGCGCCCCAACGTGCTGCGGTTCTCCCGCAACCTGCTCGACGACCTCCAGCCCCGGGCCATCACCCGCGACCTGGAGTGGGGCGTGCCGATCCCGCTGGACGACTGGCGCGACCGGCCGGACAAGCGGATCTACGTCTGGTTCGACGCGGTCATCGGCTACCTGTCCGCGTCCATCGAGTGGGCCCGCCGCACCGGCGACCCGGAGGCCTGGCGCAAGTGGTGGTCGGCGGACGGGGAAGGGAAGGACGCCCGCTCCTACTACTTCATGGGCAAGGACAACATCGTCTTCCACTCGGTGATCTGGCCGGCGCTGCTCGGCGGCTACTCCGGTGAGGGGGCCCGCGACGGCGAGCCGGGCGAGCTGGGCCGGCTCAACCTGCCCACCGAGGTCGTGTCCAGCGAATACCTCACCATGGAGGGGCGGAAGTTCTCCTCCTCCCGCAAGGTGGTCATCTACGTCCGGGACTTCCTGGAGCGCTACGACGCCGACGCGCTGCGCTACTTCATCGCGGTGGCCGGCCCGGAGAGCAACGACACCGACTTCACCTGGGCCGAGTTCCTGCGCCGCAACAACGACGAACTGGTCGCCGGCTGGGGCAACCTGGTCAACCGGTCGGTGTCGATGGCGGCGAAGAACTTCGGCGCCGTCCCGCCGGTCGACCCGGCCGGGCTCACCGAGGCCGACCAGGCGCTGCTGGACACCGCGAAGGCGGGCTTCGCCACCGTCGGCGACCTGATCGCCCGGCACCGGCAGAAGCAGGCCATCGGCGAGGCCATGAAGGTCGTCGCCGAGGCCAACAAGTACCTCTCCGAGCAGGCGCCCTGGAAGCTCAAGGGTGAGGACGACAAGCCCCGCATGGGCACCATCCTGCACGTCGCCCTCCAGGTGGTCAGCGACGCCAACACGCTGCTCACCCCGTTCCTGCCGCACTCCGCCCAGAAGATCCACGAGCTGCTCGGCGGCACCGGCACGCACGCCCCGATGCCGGTGATCGAGGAGGTCGACGACCTCGACGGCGGGCCGTCGTACCCGGTGCTGACCGGTGACTACACGGTCGGGGCGCGCTGGGAGTCCGTACCCCTGGAGGTGGGCCGGCCGCTCGCGGCGCCGAAGCCGGTGTTCCGCAAGCTCGACCCGTCCATCGTCGAGGAGGAGCTGGCCCGGCTGGCCGGCTGAGCACGCGCGCGAACCGCGGCCCCGGGGATCTCCCCGGGGCCGCGATCGTCCGCCGGGTCAGGCGGTCGCCATGCTCGGCTTGCCGATGAACTCCATGATGGCCTTGTTGACCTCGGTGGGATGGGTCCACGGCGTGCCGTGCGGCGCACCCTTCAGCGTGACCAGCTTGGCGTCGGACAGCATGTTCACCAGCCGCTGGCCCGTCACCGGGAACGGCAGCACGTTGTCCTTGTCGCCCTGGATGATCAGCACCGGCACGTCGATGTTCGGCAGGTCACCGCGGAAGTCGGTCTGCCAGGCGTCCACCGAGTCGTGGGTGCCCTTGGCCGACGCCTGCGCGCCGATCTGCCAGTGCGCGTGGTACGCCTCGTCGCTGACCAGCTTCCCCCGGTTCTCGCTGGCGTTGAAGAACGCGTCGCAGAACTGGGTCAGGTAGGCGAACCGGTCCTGGATGATCGCCTTCTGGAACCCCTCGAACATGCTCTTGTCGACGCCCTCCGGGTCGTCGGGCGTCTTCAGCAGGTACGGCGCCAACGGGGCCAGCAGGACCGCCCGGTCCACCCGGTCCGACCCGTACGCGCCCAGGTAGCGGGTCACCTCACCGGTGCCCATCGAGTGCCCGACCAGGATCGCGTTGCGCAGGTCCAGCTCGGTCATCAACACGTCCAGGTCGGCGGCGAACGTGTCGTAGTCGTAGCCCATGGCCGGCTGCGCGGAGTTGCCGAACCCACGCCGGTCGTACGTGATCACCCGGTACCCGGCGTTCAGCAGCGGACCGCTCATCTTCTCCCAGGTCGCCCCGTTGAACGGGAAACCGTGGATCAGCACGATCGGCTGACCGGAACCGTGATCCTCGTAGTACAGGTCGATGGGTGCGGAGTTCTCCGTACCGACGGTGACGAAAGGCATGTCGGGATTCCCCCTCAGCGCGGGCTTCTCGGACCCCAACGGCTTCCCGACCTGCCCCCGTCTATGCGTGCCGGGCCGGATAGGGCAGGTCCACCACCCGGTCATCGGTCAGCTCGCCGCCCGGCGCCCAGACCTCGTACACGCCGCGTTCCAGACACTGAGCGCCGGTCGCGGCCACCGCGTCCGGATCCGGGCGGCGCAGCCGCAACCGCAGCCAGCCGCCCTCCTCCCGCAGCACCAGGCACGGCGCCCCGCGCCAGGTCGCCGTGCGCAGCCGCCGGGCCGCCGTGTCCACCGGGTAGCGGGCCGCCCGGGTCATCGCCAGCACCCGGAACCCGCCCGGCTGGTCGGCCACCGCCTCGTACTCCGAACCCGCGTACGTGCCGACGAGCCGGGTCGAGCGCGGCGCCTCGCCGGTCGGCACGTACTCCTGATCGGCGGCCAGGCCGGGCACCGCGGCGAGCAGGTGCCGCCACTGCGGACCCGCCAGGCGCAGCCAGCCCCGCTGCTCCGCCTGGTAGGTGTAGAGCACCACCTCCACGCCCTCGGCCGGATAGGCCAGCAGCGTGGCGTTCGCTGGCATCGGCAGGTCGGCGAACTCCCGGGTGACGAACTCCGGCACGAGCTGCGCGCTGCTCGGCACGAACCCGGTGCCCAGCACCGGCGGCCCCAGCCGGTCCCGGGGCGGCAACGCCATGAGGCCGCGGTGCGCCTCGCCCACCGGCACGTCGTAGTCGGCCGGGTCGGCGGCCCGCCAGCGCAGCGCGTACGCCACGTCGCCGCCCTCGGAGTCGCCCCGCAGCACCGCCATCCCGGCCGGTGTCCGCAGGTGCGCCACGTCGTGCTCCCGGTAGCAGAAGCCGTGCGGCAGCCACCCCCGCACGTAGCCGGCGAGCTGGCGGGCGGAGAGCACCTTCACCATCCGGGTGCCGGGCCGGATCACCGCCGAGGCCCGCACCGCGGCCAGCGTCGGGTCACCCGCCGCCCCCGGCTGCTGGCTGAGCCGGTGTACGTACGCCCAACCCCGGTCCCGGTGCACCGGCATCAGCAGCGGCGCGTCCGTCTCGTCGGCCGTCCCAGGACCCCCGTGCACCGCGTCCACCTCGGTCGCGTGCACGAACCGGCGCCACGGATAGCCGCCCCCGGGCCGGGGACACCACTCGAAGCCAGGTGCCTCGTCGGCGCTGAACAGCTCGTACGCCGCGCCCCGGGCGATCTCCTCGGCCGGGTGCACCCGGCCGGCGTACGTCACGCGCAACCCGGCCCGGTCGGAGGCGGGCCCACCGGCATGGTCGGTGACTGTCACTCCGGGACGCTAAGCCCGCCAGATGTGGGGCGTGTGAACGGCCGGTGGCGGTCCGGGAACGCCGGCCCGCGCCGGTGTGTGATGCTGGCCGCGATGACCGAGCAGACCGAGACCCGCAAGCAGCGCGCCGCCCGCCGGGCCGGGGAGTTCCCGCCCGCACCCGAGCCGCTGCCCGTACCCGTGCCGGACAGCCACACCCACCTCGACATCACCGTCGGCGAGTTCGGCACACCGCCGGGCGGCGCCTCCGGCGAGGACCCGGTGGCCGCCGCGATCGCCGTCGCCGCCCGGGCCGGCGTGGACCGGCTGGTCCAGGTCGGCGTGGACGTCGACTCGTCCCGGTGGGGCGCCGACGTCGCCGACCGGTACGCAGCGGTGCTCGCCACCGTCGCGCTGCACCCGAACGAGGCGCCCCGGCTGGCCGACCTGGACGAGGCGCTGCGCGAGATCGAGACGCTCGCCGGCCAGGACCGGGTCCGCGGCGTCGGCGAGACCGGGATGGACTTCTTCCGTACCGGCGAGGAGGGGCGCGCCGCGCAGGAGGAGAGCTTCCGGGCACACATCGCCATCGCGAAGCGGCACGGCAAGGCGCTGGTCATCCACGACCGCGACGCGCACGCCGACGTGCTGCGCGTCGTCGACGACGAGGGCGCCCCGGACACCGTGGTCATGCACTGCTTCTCCGGCGACGCCGACTTCGCCCGCGAGTGCGTCCGGCGCGGCTTCCTGCTCAGCTTCGCCGGCACCGTCACGTTCGGCAGCGCCGCCGCGCTACGCGAGGCCGCCGCCGTCACCCCGCCGGAGCAGATGCTGGTGGAGACCGACGCGCCGTACCTCACCCCGATGCCGCACCGGGGACGGCCCAACGCCTCGTACCTGATCCCGCTGACCGTCCGCTTCCTCGCCGAGACCACCGGCGCCGACCTGGACACCCTCTGCGCCGCCATCTCCACCAACGGTGAGCGCGCGTTCGGCCCGTGGCGTTAAGAAGGGGCCCCTCCATATCGCGAGGCGTTAAGAAGGGGCCCTTCCTTCCCCTCGGGCGGGGGCGCTTACGCTACGGGGCGTGACCGGACTCCTCGGCCCGGCGGAGATCCGGGAACTCGCCGCGCGCCTCGGCGTCACGCCGACAAAGAAGCTCGGCCAGAACTTCGTGCACGACCCGAACACCGTGCGCCGCATCGTCACCACCGCCGGGCTGACCCCGCACGACGTGGCGCTGGAGGTCGGCCCCGGCCTCGGCTCGCTCACGCTCGCCCTGATCCCGGTCGCCGCGCACGTGCACGCCGTGGAACTCGACCCGGTGCTCGCCGCCGCGCTGCCGGAGACCGCCGCCCGCTTCGCCGGCGAGGCCGCCGGGCGGCTCACCGTCCACCCGGCCGACGCGCTGCGGGTCACCGCCGCCGACCTGGCCGACCCGGCACCGACCGCGCTGGTGGCGAACCTGCCCTACAACGTCGCCGTGCCGGTCGTGCTGCACCTGCTCGCCGAGCTGCCCACACTGCGGCACGGCCTGGTGATGGTGCAGAAGGAGGTCGCCGACCGGCTCGTCGCCGGTCCCGGCTCCAAGGTGTACGGCATCCCGTCGGTCAAACTCGCCTGGTACGCCCGCTCCCGGGCCGCCGGCAAGGTCCCGCCGAACGTGTTCTGGCCGGTGCCGAACGTCGACTCCGGTCTGGTCGCGTTCACCAGGCGCGAACCGCCCCGGCCGGACGTACCCCGGAAGGCCGTCTTCGCCGTCGTCGACGCCGCGTTCGCGCAGCGCCGCAAGACGCTGCGCGCCGCCCTGGCCGGCTGGGCCGGCGGCGCGGACCGGGCCGCCGCGGCGCTCGCCGCGGCCGGCGTGGACCCGTCCGCACGCGGCGAATCGCTCACCGTGGAGCAGTTCGCCGCCATCGCCGCGTCGGCCCCCGACGGCTCCGCCGCCGAGCAGTAGGCTGGCGCCGTTGCCCGACCCCGCCGAGGAGCTGACCGTGCAGAAGCCGTTCGACATCCGCCCGCGTCCAGGGGAGCGCACCCGGTGACCGAGGCATGGCGACCGGAGGACGAGGACGGGCAGCGGCGCGGGGCCAGCGGCCCGGTCAAGGTGCGGGTGCCCGCCAAGGTCAACCTGCATCTCGGGGTGGGACCGCTGCGCCGTGACGGCTACCACGAGCTGAACACCGTCTACCACGCGATCTCCATCTACGACGAGCTGACCGCCCGGCGCGGCGACACCCTCACCCTCACCATGGAGGGCGAGGGCGCCGGGGAGCTGGCGCTGGACGACACCAACCTGGCGCTGCGCGCCGCGCACGCGCTCGCCGGCTACGCGGGCGTCGCCCCGCACGCCCGGCTGCACCTGCGCAAGCAGATCCCGCTCGCGGGCGGGCTCGCCGGCGGCAGCGCCGACGCCGCCGCCGCGCTCGTCGCCTGCGACACGCTCTGGGGCACCGGGCTGTCCCGCGACGAACTGGCCGGCATCGCCGCCGACCTCGGCTCCGACGTGCCGTTCCTCATCCACGGCGGCACCGCGCTCGGCACCGGCCGCGGCGAGACGGTCAGCCCGGTGCTCGCCCGCCCCACCTCCTGGCACTGGGTGGTGGCGATCGCCGACGGCGGCCTGTCCACCCCGGCCGCCTACCGGGAACTGGACCGGCTACGCGACGCCGGGGCCGCCGGGACGCCGCTGGGCAGCACCGACGCGCTGCTCGCCGCGCTGCGCCAACGCGACCCGCGGGTCCTCGCCGCCACGCTCGGCAACGACCTCCAGGCCGCCGCGCTGACCATGCGCCCGTCGCTGGCCGAGACGCTCAAGGCCGGCGAGGCCGCCGGCGCGCTCGCCGGCATCGTCTCCGGCTCCGGACCCACCTGCGTCTTCCTCGCCGCCGGCGAGTCCGACGCGGGGCGGATCGCCGCCGAGCTGACCGCCGCCGGGGTGTGCCGGGAGGCCCGCGTCGCGCACGGACCGGTCGCCGGCGCCCGCGTGGTCTGACGCCCCGTACCCTTGACTCAGGCGTCCCGGGCCCCGGGACGCCTGAGTCGTGAAAGGTGGGGAATGGCCAACATCGTCAACCTGGACCGGGTGTCCAAGGGGTACGGCGCCGCCGGGCCGCTGCTCACCGAAGTCTCGCTCGGCCTCGACGACGCCGACCGGGTCGGCGTGGTGGGCCTCAACGGCGCCGGCAAGTCGACGCTGCTGCGGCTGCTCACCCGCACCGAGGAACCCGACGACGGCCGCGTCACCCACCGCCGCGACCTGCGCGTCGCCTGGCTGCCACAGCGCCTGGACCTGGCCCCCGACCTCACCGTGCGGGACGTCGTGCTCGGCACCGCCTGGCTCGGCGAGAGCATGGGCGCCGAGCACGAGTGGGCCGGCGACGCGGGCGTGCGCGCCATCCTCGACGGCCTCGGCATGCCCCACCTCGGCCTGGACACGCCGGTCGGCCCGATGTCCGGCGGGGAACGCCGCCGGGTCGCGCTCGCCGCGCTGCTGGTCCGCGACGCCGACCTGCTCGTCCTCGACGAGCCCACCAACCACCTGGACGTCGGTGGCGTCGACTGGCTGGCCCGGCACCTCGTCACCCGCAAGGGCGCGCTCGTCGTGGTCACCCACGACCGCTGGTTCCTCGACGCCGTCTGCACCACCACCTGGGAGGTCGCCGACCAGACCGTCCGGGCGTATGAGGGCGGCTTCGCCGCGTGGACGCTGGCCCGCGTCGAGCGGCAGCGCGTGGCCGCCGCCACCGAGGCCCGCCGGCAGAACCTGCTCCGCAAGGAGATCGCCTGGCTGCGCCGCGGTGCCCCGGCGCGCACCTCCAAGCCCAAGTTCCGCATCGACGCGGCGAACGCGCTCATCGCCGACGTCCCGGAACCCCGCGACACCATGTCGCTGCAACGGCTCGCCACCGCCCGGCTCGGCAAGCAGGTGTACGACCTCGAACACGTGCGGCTGCACGCCGGCCCGAAGGAGATCCTGCACGACACCACCTGGCAGGTCGGGCCCGGCGACCGGGTCGCGATCCTCGGGCGCAACGGCGCCGGCAAGACCACCCTGCTGCGGATGCTCGCCGGGGTGACCGGCCCCGACGGCGGGCGCTTCGCCGCCGGGCAGACCGTCCGCCCCGCGTTCCTCTCCCAGGAACTCGCCGAACTCCCCGGCCACCTGCGCGTGCTGGAAGCCGTCGAAGAGGTGGCCCGGCGCGTGCAGTTCGGCGACCGGGAGATCAGCGCCGCCCAGCTCGCCGAGATCTTCGGCTTCGACGACCGGCGGCTCTGGACCCCGGTGAGCGACCTGTCCGGCGGGGAACGCCGCCGCCTGCAGATGCTGCGCCTGCTCGCCGGGGAACCCAACGTGCTCCTGCTCGACGAGCCCACCAACGACCTGGACACCGACACGCTCGCCGCGCTGGAGGACCTGCTCGACTCCTGGCCCGGCACGATCGTGGTGGCCAGCCACGACCGCTACCTGATCGAGCGGGTCACCGACGTCGCGTACGGCATGTTCGGCGACGGCCGGCTGGTGCACCTGCCCGGCGGCGTCGACGAGTACCTGGCGCGCGCCGCCGCGGCCGGCGGCCCGGCGCCCGCCGACCTCACCCCGGCCACCGCGGCGCCGGCCCGCGAGGGCATGTCCGCCGCCGAGGTACGCACCGCGAAGAAGGAACTCAACCGGCTGGAACGGCAGATCGCCAAGCTGGAACAGAAGGAGGCGGCCCTGCACGAGCAGCTCGCCGCGAACGCCACCGACTACGCCCGGGTCGCCGAGCTGGACGCACAGCTCAAGGAGGTACGGGCCGAGCGGGACCGCACCGAGGAGACCTGGCTGGCCCTGGCCGAGGAGCTGCCGGGCGGCTGACCTGCCGCCGGGGTGGGGGGTGTGCGGCGTCACTGACCGGCGTACGGGACAATCACCGGTGGAACCCTCGTCCGAACGGTCTTTTGGAGACGCAGAGATGGCCCACACCCCCGTCAACCACCCCGCGCGGCCGATCTACCGGGCGATCGGCGGGATCGTTGGTCTGTACTTCGTCGTCTTCGGCGGCCTCGGCGTCATCGCCAGCGCCGGTGGCGATTTCTTCGCCCAGGACGACACCAAGGTTCTCGGCCAGGGCACCAACATGGCGTTCTCGCTGGTGTCGGTGCTCGTCGGCGTCGTGATCCTGGTCGGCACCGCGATCGGCCGCAACCTCGACGTGGCGATCAACCAGTGGCTGGCCTACACCCTGATGGTGATCGGCCTGGGCTCGCTGGCGTTCCTGCAGACCGACGTCAACATCTTCAACTTCTCGATCATGACCGACGTCGTGGTCCTGACCCTGGCGCTGGTGCTCCTGATGGCCGGCATGTACAGCAAGGTCGGCTCCGACGAGGAGCACGAGGCATGGCAGAAGGCCCGCCTGGTGCTCTGATCCCTCCTCGTACGAAGGCCCGGCGCGCCGCGCGCCGGGCCTTCGGTGTTTTCCGGACGCGAACGGACAACCCAGGCGACAATTGCCCCGAATCAGTCGCACGACTGGAGGGCACCATGGCGCACTTCCCGGTGAACCACCCCGCGCGGCCCCTCTACCGGGTGCTGTCCGGGCTCATCGGCCTCTACATCCTCGTCTTCGGCGTCTACGGCGTCTTCCTGACCTGGGGCGAAGGGCTGTTCGGCCGGGGCAGCAACTGGGCGCTGGGCCTGCGCACCAACCTGGCCTTCTCGCTGGTCTCGGTCGTCTTCGGCGCGGTCCTGCTGGTCGGCGCGTCCCGCCGCACCAATCTCGGCCACTACATGAACCTCACCGCCGGCGTGGTCTTCCTGGTCACCGGCATCCTGATGATGTCGGTGCTGCAGACCTCGGCGAACTTCCTCAACTTCTCGATGTCCACGGTCATCGTGTCGCTGCTGTTCGGGCTGATCCTGCTCGCCACCGGCCTGTACGACAAGGTCGGCACCGCCGAGCACGCCGAGGAGGAACGGCAGCGCCGCTACCACCCGATCGGCGAGCGCTGACGCGGCTGTTGCGCTGACGCGGCGTCAGCCCCGGGGGATCGGCCCGGGCTTCGACTCCAGGTGCGACAACCCGTTCCAGGCCAGGTTCACCAGGTGCGCCGCCACCGTCTCCTTGCGCGGCTTGCGCACCTCCAGCCACCAGCGCCCGGTCAACGCCACCATGCCCACGAGAGCCTGGGAGTAGAGCTCGGCGAGCTTCGGGTCGTACCCCCGGATGGAGAACTCGCCCGCCAGGATGTGCTCCACCTGGTGCGCCACGTCGTTCATCACGCTGCTGAAATTGCCGGTCGCCGACATCAGCGGCGACTCCCGGACCAGCACCCGGAACCCGCTGGTCTCCTCCTCGATGTAGGTCAGCAGCGTCAACGCGGCCTGCTCCAGCAGCTCCCGCGGATTGCCCGCGGTCAGCGCCGTGGTGATCCGGTCCAGCAGGGCCCGGACCTCCCGGTCCACCACCACCGCGTAGAGCCCTTCCTTGCCGCCGAAGTGCTCGTAGACCACCGGCTTGGACACCTTGGCGCGCGCCGCCACCTCTTCGATCGAGGTCGCGTCGAACCCGCGCTCGGCGAAGATCTGCCGGGCGATCGAGATCAACTGCTCGCGCCGCTGCGTCGCGGACATCCGCACCCGGGACGGCTTCGCCGCCGGCGCGGGCCGCCGCCGGGCGCGGTCACTGCCGGGAACGTCGGTCACCCGCCCCATCCTGCCAGGCGAGGCGTACGCGGTCCGACCGGACGCCTCGTTGTCGTACGTACGTTCTAGCCTCCGAGGGTGGCTCTCGGTGATCATTCGAACGCGCACGGCTCGTACCGTGGTCGAAAGCCGGAACTGCACGCCCAGGCGCTGGCTCTGCGGCGCGCCGGTTGTCCCGTCGGGGAGATCGCCGCGCGGCTCGACGTCTCCAAGTCGACGGCTTATCTCTGGACTCGGCACCTGCCGCTCGACCCGGCGTTGGTGCGGCGGCGTCGTCAGGCCGCGCAGCGGGCCCGATCTGATGCGCAGTGGGGCGCGCACCGGGCGGCACGCGACGCGGCCAGGGCGGAGGCGGTCGCCGCGTCCGCCGAGTGGGTGCGAGGGCTGGGCTTGCGCGAACTGCTGCTGATCGGGGCGGCCATCTACTGGTGCGAAGGCGGCAAGGCCAAGCCGTGGCGCCCGCACGACTGCAGGATCAAGTTCGTCAACAGCGATCCGATGCTCGTGGCCCTGTTCCTGCGCTTCCTGGATGCCGTCGAGGTGCCGCCGGAGGATCGACGCTTCCGGGTCAGCATCCATGAGACGGCTGACGACGCGGCGGCGGTCCGGTGGTGGGCGGCGCGGGTGGGTGTGCCCGCTGATCGCTTTCAAGCCACCACCATCAAGAGGCATCGTCCACAGACGACACGGAAGAACGTCGGAACCGACTATCACGGCTGCCTGACCATCCATGTGGTGGGCGGAAGCCGGCTCTACTGGAGGATCGAGGGGATCATGAAAGGAATGAGCAATGAAGATCCACCACGTGACCGGTAAGGTGTAGGCAGCCGGCGGGCAGCTTGCCTTTTGCCCGTTTTCGACCATCCCGGGTCGTCTAATGGCAGGACGTCAGGTTTTGGTCCTGATTATAGGGGTTCGAATCCTCTCCCGGGAGCTTCTGCTGTTTGCCCTCCCGCGGGTGGTTAGCATGACCGCGAGACTGTCGCCGTCCCGACGGGAGAGCCACGTCGTGTCCCAGCCCCACCTCCGCACCGTTGTCGTGCTCGCCGCCGGTGAGGGCAAGCGGATGAAGTCGTCCCTGCCCAAGGTGCTGCACCCACTGCTCGGCCGTACCCTGCTCGGTCACGTCCTCGCCGCGGCCGGGCCGCTGCGCGCGGACCGCACCGTGGTGGTGGTCGGCCACGGCGCCGACCAGGTCCGGGCGCACCTGACCGACGTGGCCCCGGCGGCGACGCCGGTGCTCCAGGAGCGCCAGCTCGGCACCGGGCACGCCGTCCGCATCGCGCTGGACGCGGTGCCGGACGCGACCGGCACCGTCGTGGTGATCAACGGGGATGTGCCGCTGCTGCGGCCGGAGACGGTTCGGGCGCTCGTCGAGGCGCACGAGGAAGCCGCCGCGGCGGCGACGGTGCTGGCGGCCGAGGTGCCGGACCCGACCGGCCTGGGCCGGATCGTGCGGGACGTGCAGGGGCACCTGGAGCAGATCGTGGAGGAGCGGGACGCCTCGCCCCAGCAGCGCGCGCTGCGGGAGATCAACGCGGGCATCTACGCGTTCGACGCGGCCCGCCTGCGGGAGGCGCTGGGCAAGCTCTCCACCGACAACGACCAGGGCGAGGAGTACCTGACCGACGTCTTCGCGCTGCTGCGCGACGCCGGGGAGCCGGTGGCGGTGCACTGCGCCGCCGACCACGTGGAGACGCTCGGCTGCAACGACCGGGTGGAGCTGTCCGCGCTGCGGCGGCTGCTGCGGGACCGGGTGAACGAGGGCTGGATGCGTACCGGGGTCAGCATCCTCGACCCGCACACGACGTGGATCGACGTGACGGTGACCGTGGAACGGGATGCGGTGATCGACCAGAACACGCAGCTCCAGGGCGCCACGGTGGTCGGCGCGGGCGCGCTCGTCGGCCCGGACACCACGCTCGTGGACACGGTGGTGGGCGCGGGCGCGAGCGTGGTGCGCTCCCACGCGCTCGGCGCCGAGGTGGGGCCGGAGGCCAGCGTGGGGCCGTACGCGTACCTGCGGCCAGAGTCGCGGCTGGGCCGCAAGGCGAAGGTCGGCACGTTCGTGGAGACCAAGAAGACGTCGATCGGTGAGGGCTCGAAGGTGCCGCACCTGTCGTACGTGGGGGACGCGACGATCGGCGACCACAGCAACATCGGCGCGGCCACCGTCTTCGTCAACTACGACGGGGTACGCAAGCACCACACCACCATCGGCAGCCACGCGCGTACCGGAGCGGACAACATGTTCGTGGCGCCGGTGCGGGTCGGCGACGGCGCGTACACGGCTGCGGGTTCGGTGATCACCGGGGACGTGCCGCCGGGCGCGATGGCGGTGGCGCGGGGCCAGCAGCGCAACGTGGAGGGCTGGGTGCTGCGCAAGCGGGCCGGCACGGAGGCCGCGGAGGCGGCGCGGCGGGCCGGTGAGGATGCGCCGGACACGGGCGCAGCCGCAAGGGAAGGTGACTGACTCCACGGGGATCGGCGGGCCGTGGGTGGATCGCTGAACCGGGGGCATACTGCAACCGAACACTCCCCGGCCTCACCGCCGCCGGGCACCACCGACATACGGGAGCAGACGGGCCCATGGGCAGCATCGTCGCCGAAAACCGCAAGAGCCTGATGCTCTTCTCCGGGAGGGGTTTTCCGGAGCTGGCCAAGGAGATCGGTGAGGTGCTCGGCGTCGCGCCGACGCCGGCCGACGCGTACGACTTCGCCAACGGCGAGATCTTCGTCCGGTACAAGGACTCGGTTCGTGGTTCGGACGCCTTCGTGGTGCAGTCCGTGACGCACGGCGTGAACACCTGGGTCATGGAGACCCTGATCATGGTCGACGCGCTGAAGCGCGGTTCGGCCAAGCGGATCACCGTGGTGCTGCCGTTCTACCCGTACGCGCGGCAGGACAAGAAGCACCGCGGCCGGGAGCCGATCTCGGCGCGGCTGATCGCCGACCTGCTCAAGACGGCGGGCGCGAACCGCATCCTGACCGTCGACCTGCACACCGCGCAGATCCAGGGCTTCTTCGACGGCCCGGTGGACCACCTGTTCGCCATGGACGTGCTGGCCGAGTACGTGGAGCACAAGTACGCGGGCCGCCCGATGACTGTGGTGGCGCCGGACTCGGGCCGGGTACGTGTGGCGGAGCGCTGGACCGACCGGCTGGGCGGCTGCCCGCTGGCGTTCATCCACAAGACCCGCGATCCGCTCAAGCCGAACCAGGTCGTGGCGAACCGGGTGGTCGGTGAGGTCGAGGGCCGGGTGTGCCTGATCGTGGACGACATGATCGACACCGGCGGCACGATCACCAAGGCGGCGGACATCCTCAAGGAGCAGGGCGCGGCGGAGATCGTGGTCGCCTCGACCCACGCGCTGCTGTCCGACCCGGCGACGGAGCGGCTGAAGAACAGCCCGATCAGCGAGGTCGTGGTGACGAACACGCTGCCGCTGCCGTCGGAGAAGCAGTTGGACAAGCTGACCGTGCTGTCGATCGCCCCGCTGCTGGCGCGGGCGATCCGGGAGGTCTTCGACGACGGTTCGGTGACCACCCTGTTCGGTGGCCTGAGCTGAGGAGTGCCGGTCCGGTCGCCGGTGTTCCGGCGGCCGGGCCGATGCCCTGCGGAACCGGCGGCGCGGTGATATGGGGGACTGCCGGAGAGCCGGGAATTCCCTCGGGTAGACTGGTGCGGTTGCCACGGCGAGGGTGCCCGGCGGGCTGCTGACAAGCACCGCACGGAGGCGCCGTCATCGACGCGGTGCTCCGGGCGGTCGTTCATGACCCTAGCCCCAGCGAGCCCCTCGCCCCAGCACCGCCAGACGACAAGCCGCCGCAGCGAAGCATCAGGAGTTTCCCCGTGTCCGAGGTAAAGATCAGCGCCGAGCCCCGTACCGAGTTCGGCAAGGGTGGTGCCCGTCGTACCCGCCGGGCCGGCAAGGTGCCCGCCGTGCTGTACGGCCACGGCGAGAAGCCCAAGCACATCGCGCTTCCGGCGCGGGAGTTCGCCGCCGCGATCCGTAAGGGCGGCGCGAACCAGCTCTTCGCGATCGAGGTCAGCGACGGCACCCAGGTGCTGGCGCTGCCGAAGGCGATCCAGCGTGACCCGATCAAGGACACCTTCGAGCACGTGGACCTGCTGCTGGTCCGCCGCGGCGAGAAGGTCACCGTCGAGGTCCCGGTCCAGCTGACCGGTGAGGCCGCCAAGGACACGCTGATCGTGCACGACCACGACACGCTGTCGGTGACCGCCGACGCGACCAAGGTGCCGGACCACCTGGAGGCGTCGATCGAGGGCGCCGAGCCGGGCACCACGATCACCGCCGCCGACGTCGAGCTGCCGGCCGGCGTCGAGCTGGCCACCGACGAGGAGACCGCTGTCGCCTCGGTGACCGCCGCTCCGACCGCCGAGCAGCTCGAGGCCACCCTCCCCGAGGTCGAGGAGGCCACCGAGGAGGCCGAGGCCGAGGTCGGCGAGGAGACTGCCGAGGGTGCCGAGGGCGCTCCGGCCGCCGAGGGCGAGGAGGCCCCGGCCGAGGCGAAGACCGAGGCCTGACCGGTCCGCAAGGCTGTGCGACAGGCGTCCCCGGTTCCCGGGGGCGCCTGTCGGCGTATCGGGACGGCTGGTCGGGGAAGCGAGCGGGAAGGGGCGTCGGGTGACGGACGAGGCGGGGCCGTGGCTGGTGGTCGGCCTGGGCAACCCCGGCCGGGAGTACGCGAACAACAGGCACAACGTCGGGTTCATGGTGGCCGACCTGCTGGCGGCCCGGGTGGGCGCGAAGTTCGGGCGGCACAAGCGCGCGATGGCCGAGGCCGCGGAGGGGCGGCTGGGGTTCGGCGGGCCGAAGCTGGTGCTGCTCAAGCCGTTGACGTACATGAACCTCTCCGGCGGCCCGGTGGCCGGGTTGGCGCAGTTCCACAAGATCCCGCCGGCGCACGTGATCGCGGTGCACGACGAGCTGGACATCCCGTACGGGCAGGTGCGGGTGAAGTGCGGCGGCGGCGAGGGCGGCCACAACGGTCTGCGTTCGATGTCGAAGTCGCTCGGCACGAAGGACTACGTGCGGGTGCGGTTCGGCATCGGCCGGCCGCCGGGGCGGCAGGACCCGGCTGACTACGTACTCTCGGATTTCTCC
This sequence comes from Micromonospora sp. CMU55-4, assembly GCF_011602315.1. NCBI lineage: Bacteria > Bacillati > Actinomycetota > Actinomycetes > Micromonosporales > Micromonosporaceae > Micromonospora > Micromonospora sp. CMU55-4. The sequence continues at coordinate 479,558 of NZ_JAAOLH010000002.1, forward strand.
CCGTCGGAGCGCAAGGAGCTGGAGTTCCTGGTGGACCGCGCGGCGGACGTGGTGGAGTCGGTGGTTCTCAAGGGCGTGGAGCCGACGCAGAACCTGTACCACGGGGGCTGAGCAGTGGCCGGGGACCGAAGGGCGGGCGACGGGAGCATCATGGGCAGTCCTCCGATGATCGACGGCGGCTTCGCCCGGTGGCTGGCGTCGCGGGCCGGTCAGGCGCTGACGGCGTTGCGGACGGAGATGGGGTTCGCCGACGCGGGCGCGCTCCGGTCGGCCGGGGACAAGGTCTCGCACGACCTGATCCGCACCGAGCTGGCGAAGTGGCGGCCGGCGGACGCGGTGCTGTCGGAGGAGGACGAGGGTTCGCGGCTGGCCTGGACGGCGGAGGTGACGGACGCGGCGTTGTCGCGCCTGAACGCGGACCGGGTCTGGATCATCGATCCGCTGGACGGCACCCGGGAGTACGCGGAGGAAGGGCGCTCGGACTGGGCGGTGCACGTGGCGCTCTGGTCGCGTCACGCGTCGACGCCGCACGGTCTGGTGGCGGGCGCGGTGGGCCTGCCGGCCCAGCACCGGGTGCTCGGCACGGACCATCCGCCGGCGTATCCGCCGATGACAGTGGAGGCGGCCGTGGGTGGCGGCCGGCGGGTCATCCGGTTGGCGGCCAGTCGTAGCCGTCCGCCGGTTTTCCTGACCGATCTGGCAGAGGACGTCGGCGCTCATCTGGTCCCGATGGGCTCGGCGGGCGCGAAGATCGCCGCCGTGGTCACCGGCGAGGTCGACGCGTACATCCACGCGGGCGGTCAGTACGAGTGGGATTCGGCCGCTCCGGTCGCTGTGGCGACGGCCACCGGTCTGCATGCTTCCCGGATCGACGGTTCTGCGCTGAAATACAACGGGGCCGACCCGCGTCTACCGGATCTGCTGGTCTGCCGCAAGGATCTCGCGAGTCGGTTGCTTGCAGCGTTGCAGCGGCATTCCGGGTAACCTGAGCGTTCTTCTTCACGAGTCCGACCTGAAAGGTCTGGAATCCGATGTACGGATCCGTGCGAATCGAGTTCGTGTCATGACGTCCCCCGCCGCGTACCAGGTGTCGCACCTCGACGCCCTTGAGGCGGAGAGCATCTTCGTGATGCGCGAGGTGGTCGCCGAGATGGAGCGGCCGGTGCTGCTCTTCTCCGGCGGCAAGGACTCGATCGTGATGCTCCGGTTGGCCCAGAAGGCGTTCGCGCCGGCCAACATCCCCTTCCCGGTGATGCACGTGGACACCGGGCACAACTTCCCCGAGGTGCTCGACTACCGCGACCAGCGGGTGGCCGAGCTGGGCCTGCAGTTGATCGTGGCGAGCGTGCCGGAGGCGCTGAACAAGGGCCTGGTCCGCGAGTCCGCCGACGGCATGCGCAACCGGATCCAGACGCCGGTGCTGCTGGAGGCGGTGGAGAAGCACCGCTTCGACGCGCTGTTCGGCGGCGCCCGGCGCGACGAGGAGAAGGCGCGGGCCAAGGAGCGGGTGTTCAGCTTCCGCGACGAGTTCGGCCAGTGGGACCCGAAGAACCAGCGTCCGGAGCTGTGGGCGCTGTACAACGGCCGGCACCACCCGGGCGAGTCGATCCGGGTGTTCCCGCTGTCGAACTGGACCGAGCTGGACGTGTGGCACTACATCGCGCGGGAGCGGATTCCGCTGCCGTCGATCTACTACGCGCACGAGCGCGAGGTGATCGAGCGCGACGGCATGCTCTACGCGGTGAACGAGTTCTTCCGGGCCCGCGCCGGTGAGCAGCCGTTCAAGGCCCAGGTGCGGTACCGGACCGTGGGTGACGCCTCCTGCACCGCGGCGGTCCGGTCGGACGCCGACACGGTGGAGAAGGTGATCGAGGAGGTGGCCGCCACGCGGATCACCGAGCGCGGCGCGACCCGTGGTGACGACCGGGTCAGCGAGGCCGCCATGGAGGACCGCAAGCGAGAGGGCTACTTCTGATGAGCGTCGAGACCCTGGCGCCGGCCGAGAGCGACACCGCGCGGCCGATGGACCTGCTGCGGTTCGCCACCGCGGGCAGCGTCGACGACGGCAAGTCGACGCTCATCGGCCGTCTGCTCTACGACACCAAGTCGCTGTTCACCGACCAGCTCGCCGCCGTCGAGGCGGTCAGCGCGGCGCGTGGCGACGAGTACACCAACCTGGCGCTGCTCACCGACGGCCTGCGCGCCGAGCGGGAGCAGGGCATCACCATCGACGTGGCGTACCGCTACTTCGCCACGCCGCGGCGCAAGTTCATCATCGCCGACACCCCCGGGCACATCCAGTACACCCGGAACATGGTCACCGGCGCCTCCACCGCCGACCTGGCGCTGATCCTGGTGGACGCGCGTAAGGGCCTGGTGGAGCAGTCCCGCCGGCACGCGTTCCTCTGCTCGCTGCTGCGGGTGCCGCACCTGGTTCTCTGTGTGAACAAGATGGACCTGGTGGACTGGTCGCAGGAGGTCTACGAGCGGATCGCCGACGAGTTCACCGCGTTCGCGGCGAAGCTCGACGTGCCCGACCTGACGGTGGTGCCGGTCTCCGCGCTCAAGGGCGACAACATCGTCACCCGCTCGGAGAACATGCCCTGGTACGAGGGTCCGTCGCTGCTGCACCACCTGGAGCGGGTGCACATCGCCTCCGACCGCAACCTGGTCGACGTGCGGTTCCCGGTGCAGTACGTGATCCGGCCGCAGTCCACCACCGTCACCGACTACCGGGGCTACGCCGGGCAGGTGGCCTCCGGTGTGCTCAAGCCGGGCGACGAGATCATGGTGCTGCCGTCCGGCTTCACCAGCCGGATCGCGGCGGTGGAGACCGCCGACGGCCCGGTGGACGAGGCGTTCCCGCCGATGTCGGTGACGGTCCGGCTGACCGACGAGCTGGACATCTCCCGCGGCGACATGATCTGCCGGCCGAACAACGCCCCGATGGCCGTGCAGGACATCGAGGCGATGGTCTGCTGGATGGACGAGACCCGCCCGTTGCAGGTCGGCGGCAGGTACGCGATCAAGCACACCACCCGCTCGGCGCGGGCGATCGTGCGCGGCCTGCACTACCGGCTGGACATCAACTCGCTGCACCGGGACGAGACGGTGGGCGAGTTGAAGCTCAACGAGATCGGCCGGGTCCGGCTGCGCACCACGGTGCCGCTGCTGGCCGACGAGTACCGCCGCAACCGCACCACCGGCGGCTTCGTGATCATCGACGAGGCCACCAACCGTACGGTCGGCGCCGGCATGATCGTCGAGGCCGGCTGACCCCCTGCTTCGTAAGGAAGGGCCCCTTGTTGACAGCGCGCTGTTAACAAGGGGCCCTTCCTCTACCGCAGGCGTTAATAAGGGGCCCTTCCTTACACCCTCAGCCCAGGCGGGTGACGCCGTCGGCCGGGAGGACCGTGAGCGTGCCGGGGGCGGTGAAGCCGCGCTTCGCGTACGCCTCGGTGACGGCGGCGGCCACCGGGTCGGCGGCCTCGGCGTCGACCAGGGCGAGCACGCAGCCGCCGAAGCCGCCGCCGGTCATCCGCGCGCCGTACGCCCCGGCGGACAGCGCCGCCTCGACCGCGGTGTCGATCTCCGGCACGGTGATCTCGAAGTCGTCGCGCATGGAGGCGTGTGAGGCGGTCAGCAGCGGACCGGTGTCGCGGACCCGGCCGGCGCGCAGCAGCGCGACGGTGTCGAGCACCCGCTGGTTCTCGGTGACGACGTGCCGGACCCGGCGGCGGGTCTCGTCGTCGTCGAGGCGGGCCAGCGCGGCGTCGAGGTCGGCCACGTCGACGTCGCGCAGCGCGGTCACCCCGAGCGTCGCGGCGGCCCGCTCGCAGCTGCGGCGCCGGGCCGCGTACTCGCCGTCCGCGTGCCGGTGCGGCGCCCGGCTGTCGATCACCAGCACGGCCAGCCCGGCGGCGTCCAGGTCGAACGGGATCTGCTCGACCTCCTCGGTGCGGCAGTCGAGGAACAGGGCGTGCCCGGCCTGGCCGCGGATCACGGCGGACTGGTCCATGATCCCGGTGGGCGCGCCGACGTAGTCGTTCTCGGCCCGCTGGGCCAGCCGGGGCCACGCCTGCGCGGGCAGGTCGAGGCCGCCGAGGTCGACCAGCGCGGCCAGCACCGCCGACTCGATCGCGGCCGACGAGGAGAGCCCGGAGCCGACCGGCACGTCGGAGGCGACGGCGAGCCGCGCGCCCGGCACGTCGTGGCCGGCGGCGCGCAGCGCCCACACCACCCCGGCCACGTAGGCGGCCCAGCCGTCGACGCCGCCGGGCTCGTCGGCCTCCGCCGCGCCGAACTCGACCGGCTCGTCGTCCAGCTCCGACCAGACCGTCCAGCGTCCGTCGGGGGCGGGCGCGGCGGCGACCACGGTACGCAGCGGCAGCGCGAAGGGCAGCACGAAGCCGTCGTTGTAGTCGGTGTGCTCGCCGATCAGGTTGACCCGTCCGGGTGCCGCCCAGCGGCCGGCCGGCTCGGTGCCGTACCGCTGCCGGAAGCCGGCGGTGGCGCGGTCGGCGACGGTCATGAGGGCTGCCCCGCGACGTGGGCCCGGTAGAACGCCCAGGCGTCGCCGACCATGTCGTGCAGGGTGGGCTTGGCCGGCGTCCAGCCCAGCTCGTCGCGGGCGAGCGCGGAGGACGCGACCAGTTCGGCCGGGTCGCCCTCGCGGCGGGGGGCGACCTCGACCGGCACCGGGTGGCCGGTGACCTCGCGGACCACGTCGACCACCTGCCGGTTGGTGAAGCCGTTGCCGTTGCCCAGGTTGTAGATGCGGTGCCGGCCCGGGGTGGCCGCGTCGAGCGCGAGCAGGTGGGCGCGGGCCAGGTCCTCCACGTGGATGTAGTCGCGTACGCAGGTGCCGTCGACAGTGGGGTAGTCGTCGCCGAAGAGCTGGAGCTTCTCCCGCCGCCCGGCGGCCACGTCGAGCGCGATCGGGATGAGGTGCGTCTCCGGGTCGTGCCGTTCGCCGATGGCCAGCCCGTCGCGCAGGTACGCCCCGGCGACGTTGAAGTAGCGCAGCGAGACGGCGGCCAGGTCGTGCGCGATCGCCTCGGAGGTGAGCGCCATGTCGACGGCCAGCTTGGTCGCGCCGTAGGTGCTGGTGGGGGCCTTGACGGCCGTTTCCGGGATGGGTAGTTCGGTGGGGTTGCCGTAGACGGCGGCGGTGGAGGAGAAGACCATCCGGGGCACCCGGGCGGCGCGGACCGCGTCGATGAGCGCGATCGAGCCGACGGTGTTGGTGTGCCAGTACAGCTCGGGCCGGATCATCGACTCGCCGGCGGCGATGAGGGCCGCGAAGTGCAGCACGCCGTCGTACCCGGCGTCGGGGGTGAGCACCCGGGCGGCCTCGTGCACCGGCAGGTCGACGTGGGTCGCCTCGGGGGCGAGGGCTTCCCGGTGACCGGTGCGCAGGTCGTCCAGCACGGTCACCTGGTGGCCGTGGTCGAGCAGCATCCGGGTCACCACGCTGCCGATGTAGCCGGCGCCGCCGGTGACGAGCAGTTTCACGTCGGTCGTCCTCCTGCCTGGGCCGCGTCCCGCGGCCTTCCCGCGATCACCCTACGGCCGGGGGCGGTGTCGCGGCTGTCGAGTTGAGCCCGCCTCCATTCCATCACAATCCTTCATGACTGAACAGATCCGAACATCGGCCCGAGCGTACGGTGGCCGCTGTCTACCATCCTTCTCATGCGGGAGGGTGGTGGTCCCGGGCCCCGGCGGCGTCCGCCGGGGCGGCTCCGACGCGAACCCGGCCCGCTGGCCCGCACCGTGGCCCGCCTCGTGGTGCGGGCCGCCGACGGCGCCACCCGCCTGGTGACCGACCTGCTCGGCGCCAGCCCGGTCGCCGGCCGGGAGCGGATCAGCGAGGCCGAGCTGCGGGACCTGGTCGCGGCGAACACGCTGCTCGACGCCGACGAGCGCCGGATCATCGACGAGGTGCTGCTGGCCGGCGCCCGGCTCGTCCGCGAGGTCATGGTGCCCCGCACCGAGGTGGTCTTCCTCAGCGCGGCGCTGCCGCTGGCCCAGGCGCGGCGACTGGTCCGGGACGACCCGCACACCCGCTACCCGGTGGTCGACGGCACCCACGACGACGTGGTCGGCATGGTGCACCTGCGGGACGTGCTGCTGCGCCCGGAACCCGACCGGCCGCTGGTGGTCGGCGAGCTGACCCGCGAGGTGAAACGCCTGCCGGACAGCAAGCGCGTGCTCGCGGCGCTGACCGAGATGCGCCGGGAGGGCCACCACCTGGCCGTGGTCATCGACGAGTACGGCGGCACCGCCGGCATCGTCACCTGCGAGGACCTGGTCGAGGAACTGGTCGGGGAGATCCGCGACGAGGAGCACGGCCCGCCCGAGCCGGAATCCACCGGGCTGCCCGCCGTCGTGGACGGCCGGCTCAACCTGACCGACTTCGCCGAACGTACCGGGGTGCCGCTGCCCGCCGGCCCGTACGAGACGGTGGGCGGGTTCGTGATGGCCGCGCTGGGCCGGCTGCCGGTGGCCGGGGACGAGGTGCCGGTGACGCTCGACCCGGACGGCGGATCGGTCCCCGCCGATCCGGCCGGCTGGCTGCTGCGGGTGCTGGCGCTCGACGGCAGGCGGGTGTCCCGCCTGGCGGTCTCCGCCGCGCGGCTGCCCGAGCCCCGGCGTGAGGTGAACGGTCCGCTTCCGCCCGTACCCGCCCGATCCACCGGCCCGTCATGACGGACGCCGGGGCTTGCTGACAGAATTGCCGCCATGTCCGACGTACCCGCCCGCCCGCGCGTCTTCTCCGGCATCCAGCCGACGGCCGACTCGTTCCACCTCGGCAACTACCTGGGCGCGCTGCGGCACTGGGTGGCGTTGCAGGACAGCCACGACGCCTACTACTGCGTGGTCGACCTGCACGCGATCACCGCCGGGCACGACCCCAAGGTGCTCAAGCACCGCAGCCGGGTGGCCGCCGCGCAGCTGTTCGCGCTCGGCCTCGACCCGGAGCGCAGCACGCTGTTCGTCCAGTCGCAGGTGCCCGAGCACCCGCAGCTGGCCTGGGTGCTCGGCTGCATCACCGGGTTCGGCGAGGCCGGCCGGATGACCCAGTTCAAGGACAAGTCGCAGAAGCAGGGCAGCGAGCGGGCCAGCGTCGGCCTGTTCACGTACCCGATCCTGCAGGCCGCCGACATCCTGCTCTACCAGGCGAACGCGGTGCCGGTGGGCGAGGACCAGCGGCAGCACCTGGAGCTGTCCCGCGACCTGGCGCAGCGGTTCAACTCGCTGTTCGGGCGCACCTTCACGGTGCCCGCGCCGCACATCGTGAAGGACACCGCGAAGATCACCGACCTGCAGGACCCGACGGCGAAGATGTCGAAGTCGTCGTCCTCCCCGGCCGGCATCATCGACCTGCTGGAGGACCCGGCCCGCTCGGCCAAGAAGATCCGCTCGGCGGTCACCGACACCGGCCGCGAGATCGTCTTCGACGCCGAGGGCAAGCCGGGCATCAGCAACTTGCTCACCATCTACTCGGCGCTGTCCGGCCGGTCCATCGACGACCTGGTGGCCGCGTACGACGGCAAGGGCTACGGCGACCTCAAGAAGGACCTGGCCGAGGTGGTGCGCGAGTTCGTCACCCCGATCCAGGAACGCACGAACGGCTACCTGAACGACCCGGCCCAACTGGACAAGCTGCTCGCGCGGGGCGCGGAGAAGGCCCGCGTGGTGGCCGACGCGACGCTGCGTGCGGCGTACGAGCGGGTCGGTTTCTTCCCGCCGGTGCGGTTCGAGTAGCGGCCCGGGCGGGACGGGTGACGCAGCCGGAGGCCGGAGGGGTGGCGCGCGACGTGGCGGGCAATGACGCGGCGCCGGGCGGCGCGGACACGATCCAGATCGGGATCGCCGTCGACATCCCCGAGCCGTGGGGCGGGATGCTCACCCGCCGCCGGGTCGAGGCCGGCGACCCGGCGGCCGTCCCCGCGCACGTCACCCTGCTCGGGCCCACCGAGATTCCGGTACGCGCGCTGCCCGCCGTCGAGGAGCACCTGGACCGGGTCGCCGCCGCGCACCTGCCGTTCACGCTGCACCTGCGCGGCACCGGCACGTTCCGCCCGGTCACCCAGGTGGTCTTCGTGGCGGTGGCGGCCGGGATCAGCGAGTGCGAACTGCTGGCCGCCGCCATCAACTCCGCTCCCGAGCTGCGCCGCGAGCTGCGTTTCCCGTACCACCCGCACGTCACAGTGGCACAGGACGTGCCACCCGAGGTGCTCGACAAGGCGTACGAGGATCTGGCCGACTTCTCCGCGCTGTTCCAGGTGGAGGCGTTCACGCTGTTCTCGCACAGCGGGGCTACCCGGTGGCAGCCCCGGCGCGACTTCCGGCTCGGCGGGGCGAGCTGAACATTCGACCGGCCGGGGCTCCTCCGCCACGGGCGGAGATCAGCGAGGATGACGGGGTGAACGTCTTCGGCCGGATCGAGGCGGCGGTCGGGCGCCGCATCGACGCGGCCCGGGGCCGGTCGTCGGTCTTCGACCACGTGTGGCGCGCCGGGACGCTCTACGCCGACCTGCTCGCCGGGCGGCTCGCCGCCGCCATCGCGTACTACGGCTTCTTCGCCGTGTTCGCGCTCGCGCTCGTCGCGTACTGGGTCTTCGGCGCGGTGCTGCGCGACAACGAGGAGGTCAGCCGCGCGGCCGCCCACTTCCTCGAAGAGAACCTGCCCTTTCTCGACCCGGCGCAGATCGCCGAGAGCAGCAACACCGTCGGCGTGGTCGGCCTGGTCATCCTGGTGTTCACCGGCATCGGCTGGGTGGAGGCGATCCGCTCCTCGCAGCGGCTGATGTACGGCTTCAACCAGCAGCCCGGCAACCTGGTGATGCGGCGGCTGGTCGACCTGGGCGTGCTGGTCGCGGTCTTCGTGCTGTTGTTCGTCTCGGTCGCCGCCGTGGACGCGCTGGAGTCGCTGCTGCGTTTCCTGCTGCGCAGCACCGGCTCGGTGGGCCTGACCACGGTCAGCGCGGTGCTGAGCGTGCTCGTCAACGCCGTGCTGGCCGCCGCGCTGCTGCTCGCAGTGCCCCGGCTGCGGATGAGCCGGCGCCGGCTGCGACCGGCGGTGCTCGCCGTCGCGATCGGCATCACCCTGCTCAACACGGTGGGGCGCTACTACGTGGTACGCACCGAGCGGAACCCGGCGTACACGGTGGTCGCCACCGCCGTGGGCCTGCTGCTCTACCTCTACCTGCTCAACCAGTTGGTGCTCTTCGGCGCGGCGCTCGCCGCCACCAGCCCGTACGGCCGGGTGGTGGACCTGGCCGAGGGCGGCGCCCGGGAGGTGGACGTGGAGGCGGACGTGCTCGACGAGGAAACCGAACCGGGAACGCCGGGAGGGGCGGGATGAGCGCGCGGATCCGGATCGACGCGGCGTCGGCGGTGCCGCCGTACGAGCAGGTGCGCGCGCAGTTCGCGGCGCGGATCGGCGACGGGCGGCTGCCGGTGGGGACCCGGCTGCCCGCGGTCCGGCAGCTCGCGGCGGACCTGGGGCTGGCGGTGAACACGGTGGCGCGGGCCTACCGGGAGCTGGAGGCCGCCGGGCTGGTCCAGACGCGCGGCCGGCACGGCACGGTGGTCGCGCCGGGGCGGGACGACGCCGTCGACCGGTTGCAGCAGGCCGCCGCCGGGTACGCCGTCGAGGCGCGCCGCCTGGGCGTCCCGCCGGAGCGGGCGGTCGCCCTGGTCCGCGCGGCGCTGGACGCCGGCACGCGTGGCTGAGCGTGGTCCCCTGAGCGGGGAGAGTCGAGCCGATGCGTTCCCCGGGCGGATCCCGTCCGACGATGATGGGCCGGTGGGCGCACTCGTGACACTCGACCTGCCGGACGACTCGCCGATGCTCGGCCTGCCGTGGATCATCACGTTCGGCCCGCTCGGCGCGGACGACGAGTGGGAGCCGGTGGTCTGCGGCCCGTACGAGCGGGCGCACGCGCTGGCGCTGGCCGAGGCGGTGGTGGCCGAGGAGCAGTTGATGGCGGTGGTGGAGCCGCTGCTGCCCGCGCTCACGCCGGAGGAGATCCGGGGCGAGATCGCCGCCGCGCAGATCGCCGCCGAGGACGAGGCGGCCGAGATCGACCAGGCGGACCTGTACGGCGACTTCGAGGACGTCATCGACGAGGAGCTGGAACGGGCCGCCGAGCGCGAGCCGGAGCCCGAGCCGGCGAAGGCGCCCGACCGGGAGGAGATCCGGGCCGGGTTCGCCCGGATCGCCGCGCTGCTCACCGCCAAGGGCGGCTGAGGACGCTCAGCGCGGCGGCCCGTCGAGCACGCAGAACTCGTTGTCCTCCGGGTCGACGAGCACCACGAAGCCCTCCGCGCCGGTCTGCCCGACGTCGGCGCGCCGGGCGCCGAGCCCGATCAGTCGCTCGACCTCCGCCGTCTGCCCCTCGTCGGCGACCAGGTCCAGGTGGAGCCGGTTCTTGCCGCGCTTCGGGGTGCCGCTGCCCTGCAACCAGACGGTCGGGCCGGGCCGGCCGGGCGGCGGGTAGAGCTTCGCGTTGCCGTCGTCGCCCTGCGAGACGGTGTAGCCGAGGGCGGCGGACCAGAACCGGGCCATCCGGTCCAGGTCGCTGACATCGAGGGTGTACTGCGCCACGCGTGCGGTCATCCCCCGGTGGTACCCCGGGCTGCCGGGATGGACACCGGCCCCCCGGGAGCGGACTCCCGAGGGGCCGGGACCACCTCACCCCCCACCACAAGGGGTCGGCAGCCCAGCCGCCCGTCGGCGCGGAGCACAACGGACGGCCAGGTCGTTGGCGGGTTACCCGGCTCAGCGCCGTTCGAACCACGCAGCCGCGTCCACCGGCAGGACGTGCCCGTCGCCCCGCTCGGTGAGGTCGGCGCTCGCGACGAGCGGGCGGCCGTGGCCGCTCACCGTCACGTCGGCGCCGCTGATGTTGACCACACAGGTCAGCTCGGCGTCCCCGGCGGCGCGGCGGAACGCGAGTACGCCGGGCTCGGTCTCCAGCCAGGTGATGCCGCCGACCCCGGCGAGCGCCGGGTGCTCGTGCCGGATCCGCAGCGCGGTCCGGTACAGCTCCAGCGTCGAGCCGGGCGCACCGGCCTGGGCGGCCACCGACAGCTCCCGCCAGGTCGCCGGCGCCGGCAGCCAGCTCAGCTCGCTGCCGTCGGGCCCGAAGCCGTACGGGGGCAGGTCGCCGCCCCACGGGATCGGCACCCGGCAGCCGTCGCGGCTCTCCCCGGTACGCCGGAACGCCGGGTCCTGGCGCAGCTCGTCGGGGAGGTCCAGCACCTCCGGCAGGCCCAGTTCCTCGCCCTGGTAGACGTACGCGCAGCCGGGCAGCGCGAACATCAGCAGCGCGGCGGCGCGGGCGCGGCGCAGGCCGACCTCGCCGTCGCCGTACCGGGTGACGTGCCGCTGCCGGTCGTGGTTGGACAGCACCCAGGTGGTCGGCGCGCCCACGATCGTGGACTCGGCCAGCGCCGTGTCGATCACCTTGCGGAACGAGTCGGCCGACCAGGTGGCGTCGAGGAAGTCGAAGCTGAACGCCTGGTGCAGCTCGTCCGGGCCGATGTAACGGGCCAGCCGCTGCGGGGTCTCGGCCCACGCCTCGGCCACCGCCATCCGGCCGCCCGGGTAGCTGTCCAGGATCGGCCGCCAGGCGCGGTAGATGTCGTGCACCTCGTCCTGGTCGAAGTACGGCAGCCGGCCCTTGCCCAGCAGCTCGGACTGGCGCCGGCCGGTGGTCATCGAGTTGAAGCCGACGTCCGGCAGGCCCTCGGCCTTGATCATTCCGTGGGCCACGTCGATCCGGAAGCCGTCCACACCCCGGTCCAGCCAGAAGCGCAGGACGTCCTCGAACTCGGCCCGTACCTCGGGGTGGCGCCAGTTCAGGTCGGGCTGGGCCGGGTCGAACAGGTGCAGGTACCACTGGCCGTCGACCACGCGCGTCCAGGCCGGGCCGCCGAAGATGCTCTCCCAGTCGTTCGGGGGCAGCTCGCCCTGCTCGCCCTTGCCGTCGGCGAACAGGTAGCGCTCACGCTCCGGCGAACCGGGGCCGGCGGCGAGCGCGGCGGCGAACCACGGGTGCGCGCTGGAGGTGTGGTTGGGGACCATGTCGACGATGATCCGCAGGCCGAGCGCGTGCGCGTCGGTGATCATCTCGTCGAAGTCGGTCAGGTTGCCGAACAGCGGGTCGACGTCGCGGTAGTCGGCCACGTCGTAGCCGGCGTCGACCTGCGGCGAGGTGTAGAACGGCGTCAGCCAGAGCGCGTCCACGCCGAGGTCGCGCAGGTAGGGAAGGCGCTGCCGGATGCCCTGGAGGTCACCGACCCCGTCGGCGTTCGCGTCGGCGAAGCTGCGGACGTACACCTGGTAGACGACCGCGGACCGCCACCAGTCGTCGTCGGCGGTCCGTGGCGTGGGGGTGGTGGCGGAGGTCATCGCTGTCGATTCCCGTTCTGTGGTGGCGCAGGGTGTCAGAGCAGAATGCCGCCACAGCCCTGCAAGAGTCAAGCATTCCTTGCGCAAGAAATGACAGCCATCACCCGCGCCGACCCTGCCCCCGTCTCCCGAATTCCGGGACGCCCACCCACCCCCACTGCCGCCGATCCGGTCGATCATGAGGTTGACGGCAGTCTCTGCCCGCTTTGTCCCCGCCAACTTCATGATCGCCGCGCCCTGAGCCGGGCGGGAGGGAGGGGGCAGGGAGTGCGGGGCGTCAGGCGGGGATGGGGAGGGAGGGGGAGGACGGGCTGGCGGGGCGCTGGCGCTTCGGGGGGTCGGCGGGGCGGGTCACCGCGGTCGAGCCGCGTACCACCAGCTCGGGCCGGAACAGGTACTCGGAGTTCGGGGAGGGGTGGCCGTTGATCTCGTCGACCAGGGCCCGCACCGCCGCCACCGCCATGGCGGCCACCGGCTGGCGCACTGTGGTCAGCGGCGGGTCGGTGAACGCCATCAGCGGGGAGTCGTCGTACCCGACCACGGAGACGTCGTCGGGCACCGACAGGCCGCGCTGGCGGGCGGCCCGGATCGCGCCGAGCGCCATCAGGTCCGAGCCGCAGACCAGTCCGGTCACGCCGCGTTCGATGAGCCGGCCGGCGGCGGCCTCGCCGCCCTCGACGCCGAACAGCGACAGCTCGGTCAGCTCGGTCAGCTCGTCGGAGGTGATGTCGGTGAGGCGCCCCATCGCGGCCTTGTAGCCGGCGACCTTGCGCTGCACCGGCACGAACCGGTCCGGGCCGGTGATCAGGCCGATCCGGCGGTGCCCGAGCGCGACCAGGTGGGCGACCGCCAGTTCGGCGGACTCCCGGTCGTCGCAGGAGACGAACGGCGCGGGGATGCCCGGCGCGTACCCGTTGATCATGACGATCGGCAGCGGCCGGGCCAGCAGCGTGCGGTAGCGGTCGTGGTCCGCGGCGGTGTCGGCGTGCAGGCCGGAGACGAAGACGATGCCGGAGACCTGCCGGTCCAGCAGCATCTCCACGTACTCGTCCTCGCGGACGCCGCCTGGGGTCTGCGTGCAGAGCACCGGTGTGTAGCCGGTGGGGGCGAGCGCGGACTCGATGATCTGGGCGAACGCCGGGAAGATCGGATTGTCCAGCTCCGGCACGACCAGGCCGACCAGCCCGGCGCTGCGCTTGCGCAACCGGGCCGGACGTTCGTACCCGAGCACATCGAGGGCGGTGAGGACGGCCTGCCGGGTCTCGGGGGCCACGCCGGGGCGGTCGTTGAGCACCCGCGACACCGTGGCCTCGCTGACTTCGGCCTGTTGGGCGATGTCGGACAGTCGAGCGCGCATGTGCGGCACTTTAGCCCAACGGCAAAGTCTTGCGTACACTTCTGCAAGCCCTTCCATTCTCTGCAACCTCTTGCTAACGTCCCCGCAACATGCGAGAGCAGCGGCGCAGCACCCCTGTGCCGGTCAGCAAGAAATTTCAGAGGTTTCCACTGGCGGGCCGCCCTTCCCCCGGCGGGCCGCCATGACGACAGGAGTACCGATGCGCATCCGTACCGCGGGTGTGGTCGCCGTCCTCGGCCTGGCGCTCGCCGCCTCCGGCTGTGGTGACAGCGGCAGCGACGACAAGCCGGCCGCCGGCGAGTCCGCCAAGGCGACCGGCGGCAAGCTGGTCATCTGGGCCGACGACAAGCGCACGGCCGCCCTCAAGCCGTTCGCCGAGGAGTTCGGCAAGGAGAACGGCGTGACCGTCGAGGTCCAGGCCGTCTCCAAGGACCTGCAGACCAACTTCGTCACCGCCTCGCAGCAGGGCAGCGGCCCGGACGTCGTGGTCGGCGCGCACGACTGGATCGGCAACCTGGTCCAGAACGGCGCCATCGACCCGGTGCAGCTCCCGGCCGAGCAGAAGAGCGGCTTCAACGAGACCGCGATCAAGGCCGTCACGTTCAACGGCCAGCTCTACGGCGTGCCCTACGCCACCGAGAACGTCGCGCTCATCCGCAACACCGAGCTGGCCCCCGAGGCGCCGAAGACGATCGAGGACCTGGTCGCCACCGGCAAGAAGCTCAAGGCCGAGAAGAAGGCCAGCGAGATCCTGTGCCTGCAGTCCGGCCAGAACGGCGACGCCTACCACATCTACCCGCTCTACACCTCCGGCGGCGGCTACCTGTTCGGCACCACGGCGAACGGCGACTACGACCCGAAGGACCTGGGCGTGGGCAAGCCGGAGTCGATCGCTGCCTTCCAGAAGATCGCCAAGCTGGGTGAGAAGGGCGAGGGTGCGCTGAAGCGCTCCATCACCGGCGAGAACTCCATCGCCACCTTCACCGGCAAGAAGTGCGCGTTCCTGGTCTCCGGCCCGTGGGCAGTGGCCGACGCCAAGAAGGCCAACATCTCCTACGACATCTCCCCGGTCCCCGGCTTCGCCGGTGGCCAGGAGGCCCAGCCGTTCGTCGGCGTCCAGGCGTTCTACGTGGCCGCCAAGGGCAAGAACAAGGCCCTGGCCCAGGAGTTCGTCACCAACTACGTGACCAAGCCCGAGCTGGCCGTCGCGCTGTACAAGGCCGAGCCGCGCCCGCCGGCGCTGACCGCCGCCTTCGACCAGGTCAAGGGCGAGGACCCGGACCTGGCCAAGTTCTCCGAGGCCGGCAAGAACGGCCAGGTGCTCCCGGCGATCCCGGCCATGGCCGCGATCTGGGACCCGTTCGGCAAGGCGGAGGCCGCCATCATCGGCGGCGCCGACCCGGCCAAGACGATCACGGCCGCCGGCAAGACCATCCAGGGTCAGATCAAGTAATGAGCGCGCCGCTGTCCGGCCCGGGGTCTGCACCGCAGGCCCCGGGCCGGGAGCCCGCACGCCCCGGGCTCCCGCGCACGTCCCGTACCGCGCGGCAACACGCGCCGATCACCGCGACCGGCCTCGTCGTCAAGGTGGTCCTGCTCGGCCTGGTGGCCGGGATCGCGATCTGGGCGGCCTTCCCGCTCATCGAGGCCGAACACTGGATCGGGCTGGGCATCCTGGTGGCCACCACCGCCGGCCTGTTCTACCTCTACCTGAGCCGCCGGCACATCCCGGCCAAGTACCTGGTCCCCGGCACGCTCTTCCTGATCGCCTTCCAGGTCTTCCCGGTGCTCTACACCGCGAGCACCGCGTTCACGAACTTCGGCGACGGCCACCGCGGCAGCAAGGACGACGCGATCGTCGCCGTGCAGACCTCCTCGGTGAAGCAGGTCCCCGGCTCGACCGAGTACAACCTCACCATCGCCACGAAGGGCGACCCGGCGAGCGGCCCCCTGGTCTTCCTGCTCAGCGACCCGAAGACCAAGGACGTCTTCGCCGGCGACGCGGACGGGCTGCGCAAGCTGGACGCCGCCGACGTCGAGGTGAGCAGCCTCAGCGGCAAGATCACCGCCGCGGACGGCTACACCCTGCTGAACATCGGGCAGGCCAGCAGCCGCAGCGACGCCGTCACCGCGCTCATCGTGCCCACCGACGAGGGTGCCATCCGCTCCAACGGCCTGACCCGGGCGTACGAGGGCAAGGCGATCCGGGCGTACGACGCCGGCTGCGACTGCGTCAAGGACAGCGAGACGGGCAAGACGTGGACCGCCGACGAGGAGTCCGGCTCCTTCGTCGCCGCCGACGGCGAGCGTCTCGCCCAAGGCTGGAAGGTCGACGTCGGGCTGAAGAACTTCAGCACCGTGCTCACCGACCCGAACATCTCCGGCCCGTTCTTCGGCACGCTGGCCTGGAACTTCGCGTTCGCGATCGGCTCCACCGGCCTGACGTTCCTGCTCGGCATGGCCATCGCGCTCGCGCTGCACTCACCCCGGATGCGGGGTACCAACTTCTACCGGGTGCTGCTGATCCTGCCGTACGCCATGCCGTCGTTCGCGATGCTGCTGATCTGGCGGGACATGTTCAACACCGACTTCGGCCTGCTCAACAACCTGTTCGGGCTGGACGTCGACTGGTTCGGCGGCAACTGGTCGGCCCGGATCGCGGTGCTGCTGGTGCAGCTCTGGCTCGGCTACCCGTACATGTTCCTGGTGGCCACCGGCGCGTTGCAGGCCATTCCGCGGGAGCTGACCGAGGCGACCTCGGTCGACGGCGCGTCGCCCTGGCAGTCGTTCCGGTCGGTCACCCTGCCGCTGCTGCTGGTGGCGCTCTCGCCGCTGCTGATCGCGTCGTTCGCGTACAACTTCAACAACGTCAACGCGATCCTGTTCACCACCGAGGGCGGCCCGTTCGCGCCGGACAACCCGACGAACGGCGCCACCGACCTGCTGATCACCTACACGTACCGGCTCGCGTTCGGCGCGCAGGGCGCCGAGTTCGGCCTGGCCGCCACCGTCTCGATCTTCATCTTCGCGATCGTGGCGACGGTGTCGGCGATCAGCTTCCGGCGGACCCGTAAGCAGGAGGAGGTGTACTCGTGACCACAATCGCGCGGAAGCCCACGGCCACCCGCACGCCGGCCCGCCGCTCGCGTGGACGCTGGTTCGCGCAGGTCGGCTGGCGGCACGTGGTGGGCGTGCTGGCGGTGGCGTTCAGCCTCTTCCCGATCCTGTTCGTGATCTCGGCGGCGCTCAACCCGCTCGGCACGCTCTCCTCCACCGAGCTGCTGCCGACCGGCGCGTCGCTGGAGAACTTCACGAACCTGTTCGACCGGACCGCGTTCGGCCACTGGTTCCTCAACTCGCTGCTGCTGGCGGGCGTGGCCAGCTTCGCGTCGATCTTCCTGTCGTCGCTCGCGGCGTACGCGTTCTCCCGGATGCGCTTCGCCGGGCGCCGGGTCGGCCTGCTCGCGCTGCTGCTGATCCAGATGTTCCCGCAGTTCCTGGCGATCGTGGCGATCTTCCTGATCTTCACCACGCTCACCGACCTCTACCCGGCGATCGGGTTCAACACCCCGTGGGGCCTGTTCCTGCTCTACATGGGTGGCGCGCTCGGCGCGAACACCTGGCTGATGAAGGGCTTCTTCGACACGCTGCCGAAGGAACTGGACGAGTCGGCGACCATGGACGGCGCGTCGCACGTGCAGGTCTTCTTCCGGATCATGCTGCCGCTGGTGGCGCCGATCCTCGCGGTGACCGGCCTGCTCGCCTTCATCGGATCGATCAACGAGTTCATCATCGCCAACGTGTTCCTCACCGAACCCGAGGCGAAGACGCTCGCGGTCGGCATGTACGGCCTGGTGGCCGGCGAGCGCAACAACAACTTCGGGATGTTCGCGGCGGGCACCCTGCTCACCGCGATCCCGACGGTGCTGGTGTTCCAACTGCTCCAGCGCTACATCGTCTCCGGACTCACCTCCGGAGCGGTAAAGGGCTGAGCCTCCTCGGCTCACGCTGCGGCAAGGGCGTCGTGTCGGCGTACACCGGAGCGGTTCTCGGGCGGACCGCCGCGGTCGGGTGAAACCGATCGCGGCGGGTGCCCGCCCCTCTCCCTGTCGGTACGACGCGAAAGGCAGCACCATGTCCCTTCAGCCGCACCACGACGGCTCCGCCACCTACGTCCCGGAGCAGGAGCCCGCGCTCGGGCAGACCGTCCCCGTCTTCGTCCGGGTGCCGGCCGGATCCGGCGTCTCGCAGGTGCACGTGCGCACCACCGGCGACGGCGAGCCGCGCTTCGCCGAGGCGCGGGTCGACCGCACCGACGGCGGCGACGTGTGGTGGCGGGCCGACGTCGAGGTCCGCAACCCGGTCAGCAACTACCGCTTCCTGCTCGACGGTGAACGCGGCGCCCGCTGGCTCAACGCCGCCGGCCTGGCCGGGCACGACGTGCCGGACAACGGCGACTTCAAGCTGGTCAGCTACGCCCCGCCGCCGGCCTGGGCCCGGGACGCGGTGATCTACCAGATCTTCCCGGACCGGTTCGCCCGCTCGGCCGCCGCCGACGGCCGGACCGTGCCGGACTGGGCCATCCCCTGTGACTGGGACACCCCGGTCGTCGGCCGCGGCCCGGAGACGCCCCGCCAGTTCTACGGCGGCGACCTCGACGGCGTCACCGAACACCTGGACCACCTGGACCGGCTCGGCGTCAACACCGTCTACCTGACGCCGGTGTTCCCGGCGCGCTCTAACCACAGGTACGACGCGTCGAGCTTCGACACCGTCGACCCGCTGCTCGGCGGCGACGCGGCGCTGGCCCGGCTCGCCGACGCGGTGCACGCCCGGGGCTGGCGGCTGCTCGGCGACATCACCAGCAACCACACCGGCGACGCCCACGACTGGTTCACCGCCGCCGTCTCCGACGTCAACGCGCCGGAACGCGAGCTGTACTACTTCGACCTGCCCGGCTCGGACTACGAGTCGTGGAACGGGGTGAAGTCGCTGCCGAAGCTGAACTGGGGCAGCGCCGAACTGCGCCGCCGGTTCGCCACCGCCGAGGACTCGCTGCTGCGCCGCTGGCTGCGCCCGCCGTACGGGCTGGACGGCTGGCGGGTCGACGTGGCGAACATGACCGGGCGGCGGGGCGCTGACGCGTACACCCACGAGGTGGCGCGGCTGCTGCGCGAGGTGGTGGCCGAAACCCGGCCGGACGGGCTGCTGCTCGCCGAGCACGGCCACGACCACACCGGTGACCTGGACCGCGACGGCTGGCACGGGACGATGAACTACGTCGGCTTCACCGACCCGGTCTGGTCCTGGCTGCGCCACGGCGACGACCCGGTGCCGAACTTCCTCGGCACCCCGGGCGGGGTACGGCGGCGCGACGCGGGCGCGGTGCTCGCCACCATGAACACGTACCGGTCGCTGGTGTCGTGGCGCTCGTACACGCACTCGTGGCAGCTGCTCGGCTCGCACGACTCGGCCCGGATCCGCACCGTGGTCGGCGACGCGGCCCGGCAGGAGGTGGCGGCCGGACTGCTCGCCACCATGCCCGGCACGCCCGTGGTCTTCGCCGGGGACGAGCTGGGCCTGACCGGCACCAACGGGGAGGGCTCGCGTACGCCGATGCCGTGGCACCGGCGCCAGAGCTGGGACCGGCGCACGTTCGAGGCGTACCGGTCGTTGCTGACGCTGCGCCGCGACGAGCCGGCGCTGCGGCACGGCGGCCTGCGCTGGGTGTACGCGGACGCGGACACGCTCGTCTTCCTGCGCGAGGCGCCCACGTCGACGGTGCTGGTGCTGGCGAGACGTGCCCCCGGCACCCCGGTCCGCCTGGCCGGCGTGGGCGCCGCAGAGAACGTCTACGGCAACGCCCCAGCTCTCCACCCCGACGCCGACAACAAGGTGACCCTCCCCGCGGACGGCCCCACGTTCCAGGTCTGGCGCCTCCGCTGACCCCGGGCCCTCGCGATCTTGCGGTTTCGGCCCGTGTGCCGCGCCTTTCGTCCCGTTGTGCCGGGGCGGAAACTGCAAGATCGCGGGGGAGGGGTCACGGTATGACGGCAGGTCGGCCGGGTCATTACTACAAAGCGTCGTTGATGGGGGAGGATGGGCCGCGTGGAAGCTCTTCGACTGATTCTTCTCTACGTCCATCTGATCGGTTTCGCGCTGCTGCTCGGCGGCGCGATCGCCCAGTACGTCTCCGGCAAGCTGCGCATCAACGCGGCCATGCTCTGGGGCGCGATCATCCAGATCCTCACCGGCATCGGGCTGTCCGCCCCGCTGCGGGACGGGGACGAGCCGGCCCCGGCGAAACTTGTTACCAAGTTGGTGCTCGCGCTGCTCATCTTCGTCATGGTCTTCTTCTCCCGTAAGCGGGAGACCGTCAACCGCGGCCACTTCCTCGCGATCGTCGGGTTGACGCTGGTCAACGCTGCCGTCGCGGTGTTCTGGCGTTA
Organism: Micromonospora sp. CMU55-4; assembly: GCF_011602315.1. Taxonomy (NCBI): domain Bacteria; kingdom Bacillati; phylum Actinomycetota; class Actinomycetes; order Micromonosporales; family Micromonosporaceae; genus Micromonospora; species Micromonospora sp. CMU55-4. The sequence continues at coordinate 499,788 of NZ_JAAOLH010000002.1, forward strand.
GTTCGCCGCCAGTCGGGGAAGCTGCGGGAAACGGACGTTCGCGACACCATCGCGCACGCCCACCGGCCGGATAAGTGACCTGCCCCACCCAAGGGTTACACCGGGGTAACGGACGCTCAACAGTCGTGCACGATTGTCGGCCGGTGGGTGGGCGCGGGCGTACGCTCCCGTCCGTAACGTGGGACGCCGGCCGCACATCGCAGGCCGGCGCAAGGGCTGCGCACCGCGCACAACGCGGTGTGCAAGGGGAAGGAGACGTCTTGCGCTCTGTGCGTGGGATGCGGATTGCCTCCGTCATTGCGGCGGGTGGACTCGTGCTGGGCGCTGCCGCGTGTGGTGAGGCTCCGGACGACGACAACAACGCCGGCGGCGACGGCGGCAAGAAGTTCAGCGCCTGCATGGTGACCGACGTCGGCGGCGTCGACGACAAGTCCTTCAACGCCTCGGCCTGGAAGGGCCTGCAGGAGGCGAAGAAGGAGAACGACAAGATCGACATCAAGTACGTCCAGTCGAAGGCCGAGGCGGACTACGAGGTCAACCTGACCGGGTTCGTCAACCAGAAGTGCGACTTCATCCTGGCCGTCGGTGGCCTGATGTCGGACGCCACCAAGGCGGCGGCTGAGAAGAACCCGAACCAGCAGTTCGCGATCGTCGACGCCAACCCGGGTGTGTCGAACGTCTACCCGATGCAGTTCGACACCGCGCAGGCCGGGTTCCAGGCCGGCTACCTGGCCGCCGGGATGAGCAAGTCCGGCAAGGTCGGCACCTACGGCGGCCTGCCGATCCCGCCGGTCACCATCTTCATGGACGGCTTCGCCGACGGCGTGGCGTACTTCAACAAGGCCAAGAGCAAGAACGTCCAGGTGCTGGGCTGGGACAAGGCCACCCAGAAGGGCTCCTTCGCCAACTCGTTCGAGAAGCAGGACGAGGGCAAGAAGGTCTCCGACGCGCTCGTCGCGCAGGGCGCCGACATCGTGATGCCGGTCGCCGGTGGCGCCGGTCTCGGCACCACCTCCGCGGCCAAGGCCTCGGGCGGCAAGTACTCGGTCGTCTGGGTCGACATCGACGGCTGCGAGAGCACCCCGGACTGCTCGGCGATCCTGACCACCGTCGTCAAGAACATCCCGGACGCCGTCAAGGAGGCCGCGCTGAAGGCCGCCAGTGGCGAGAAGCTCCAGGCCACGCCGGGCTTCGTGGGCACGCTCGCCAACAACGGCGTCTCGATCGCCCCGTACCACGACTTCGACAGCAAGGTCCCGGCGGACCTGAAGGCCGAGGTCGACAAGATCAAGGCGGACATCGCCGCCGGCACCATCACCGTCACCTCGAAGGCCCAGCCGACCAAGTGACGGTCCCGCCGGCCGCCGCGGTGCGATCATCGGCAGCGGGGGCCGGCGGCCACCAGGTTTGACGATCCGGCCGTCCCGGCGCAACGGGGAAGGTACCCCGAGCGCCGGGGCGGCCGATCAGCTTGACTCCCCCCGACATCCCCACCCGGCGTGGTGGCGGCGCGGCAGGTCGCTACGCTGCACCATCGCTCGCACTCCAGGAGGTTGCGCTGAGACTCGAACTGCGCGGCATCACCAAACGGTTCGGTGATCTGGTCGCCAACGACCACATCGACCTGACGGTGGAGCCTGGAGAGATCCACGCCCTGCTCGGCGAGAACGGTGCCGGCAAGTCGACCCTGATGAACGTGCTCTACGGCCTCTACCAGCCGGACGAGGGCGAGATCCTGGTCGACGGCAAGCCGCTGAAGCTTAAGGGCCCGTCGGACGCGATCGCCGCCGGGATCGGCATGGTGCACCAGCACTTCATGCTGGTGCCGGTCTTCACCGTGGCGGAGAACGTGATGCTCGGCGCCGAGCAGGTCAGGGGGCCCTTCGCCGGCATCCTCGACCGGCGACGGGCCCGGCGCGAGGTCGCCGAGGTGTCCGAGCGGTACAACCTGCGGGTCGACCCGGACGCGGTGATCGAGGACCTGCCGGTCGGCATCCAGCAGCGGGTGGAGATCGTCAAGGCTCTCACCCGCGACGTCGACCTGCTGATCCTCGACGAGCCGACGGCCGTGCTCACCCCGCAGGAGACCGAGGAGCTGCTCGCGGTCATGCGGTCGCTCAAGGCCGCCGGCAAGTCGATCGTGTTCATCACCCACAAGCTGGGCGAGGTGAAGGCCATCGCCGACCGGATCACCGTGATCCGGCGCGGGAAGACGGTCGGCACCGCCGAGCCGAGCGCCAGCCGGGACGAACTGGCCGCGCTGATGGTGGGCCGCAGCGTCCGGCTGACCGTGGACAAGAAGCCGGCCACCCCCGGCAAGCCGGTCCTGGAGGTCTCCGGCCTGGTCGTGGACGACGACCGGCAGGTACGCGCGGTCGACGGCGTCGACCTGACCGTGCACGCCGGTGAGGTGCTCGGTGTCGCGGGCGTGCAGGGCAACGGCCAGACCGAGCTGATCGAGGCGATCATGGGCCTGCGCCCGACGCTCGCCGGCACGATCAGCCTGGACGGCGAGCCGACGCACGGCTGGTCGACCAAGAAGGTGCTCCACGCCGGCGTCGGCTACGTGCCGGAGGACCGCAGCGTGGACGGCCTGGTCAAGGAGTTCTCCGTGGCGGAGAACCTGGTGCTGGACATCTACGACCGGCCGCCCTTCGGCAAGGGCCTGTCGCTGAAGCCCGAGGCCATCGCGAAATCGGCCCGGGAGCGGATCGAGCAGTTCGACGTCCGTACCTCCTCGGCCGACGCCGCGGTCGGCACGCTCTCCGGCGGCAACCAGCAGAAGGTGATCGTGGCCCGGGAGCTGTCCCGGCCGCTGAAGCTCTTCATCGCCGCCCAGCCCACCCGGGGCGTGGACGTCGGCTCGATCGAGTTCATCCACAGCCGGGTCATCCGCGAGCGGGACATCGGCACCGCGGTGATGGTGGTCTCCAGCGAACTGGACGAGGTGATCGGCCTGGCCGACCGGATCGCGGTCATGTACCGCGGCCGGATCATCGGCATCGTCGGCCCGGACACCCCGCGCGAGGAGATCGGCCTGCTGATGGCCGGCATCACCCCGGACGCCGCCACCCCGGACGCCGCCACCGCGACCGAGGGCGGCCCTGGCAACGAGGACGAGGCATGACCAACCCGAACCCCGTCTCGGGCTCGCCGGACAAGGAACCGGCGACCGAGGCGCAGGAGTCGCTGAGCGAGGCCCGGGCGACGCCGACGCAGCCGGCCGGTGACACCGAGCAGACGGTGCCCGCGACCGCGACCGCGAAGAGGCCGGACCCGGCCGGGGAGTCCCGTCCCGGCATGGGCCGGATGTTCCTGGACAACCTCTGGGCCGCCAACACGGTCACCGTGACGGTGCTCGCGGTGCTGCTGGCCATGGTGGTCGGCGCGGTGCTGATCATCGTGTCCGACCCGGAGGTGCTGGCCACCTACAGCTACATCACGGCTCGCCCCACGGACGCGCTGAACGCCAGCTGGACTGTGGTCAGCGAGGCGTACGCGAACCTGTTCAAGGGCGCGATCTTCGACCCGGACGCGGTCGGCTTCACCGCCGTCATGAGCCCGATCTCGGAGACGCTCACCTACGCCGCGCCGCTCGTCTTCACCGGCCTGTCGGTGGCGCTGGCCTTCCGCGGCGGCCTGTTCAACATCGGCGCCCAGGGCCAGGCGACGATCGCCGTCATCCTGGCCGCCGTGGCCGGCTTCGCGCTGCCGCTGCCGCCCGTCGTGCACCTGCTGGTGGCGCTGATCGCGGGCGCGCTCGGCGGCGCGCTCTGGGGCTTCATCCCCGGCATCCTCAAGGCCCGGGCCGGCGCGCACGAGGTGATCAACACGATCATGCTCAACTACGTGGCGGTCTACTTCCTGTCCTGGATCATCGTCCAGAACGGGGTGCAGAACCCGAACCGGTCGGACGCGATCAGCAAGCCGGTCGACTCCACCGCGCAGCTGCCCCGCCTGCTCGGCGACGACCTGCGGGTGCACGCCGGCATCCTGCTCGCGGTGGCGGCCACCTGGTTCATCGCCTGGCTGCTCAACCGCTCCACGCTCGGCTTCGAGCTGCGGGCGGTGGGCGCGAACCCGGACGCGGCCCGCACCGCCGGCATCAGCGTGACCAAGACGTACGTGCTGGTGATGGTGCTCGCGGGCATGCTGGCCGGTCTCGGCGGCTCGACCATGGTGCTCGGCACCACCGCTACCGCGCTGACCCCGCTGGTGATCGCGCAGATCGGCTTCGACGGCATCCTGGTCGCGCTGCTCGGGCGCGTGAAGCCGTGGGGCGTGCTGCTGGCCGCGCTGCTGTTCGGCGCGCTCCAGGCCGGTGGCAACCGGATGCAGTCGTACTCCGGCATCTCGCTGGAACTGGTCACCGTGCTCCAGGCGCTCATCGTCATCTTCATCGCCGCGCCTGCCCTGGTGAAGACGATCTTCCAGCTCCGGGCGGCCCGCGCCGCCCGGTTGCAGACGAGCCTCGCGAAGGGCTGGTGAGCATGTCCACCACCGCTGTCCCCGAGGTCGCCGTTACCGCGGTCGACGAGGGTTTCTGGACCCGTAACCGGAAGATCGGCGTGGTCCTGCTGGCGCTCGGCGTGCTCGCGGCGGTGCTGTTCGGCGCGCTCGCGACCGACCAGCACGCCCGGTTCACGCTCAGCGAGACCGAGGGCGGCGCCGCCCTGGAGATCAACGGTACGGTCGGCGCGATCCTGTTCGGGCTGATCACCGCCGCGGCCGGAGGCGCGCTGCTGGCCGGTGTGCCGAAGCGCTGGTTCGCGCTGCTGCTCGGCGCCGGGCTGGTCGCCTTCGTGCTGAGCTTCCTGTGCTGGCAGGTCTCCGCCGCGCCCGAGGGCCGCAACTTCATGCCGCTGGTCAACGTCGTGCGCGGCACGTTCATCCTGGCCCTGCCGCTGATCTTCGGCGCGCTCGCCGGTGTGCTCTGCGAGCGCTCCGGCGTGGTGAACGTGGCGATCGAGGGTCAGCTCCTGATGGGCGCGTTCTCCGGCGCGCTGTTCGGCAGCATGTCCGGCAGCGTCTGGGTCGGCCTGGTGGCCGCCGCCATCGGCGGCGCGTTCATCTCGTTCCTGCTGGCCGTGTTCTCCATCCGCTACCTGGTCGACCAGGTGGTCATGGGCATCGTGCTCAACCTGCTCGCGGTCGGCATCACCGGCTTCCTCTACGAGCGGCTGATGCAGACCGACGCGGCGAAGTACAACAGCGCGCCCCGGTTCGGCAACTGGGAGATCCCGCTGCTGTCCGACATCCCGCTGATCGGTCCGGCGCTGTTCCGGGGCAACATCTTCCTCTACCTCGGCCTGCTGCTGGTGCTGGTCATCCACCTGGCGCTGTTCCGTACCCGGTGGGGCCTGCGGACCCGCTCGGTCGGCGAGCACCCGACCGCCGCCGACACGCTGGGCGTGAAGGTGCTGCGGCTGCGCTACCGCAACGTGATCCTGGCCGGTCTGGTGGCCGGTGTCGGCGGCGCCTCGTACACGCTGGCGCTCTACTCGTTCACCAAGAACATGATCGGCGGTAAGGGCTTCATCGCCCTGGCCGCGCTGATCTTCGGCCGGTGGAGCCCGACCGGCGCGCTGCTCGCGGCGCTCTTCTTCGGCTTCGCCGACCAGCTCGCCACCTACCTGGGCGCGATCGGCAGCAGCATCCCGAGCCAGTTCCTGGCGATGCTGCCGTACCTGGCGACGATCCTGGCCGTGGCCGGGCTGGTCGGCAAGGTCCGGGCGCCGGCCGCCGACGGCAAGCCGTACATCAAGGGCTGACCGCCCGCCGCGACACCGTGCCCGGCGGGGCGACCCGCCGGGCATCGTCGTCTCCGGCCGCGCCGCGACCGATCGGCGCAAATTGGGCAGAATGGGAGTCGTGATGGAGATCGACTGGGAGCGGCTGCGGGCCGCCGCCACCGAGGTCATGCGGCACGCCTACGTGCCGTACTCGAAGTTCCCGGTGGGCGCCGCCGCGCTCGTCGACGACGGCCGCGTCGTGGTCGGCTGCAACGTGGAGAACGCCGGATACGGTGTGACGCTCTGCGCCGAGTGCGGCGTGGTGTCGCAGCTGCACGCGACCGGCGGGGGCCGGATCGTGGCGCTGTCCTGCGTCGACGCCACCGGCGAGCCGCTGATGCCGTGCGGCAGGTGCCGGCAGTTGCTGTGGGAGCAGGGCGGGCCGGAGTGCCTGGTCGAGTCGAAGGGCGGGCCGCTGCGGATGGCCGAGCTGCTGCCGCACGCCTTCGACGTGGCCGACATCGAGGCGGTGACCGGCGAGCACCCGGTGCCGGTGGTGCCGGACCGGCTGGCCGCCTGGCGGGGCCGGGGCACCGTGTTCGTGCACCCCGACCTCTCGGCCGGGCAGCAGGTCTGGACGGCGTACTGGGAGCGGTCCTCCGGCGGCGCCGAGGACGCCGAGACCGGCGTGCTGGAGGAGGGCTCGACCTGGGACGACCCGGCGAGCGCGATCGAGTGGGGGTTGGCGCGTACGCCGCGCGTGGTGGTGGTGGATGCTTCGGGCACTGTCTTCTGGGCCGGTGAGGGTGAGCCTCCTACGGAGATTCCGGTTCGCTGGGGTTGAGGTTGTGGGCCGGGGCCGACCGTGCCCGGCTCCGGGCGGTCAGGCTTGATCCCTCCGCCGGGCACGGTCGGCCCCGGCCGGACCTGGTCACCGTTCGCGGGTCGGTGTGGCCACGCGCGATCAAACTGATTGGATCTTGTAAGTGAGTGCTTTTACGGCGGTTGACGTCATTCGGGCCAAGCGGGACGGGGGTGTGCTGAGCGAGGGGCAGATCGACTGGGTGGTCGACGCGTACACGAAGGGTCTGGTCGCCGACGAGCAGATGTCCGCGCTGGCCATGGCGATCCTGCTGCGCGGCATGACCGCGCCGGAGATCGCCCGGTGGACCGCCGCCATGATCGCCAGCGGCGAGCGGCTCGACCTGTCGCCGGTGGCCCGCCCGACAGTGGACAAGCACTCCACCGGCGGTGTCGGCGACAAGATCACCCTGCCGCTGACCCCGCTGGTCGCCGCCTGCGGCGCGGCCGTCCCGCAACTGTCCGGCCGGGGCCTGGGTCACACCGGCGGCACGCTGGACAAGCTGGAGTCGATCCCGGGCTGGCGGGCGGCGCTCACGAACGACGAGTTCATCGCGCAGCTCCGCGACGTGGGCGCGGTGATCTGCGCGGCCGGCGACGGGCTCGCCCCGGCCGACCGCAAGCTGTACGCGCTGCGCGACGTCACCGGCACCGTCGAGGCGATCCCGCTGATCGCCAGCTCGATCATGAGCAAGAAGATCGCCGAGGGCACGGGCGCGCTGGTGCTCGACGTGAAGGTCGGCTCCGGCGCGTTCATGAAGAACGCCGACGACGCCCGCGAGCTGGCCCGCACCATGGTCGAGCTGGGCGGCGCGCACGGCGTACGGACCGTCGCCCTGCTCACCGACATGTCCACGCCGCTCGGCCTGGCCGTCGGCAACGCGGTCGAGGTGACCGAGTCGGTGGAGGTGCTGGCCGGTGGCGGCCCGGCCGACGTGGTGGAGCTGACGCTGGCGCTGGCCCGGGAGATGCTCCACGCGGCCGGGCTGCCCGACGCCGACCCGGAGGCGGCGCTGCGCGACGGCCGGGCGATGGACGCCTGGCGGACGATGATCCGGGCGCAGGGCGGCGACCCGGACGCGCCGATGCCCACCGCGAACGAGGTCGAGGTGGTCACCGCGGCCGAGGACGGCTGGGTCGCGGAGCTGGACGCGTACGCGATCGGGGTGGCCGCCTGGCGGCTCGGCGCGGGCCGGGCCCGCAAGGAGGACCCGGTGAGCATCCCGTCCGGCGTGGTGCTGCACAAGCGACGGGGTGACCGGGTACGTGTCGGCGACCCGTTGTTCGAGCTGCGCGCCGAGCACGCCGAGCGGATCCCGGCCGCGCTGGCCGAGGCGCGCGAGGCGGTGCGGATCGCGCCGGACGCGCCGGAGGCGACGCCGCTCGTCATCGAGCGGATCGGCTGAGGGCCATGGTGCCGGGCCGGTCGGAGTCGCTATCCTCCCAGGCCAGGGGGGACCGACCGGCGAGGACCCGAACAGACAGGGACTGACCGTGCGCGTATCCGCCCCCGACCCCCGGGCCGTCCGGGAGGCGAGCCTGGACGAGCTGTCCCGGCTGGGCCTGCCGCTGCCCCCGCCGCAGTTCCCGCTGGTCTGGGAGCCGGGCGACGAGATCGAGCTGCGTCCGACGCCGGAGGTCGAGGCCCGGATCGCGGTGCTGCACGTGATCCTGGCCCGCTGCTTCGGCATGCCCGCGCAGGCGGCGATGAGCTGGCTGCTGGAGTCGCACCTGGTCGATTCGGTGACGCCGCCGGAGTGGCAGTTCGTGATGGGCGGCCGGGGTGACCACAGGTCGTTCGTGCTGCACCACGACGCGCTGTTCTCGCTGGCCTGGGTGCTCGGGCTGGCCAAGGAGCTGGACCCGACGGTGCCGGTGGACGAGCGGCTGGTCGAGCGGATGCCGAACCTGGTGGCGGGGGAGACGTTCGCCCAGTGGCAGGCCCGGATCCTGGCCGCGCCGCAGCACCCCGGGGACGCCGCCGCGCTGCTCGACCTGCACTACTGCCTGGACTGGGCGTACCTGGAGACGGAGAAGGCCGGCGGCGCGCTGCCGGGCCTGGTGGACGCCAACGCGATCGGTCAGCGCCGGTGGGCGCTGGAGTGGGCGGTGGTGCTGTGCGGGCCGTACCACGACGAGCCGCCGGGCTGGGAAGAGGTCGACCTCTCCACCTGAGCCGGGTCAGCGCGGGCGGTGCACGCCGAGCCGGACCGAGAGCGTGACCGGGACCGGCTCGGGCAGCGCGGCGACGCGCGCGGCGAGCCGTTCCGGTTCGGCGTGCCAGGCGCTCGGTCCCATCCCGACGAGCGTGGTGACCTCGGCGCGGGTCAGCGCGAGGCGGGCCCGGTGCCCGGTCGCGGACTCCTCGGCGAAGTGGGCGCCGAGGCTGCCCGCGACCCGGTCGGCTTTGGCCGGGTCCACCCGCAGCAGGTCCAGCGCCTCGACCAGTTCGGCCAGGTGGTCGGCGGCCGGGGTGACGACGAGCAACGCGCCGCCGGGGTCGAGCACCCGGTGGAACTCCGGGCCGTTGCGCGGCGCGAACACGTTCAGCAGCACGGCCACCGACCGGTCGGCCAGCGGCAGGCGCTGCCAGGTGTCGGCGAGCGCGGCGGCGGCCCGCGGGTGGGCGCGGGCCGCGCGGCGCAGCGCCGGCTTGGAGACGTCCAGGGCCAGGCCGGCGGCCTCCGGCAGCGCCGCCAGCACCGCCGCGAGGTAATGCCCGGTCCCGGCGCCGGGCTCGACCACCAGGGGGTACGGGTCGACGCCCGCGACGCGTACCGCTGTGGTCGCGAGCGCGGCGGCGACGGCGTCGTAGTGGCCGGCGGCGAGGAAGTCGGCGCGGGCGGCGACCATCTCGGCGCTGTCCCCGGTGTGCGGGGAGCGGCCGGCGAGCAGGTTGACGTACCCCTGCCGGGCGGTGTCGAAGCTGTGCCCGCGGGGGCAGCGCAGGGCGCGGGTGGTGCCGGCGGTGGCGGCGGTCAGCGGTTCGGCGCAGACCGGGCAGCGCAGCCGGGCGAGGATGCGGTCGTCCACGCCTCAGTCCTTCGCTTCCGGGCGGCCGGTGGGGCGGCCGGTGAGGTGGTCGACCACCCGGTGGCTGAGCGTGCCGAGCGCGGCCAGCTCCGCCGGGGTGAGCAGGTCGATCAGGTGCCGGCGTACGGCGGCGACGTGCCCGGGCGCGGCGGCCTCGACGGCCTGGCGCCCGGCCGGGGTGAGCGTGACGACCGAGCCGCGGCCGTCGGTGGCGCACTCCTCCCGGGTGACCAGGCCACGCTGCTGCATCCGGGAGATGTGGTGGGACAGGCGGCTGCGGGACCAGAGCATGCGGTCGGCCAGCTCGCTGAGCCGCAGCCGCTGCTCCGGGGTCTCGGACAGGTCGCTCAGGACGTCGTAGTCCGGCTCGGAGAGGCCGGCGTCCTGCATCAGTTCCCGGGCCAGTTCCAGGTCGAGCAGGCGTCGCATGCGGCGGTAGCCGCGCCACGCGCGGTCCTCCTGCTCGTCCAGCCAACGCGGTTCGTCCACGGACCGATCCTACCGGTTTTGTTGACATGTCACCAAGTTGCGGTCTAGCTTGATGACATGTCAACCAAACTGCCGTCGCGGCTGGTGCGGCTGTTCGCCGGCCTGGCCCTGTTCGGCGTCAGCGTCGCGCTGATGGTCCGCGCCGACCTCGGGCTCGCGTCCTGGGACGTGCTGCACCAGGGGCTCGCCGAGCGCACCGGCCTGCCGATGGGCGTGCTGGTCAACGGCGTGGCGCTGCTGGTGCTGCTGCTGTGGATCCCGCTGCGGCAGCGCCCGGGCGTCGGCACCGTGGCGAACGTCGCGCTCGTCGGCCTGGCCCTCGACGCGACGCTGGCGCTCCTGCCGCCGGTCGCCCCGCTCGCCGGCCGGATCGGTCTGCTGGTCGCGGGCGTCCTGCTCAACGGCCTCGCCACCGCGCTCTACCTCGGCGCCCGCCTCGGCCCCGGCCCGCGGGACGGGCTGATGACCGGCCTGGCCGCCCGCGGCCTGCCGCTCGGCCCGGCCCGCACCGCGATCGAGGTGACGGTGCTGGCCGTCGGCTGGCTGCTCGGCGGCGTCGTCGGCCCCGGCACCCTGCTCTACGCGATCGGCATCGGGCCGATCGTCGCCTGGCTCGTTCCCCGGCTCACCGCGCCGGCCCCGGCCGCCGCCCCGACAGGAGTGACCTCACCATGCCCCGCCTGAACGTCGTCGTCGCCAGCACCCGCCCCGGCCGGGTCGGCCGTCGCATCGGTGACTGGTTCACCGCCGCCGCCGTCCGCCACGCCGGCTTCGACGAGGTGCGCCTGCTCGACCTGGCCGAGGTCGGGCTGCCCTTTCACGACGAGCCGCACCACCCGTCCGAGCGGAACTACGTGCACGAGCACACCCGCGCCTGGAGCGCCGAGATCGACGCCGGGGACGCCTTCGTGCTGGTGATGCCGGAGTACAACTACGGCTTCAGCGCGCCGCTGAAGAACGCGATCGACTACCTCTACCACGAGTGGCAGCACAAGCCGGTGGGCTTCGTCAGCTACGGCATGACCTCCGGGGGCCTGCGCGCGGTGCAGATGATCAAGCAGGTGGTGACGACGCTGAACATGACCCCGGTCAACGACCAGGTGGTCGTCTTCCTCCGGCAGTCGCTGGACGAGTCGGGCGAGCTGCGACCCGACCCTGGCCGTGAGGAGGCCGCCGCGCTCATGCTGGATCAGCTCGCCCGGCTGGCCGCCGCGCTCGCCCCGCTGCGGGTGACCGCATGAGCGCCCGGCTGTGGGAGCTGTTCGGCGAGCGCGGGCGCGGGGTGCTCGTCACCCTGCGCCGCGACGGCCGGCCCCAGCTGTCCAACCTCGACTACCTGGCCGAGCCCGGCCTGATCCGCTGCTCCACCACCGACGGCCGGGCGAAGGTGCGCAACCTGCGCCGCGATCCCCGGGCCAGCTTCCACGTGGCCACCGCCGACGGCGGGGCGTACGCGGTGGCCGAGGGCACCGTGACGCTCACCCCGCCGGCCGCCGCCATCGACGACGCGACGGTCGACGAGCTGGTCGAGGTGTACCGGCGCATCCGCGGCGAGCACCCGGACTGGGCCGAGTACCGGGCCGCCATGGTGGCCGACGGGCGGGTGGTCCTGCGGCTGGCGGTGGAGCGGGTGTACGGCTGGCGGCCCTGAACCGGCCCGGTCCACCGTCGCGCCCGTACCGGGGGTGACTAGGGTCGGAGCATGGTCGCAATCTCGTACGAGGACATCGTCAAGGTCCCGAAGGCGCTGCTGCACGATCACCTCGACGGCGGCCTGCGGCCCGCGACGATCGTCGAGCTGGCCGCCGAGGTCGGCCACGAACTGCCCACCACCGACCCGGCGGCGCTCGGTGTCTGGTTCACCGAGGCGGCGAACTCCGGCTCGCTGGAGCGCTACCTGGAGACGTTCGCGCACACGGTGGCGGTCATGCAGACCGCCGGCGCGTTGCGCCGGGTCGCCCGCGAGTGCGCGCTGGACCTGGCCGCCGACGGCGTGGTCTACGCCGAGGTGCGGTTCGCCCCGGAACAGCACCTGGAGCAGAACCTGACGCTGGACGAGGTGGTCGACGCGGTGGTCACCGGGTTCCGGGAGGGCAGCGCGCTGGCCGCCGAGGCGGGCACCCCGATCCGGATCGGCACGCTGCTCACCGCGATGCGGCACGCCGCCCGGTCGCAGGAGATCGCCGAGCTGGCCGTGCGGCACCGCGACACCGGGGTGGTCGGCTTCGACATCGCCGGCGCCGAGGCGGGCTTCCCGCCCACCCGGCACCTGGACGCGTTCGAGTACCTCCAGCGGGAGAACTTCCACTTCACCATCCACGCCGGTGAGGCGTTCGGCCTGCCGTCCATCTGGCAGGCGATCCAGTGGTGCGGCGCCGACCGGCTCGGCCACGGCGTACGCATCGTCGACGACATCACCCCCGGCAACCCGCCGGTGCTGGGCCGGCTGGCCGCGTACGTGCGGGACAAGCGCATCCCGCTGGAGCTGTGCCCGTCGTCGAACGTGCAGACCGGTGCCGCGGCCTCGATCGCCGACCACCCGATCGGGCTGCTGCGCGACCTGCGGTTCCGGGTGACTGTGAACACCGACAACCGGCTGATGAGCGGCACCTCGATGTCGCGGGAGATGGCGCTGCTGGTGGAGGCCTTCGGCTACGGCTGGAAGGAACTCCAGTGGTTCACCATCAACGCGATGAAGAGCGCGTTCATCCCGTTCGACGAGCGGCTGCGGATCATCGACGAGGTGATCAAGCCGGCGTACGCCGAGCTGATCGGCTGATCACGACTGGCGGGGGTGGCCGGAGAGCAGTGCGGCCACCCCGCGCAGCACCTGACCGGCCCGGGCCGCCTCGGCACCGAGCCCGGTCTGCCGGCGCAGCACGGCCGGCTCGGCACGCAGCAGCGCGACCCCGCGCCGGAGCAGCACCCGGGGCGCCTTGCGCTGCTCGGCGAGGTCCCGGGCGAGGCGGCGCAGGAACGTCGCGCCGCGTGGGCGGCGCAGCGCGTACGCGCCGGCGAGCACGCCCTGCCGGCGGCACTCGGCCACGATCTCGGCGGCGAAGATCCCCTCGGCGACAAAGATTGGCGATCCGTCGATGTCGAATGGCCGGGTGGCCACCCTGCGGTCCGCGCCGATCGCATAAACCGGCACTTCGGCCTTGCCCTCCCGAGCCAGTCGGGTGATTGTTTGCACCGCCATGTCCGCATCCCAGGACAGTGGGGACTCCCAATCCACCTGTCCGTTCCGACGCGGACACGTAGGGTCGTCGCCGTCCTTGTAGAAGTCGTCCAGGCAGAGCACCGGAAGTCCGGTTCGCTGCGCTATGTATGACTTTCCTGACCCGGAGGGGCCAGCGAGCAGGACAACGCGATGCGGGTGTTCCATTACCTTCAGTGACTCCGGCCAGACGGATAGCTATCAAATTGCATCAACATCTCATCACACCTCCGGTGAGGGACAACCTGGTCTTTCTCTTTGCGGGGCGGCGTGATGGAATCTCGGAGGTCCGACCCGCCGGGTCGGTCGCTCGGCGTTGCCCTCAGGTGACGTCGGGCGCGGTAATGCGAGGGCGGTGACGTGAGCAAACGGCCAACGACGGCGGGCTCCTTCCTGTCGCGGCTGCGCCGGCCGATGAGTCGGCTGCGCGACATGCCGATCTGGTCCAAGCTCGGTCTGATCATGATCGTGCCGACCATCGCCACGGTCGTGGTGGGCACCAGTGGTCTGGTCGACCACCTGGAGACGCTCAACAATGCCAACCGTGCGGGGGACCTGGCCAATCTGATCGGCTACTCGGGTGACCTGATCGACACGGTGCAGGACGAGCGGGTCGGCGCCGTGCTCTTCCTCGGCGCGAAGGAGTTCCAGACCCGGGCGCAGTACCAGGAGGGCTACAACCGGGCCAACCAGCGGGTGGACCAGGCGAAGTCGCCGTACCTGCGGCAGCGTGGCGAGATCGACGACCTGCCGCGCAACTTCGTCGGGCTGCTGGACGCGATCGACACCCAGCTGAAGGACCTCCCGGCGACGCGCAGCCAGGTGCTGAACGGCAAGCTCAAGATCAATGACGCCGACCTGACCTACCGGCAGCTGATCGAGGACTTGCTCGCGATCCGCGACTCCGCCACCCAGCTCGCCGGCGACAACGACCTGAGTGACCGGATGCGCGCGGCGGCCGCTGTCGCCCGGCAGAAGGAATTCCTGACCCAGCGCCGCGTGGTCGTCCACCAGGCGATCACCCAGAACCAGTACACCCCCGCGCTGCGCGAGCAGTTCATCGCCAGCGGCACCGGCCAGTCGCAGGCGTTCGCGACGTTCCAGGCGGTAGCCACCGACCCGGACAAGCTGTTCTACGACCAGACCGTCTCCGGGCCGGACCTGCGCCGGGCGGAGCTCTACACGAGTTTCATCTCGGGCAACAACAGCGGCTCGATGGAGAACGCCCAGTTCGGCGCGGACCAGTGGGACCAGGCCATGGTCGCCAACGCGAAGCTGATGCGGACGGTGGAGTCCCGCCTCGACGGCAACGTGGTCCGGCAGGCCGACGCGCTGCGCTCGGACACCCAGCGCCAGGTGTTCCTGGAGACCGGCCTGCTGCTCACCATGCTGCTGCTGGCCATCCTGTTCGCGTACCTGGTCGCCCGCTCGATGGCCCGCTCGCTGCGCGACCTGCGCCAGGGCGCCCTGGCGGTGGCCCAGTACGGGCTGCCGCAGGCCGTCGCCCGGCTGCGTGACCCGCAGGTGACCGGCCAGCTCACCCCGGTGCAGCTGGCCAACCAGATCGCCGAGCCGCTGCCGGTGCGCAGCAAGGACGAGTTCGGCCAGGTGACCGAGGCGTTCAACGCCGTCCACCTGGAGGCCGTCCGGACCGCCGCCGAGCAGGCCGCCCTGCGGGCGTCCGTCGCGACCATGTTCGTCAACCTGGCCCGCCGCTCGCAGATCCTGGTCGACCGGCTGATCGGCCACCTCGACCGGCTGGAGCGCGGCGAGGAGGACCCGGACCGGCTGGCCGAGCTGTTCCAGCTCGACCACCTCGCCACCCGGATGCGCCGCAACGACGAGAACCTGCTGGTGCTCGCCGGCGCGGACTCCACGCGTGTGCAGCGCGAGCCCGCCGCCCTGATCGACGTGCTCCGCGCCGCCCAGTCCGAGGTCGAGCACTACACCCGGATCGAGTTCGGGGTGATCGACCGGGACATCGAGGTCGCCGCCCACGCGGTGAACGACCTCGTGCACCTGGTCGCCGAGCTGTTCGACAACGCGACCGCGTTCTCCCCGCCCGACTCCCAGGTCATGGTGGAGGCCCGCCGGGTCGGCGACCGTGCCTCCCTCTACGTGGAGGACCGGGGCATCGGCATCAGCCCGGAGCAGCTCCGTGACCTCAACGAGCGGCTGGCCACGCCGCCGCAGGTGGACGTCGCGGTCTCCCGGATGATGGGTCTGGTCGTGGTGGCGCGGCTGGCCGCCCGCCACGGCGTCCGGGTCGAGCTGCGACCGGGCACCGACCGGGGCACCGTCGCCGACGTGACGCTGCCCACCACGGTCCTGGTGCCGCGTGCCCTGGCCGGCCGTGGTCCGGGCGCGCCGGCCCTGCCGCCCGCCGCCCCGCAGCAGAGCGGACCGACGCCCGCCTTCGGCGCCCTGGCCGCTTTCGGCAACAACAACCCGCAGAGCCTGCCGCCGGCCCCGCACCCGGGCGCCTCCGGCAACCAGGTCACGCTCGGCGGACGCGCCTTCGACCCGGCGCCGCGCAACGGCTCGGGCACCCCGGCGAACGCCGGTGGCGCTCGCGCCATGCCGGCCTGGTCCGACCTGACCGGCGCCAACCCGGGCGACGGGGACGGCGGGTTCGGCTCCCGGCCCTCGTCCGGCTCCGGATTCGAGCCGCTGCCCCAGCGGCGCAACCCGGCCGAGGGCGACCCGGGCACCAGCGGCCAGCAGCCGGCGATCCCGCGCCAGCTGCCGAGCAGCCCCGAGGCGCGGCCCTACAGCCCGCCGCCGGTCTCCGCGCCGCCGGTCCCGCCGGTGTCGGCGCCGCCGCTGCCGCCGGTCTCCGGCGCCCCGGCCGCCGGCAACCCGCTGCCGTACCGTCCGGTCTCGGCCGCTCCGGTCTCCGGCGACCCGTTCTCCGGCCGTCCGGTCTCCGCGGCGCCGGTCTCCGGCGACCCGTACACGGGCCGTCCGGTCTCCGCCACGCCGGTCTCCGGGCAGCCCACGTCGGCCGCGCCGGTCTCCGGCCAGCCGGCCGCCGGTTACCAGGTCTCCGCGCCGCCGGCGAACCAGCTGCCGGCGCGACCGGTGACGCCCGGGCCGGGCGTCGGTGCGCCGCCGGTCTGGCCGCCGGTCACTCCGGCCCCGGCCCCCGCGGCGCCGGAACGGCCCACCAGCGGCATGGACATGACCACCGAGCTGCCCCGGGTGCCGCGCACGGAGATGCCGGCCACCGCGCAGCCCGCGACCGGCCAGCCGTCGGCCGCCGGCCCGGCGACGAACCAGCCGGCTACCACCCCGGCGACCAACCGGCCGGCTGCCGCCCCGGCGGCGCGACCGGGCCCGGCAGCGCAGCAGCAGGGCAACCGCCAGCGGTACGCCGACGAGACGATGGAGCTGCCGATCTTCCGGGAGCTCGAGTCGGCGTGGTTCCGTACCCGCCGGCCCGGGCCCCACGAGGAGGCGGCGGCCCCGGCCCCGACGACGAACGGCGGCGACGCCACCCAGCAGTTCGCCAAGGTGGACACCGCCGGCCGGCCCGTGCCGCAGCCGACACCCGCAACGACAGGTAACGCACCGATGGCACACACTCCGACGGCCGGCGGAGCACCGCGTGACAACGGCGCGGCGAACGGGAACACCCGTCCCGCGTACGGCGGAGGGCTGCCCACCCGGCAGCCGACCGCGTCGCCGCAGTCCTCGCCCTGGCAGACCGCGGCCGACGACGGCTGGCGCGCCGCCTCGGCGGCCACCGAGGTGCCGGTCGCGGAGACCACCCAGAAGGGCCTGCCGAAGCGGAAGCCGATGGCGCAGCTCGTGCCCGGCAGCATCGACAAGCCTTCTGCCTCGGTGCAGCGGCGGACGCCGGAAGGCGTCCGGGGCCTGCTGTCGGCCTACCATCGGGGCGTGCAGCGCGGGCGTAACACCGACAGCAACACGACCGGCCCGGAGGGCACTCCGGGCGGGCAGCAGTCCTCGCAGTCTGGCTCAGGCCCGGTGGCCGGGAGCGGGCAGAAGGAGCAACAAGGATGACTACTACGCAGGATCTCGGATGGCTGCTCGCCAACTTCGCCGACCGGGTGCCCGGTGTGGCGCACGCGGTCGCGGTCTCGGCCGACGGCCTGCTTCTCGCCTCGTCCCGTGACCTTCCGCGGGACCGCGCCGACCAGCTCGCCGCGATCGCGTCCGGTCTGGTCAGCCTGACCCAGGGCGCGGCCCGCTGCTTCGAGGGCGGAGCGGTGTTGCAGACAGTCGTCGAGATGGACAACGGATTCCTGTTCCTGATGTCCATCTCCGACGGTTCGTCGTTCGCGGTGCTGGCGGCGCGGAGCTGCGACGTGGGTCAGGTCGGGTACGAGATGGCCCTGCTCGTGGACCGGGTGGGCGATGCCCTGACGCCGCAGCCGCGCACGGCTGTGGGGATGATGGGCTGAATGACGCGCTGGCCGGTGGGTCAGGTGCGGGAACAACAACGACAGCGACGGATGTCACCGGGGCGAGCCGGTGCCGGGTACGAGGGAGGTGAGCGGCGACATGGCGGATCGTGACGAGCCGACCGGCGCATTGGTCCGGCCGTACGCCGTCACCCGTGGTCGTACCCGTCCCCGGCTCGACATCGCCCTGGAGGCGCTCGTCGAGACGACGGTGCGCGGCCGAGCGGTTGCCACTGGCAATGGTGGCCACGGTCGTGAACACCAGTACATCGCCGCGTTGTGTGACGGACGTGTGCAGTCGCTCGCCGAAATCGCGGCGCGGATGCAGCTTCCGCTCGGCGTGGCCCGGGTGCTCATCGCCGACATGGCGACGGACGGCCTGGTCGCGGTCCACGAGCCGACCATTTTGGACGACTCCGACGACGCGGTGGGCACTGAACTGCTGGAGAGGGTGCTGAGTGGACTTCGCAGGCTCTGACATGTCGCACCGGCCGCCGGCCCCGAGCGGCCGAGTGACGTCGGCGAAGATCGTTATCGCCGGTGGGTTCGGCGTCGGCAAGACGACGCTGGTCGGCTCGGTCTCCGAGATCACGCCGCTGACCACCGAGGCGATCATGACCTCCGCCGGTGTCGGCGTCGACGACACCCGGCAGGTGCCGGGCAAGACGACGACCACGGTGGCGATGGACTTCGGTCGTATCTCGATCGACCGGGATCTGATCCTGTACCTGTTCGGTACGCCGGGTCAGACGCGGTTCTGGTTCATGTGGGACGAGTTGGTCCGGGGTGCGATCGGCGCTGTGGTGCTGGTCGACACCCGGCGGCTCGCCGACTGCTTCGCCGCCATCGACTTCTTCGAGCACCGGCGGCTGCCGTACCTGGTGGCCATCAACTGCTTCGACGGCATGCAGTACCACGATCCGCAGGACGTCCGGGACGCGCTGGCGATCTCCCGCGACGTGCCGGTGGTGCCGTGCGACGCCCGTAACCGGGAGTCCACGAAGCACGTGCTGATCTCGCTGGTCGAGTACGTGCTCACCATGCGGCGCTCGCGGGCCGTCGCACCCGCCTGACCGACGCGCGGAAGCGCCCGGCGGCCTGAGGCCACCGGGCGCTTCTTGCCGTCCGGGGACGGACACGGTACGCGGTCGCCCGGTGACCTCCAGGAAGGAATCGCCGGGCGGCGCTCCGGGTCAGCCGAGACGCGTCCAGCCGCCCCGGTAGACCTGGTAGACGGCGAGCGAGTCGGGTTCCATGCCACCGTGCCGCGCGGCGGTGAACGCGTACCCGCCCGCGATGCCCTGGACCGCCTGCGCCTGGAGCAGCGCCCGCAGGCGGCCCCGGTCCAGGCTTGTCGCCATCCGCGCCGACCACGCGAGGAGCTGGAGGGCGTCCGAGGCGTACGGGGCGAAGCCGGGGCTGCCGCCGTGCCGCTGGGTGTAGCGGGTGGCGAAGTCCCGCCGGGCCAGCTGCGCCGTGGTGGTGGCGGTCACCGCGGAGATGTCCAGGCAGGCCGGGTGCACGGCGTATGCGCCCTCCACGGCGGCGGCGTTGGCCCCCTGCACGGTGTCGTCGGCGACCGCGCCGGCGTCGAAGAAGATCGGGCCGCGGTGCCCGGCGGCGCGCAGCTCCCGTGCCGCGGCGCCGGAGTCCGGCGCGGTGGCCCAGACGACAACGCCGTCCCGCTCGCCACCCGCGACGCGCTCGGCGGCGGCACGGAAGCGCCGGCCGGTCGCCGGCAGGCGCACCGTGCGGGCCAGGTCGGTGCTGCTGTCCGCGAGGGCCTCCCGCATCGCCCGCACACCCGAGTCGCCGTGCAGCCCGTCGGCGGCCAGCAGGGACACCTTCCGGACCTTCATGGACTCGAACAGCTCCACCAGGCGGCGTGCCATGTCCACGGCGTCCGGCGTGAGCTTGTAGGTGAACGTGCGCTCGTCGAGCGGCAGCACGATGCGGTCACCGTAACCGAGCGAAAGGAAGGGCGTCTTGACCTGCTGGGCGGCCGTCGCCAGGGCCACGGAGGTCTCGCCGAGCACGCCGCCGATCAGGGCCTGCGCCCCGGCCCGGGTCAGCTCGGCGGCGTGGCGGGCCGCGACCTCAGGATTGCTGCCGTTGTCCAGGATCTGGAGCCGGACCGACCGGACCAGGTTCCCGACCGGGAGGCCGGTGCGGTTGAGCGAGTCGGCGGTGAGCTGCAGGGCCTGCCGCTGGGCGACGCCGAGCACCGACCCCGCGCCGGTCAGCTCCAGGCTCGCCCCGACGATCAGATCCTGGTCGCTCGGCGCGCTGCTGGACGGGCCGTCCTCCGGCCGCTGGCCCTGCGGCGCGCAGCCTGCCAGCAGCACGCTCCCGGCCGCGGCGGCGAGGACGCCCCGCCGGGTGAGCACAGTGGAGTCGAACGCCGGTGTCGCCATTGGAATCGCCTTCCCACCCCGGCGAACAGGCGCCGCCGCTGGTCCGCCGGGTATGTTCCCGGCCGGTCCAGCTCAGCGTCAAATCGCCCAGGTGTGGGATGAAACACCCCACTCGTGGGCCTGGCGGACTCTGATCAGGAGCGGTAACCGGCCGAGCGGTACTCGTACTCCCGGTCGTCCTCGCGGTCCCCGGTGTCGCGGGTGAAGTCCCAGCCGCCGGCCGCCTCACGGCCCGGACGGCCGCCCACGGCGAAGCCGCCGATCTCCTGGCCACGCCGCCAGCCCCGGAAGTATCCGGTGGTGTTCTCGGCCAGGCTCGCCGCGTTCCGGACGATCCGCAGGGGACGCTCCTCGCGCAGCGGGGAGCCCGGCACCAGGTTGGCCTGCGGCACCCGCTTCGGCAGGCCGGCCTTGGTCTCCGCGCCGACGGACGGGCGGGCGGCCTGTTCGGCCGCCTGCCAGCCGGTGTCAGCGGTGCTGGACCACTCCAGGTCGGCCTCGTCCCCGTGCCCGACGAACCAGGCGGACTTGGCCTGCGCGAAGATCAGCAGGTCACCGTCGCCGTCGTCGGAGACCGGCGGCGGGCGGTGCTCCTTCGGCGCCGGACGCCGCTCGGGCGGGGCGGTCATGGGCACGCGGCCCGGGTCGCCCTGGTCGACGAGGCGCAACGGCGGCGTGTCCAGCCCGGGATCGGCCTGCCGGCTCATCTCGTCGCGCAGCGCCCGGTCGGCCAGCGGCGGAGGCTCCACCAGCCGCAGCATCGGCGGCTCCTGCGGAAGGTCGTCGGCGAGCCACGGCGGCGTGACCCGGCCCGGGTCGCTCGGCGCGTCCACGCCCCGTCCGTACGGGTAGGTGGTGCCCTCCCGCTCCCGGGCGGTGTCGTCCTCGTTGTTCACGAGCGGCCAGTTCGCCCGGGAACCCGGCGGGGCTGCCTCCGGCGCCGGCGGGCGCGGGGCCGGCACCGGGATGCTCAGGTCGGTGGCGCTGAACCCGCCGGTCGGCGGTTCCTGGTGCGGATTGGTCTTCGGGCGGGGCGGGATGACGGTGCGCTGCCGCTCCGCCCGCGCCTTGTTGATCGCCGCGGTGGTCAGCGTCGGCCGGAACGGCTCGCCGGCCTCGGCCGGCGGCACGGCGCCGCGCGGCGACGGGGCGATCGGGGTGATGCCGGGCGGCGGCGGAGGCGGCGCGGAGATGGGCCGGTTGGTGGGTCCGTCCACCCGCGACGGCAGCGGCGCGCCGGTCGGCTCGGGCCGGGACGGCGGCGCGGAGGCCGGACGGCCCAGCGAGGCAGCCGGAGCCACGGGAGTCACCGGGGCCGGAGCGACCGGCGGAGGCGTGACCGGGGCGGGAGCGACGGGTGGCGGGGCGAGCGGCCGGGGCGTCGTCGTGGCGGCCGGGCCGGAGACCGGCTCGGGCCGGCCGCGGCGCCCGCCGGGAATCGGCTCCGGGCGGCTGCGCCGTCCGGCCGGCTCGGGTGCGCCGGCCGGCTCGGGACGACCACGGTGTGCCGGCTCGGCGGCCGGCTCCGGCTGGACCGGCCGCACCGCGCGCAGGTCGGTGGCCGGGGCCAGCTCGTCGACCTGCTCACCGCGTCGGGCGGCGGCCCGGCGGCCGGTGGCGGGCGCGGGAGCGGTGCGTTCGGCGAGCGCGCCCACGAGCGCGTCGCATCCGGCGTCACAGGTCCGGACCGAGGCGACCGCCTGCCGTACCGTCTCGGCGACGGCGGCGGTGAGCGTCCGGTTGACGGTGGCCCGCCGGGGTGTCTCGGAGATGGCGACCCGCAGCGCAGTCACCGCGTCGGAGATGTCGCCCGCGTCCGCCAGACCCTCGGCGGCCAGCTGCGCGACCACCGCGTCGGCGGTCAGCCCGCCGTCGCGGCCACGGGCCGCGGAACCGGTGAGCATCCCCGGCTCGGGCAGCGCGTCGAGAACCGCGAGGGCGACCCGGTCCGCCGGGTCCGGATACGCGCGCAGCGCGGCCGGGTAGAGCTCGCGGAGCACCTCGCGCAGCGTCACCGCGGCCGAGTGCCGGCCGCTCGCCAGCGCCGCGTGCGCGGCCAGGACCTGCGTGTATCCGGCTAGCTCACGCGGCGCCGGGAGGGTCACCGCGGAGAGCGCGCCGGCCTGCAGCGCGCGGGCCAGCCCGACCGCGCGGCGCTCGGCGGGCGGGGACTGCATCTCCTCCAGGGAGTCGTCGTCGGCGAAGCGCTCGGCGAAGTCGTCGACCGAGTCGTCGTCGGCGATCGCCAGCGGACGGCCGGCGGCGCTCAGCAGCGAGGTGACGATGTGGTCGTCGCTGTCCGCGGCGATGGCCGCGCCGCTCGGACCGCCGGACCGCTCCACCAGCAGCGCGACCAGCTGGGCGTACCCGGCGGCCTCGTCGGCGATCTCACAGACGTGCAGCAGACGGCCTGCGTCGTCGACCACAGCGGACGTCAGCGTCGTTCCGGCCGAAGCCGTTCGGTCGGCCGGATCTGCCGAGGCCAGACCGCAGTACACGCGCACGAGCGCCACGGCGTCGTCCTCCTCCCGGGACACAGGTCTTGCTCTGCCAGAGACTGATGCTCCCCGCTCCGGGTCAGTCGCGCCAGTCCACAACCGCAGAGATCTTGCCGACAATGGTGCGCCAACCCAAACTTGCGGTTTGTGCCCCGATTTTCTTCAGCCGGCGCCGACCCAGGAAACCACCGATTCCGCCGTTGACGGAAGCCCGCAGCGCCTCGTCCAGATCGTCCAGGCTCGAGCCGGCGGAGAGCATGTCCAGCACGGCCGGTAGCCGCAGCGCGTACGCCAGGTCACGGGCGATCTCACCAGCTTCGATGAGTAGCTCGTGGTCCCATGCGTCGTGGCCGCCGCGCAGGTTCTCCACCACCAGGTCGAGTTCGTAGGTGTCCTCGTCCAGCGGGGCGATGTCGGCCGGTTCCAGCCGTTCGGACAATTCATTCCAGCTGTCCAGTTGGGACAGGTCGTTGGGCGCGCCGGAACGGATGAAAGAGACCAATGACTCCGGGGTCTTGAACAGCAGGAGCCGGCCCTTGTGGGTGAGGAAGACCGGCACCTCCTCGTCGCCCGCGGCGTCCTCGTCCTCGTCGTCGTCCTCTTCGTCCTCGGACTCGGTCTTGTCCTCGGTCGCGTCGTCGTCCGCCTCGCCCTTGCGGCGCCCCTTGGCGGCCTTCTCGGCCTTGTCGTCGTCCTCGTCGTCCTCCTCGGCGGAGAGGGCGGCGAACTCCTCGTCGAGGATCACCACCTCCTCGTCGTCCTCGGTCTCGACGACCTGGCGGCGGGCCAGGAAGGGGTCGTCCTGGTCGCGCTCGGCGACGTCGGTCGGGGTCAGCTCGCGCGCCGGCCGGTACGCCCGCAGCGTGAAGCCGGTGCCGGCGGGCAGCGCGATCTCCACCGGGTCGATCCGCACCTCGTCCCAGAGCGCGCGGTCCGCCGGCGGGCGGTCCGCCTCGACCTCGTCGGCTGCGGCGGGCGCGTCGGTGTCGTCGAGCTCGGGCTCGTCGGCGTCGGGCCGTTGGGGCGACTGGCGGGCCACGCTGACCTCCGTGTGCGTTCGGTTGCCCACCCGGCGGCGTCGCGCCGCCGAGTGACTCTGCGCACATACCCTAGTGGGCGAACCGTTGCGGCCGGGAGCCGCACCCCTTGGCGTTCCGGAGGATCGACAAGTAGCGTTGCTACGCATGAAGGCGCAGGCGCTGCACGGACACCTCGACGCGCTGCTGCTCGCCGTGCTGGAACAGGGCCCGCGACACGGCTACGCGATCATCGAGGCGTTGCGTGCCCGCAGCGGCGGGACGCTGGATCTGCCCACCGGCACCATCTATCCGGCGCTGCGCCGGCTGGAGCGGGCCGGGCTGGTGGCGAGCACGTGGAGCACAGTCAACGGCCGGGAGCGCCGCACCTATGAGCTGACCGAGGCCGGTGGCCGGGCGCTGGTGGGGGAGCGGGCCGGCTGGCGCGAGTTCAGCGCCACCGTCGGCCGGTTCCTCGGGGCGGACGAGCCGCCCACGGCCCCGGCCTGAACCCCGCCGGCCGGACCGGTGGGCCGGCCGCTCGGGCGGCCGACCGGCTCAGCCGGCCAACCGCCGCTCGGCGAGCACCCAGCAGCGGGCGGCCCGGACCAGTGCGAACCAGGCCGCGGACACCACCGTCGCCCCGATGATCATCGGGGGCCAGGTGAGCGCGGCGTCCCACAGCCCGACCGACCAGCCGAACAGCGCGCCGCCGGCGGTCACGCCGAGCGCCAGGGCGCCGGTCAGACCGAAACCGATCAGCCGGGCCGGACGGACGAGCCGGGGCGACCCCCACCGGGCGGTGAGCGGGCCGACGAGCAACGCGGCCAGCGCCAGCGCGGCGATCACGCCCCAGATGACGTTCAGCCCGGCGGAGAGCAGCAGGTAGCTCGCCGGCGGCGGGGGACCGCCGCTCCAGCTCGACCCCTGCCAGGTCAGGTCACCGGCGGCGATCAGCACCACCGAGATCAGGAGCGTGCGCAGCGCCAGCCCGCGCAGCGCGCCGGTGGCCAGCTCGGCCTGGAACTCTGGCACGAGCTGCCGGTCGCTGCCGAACTCGGCGACCGCCCGCCGCTCCGCCTCCGCGCGCGGCAGGCCCTCCTCCCGGTACGCCTCGACGGCGTCCTCCAGCGCGTGCCGCGTCTCGGTCAGCAGGTCGGCCTTGAGCCGGTCCGGCCCGTACAACCGTCCGGACAGCTCGCGCAGCCGGCGGTCGACCACCGCCTCGTCATGGACCCGCATGCGCACAAGCCTGCCATCGGGGGACGGGCTACCGCGTCAGGGAAAACCCCGATCGGATTCAGTGCGCGCTACGGCGTGACCGCCAGGTAGCCGCGTTCGGCCGTCTGCTGCCGCAGCCACTGCTCCCGGTACCAGCCCGGACGCGCCACCAGTTCGTCGTGCCGGCCGCGCTGTACCACCCGGCCGCCGTCGAGCACCACGATCTCGTCCAGCCCGGCCAGGCCGCTGAGCCGGTGGCTGATCAGCAGCACCGAGTGCCCGGCCGGGGTGGCGGCGAGCGTGGAGTCCAGCACCGCGTCGGCGGCGGACGGGTCGAGCCCTTCGGTCGGCTCGTCGAGCACCAGCACCGGCGGGGCGGCCAGCAGCGCGCGGGCCAGCGCGAGGCGCTGCCGCTGCCCGCCGGAGAGCTGCCCGCCCTGCTCGCCGACCACTGTGTCCCAGCCGTCGGGCTGTTCGCGTACCCAGTCGAGCAGGCCGGCCGCCCGGGTCGCGGCGACCAGGTCCGCCTCGGTGGCGTCCGGACGGCCGAGGAGCAGGTTCTCCTTGACCGTGGCGTGGAAGACGTACGCCTCGGCGAGCAGGCCGCCGACCACCCGGGGCAGGTGCTCGTCCGGGATCCCGGCCACCGGCACGCCGCCGACGGTGACCCGGCCGGTGTCGGGGCGTACCGCGCCGGTGAGCACGGCGGCGAGCGTGCTCTTGCCGGCGCCGCTCGGCCCGACCACCGCCACCCGCCGACCGGCCGGCAGGTCGAGGTCGAAATCGGCCAGCGCGGGGGCGGCCCCGGTCCGGTAGCGGACCGTCACGTCGGCGAACCGTACGTCGTGCCCGTCGATCGCGGGCTCCGGCGCGCTCGCCGGCGGCGTCGTGTCGGGTTCGGTGAGCATGTCGGCCACCCGGGCCAGCCCGGTCCGGAGCTGGGCGCGCTGGCGGGCCGCCGCGACCAGCGCGAGCGCCACCTCCACGGCGGCGAGCGACCCGACCGCGAGGACGCCGACGAGCACCCCGCCGACCCCGGCCCGCAGCGCGACGGCCACCACCGCGGCGGCGGTGAGGCCACCCACGAGTACGCCCGTCGCGTCCACCGCGAAGCCGGTAGCGGCGAGCCGGCGTTCCAGCTTCGCCAGCCGCGCGCCCCGGTTCTCGGCGGCGGCGAGCGCGGCGCCGGTGGCCCCGAACGCGGCCAGGTCGGCGGCGCCGTGGGTGAGGTCGACCGCGTCCACCGCGAGCGCGCCGCGCAGCGGGGCGACCTCGTCGGCGGCGCGGCGGGTGAGTCGGGTGGCCAGCGCGGGCAGCGCCGCGCCGGCCACCAGCAGGCCGATCGCGAGCACACCGGCGGCCGGCGGTGAGATCAGCGCGGCGACGCCGACCGCGAGCACGCTGACCACCGCCGCGGCCGCGCCCGGCACAAGCACGCGCAGGAGCAGGTCCTGGGCCGCCTCCACGTCCGACACCAGCCGGCTCAGCGCGTCCCCGGTACGCCGGCCGGCGTCGCGCCGGGCGGCGAGCGTGGCGAACACCCGGGCCCGTACGTCGGTGATCATGCGGAGCACGGCGTCGTGCCCGGCGAGCCGTTCGGTGTACCGCAGCACGCCCCGGCTGACCGCCAGCGCCCGGACCGCGACGATGGCCACCGTCAGCCGGTCCAGCGGCGGGCGGCCCGCCGCGCTCATCAGCAGCCAGGTGGCGGTGGCCATCAGCGCCAGGCCGGCGAACTCGGTGGCGGCGGCGAGCAGCCCGGCGCCGAGCAGCCGGCTCAGGTACGGCCGGGCCAGGCGCAGCACCGCCCGTTCCGCGCCGGGGATCACCGGGCCACTCCCGGCCCGGTGGCGGTCGGGTGCAGTTCGGTGACCCGGCCGTCCTCGACGCGCAGGATCCGGTCGGCGTCGGCGAGCAGCGCGGGCCGGTGCGCGACGAGCAGCGCGGTACGTCCGGCGACCAGCCGCCGGGTGGCGTCCAGCACGACCGCCTCGCTGGCGCTGTCGAGCCGCGCGGTCGGCTCGTCGAGCAGCACGATCGGCGCGTCCCGCAGGAACGCGCGGGCGAGCGCGACCCGCTGCCGCTGACCGCTGGACAGGCCGTGGCCGCGTTCACCGAGGCGGGTGTCCAGCCCGTCGGGCAGGGCGTCGACCACCTCGTCCAGCGCGGCGTCGGCGACCGCGGCGGCGAGCACGTCGTCCGGGGTGTCCGGCGCGCCGAGGCGGATGTTGTCGGCGAGCGACCCGGCGAACAGGTGCGCCCGCTGCGGCACCCACGCCAGTTCGCGCCGCCAGGCGTCCAGGTCGACTCCGGCCAGGTCCACGCCGTCGACGGTGACCCGGCCGGAGGTCGGTGCGACGAAACCGAGCAGCAGGTTTAGCAGCGTGCTCTTGCCCGCGCCGCTGGGCCCGATGACGGCGATCCGGTCGCCGGGCCGGATGGTCAGCGTGACGTCGCGCAGCGCTGTGGTCCGGTCGTACGCGACGCTCACGCCCTCGAAGCGGATCTCGCCCCGGCCGCCCGGCGTGGGACGGCGGGGTTCGGTGGTGGCGGGCGCGTCGGTGGCGGAGAGCGTCAGCGCCTCGTCCAGCGCGGTGAGCCCTTCCATGCTGGCGTGGAACCGGCTGCCCGCCGCACGCAACGGCAGGTACGCCTCCGGGGTGAGCAGCAGCACCAGCAGCGCGGTGGAGAGCGTGAGGCCGCCGCCGAGCAGCCGGATGCCGACCGGCACCGCGACGAGCGCGACGGAGAGCGTGGCGACCAGTTCCAGCACCAGCGCGGACAGGAACGCGATGCGCAGCGTCTTCATGGTGGCCTGGCGGTGGCCGTCGGCCATCCGGCGTACCACGTCGACCTGCCCCTTGGACCGGCCGAACGCGCGCAGCGTGGGCAGCCCGGCCACCATGTCGAGGAAGTGCCCGCCGAGCAGCGACAACCGGCGCCACTGCCGTTCGGTGGCGGCCTGCGCCTGCCAGCCGAGCAGCGCGCCGAAGATCGGGATGAGCGGGATGGTGAGCGCGATGATCAGCGCCGAGCTCCAGTCGGCGAACACGATCCGGGCCAGCACCGCCACCGGCACCGTGACGCTCAGCACGAGCTGCGGCAGGTAGCCGGTGAAGTAGGGGTCCAGCGCGTCCAGCCCGCGCCCGGCCAGCGTGGCGAGCTGCCCGGCCCGCTGCCCGGCGACCCAGGTGGGACCGTGCCGGCCGACCGCGCCCAGCAGGTCGGCGCGCAGCGCAGCCTTGACCGTCGCGGCGGCCCGCGCCGCCACTGTGCCCTGCGCCCAGCTCACCAGCGCCCGCCCGGCGACCGCCGCCACGAGACCGGCCAGCGCCGGCCGGTGCAGCCGCCCGTCGAACGCGGTGGCCAGCAGCGTCGCCAGCGCGGTCGCCTGGGCGATCACCAGCAGCGCGGTCAGCCCGCCCAGCGCCGCGAGCACGGCGAGGTCGCGCCGGGCCGCGGGGACCCGACGCAGCAGACGCGGGTCGAACGGGCGGCGGTTCACCAGTACACCGGTGCCCTGCCGTCGATCCGTCCCCGGAACACCCACCAGCACATCGCCTGAAAGCCTAGTAGGGCCGGCACGAGCGGTAACGCGAGCCATCCCAACAGTGCCAGCGTCGGACGGCCGGCGGCCGCCTCGGCCACCGTCAGCGAGGCTGCCGGGTCGGCCGTGGAGACCAGGATCCGGGGCCAGAGCGCGGCCCCGACCAGCGGCGCGGGCAGCGCCAGCGCCGTCGCGGTCGCGGCGAAGGCCACACCGGCCCGGCCCCGCCGCAGCGCCGCGCGGGCCGTCAGCAGCGCGGCCACGAGCGCCAACGGCAGGAGTACGGCCACAGCCGGGCGCGCCACCGCGGCGCGTACCCGATCGGAGAGCACGCCCAGGACGGTGGCCGCGCCGACGGCGACGAGTGCGGCGGGTATCAGGGCGGTCGCGAGCCGGACGAGCGCCGGGGCGTCGGCGGAGGGCAGCCGGAGCGTGAGGAACGTCGCACCGTGCACCGCCACCAGCGCCAGCAGGGCCAGCCCCGCGGCGGCGACGAACGGGGTGGCGAGATGACCGACACCGACCACGTGCCCGTCGGCGCTCAGCGGCACGCCCTGGAGCAGCCCGCCGAGCACCGCGCCCCAGCCCAGCGCGGCGAGCACGCTGCCGACCACCACCACCCGGTCCCAGCCGGCGCGCGCCGTTCCGGAGACCGGGCGGCTGCGCAACTGCACCCCGGCGGTCACCAGCACCACCCCGGCCAGCGCGGCGAGCACCGCCGGGTAGAAGCCGGAGAGCAGCTCGCCCTCCAGCCGGGGGAACGCGCCGAACAGGATGCCGACGGCCGCCACCAGCCAGACCTCGTTGCCGAGGAAGAACGGCCCGAGCGCGGCGAGCGTGGCCCGGCTGCCCGGCGCCGGGCCGCGCCGGGCCAGCAGCAAGCCGACGCCGTAGTCGTAGCCGCCGAGCACGAGGTAGGTGGCGAAGAAGAGGCCGAGCAGGGCGTACCAGGCGAGTTCCACGGCGGGCTCCCTCAGACGAGCACTGGCTGGTGGTGGGGGTCGGTGTCGGGCGCGGGCGGGCGGCCGAGGGCGGGGTCGTGCGCGCCGCGCGCGGCGTGCCGGGCCAGCAGCGTCCAGTTGGTCACCGCGAGCGCGCCGAGCAGCAGGCTGAACCCGATCAGCGAGGCGAGCATCAGCCCCGGCGAGACCGGGGAGACGGCCTGCGCGGTGGGCAGCAGCCCGTACGCGGCCCAGGGCTGGCGGCCGACCTCGCGGGCGATCCAGCCGAGCAGCATCGCCACGAACGGCAGCGGCAGGCCGAGCAGGATCAGCCAGAGTGGGAACCGCAACCGGATGATCCAGTCGCGCCAGAGCAGCGGCAGCAGGAGCCAGAGGGCGCCGAGCGTGAAGCCGATCAGGATCATGAAGCCGAGGCCGACGTTGGAGAGCACCGGCGGATCCCAGTCGCCGGGGCCGAACCGCGCGGTCCAGTCGGCGACGAGCGCGTCGCGCTCCGGCCCGCCGCCGAACTTTGTCGGCTGGAGCTGCGCGACCGGGCCGAACTGGGCGAAGCCGAAGCCCTGGAGTGTGCTGACCGCTAGCGCCGCGGTGACCAGGCCGAGGCGCAGCGAGGTGCGGAACAGCGCGTAGTCGCTGGTGCGCCGCAGCAGGTGCCACGCGCTCACCGCGGCCATCAGCAGGCCGCCGGTGACCAGGCTCGCCGAGATCACGTGGCCGAACGCCATGCCGAACGTGGGATTGGTGAGCAGCGCGCCGAAGTCGGTGAGGTGGGCGATGCCGTCGCGGACCTCGTACCCGACCGGGTTCTGCAGCCAGGCGTTCGCCACCATGATCCAGAACGCCGAGGCGTACGCGGTGATCGCCACGCCCCAGAGCAGCGCCAGGTGTACGCCGCGCCGCAGCCGGTGCCACCCGAAGATCCACATGCCGAGGAACGTGGACTCCAGGAAGAACGCCACCAGCGTCTCGATGGCCAGCGGCGCCCCGAACACGTTGCCGACGTAGCGCGACAGCCCGCTCCAGTTCAGCCCGAACTGGAACTCCATCACGATGCCGGTGGCGATGCCGAGCACGTAGTTGATCACGTAGAGCTGGCCCCAGAACCGGGTCAGCCGCTCGTACACCGGTTTGCCGGTGAGGAAGCCGGCCGTCTGCAACCCGACCAGCAGCGTGACCAGGCCGAGCGTGACCGCCACGAACAGGAAATGGATCGAGGTGGTGGTGGCGAACTGGAGGCGGGCGAGGAGCAGCGGATCCACTGTCGTCCTCCCATGGGTCGACTCTCTTGTCGTAGTCAACCTACACGTAGCTTCACTACCTATAGGGGTGTGCGAACCCGGAGAAGTCCCTTAGGGGGGGGCGAGATCAGCTCAGGAACAGGGCGAACGGCAGGGAGACGAGCGTGCCCGCGACGGCGAGCGCCATCGCGCCGAGCACCCGCGGCGGGCGGTCCGCGACGAGCAGCCGCTGCACCCGTACGTCCAGATCGCGGTCGCCGAGACCGAGCGTGCCCGCCGGTTGCACCCGGTGCTCGGCGGCGGCGAACCGCCGCAGCGCGCCCGCCAGCGGCGCGTCCGCGTGCAGCTCCCGGGCCTTGTCGTCGGCGCGCATCTCGACCAGCAGCGCCACCCGCGCGTGCGCGTCCCGCACCCACTGGAACCAGGGCAGCGCCCGGCACAACGCGGTGAACGGCAGCAGCACCAGATCGTGCCGCTCCTGGGCGTGCGCCCGCTCGTGCGTGAGCACCGCCGCCAGCTCGGCCGGGTCGAGCAGGTCGAGCGTGCCCGCGCTCACCACCACCCGGGGCCGCACCCCCGGCAGGCAGTACGCCGCAGCGCTCGGGTGGTCCAGCACCAGCGCGCCGGGCACAGTCGGGTCACGCCGGGCCACCAGGTGCAGCAGCTCCCGGTGCCGGCGCTGGGCGCGTACCGCGCCGTGCAGGCTGCGTACCGTCGTGGTGAGCAGCACCACGCCGATGCCGAGACCGACGCCGACCAGGCTGAGGTGCACCGCGCCCACACCGGCCGGAAGCGTGCCGTGGGCCAGGTCGTCGGCCAGCGCCAGCAGCGCCCACCCGGTCGCCCGGTCGTAGACGTCGAGGCCCAGCGCCATCGGCAACCCCATGGCCGACAGGCCGAGCGCCAGCCCGACCGCCTGCCAGCACAGGATCGCCACCCGGGGCGCGCGCCACGTCCAGCGCGCGGCGGCGAGGACCTGCGCGGTCAGCCAGCAGGCCAGAATGGTCGCGGCGAAGTGCAGGGCGTACGCCACGGCGGCCGCCTACCGGTCCGTTGCCTCGTCGAGCGCCGGCCGACCGGGCCGCGGGTCCTCGATCCGGCCGGTCGGTCCGTCCTCGACGGTCGCGGGCGCGGTCGTCCCGGCCTCGGCGGTCTGGGCGGTCGCTCCGGTCGCGGGGCCTGTCGTCCCGGCCTCGGTGGTCGCGGGTCGGGTCGCCCCGGCCTCGGCGCTGAGCGCGGCGCGGAGCACGTCCGCCTCCGTGCCGGTCACCGAGCGGGCGAAGCGCACCAGCGCGGCGTCCCGGCTGCCGCCGAGATCGAGGGCTTCGAGCATGAGCTGGGCGATGTGCGCCTCGCGGGTGGCGGCGGGGCGGTAACGCCAGGCGCGGCCCTCCCGCTCGCGCTGCACCATGCCCTTGCCGGCGAGCCGGTCGAGCACGGTCATGACGGTGGTGTAGGCCAGTTCGCGGCCGTCCAGGGCGTCGGCGACCTCGCGCACCGTCACACCGCCCGAGGCGGCTGGTGCCGCGTCCCACAGCACGTCCATCACCGCACGCTCAAGGTCCCCCAGCCGAGTCACCCACCAATCCTACCCCCGGTAGTAGATCCCCTCCGCCGCCCCGGTCCCCGGTTCCGGTCCCCGCCCCTCCCTCCCGAAGATCAACACCAGCTCGGGGAGGTGGTGTGGTCTGAGGCGGCTCGATGCAGCCACCTCGCCGTACTGGTGTCGATCTAGCTCTCCTCGGATGGCCCCGCCAAGATCCACTCCGCCTCGGGGAAGTGGTGCAGTCCGGGGGCGGTGGATGCGGCCCTCTCGGGGATCTGGTCTTGATCGTGCTGGCCTCGGGGTGGGCCCCTCGGCAAGATCAACGCCAGTTCGGGGAGGTGGTGGCATTCGAGGCGGGCTGATGTGACCACTTCGCCGTACTGGTGTCGATTTTGGTGCGTGGGAGGGCAGGGTCAGCGCCAGTTCGGGGAGGTGGTGCAGTCCCGGGCTGGTTGATGTGGTCACTCCGGGGAAGTGGTGTTGATCTTGCTGGGCGGCCGGGTGAGTGTCGGGGCGCGGCTCGGGTCACTTCGGAGGTTTTGGTGTTGATCCTGTCGGCCTCCTGCGGGGCCTTCGACAAGATCAACGCCAGTTCGGGGAGGTGGTGGCATCCGAGGCGGGTTGATCGGCCCACTTCGCCGTGCTGGTGTCGATCTTGCTCGGCTGCGGGTGCGGTCGACGACCGTTCGCGGGAAGAGCGGGGACGGGAAGTGGCGGCAACCCGGGAGGGTGTGCCGCCACTTCGGGCCGGGACCGGACTGCCGTCTGTCAGACGCCCTTGGGGTGCCAGACCGTCTTGGTCTCCAGCAGCGTGGTCATCCGGGTGATGCCGGGATCGGCGTACCAGTCGTGGTCGGCCGGGGCCGGCCGGAGCACCCGCTTGAGGTTCTCCGCGGCCTTGATCTCCAGGTCGGCGGCCAGCTCGGCGTCGGTGACGCCGGTCAGGTCGATCGCGTTGACGTCCATGTGCGCGGCGAGCGTCGGCACGGTCTCGGTCAGCCGGCCGGTGAGGATGTTGACCACCCCGCCGGGCAGGTCGGAGGTGGCGAGCACCTCGGCCAGCGTCACCGCCGCCAGCGGCGCCGCCGGGGAGGCGGCCACCACGACCGTGTTGCCGGTGACGATCGCCGGGGCGATCACGCTCACCAGGCCGAGCAGCGCGGGCTCCTCGGGGGCGGCCACCGCCACCACGCCGGTGGGCTCCGGCGCGGACAGGTTGAAGTACGGGCCGGCCACCGGGTTCGCGCCGCCGTACACCTGGGACAGCTTGTCGGACCAGCCCGCGTACCAGACCCAGCGGTCGATCGCGGCGTCCACCTCGTCGGCCGGTACGCCCAGGGCGACGAACTGCTCGCGCCGGCCCTCCAGCATCTCGGCGACCCGGTAGAGGATCTGACCCCTGTTGTACGCGGTCGCCCCGGCCCAGCCCTTCACCGCGGCGCGGGCGGCCACTACCGCGTCCCGCGCATCCTTCCGGGAGGCAAGAGACACGTTCGCGGATTGCACGAGATACGACCGTCCCGACTCGCTGCGCGGGAACTTCCCGCCTATGAAGAGCTTGTACGTCTTGCGTACCGCGACCCGCTCAGACATTGAGGTACCCCTCCAGCCCGTGCCGGCCGCCCTCGCGACCGTAGCCCGACTCCTTGTAGCCGCCGAACGGCGACGTCGGGTCGAACTTGTTGAACGTGTTCGCCCACACCACTCCTGCGCGCAGCCGGTCGGCCAGCCACAGGATCCGGGAACCCTTGTCGGTCCAGATTCCGGCCGACAGCCCGTACGGCGTGTTGTTGGCCTTTTCGACGGCCTCCGCCGGGGTGCGGAACGTGAGCACGGACAGCACCGGGCCGAAGATCTCCTCGCGGGCGATCCGGTGGGCCTGGGTGACGCCGGTGAAGATGGTCGGCGCGAACCAGAAGCCGCGCTCGGGCAGCTCGCACGGCGGCGACCAGCGCTCCGCACCCTCGGCGGACCCGGCGTCGGACAGCTCCCGGATGCGGGCGAGCTGCTCGGCCGAGTTGATCGCGCCGATGTCGGTGTTCTTGTCCAGCGGGTCACCGACCCGGAGCTGGGCCATCCGGCGCTTGAGCGACTCCAGCACCCGGTCGGCCACCGACTCCTGGACCAGCAGCCGGGACCCGGCGCAGCAGACGTGCCCCTGGTTGAAGAAGATGCCGTTGACGATGCCCTCGACGGCCTGGTCGATCGGCGCGTCGTCGAAGACGATGTTCGCGGCCTTGCCGCCCAGTTCCAGCGTGAGCTTCTTGCGGGTGCCGGCGACCGAGCGGGCGATGGCCCGGCCCACCTCGGTGGAGCCGGTGAACGCGACCTTGTTTACGCCCGGGTGCTCGACCAGCGCCCGGCCGGTGTCGCCGGCACCGGTGACGATGTTGACCACGCCGGCGGGCAGGTCGGCCTGCTGGCAGATCTCGGCGAACAGCAGTGCGGTCAGCGGGGTGGTCTCGGCGGGCTTGAGCACGACCGTGTTGCCGGCGGCCAGCGCCGGGGCGATCTTCCACGCCAGCATGAGCAGCGGGAAGTTCCACGGGATGACCTGCGCCGCCACGCCGAGCGGCTTCGGGTCCGGGCCGAAGCCCGCGTGCGGAAGCTTGTCGGCCCAGCCCGCGTAGTAGAAGAAGTGCGCGGCGACCAGCGGCAGGTCGACGTCGCGGGACTCCTTGATCGGCTTGCCGTTGTCCAGCGACTCCAGCACCGCCAGCTCGCGCGAGCGTTCCTGAATGAGCCGGGCGATCCGGAACAGGTACTTGGCCCGGTCCCGGCCCGGCATCGGACCCCAGACCTTCTCGTACGCGGTCCGGGCGGCGCGCACCGCGCGGTCCACGTCGTCGGCGCCGGCCTCGGCGATCTCGGCCAGCACCTCCTCGGAGGCCGGGTTCACCGACTTGAAGCTGCCGCCGGAGGCCGGGTCGACGAA
Source organism: Micromonospora sp. CMU55-4 (assembly GCF_011602315.1). Taxonomy (NCBI): domain Bacteria; kingdom Bacillati; phylum Actinomycetota; class Actinomycetes; order Micromonosporales; family Micromonosporaceae; genus Micromonospora; species Micromonospora sp. CMU55-4. Next base: position 534,924 of record NZ_JAAOLH010000002.1, read on the forward strand.
CGCGCCGTCGACGAAGAGCCCGTACGAGGGCTTGATGTCCACCACCGAGCGGGACTCGGGGGCGGGTGCGTATTCGAACATCGCGTTCAGTCCAGGGTGAAGTAGTCGGGGCCGGCGTAGACGCCGGTCGTCAGCTTGGTGCGCTGCATGAGCAGGTCGTTGAGCAGGCTCGACGCGCCGAACCGGAACCAGTCCGGGCTCAGCCAGTCGGCGCCGACCGTCTCGTTGACCATGACCAGGTACTTGATCGCGTCCTTGGTGGTCTTGATGCCACCGGCCGGCTTGACGCCGACCTGACGCCCGGTGGCGGCGCGGAAGTCGCGGACCGCCTCCAGCATCACCAGCGTCACCGGCAGGGTGGCCGCGACCGGGACCTTGCCGGTGGAGGTCTTGATGAAGTCGCCGCCCGCGAGCATGGCGAGCCAGGACGCCCGCCGCACGTTGTCGTACGTGGCCAGCTCGCCGGTCTCCAGGATCACCTTGAGGTGGGCGTCCCCGCAGGCTTCCTTGGTGGCCACGATCTCGTCGTAGACCTCGGCGTAGCGCCCGGCCAGGAACGCGCCCCGGTTGATCACCATGTCGATCTCGTCCGCGCCGGCCTCGACCGCCGCCCGTACGTCGGCAAGCTTGATCTCCAGTGGGGCCTGACCGGACGGGAACGCGGTCGCCACGCTGGCCAGGTGCACGCCGCTGCCGCGCAGCACCTCGGCCACGTACGGGACCATCGACGGGTAGACGCAGACGGCGCCCACGTGCGGGCAGCTCGGGTCGGCCGGGTCGGGGCGCAGCGCCTTCGCGGCCAGCGCCCGCACCTTGCCGGGCGTGTCCGCGCCTTCCAGGGTGGTCAGGTCGACCATCCGGATCGCCAGGTCGATCGCCTCGGCCTTCGCCGTGGTCTTGATGGAGCGGGTGCCGAGCTGCGCCGCCCGCTGCTCCGCGCCGACCTGGTCCACGCCGGGCAGGCCGTGCAGGAAGGTCCGCAGAGCGGTCTCGGATCGTCCCAGCTCGGAGAGATCCGACCGGGCCGACGTCGTTGTCGCCGTCATGCCCCGAATAGTACGCACTCGCGAGTCCTGTGATCTTGGTCACGGTGAACGGGTTGCGAGCGTCGTACGTGAGCGGGGTCGCTGGTCGGGCCGCACCCACCGTGCGCCGGTCCACGGAGCGGTAGGTTGAGCGATCGTGGACGTAACCGTCATTGACCATCCGCTCGCCCAGACGCGGCTGACCGCCATGCGGGACGCCCGGACCGACTCGTCGTCGTTCCGGGCCGCGCTGCGCGAACTCACCACCATGCTGGTGTACGAGGCCGCGCGCTCCTTCCCGGTCGAGAAGTACTCGATCCAGACCCCGGTCACCGCCACCGAAGGCAGTCGGCTGGCGAACCCGCCGCTGCTGGTGCCGGTGCTGCGGGCCGGCCTCGGCATGGCCGACGCCGCGCTCGGCCTGCTGCCCGAGTCGTCGATGGGCTTCGTCGGCCTGGCCCGCGACGAGGAGACGTACGAGCCCCGCGCGTACATGGAGTCGCTGCCCCGCGACCTCAGCGGCCTGCCGGTGCTGGTGCTCGACCCGATGCTCGCCACCGGCGGCTCGCTGGAGCACTGCTGCCGGCTGCTCGCCGACCGCGGCTGCACCGACATCACCGTGCTCTGCGTGCTGGCCGCGCCGGTCGGCATCGAGCGGCTGGAGCGCTCCGGCCTGCCGTTGCGCCTGGTCACCGCCTCGATCGACGAGGGCCTGAACGACTCGAAGTTCATCGTCCCCGGCCTGGGTGACGCCGGCGACCGCCAGTTCGGCGGCATGCCCCGTTTCTGAGGCCGGTCCCGGTGCGGAGGGTCGGCCCTCCGCACCGGGAACCGGACTGCCCCGGCGAGTTGGTGCGCGGGGGTGCGGGGAGGCGCTAGCGTTCCGGGCCATGACTGGTGTTGCGCTCGCCGAAGAGCTGCTGCTCCTCGCGTACGACGACGAAACCGGCAAGGCCACCATGCCGCGGATCAGCCTTGACCTGGGCATGGCCGCGGCGGTGCTGGTCGAGCTGGCCCTGGCCGGACGGCTCGCGTACGCGGACGGGAACCTGGCGGTGATCGATCCGGCGCCGACCGGTGAGCCGATCGCCGACGCCGTACTCGCCAAGATCGCCGCGGAGACCCCGCATACACCCTCGTCCTGGGTGCAGCGGCTGCGGCACGGGCTGCGCGACCGGATCCTCACCGACCTCTGCGGGCGGGGCGTGGTCCGGGACGTGGAGGAGACCGAGCTGGACTTCATCCACGTGCACCGCTACCCGGTGGCGGACCCCTCGGTCGAGGCGGACATCCGGCAGCGTCTGGCCGACGCGCTGACCAGCGGGCAGCTCCCCGACGAGCGGACCGCCGCGCTCGCCACGCTCGTCGCGGTGCTGCGCATGGAGCCGGCGCTCGGGCTCACCGGCCCGGCCGCCGAGGATGCCGGGCGCCGCCTGGAGGAGATCGCCGCCGGCGCCGGGTTCTCCGGCTCGGTGAGCCTGGACGACAGCGTGGTGCGCCCGTCGATCAGTCTGGTCATCGCCGCGCTGGGCCAGGCCGTCGACGCCGCCCTGGGCAAGCGGTAAGGAAGGGCCCCCTCTTAACGCCTCCGGTAGAGGAAGGGCCCCTTATTAACGCGAGGCGTTAATAAGGGGCCCTTCCTTACACCCGGTCAGAGGCCGAGGGCGGCGGCGATCTCGTTGCGCAGCTCGGTCACGGCGGCACGCGCGCGCTGCCGGGCCGCCGGCACGTCGCCGCCGGTCACCGGCTCCACCACCTCCAGGTACGCCTTGAGCTTCGGCTCGGTGCCGGACGGCCGGATCACCACCCGGGCCGCGCCGGTGCGCAGGATCACCACGTCCGCGTCGGGGAGCAGGTCGGTGGCCTCGGTCACCGGCTGACCGAGCAGCGCGGTCGGGGTGGCCGCCCGGATCCGGGCCATCGAGTCCGCGATGACCCGCAGGTCCTCCACCCGGACCGAGAGCTGCTCGGTGTGGTGCACGCCGAACTCGGCGGCCAGCTCGTCCAGCCGGTCGAGGAGCGTACGGCCCTCGGCCTTCAGACCGGCGGCCAGCTCGGCGACGGTCAGCGCGGCGGTGATGCCGTCCTTGTCGCGTACGTGCTCCGGCGCGACGCAGTAGCCGAGCGCCTCCTCGTAGCCGTACACGAGCGGCTCCCGGCCGCCGCCGGCCCGGACGATCCACTTGAACCCGGTGAGCGTCTCGTCGTAGGGCAGACCCCGGGCCGCCGCCATGGCCCGCAGCAGCGCCGAGGACACGATCGTGGTGGCGTACAGGCCGGTCACGCCGCGTCGCATCAGGTGGTCGGCGAGCAGCGCGCCCACCTCGTCGCCGCGCAGCATCCGCCAGGACCCGGCGTCGCGTACGGCCACCGCGCAGCGGTCCGCATCCGGATCGTTGGCGATGGCGAGATCCGCGCCGGTGCGGTCGGCGAGCGCGACGAGCAGGTCCACCGCGCCCGGCTCCTCCGGGTTGGGGAAGCTGACGGTCGGGAACGCCGGGTCCGGCTCGGCCTGCTCCGGCACCACGCCCGGCACGCCGAACCCGGCGTGCGCGAACGCGGCGGTCAGCACCGCGCCGCCCACCCCGTGCAGCGGCGTGTACGCCACCTTCAGGTCGCGTGGCCCGGTCGGGTCCACCACGGCGGCGGCCCGTTCCACGTACGCGGCCACCAGGTCGTCGCCGAGCACCTGCCCGGCCGGGCCGAGCGGCACCTCGGCGAGCGGGCCGACGGCCCGGATGGCCGCCTCGATGCCGGCGTCGGCGGGCGGCACGATCTGCGCGCCGGCGCCCAGCTCACCGCCGAGCTGCGCGCCCAGGTAGACCTTGTAGCCGTTGTCCTGCGGCGGGTTGTGGCTGGCGGTCACCATCACCCCGGCGACCGCGCCGAGCTGCCGGACCGCGAACGCCAGCACCGGCGTGGGCAACGGCCGGGGCAGCAGCAGCGCCGGACGGCCCGCCCCGGTGGCCACCTGGGCGGTGCGCTCGGCGAAGGCCAGCGAGCCGCGCCGGGCGTCGTACCCGATCACCAGCGGGCCCTCGCCGCCCTGGGCGGCGAGCCAGCGCACGAGCCCGGCGGCGGCCTGGGTGACCACGGCGAGGTTCATGCCGTTCGGCCCGGCGCGCAGCGGGCCGCGCAGTCCGGCGGTGCCGAACGTCAGCGGGCCGGCGAACCGGTCGGCCAGGTCGGTCGCCGTGCCGGGCAGCCCGTCCAGGACGGCGCGCAGCTCGTCGCGGTCGGCCGGGTCCGGGTCGTCGGCGAGCCAGCGCTCGGCTCGGACGCGAAGGTCGTCTAGGTCAGTGGTTTCCGCCGCCATTGCCTCTTGATAGCACGGCGGCGGATCACCACTGGCCGTCGGCCTCGACTCAGTTCGCCTCGGTGAGCTGGAACGAGCCGACCATCGCGTCGAAGATCGGCTTGCTCTCCGCGAACCGCGCGTCGGTCGAGGAGAGGTAGAACGAGTAGACCTTGCCGTCCTTGACCACGCCCCGCCAGATGCCGTGACGCATGGACTCACCCTCGCCGCAGGTGTATTCGAGCTGGCCCGCGGTCTGCCCGGCGAGCGGCTGCTCGGAAACCGACACCTCGGTGTAGGGGGCGGGACAGGTCTTGCTCTTGGCGCTGTTCTTGTTCAGGTTCCGCGAGGCGAACTCGGCCCAGCTGATCGAGGTGCCGCCCCACGGCTCGGCGATCACCCGCACCTTGCGGCCCTCGTCCTCGGGGTCGACGTAGTCGACGTAGAGGCCGCCGGTCTGCCGCTGCCAGCCCTTCGGCACCTGGATGGTCACGCCCTTGACGGTCTGCTCCTGCATCTCGGGCGCGGCGGCGGCCGAGTTCGACGGCAGCGTGCCCACGATCGGCGGTGGCGTGTCGTCGCCGCCGCTGGTCAGCGCGATCACGCTCACCAGCAGCACCACGGCGAGGCCACCGGCGGCGGCGAGCTGGACCTTGCGCGGCCACGCCTTGATCCGGCCGAGCAGGCCCTTGGCCGAGCCGAGCGCGCCGCCACCACCGGCGGCCGGAGCGGTGGCCGGCGTGGTCCACGGCTGGCCGGTGCCGGGCACCGACCACTGGTTGCCGCCGCCGTACACCGGCTGGGTGGCGTCGGCGGCACGGCCGTAGACCGGCTGGGTGGTCGGCACCTGCTGGGTGGCGTCCGCGCCGGCGCCCTGGCCGAGCCGGACCGTGGCGTCCGGCGAGATGCGCTGGGTGGCCTCGGGCGCGGGCCCGGACATCGCGCCGGTCGGGGTGTGCAGCGGGCCGGCCAGCGCGTCCGCGCTGGTCTCGTCCAGCGCGGCGTCGCCCGCCGCCGGCTTCTCGCCGGCGGGCCGCTCCCCGCGGCGCAGCGCGGCGAGCCGGTCGGTCAGCGACTCGTCCGGACCGATCATGGCCCGACCGCCGATCTGGCCGCTCGGCTTCGGCTCGGCCGCGATGGCCGGCGGCGTGGTCGGGCGCGGCACCGGCACCACCGCGTACGGGTCGGTGACCGAGTTGACCGCGGTGGCGGTGCTGGTCAGCGGCCCGGCGAGCAGTTCGCGCAGGTTGGCGCGGGCCCGGTGCACGTCCATCCGGCGGGCCGGGTCCTTCTCCAGCAGCCCCATCAGCACGCCGGTGAGCGGGCCGCTGCGCTGCGGCGTGGCGGGCGGGTCCTCGACCACGGCATGCATGGTCTCGATCGGGTCGCCCTTGTCGAACGGGGGACGGCCCTCGACCGCCGTGTAGAGCGTCACGCCGAGCGAGAACAGATCGCTGGGCGGCCCGAACTCCTGGCCCATGGCCCGCTCGGGGGAGATGAAGTGCGGCGAGCCGAGCACCATGCCCGGCGTGGTGAGCTGCACGTCGGTGGGCATCCGGGCGACGCCGAAGTCGGTGAGCACGCAGCGGCCGTCGGAGCAGATCAGCACGTTGGCCGGCTTGACGTCGCGGTGCAGCACACCGATGGCGTGCGCCACCTCCAGCGCGCCGAGCAGCGCGATGCCGATCTTGGCGACGGCGCGCGGTGCGACCGGCCCGTCCTCGATCACCATGTCGGCGAGGCTGCGGGCGTCCAGCAGTTCCATCACGATCCACGGCCGGCCGCCCTCGGTGACCACGTCGTAGACCTGCACCACGGCCGGGTGCTGGATCGCGGCGGCGGCGCGGGCCTCCCGCAGCGTCCGTTCGTAGAGCGCGTCGCGGTCGCTCGGGGCGAGCCCCGGCGGGAGGACGACCTCCTTGACCGCCACGTCGCGGCGCAGCAATGTGTCTGTGGCCCGCCAGACCGTGCCCATGCCTCCGTTGCCCACCGGGGAGCGCAGCGAGTAGCGACCACCGATGGTGGTGCCGGGCGCCGCGCGTCCAGTGGGGGGACTGGCCGGTCCGCCGCTCCACGTCGGAATCTGAGTCACAGAAAAGCCACCGGGGGATATCGAGGGGGCTGGGACACAACCCCTCTATCTTGCTGGTTCCGACGCCCGATGCGAAACCCGACGCGGCGGGCGTTTACCTACTCGACGGTATGTGGCCGGTTGCTCACCTTCGGTGGTGTGCCGTGGCCAGGTGTGCGGTATCCCTCACCCACCAGGCGGTCAGCGCGTCCTACCATCCGGTAATGAGCGATGCGCGGTCAAGCGAGTCGGGTTTCCCGATCCAGGGCGTCTACACGGCGGCAGACCTTCCGGCGGACCTGGAGGCCCGGCTGGGCGAGCCGGGCGAATTCCCGTACACCCGCGGGGTCTACCCGACGATGTACACCTCCCGGCCCTGGACGATGCGACAGTACGCCGGCTTCGGCACCGCGACCGAGAGCAACGCGCGGTACCACCAGTTGCTGCGCGCCGGGACGATGGGCCTGTCCGTCGCGTTCGACCTGCCCACCCAGATGGGGTATGACTCGGACGACCCGATCGCGCACGGCGAGGTGGGCAAGGTCGGTGTCGCCATCGACTCCATCGAGGACATGCGCACGCTGTTCGGCGGCATCCCGCTGGACAAGGTCTCCACCTCGATGACGATCAACGCGCCCGGCTCGGTGCTGCTGCTGCTCTACCAGCTCGTGGCCGAGGAGAACGGCGTGCCGGGGGCGGCGCTCAACGGCACCATCCAGAACGACATCCTCAAGGAGTACATCGCCCGGGGGACGTACATCTTCCCGCCGAAGCCCTCGCTGCGGCTGGTCGCCGACACGTTCGCCTACTGCCGGGCCGAGGTGCCCAAGTGGAACACCATCTCGATCTCCGGCTACCACATGGCCGAGGCCGGCGCCTCGCCCGCGCAGGAGGTCGCGTTCACGCTGGCGAACGGCGTGGAGTACGTCCGCGCGGCGCTCGCCGCCGGGCTCGCAGTGGACGACTTCGCGCCCCGCCTGTCGTTCTTCTTCGTGGCCCGCACCACGCTGCTGGAGGAGGTCGCAAAGTTCCGCGCGGCCCGGCGCATCTGGGCCCGGCTGATGCGTGACGAGTTCGGCGCGAAGAACCCGAAGTCGATGATGCTGCGGTTCCACACCCAGACCGCCGGCGTGCAGCTCACTGCCCAGCAGCCGGAGGTGAACCTGGTCCGGGTGGCGGTGCAGGGTCTCGGCGCGGTGCTCGGTGGCACCCAGTCGCTGCACACGAACAGCTTCGACGAGGCGATCGCGCTGCCCACCGAGAAGGCGGCCCGGCTGGCGCTGCGCACCCAGCAGGTGCTGGCGTACGAGACGGACCTGACCGCCACCGTCGACCCGTTCGCCGGGTCGTACGTGGTGGAGGCGATGACCGCCGAGGTGGAGGCGGCGGCCACCGAGCTGATGGACCGCGTGTTCGACCACGGTTCGGCGGTGGACGCGATCGAGGCCGGTTTCCAGAAGCGCGAGATCGAGCAGTCGGCGTACCGGATCGCCCAGGAGATCGACTCGGGTGAGCGGGTGGTGGTCGGCCTCAACCGGTTCCAGATCGACGAGGAGGAGCCGTACGAGCCGCTGCGGGTGGACCCGGCGATCGAGGCGGCGCAGGGGGAGCGGCTGGCCCGGCTGCGCGCCGAGCGGGACTCCGGCGCGGTGGAGCGCGCACTGGCCGAGCTGCGTTCCGCAGCCGAGGGCGACGCCAACGTGCTCTATCCGATGAAGGAGGCGCTGCGCGCCCGGGCCACCGTCGGCGAGGTGTGCGGCACGCTGCGCGAGGTGTGGGGGATCTACCGGCCGAGCGATCGGTTCTGACGTTTTCAGGCGGCGGTCCCGTCGGCGCACGCAGGTGCCCGGCGCGGGCCGCCGTCGTGCGTCCGGTAGTGGTCTGAACTGGGCAAACGGGGCCGCTGAGGCGTACCGTTGGTCCCCTCCCGGGCGACGGCGCCCGGCCGGTCACGGCGGGTGGCCGGGCGGTGGCGCCCGGTGCCGCGCGTGTGCGATTCGGCGATTCGGGTAACCGGATCGGATGAACGGGACGGACAGCCTGTGCGGTCGACGGCCGGGCGGTCATGTCACCGTCGGGAGTCTTCCGGCAGCCGACAGTTGTCGCGCAATTGTCCGAGCGGCAGTTAATTGCCGCGACTAATGCGACAATTCGGAACAGCGGCCCGGATATTAGTGGCCGTTGAAACGGTTACGCGTTGTAGGAGGTGGGAGGCGGATGACGGGCTCCGACCGTGATCTACCTGCTGTCCCGCAGATATTCGAGCACTCTCACCAGGGCATTCGTGACGCTGCGCGGTCCGACCGCTACGCGAAAGATGTTGCGCAGCGTCACCGCCGGAGGTCTAGGCTGTCTGCTGTTCTGCCCGATGATCCATCCATCTCTAGTGATCGAGAATTCGACGTGACGAGTGCGTTGACGCTGCCTTCCGGCGGCCCGCTGGCGTCGTCCCGGCCCGAGGCGCCGACCGGTTCCCAGCCCCTGCCCTTCGAGCTCGACCATCTCCTCGCGCTGCGCGTGCCCGGCCTGATCGCGACCCGCCGGCACCTCCACTCCCACCCGGAACTGTCCGGCGAGGAGTTCGAGACCGCCGCCCTGGTGCACCGCGAGCTGTCCCTCGCCGGGCTGAAGCCGCGCCTGCTGCCGAAGGGCAACGGCGTCATCTGCGACATCGACGGACGCCCGGACGGCCCGGTGATCGCGCTGCGCGCCGACATCGACGCGCTCCCGCTGGACGACCCGAAGGACGTGCCGTACCGCTCGACGGTGGAGGGCGTCTGCCACGCCTGCGGCCACGACGTGCACACGTCGGTGATGCTCGGCGTCGGCATGCTGCTGGCCCAACTCGCCGACATCGGCCAGCTCGACGGCCGGGTACGGCTGATCTTCCAGCCGGCCGAGGAGATCCTGCCCTGCGGCTCGCTGGAGGTCATCGAGGCCGGCGGTCTGGAGGACGTGGTGCAGATCTTCGCGCTGCACTGCGACCCGAACCTGCCGGTGGGCAAGGTCGGCCTGCGGGTCGGCCCGATCACCGCCGCCGCCGACAACGTCACCGTCCGGCTCACCGGGCCGGGCGGACACACCGCCCGCCCGCACCTGACAGTCGACCTGGTGGACGCGCTCGGCCGGCTGGTGACCGAGGTCCCGACCCTGATCAGCCGCCGGGTGCCGGCCAACAGCGGGCTGCTGCTGGTGTTCGGCCACGCCTCGGCCGGCACCCGTTACAACGTCATCCCCTCCGAGGCGTGCGCGGCCGGCACGCTGCGGGTGATGGACCGCGACACCTGGGACGAGGCGCCCAAGATCGTGGCTCAGGTGGTGCGGGACGTGCTCGCGCCCACCGGCGCCACTGTCGATCTGGAATACCTGCGCGGCCGGCCGCCGGTGACGAACGACGCCGGCGCGATCGGCGTGCTCACCGCCGCCACCGCCGCCGCGCTCGGCCCCGACGGCATCGCCGAGACGCCGCAGAGCATGGGCGGCGAGGACTTCTCCTGGTACCTGGAGCACGTCCCCGGCGCGCTCGCCCGCCTCGGCGTGGGCCGCAGCGGGCCCAATGTGGACCTGCACCGGGCCTCGTTCGACGTGGACGAGCGCGCCATCGAGGCGGGCGTACGCCTCATGGTCCAGACCGCGCTGCGGGCACTGGCGGCGGCGCGCTGACCGGAGCGTCGGCCGGACCGGCCGGGCCCGGCGGCATCGGGCCCAGGCCCGGCTGCGGCATCGCGCCCGGGCCGGGCGGCGGCGTACGCCGGGCCCGCCGGCGCCGCCACAGGAGCAGCAACCACAGCGGTACGCCGATCACCACCGCGAAGGGCAGCACCGCCCCGAGCACGGTCAGCGCGATGCGGGCCGAGGCCCGGAACGCCGTCCACCCGCCGTCCAGCCCGCTGCGGAAGCCCAGATCCGCCTCCTCCTCGGCGGTGCTGGCGTCCTGCCCGAGCAACGTCACGGTGATGGTGGAGAGCGCGGTCAGGTCCGCCAGCCGGCGCTTGCGCGCCTCCAGCGCGGCCAGGTCCGCCTGACGGCTGCCCACCTGGTTCTCCAGCCGGACCAGCTCGTCCACCGAACTCGCCTGGGCGAGCAGCTTGCGGGCGCTCTCCACCCGCGCCCGCTGGGTGGCGATCCGGGCGTCCAGGTCGACCACCTGCTCGGTGACGTCCTCGGTGCGGATCTCCCGGCGCTCCTGGCGGCCGAGGCCGGCGAGCTGGTCGATCACACCGGCGAACTTGTCCGCCGGCACCCGCAGGGTCAGCACCGCCCGGGCCTCGGCGGAGCGGCTCGACCGCCGGTCGCCGCCGACGAACCCACCGGCCGCTGTCACCGCGGTGACCGCCTCCCGCGACGCGGCCTCCACATCGTCCACCCGGATCTGCATCGTCCCGGTGTAGATGATGGACCGCTGGTCGACCCGCAGGTCCGCGCCGCCGGTGCCGCCGGGAGCCGCCTGGTCGCGATCCGCGCCGCCCGCGGCGGGCTGCTCGCGCGCCGCGCCTCCGTCCATGGCCGGCGCGGCCGCGTCGCCGCCGCTGTCCTCGTCCGCGCCGCAGGCGCCCACGGCGAGCGCCGCGACCAGGCCCACCGCCACCAGGGCAAGGCCCCGGAACCGTCGTCCACCCATTCCCCGTACTCCGATCGTCGGCGGCCCCGCCCACCGGGACCGATACCTCGGACGTGGCGCGTGGTCGCGCCGGTTCCGGCAGACTGCGCTGAGGACATCACGATTCGGTATGCGAGGAGTCACGATGCACGTCACCAAGTACTCGCACTCCTGTCTCCGGCTGGAGCACGACGGGGCGGTGCTGGTCGTCGACCCGGGTGGCTTCAGCGAGCCGGAGGCGCTGGACGGGGCGGACGCGGTGCTCGTCACCCACGAACACCCGGACCATGTGGACGTAGCCGCGCTCACCCGGGCGCTGGAGCGGCGGCCGGTGCCGGTGCACGGCCCGGCCTCGCTCGCCGGGGTGCTCGGCGACGCCGCCGAGGCGCTCGTCACCGTCTCGCCGGGGCAGTCGCTCACCGTCGCCGGAGTGCCGGTGCGGACGTACGGCGGGCAGCACGCGGTCATCCACCCGGACATCCCGGTGATCCCGAACATCGGCTACCTGTTCGCCGACGTCCTCTACCACCCGGGCGACGCGCTGTTCGTCCCGGACGACGTGCAGGTGGACACGCTGTTCGCCCCGATCCACGCGCCCTGGTCGAAGTTCTCCGAGGTGGTCGACTTCATCCGCGCGGTCGCCCCGCGCCGGGCGTACGCGCTGCACGACGCGCTGCTCAACGGCAACGGCCTCGGCGTGCTGGACCGGCAGTACACCGCGTTGTCCAAGACCGACTACCGCCGTCTGGAGCCGGGCACCCGGATCGACGTCTGAGCATGGCCGAGGTGCCCGCGGAGGTGATCCGGCAGCTCTACGCCACGCCGCCGGACCGGTTCGTCGCGGCCCGGGACGCCGCCGTCGCGCAGGCGCGGCAGTCCGGCGACCCGCGTACCGCCCGCGAGATCGCCAAGCTGCGCCGGCCCACGGTGGCGGCCTGGCTGGTCAACCTGCTCGCCATCCGCCGGCCCGAGCTGGTCGCCGACCTGAGCCAGCTGGCCGAGTCGCTACGCGCCGCGCAACGCGACCTGCGCGGCGGCACGCTGCGGGAACTGTCCGCGCAGCGGCGCGCCGTCGTGGGCGCGCTGGTGGCGGAGGTACGCCGTCTCGCCGCCACCGAACCCGCCGCGCCACCGGCCGGGCGGCTGCCGCTGGGCGAGGTGGAGGCGACACTCAACGCCGCGCTGTCGGACACCGAGGTGGCCGAACAGGTACGCGCCGGACGCCTGCTGCGGGCCAGCCACTACGCCGGGTTCGGCGAGGTGCCCCGCCCCCAGCTGCGGCTCGTGACAGGGGGCGAGGAGGCGCCTGTCGTACCGGATCGGGCGGTTGAGCGGGCCGACGCGCGCCGGGCCCGCGACGAGCGGGCGGCGCGGGCCGAACGGGCCGGGCGGCGGCGGACCGCGACCCGGGAGCTGACCCGGGCCCGGACGGACCTGGACCGGGCCGAGAAGGAGCTGGCGGCGGCCGACGCGGCCGAGCGGGACGGCGCCGCGACGCTGGACCGGATCGAGACCGAACTGGCCGAGCTGGAGCGTCGCCGGGCCGTGGCCGAGCAGGAGCTGAGCCGGGCCCGGCTGGCCCGGCGGGGCGCGGAACGGGCGGTCACCGCGGCACGGCGCCGGGCCGGTGAGGTGGAGGCCGTGTTGGAGGCGCTCGACGCCGAAGAGGGGGATGCCGACACCGGTGACGACCGGGCAGACTGAGCGTGATGAATGGCTACGGTGGAGTGACGGGCGGCCGATGACTCCGGAACAGCTCGCCGCCGCCTGCAAACCGCTGGTGCTCGAACTCGGGGAGGCGTTCGCGCGCTGCCCGTCCACGCTGCGCCGGGCGCGGCTGCTGGGCATCTCCGGGTGGGCCTTCTACATCACCGGACGGGCCGGTGCGCTCGGTGACGTCCGCGCCGAGACGGTCGCCGCGGCGCTGGGCTTCATCGCCCCCGAGGCGGTCACCGACGGCTGGGACGCCGCCGCGCGCACCGTCCCGCCGCTGGAGGTGGCCGCCGCCAACCTGGCCGAGTGCTGCCGGTGGGGCACCGCCCGGCTCGGTGACGGCGCCGAGTCGTCCCGGCTCGCCGCGCTGCTGGGCCGGGCGGTCGAGGCGGCGGACGGCAGCGGCATGCCGCTGTTCGCCGCCTGGCGGGCCATGCCGGTGCCCGATCCGTCGCCGGGCGCCCGGGCGGCGGTCGGCATGCTGCTGCTGCGCGAGCACTTCGCCGGGGCGTACCTGCTGGCGGTACGCGCGGCCGGGCTGACCCCGCTGGAGGCGGTGCTGGCCGGGCCGGAGGGCGAGGCGGGCGCGGCGGCGTGCGGCTGGGCGCCCCCGTACCCGCCGGTCGGGCCGCTGGTGCGACGCCGACTGTGGGCCGAGGCGGTGACCGACCGGCTGGCGTCGGCGGCGTTCCGCGCGCTCAGCACCGCCGAGGGGGCGGAGCTGCTGGGTCTGCTCGCCGCCGCGCGGAAGCGCGCCCGGCGCGGATAAATGGGAGGCGGCCCCGCCGGTCCGGCTGCCAGGATCTGGCCCGTGACGCTCCCCGCCGGCTGGTCGGCCCGCCGCCCGACCCTCGACGACGTGCCCGCGATCCTGGCTGTGGTGCACGCCTCCGACACGTTCGCCGTGGGCTACCCCGACTTCGACGCCGAGGATGTGCGGTCCGCGCTGATCGCGCCGTTCGTCGACCCGGCGCGGGACTCCTGGCTGGTCACCGACCCGGACGGTACGGCGGTGGCCTGGTCGATCCTGGCCAACCCCAGCGGTGTCGGCCGGGAATGGGTGGACGTCCTGGTCGACCCCGACCGTGGCGCCGACCTGCGTGCGCCGCTGCTGGCGCGGCTGCTGGAGCGGGTCGCCGAACGTGCCGCCGAGCGCGGCCTGCCCGCGCTCACCGCCCGCGCCGGCGTGTACGCGCCGGAGACCCGCTGGGCCGGTGAGCTGGCCGAGGCCGGGTTCACCCGGATCAAGCGCTACATCCGGATGAGCCGCTCGCTGGCCGACCTGCCCGCCGAGCCGGCGCCCCCGCCCGGGGTGACGGTGCGGCCGCTGCGCGCCGACGACGAGAGCGACCTGCGGCTGTTCCACCGGATCTACGACACCGCGTTCCGGGACACGCCCGACCACGACCCGCTCGACTTCGAGCAGTGGCGGGACCTGCTGCCCTCGTACGGGAAGGTCTGGGACGAGTGGTTCCTGGCCGAGGTCGACGGCGAGCCGGCCGGCGCGCTCCAGTCCTCCGACCAGGCGCTCGACCAGGACCGGGGGTGGGTGCGGACGCTGTCGGTGCTGCCCGCGTACCGGCGGCGCGGGGTGGGTGCGGCGCTGCTGCGCCGGGCCTTCGCGGTCTACGCGGCGAAGGGCCGCGAAGGGGCCGGGCTCGGCGTCGACCTGGCCAACCCGACCGCACCGGTCACGCTCTACCGCTCCGTCGGGCTGGTGGAGGAGCGTTGGGTCGACATGTACGAGCGGAGCGTGCCCGCCTCGCGGGTGTGACCCGGCACCCCTCGTACCGGGGTCGCCGAGCGCGGGTGCGGCCGCACGGCGCACACTGTGGGTGTGGGAGACGCGCTACGCGGACGCGGTGCCGGTGGGGCGGGACCGCAGCTCGGTGACGTAGTCGTCCGGCGCGCCCGCCTTCTCCGCGGCGTTCGCCAGCTCCGACAGGTACCACGCGGTGGGCAGACCGCCCTCGTAACCGTCGAACACGTAGACCCACGCGGTCACGTCGCCGTCGAGCGTCGACACGCGCACGGTCAGCCTGCGGTACGTCTCGGCGGTCACGCCCTCGATCTCGTCGAGCTGCGCGGCGTCGTACGGGTGGATGTCGTAGAGCGCCACGAAGACCCGGTCACCCGGGGACTCGACAACGGTGCTGACCGAGCCCTCCCATCCGATGACGTCCTCGCCGGCGAAGGTGAGCCGCCACCCCTCCAGCCAGCCGGTACCCACCATCGGCGAATGCGGGCAGTAGGCGCGCATGCGGGCCGGGTCCAGGTTTGAGCCGTAAGCAGCGTAGAGACGCACGGCGACGACGATAGCCCGGCTGGCGGGTGGGGGAGAATACGACAGTGCGTGTCGAACCCGACGGGGAGAAGAAAGTCACTGTGAGCACAGACGAGGGGCTAATGCTGTGAGCCAGATCGTGATCATCGGCGGCGGGCCGGCCGGGTACGAGGCGGCCCTGGTCGCCGCGCAGTTGGACGCCGAGGTCACAGTGGTCGAGGCGGAGGGGGCCGGCGGCGCCTGCGTGCTCTCCGACTGCGTGCCCTCCAAGACGTTCATCGCCAGCTCGGAGGTGGTCACCGGCTACCGGGACACCGAGGAGTTCGGCGTGCACTCCGACGGCCTGGAGGCGGTCACCGTCGACGCCCGGGCGGTGCACGAGCGGGTCAAGCGGCTCGCGCTGGCCCAGTCCGCCGACATCCACACCAAGCTGGTCAAGGCCGGCGTCGAGTTCGTGGCCGGCACCGCCCGGCTGGGCGAGGACACGCTCGGCCACACCCACCGCGTGATCGTCACCCCGGCCGGCGGCGGCGAGGAGTACTCCATCGCCGCGTCGACGGTGCTCGTCGCGACCGGCGCGACCCCGCGCCAGTTGCCCACCGCCGTACCGGACGGCGAGCGCATCCTGACCTGGCGTCAGGTGTACGACCTGCCCGACCTGCCCGAGCACCTGATCGTGGTCGGCTCCGGCGTGACCGGCGCCGAGTTCGCCAGCGCGTACCTGGCCATGGGCGTCAAGGTCACGCTGGTCTCCAGCCGGGACCGGGTCATGCCGCACGAGGACGCCGACGCCGCGATGGCGATCGAGCGGGTGTTCCGCAACCGGGGCATGAGCATCCTGAACAACTCCCGCGCCGAGGCGGTCCGCCGCGTCGGCGACGGGGTGGAGGTGGTGCTCTCCGACGGCCGCCAGGTCACCGGCTCGCACGCGCTGATCGCCGTCGGCTCGATCCCGAACACCGCCGACCTGGGCCTGGCCGAGTACGGCGTGGAGCTGGCCCGGGGCGGTTACGTGACTGTCGACCGGGTGTCCCGTACCAACGTGCCGGGCATCTACGCGGCCGGCGACTGCACCGGCGTGCTGCCGCTCGCGAGCGTCGCGGCCATGCAGGGCCGGATCGCCATGTGGCACGCGCTGGGCGAGGCGGTCCGGCCGCTGCGGCTGCGTACCGTCGCGGCGAACGTCTTCACCGACCCGGAGCTGGCCACCGTCGGCGTCTCCCAGGACGAGGTGGACGCCGGCAAGACCCCGGCCCGCCAGGTGATGCTGCCGCTGTCCGGCAACGCGCGGGCGAAGATGGACGACCTGGCCGACGGCTTCGTCAAGCTGTTCTGCCGGCCCGCGAGCGGCCAGGTGATCGGCGGCGTGGTGGTGGCGCCGAAGGCCAGCGAGCTGATCCTGCCGATCACGATGGCGGTGGAGAACAACCTCACCGTCAACGAGCTGGCCCACACCATCACCATCTACCCGAGCCTGTCCGGCTCCATCACCGAGGCCGCCCGCCAGCTCATGCTCCACGAGCTGGAGTGACCCGGCGAGCGGCGGCCGGCTTCGAATGCGCCGGTGGCTGCGTGCCGTCGATGTCCGTAGGATGCGGCCAGGGCGAGCGGCGGAGCGTGTCGGATGCGGGTCCTGATCACCGGGGCTGCCGGATTCATCGGCACCCACCTGCGACGGCACCTGACCCGGTCCGGCGCGACGGTCATCGCCGTGGACCTAGCCGACTGTGACATCCGGGACCACGACGGGATGCGCGACGTCGTCGCCGGCGCCAGCCCGGATGCCGTCTACCATCTCGCCGCCCTGGCCAGCGTGAGCGAGTCGTGGACGCGCCCCTTCGACGCCTGGTCGGTCAACGTCCTCGGCACCGTCTCCGTGCTCGATGCCGTGCGGACCGCCGCTCCGGGCGCCCGGGTGCTGCTGATGAGCACCGCGAGCGTCCATGACGGCGGCGACGTGGCCGACCCGATCACCGAGGAGCAACCGGTAGCGCCGTTCTCGCCCTACGGCAGCAGCAAGGCCGCGGCGGAGGCCGCCGGTCGGCAGTACTTCTCCGCCTTCGGCACGCACGTGATGTTCGCCCGTGCCACCAACGTGATCGGGCCGGGTCAGGCGGCCACCTACGTGGTGCCGGCCCTCTGCCGGCGCATCCTGCACGCCCAGTCGGCGAATCTTTCGCAGATCAATGTGGGTAACGTGGAATCCGAACGGGACTTCGTCGACGTGCGGGACGCCGTCCGGGCACTGGCCGCGATCATGGAAGGCGGCCGCCCAGATCGCGTGTACAACGTCTGCACCGGGGTCGGCACAAGGATCGGCGACGTGGCGCGTCGCTTGTGCGAACTGGCCGGCGCCCGGCTGGACGTACGGGTGGAACCGGCGCTCGACCGGCGATCCGACACCCGGCGGCTGGTGGGTGACCCCACCCGGACCGGCAGGGAAATCGGGTGGCGCTGGGAGACCCCGCTGTCCCGCACGCTCGCGGACGTGCTGGCCGCCGCTCAGGAGCCGGTCGTGCCCGGTCCCCGCAGCGGCCACTGCTCGACGGAGGCCGGAAGATGACACCGAGGATCCCGCTCTCGCGCCCCGCCCTGGGTCCCCTGGAACGCAGGTACGTCGAGGACGCTCTGGCCTCCGGGTGGATCTCCGGGACCGGTCCCTACCTGGAGCGGTTCGAGGCTGCCATCGCTGAACGGGTCCGACGCTCGCACGTCGTGGCAGTGTCCAGCGGCACCACCGCCCTGGAGTTGACGCTGGCCGCCCTTGGGATCGGGCCGGGCAACGAGGTCATCGTCCCGGCCCTCACCTTCGTCGCCCCCGCAGCCGCGGTGCTGACGGTCGGCGCGGTTCCAGTCCTGTGCGACGTGTCCCCGGTCGACTGGACCATCGATCCGGTGAGGGCTGGGGACCTCGTCACGTCCCGCACCCGTGCCATGATCGCCGTGAACACCCTCGGCCATCCCTGTGACCATCGGGCACTCGCCAGGCTAGGCATTCCCGTGATCGAGGATGCCGCCCAGTCTCACGGCGCCGCGGTCGGCGCCTCGCCGGCCGGCAGCTTCGGCCGGGTGTCCGTCTTCAGCTTCCACGCCAACAAGGCGGTCACGTCAGGCGAGGGCGGATGCGTGGCGACCGACGACGGGGACCTGGCCGCCCGGATACGACTGCTCGCGAACCACGCGATGAGCCCGGACCGGCCGTACGTCCACCACCTCGTCGGCCGCAATGGCCGGATGACGAACCTGACGGCCGCGCTCGGGCTGGCGCAGGCGCAACGGTGGGACGAACTGGTCGACGCGCGACGTCGGATCGGTGACCGGTACGTCGACCAGGCGAGAGAACTCGGGCTCGGTAGTCGTCCGACGCGCCGGGGCGTGACGCCGTCCTGCTGGCTCCACACTGTGGTGACGGCACCGGAGACCCGGAACCGCATGATCCGGTTGGGCCGCGACGCCGGGATCGACGTCCGCGCCATCTGGCCGGCCCTGCCGAGCCTGGATCTGTACTCAGGTCGAACGCCCCGGCCCTGTCCGGTCGCGGTCGGGGCCTCCGCATCGGCCGCCTGGCTGCCGACGTCGGCCGACCTGACTGACGTCGAGATCGAGACGGTGGTGGAACGGGTGCTGAGGCCGGTTGCCGGCGCGAGCGCCTAGCGACCGAGCGCTTCGAGCACGCGGCGCACCTGGGTCAGGGGATCGGCGCCGATCGGACGGAGCACCACCGTGTCGGCGCCCGCATCCCAGAGCGAGGTGACGCGCTTCGCCGCCGTTCCCGGATCGCCCGCCGCGATCATGGCGGGATCGGGCGCGACCCGGTGCAGCTCGGCGAACTTGGCGATGACGGGTCCGCCCACCTTCTCGACATGTCGCTTGTCGGAATGGATCAGCAGGTGCTGGTAGACCACGACCTCGTGGGGCCCGGCGCCGCCCGCCCTGAGGTACGCGAGATCGCGTCCGAGGACGTCCGGTGTGCATCCCTCGGCCAGGACCGTGCCGTCCGCGATGCGGCCGGAGAGCGCGAGCGTCCGGGGTCCCACGGCGCCGACGTACAGCGCGGGCGGTACCGGAGGCACGTGTTCCAACCGCGCGTCGTCGAGGTGGACGGACTCGCGTCGGAGCGTGACCCGGTCCCCCGCGAGCAGACGACGGACGGCCGCGAGCGTCGCTTCGAGGAGGGCAAGCTGCGATCCGCCACGGGGCGCGACCCGTCGCAGCCGGGCCGGTGAGCCGTGCCCGAGCCCGGCGATCAACCGTCCCGGGTGCAACTCGGCCAGCGCGGCGAGTTCCATGGCGTGGAGTACCGGGTTGCGCAGGGGCACCGGGCAGACGCCCATGCCGATCCGCAGCCGGGAGCTGTTGGCTAGCGCGGTCGCGGTGAGGGCCACCGAACCCGCCCATCCGATGTCCTCGACGATCCAGCAGTCGTCGACCGGCATCCTGTCGAGGGCACGGACGAACTCGGGCAGCGCGGTGGGTCGGTGCGAGCGGTCGAACATGACGCCGATCGATCGCCCCCGCAGTGGCGTGTGCCTGGGCGGCATAGGTCCTCCTGACACCACCGGTGAGGTGCTAACCTGCTGAAACGCTATAACATGGCAAGTGCGTCGAGCCCCAGGTAGCCAATGTCCACATCCACGAAGTCACCGGTCCGGAGCAGGCGCCGGAAGGCCGTCGGGCTGACCACCAGCACCTCGATGAATTCCTCCGGGTCTGGACGTGGCGCCCGAGCCACGATGCAGTCGCGGGCCACTCCACAGTATTTCCTGGCTGTGGCGTACGAATCGCCGTAGCATTGGCCGACGATCTCCATCACCCCCGCGAAGCCGGTCTCCTCCAACAGTTCCCGCTCGGCGGCGACGGCAGGGCTCTCTCCGTCCTTTAGGTAGCCACCGGCCAGTTCGTACACGAACCGTCCGGGACCGGGACGGAACTGGCGCGTCAGGATCACCTCCTGCGCCGGGGTCAGTGCCAGCACGCCGACGTTGTCGCGCTCGGCTCGGAGCGTGAAGGTGTCCTCCCGCCCGGAGGGCAGGCGGAAGTCGACCTCGACCACCGCACGACCGAACCGCTCGTAGACGGTGCGCCTGCCGAGTTCCTGCCAGGCGACGGGCGCCAAGCCCTGCCGGGGGTTCAACCGCTCGCCGTCCGTCGGAGCACCCGCCAGAGCAGGACCAGAGGTAGCACGATGAGGGTGGCCGAGATGCCGAGTCGTACCCATGTCCCGGCGTCGGCCCAGTCCGCGATTTGCTCCACGAAACCGGGCACCTGCACGACGGCGAGGACCACCGCGAGCATCGCGATTAGGGCGTCCCTTCGGGAGCGTTCGGTCTCCTCGTGTACGCGGTACAGGCTCATCGCCAACGCGCTATACCGGTCAATGTGGCGCAGCAGTGCACTCGTGGCGCGACTGCCCGAACGGTAGGTCGTGATCTGCTCGTCCAGCGCCCGGTTGCGAGCCTCGACGAATTGATCGCGGAAGGTGACGATCCGGTCGAGCAGCCGAGAGTGCCGCACGTGGAGGCGCGTCATCTCCGCCTGCTCGACCACGGTGATCTGACGACGGGCGATCAGGTCCACCACCGCTTCCCGGTATCGCTGGCTGAGATCCTCGGCGATCGCGGTGCGCAGCATGCTGATGGACCAAACGAAGATCGATGAGGAGTCGTATCCGTAGTTGGTCAGGCGGAAGTCGGACCGGTCCCGGAGCCAGGCGGGAAGGTGGGCCATCTCCAGACAGCAGTCGGCGTTGACGAAGACCATGTGGTCGTCAAAGAAGCCGGACCCCGACCGCACCGTGCTGTAGATCTGCTGCCGGCTCCGTCGCCGCCACAGCCCGTCTTCCTTGAAGTGGTCCGAACTGTAGGAGAGGATCGCCGAGATCTCCCACGAGTACTCCGCGGACTCCTTGCTTCCCTCGTACAGCTTCGCGGTGTCCCGCCCTGTCGTTCCGTCGAGGTTCCAAATCTGGATGCCGAACGATCCGGTGACGGGCCAGGTCCGCTCGATCTCGTCCACCCGCAGGCCCAGCCTGCGCGCCAGGGCTGCGGCGGCCTGCTCTCCGACAGAACGCGCTATGGCCGGCTCGGCGAGGAGACCGAGGAACCGCAGCAGGCCGTCCACGGTCAACGGGGCAGTCAGTTCGATGCCCGCGCGGTCCGGTCGGCGTACCGAGAGGAAGAACGGGATCGCCGATACAACGTACTCCTCGCCGAGCCACAGCACGGACTGCTGGAGCCGGGCGGCGTGGTTGCTGTGCACGATGCGGGTCAGGGCTGCCGGCACCGGACCGGCGTCGACGAACGCCGAGTACTCAAGTCCGGAGCCGGGCCGGACCTTGCTCGCGTACGACCGGTCGTCGTCGATCGAGGCGAGGGTGCCGAGTTCGAACGCCTCCGCCAGGCGGGTCGGGGAGGCCAGCCGGTGGGCGTGATAGCTAACCACGCTGCAACCGCTGATGAGCAGGCGGTCGGTGACGGGTGGGGCGGGCACGTCGTCGAGGGACGAGAGGATGACGCTGCCGTTTTCCACGCTACCTGCCTTCCTGATGGTCGGCGCGGACGAGAGCTGGATCAGCCGTAAAACACCTCGAGGCGGGTCACCTGCCCGCCCGGTTCGAACAGCAGCCCCTGGGTGCGACGCCGAGTGCGTGGATCCGGCCCGGCGAGCCCGAGCATCGGTTCGTCGGTGACCGCGAAGACCACGGCGGCTCGGCCACCGCCCGGCCGGACGACGTCCGTGTTGGTGTACTGGCGGTCGGTATGCCAGCCGTACCGCGCGAACTCCCGCTCCTCGTCCGGTGAAAAGTCGAAGATCGGATCGAGCGTCACCGAGGTCGGCCGGGACCGAGGCCCGTCGATCGATGCGGCTCGGAACGCGAAGCCGTGGTCGGGTGCGACGAGGTCGAGCAGGAGCGCCGCGAAGGCCAGCTCGGACAGGCCGATGCTGCCGATCATCGTGTCGATGCGCGGCTCGGCCAGCCCTGCGAGGCTTACCAGATATGGCGGCTCGATTGTCACGAGGGGCGGCACGATCACGGTGCCGGCGCGGGAACGGAGCAGCTCCACCAGCGTCTGGTGCAGCGGCTTCCCGGAGAGGGAATGGGTGAAGACGGTGAGTTCCGGGACCGGCTTTCCGAGCGAACGGGCGAGCTGTCCGAGCACCGCCTCCGCGTGCTTCTCCGGAGGCGACATGATGTCGATGCGACCGAGCAGGGAGGCCGGTGCGAGCACGAGGTACGCCGACAGGTCGGGCACCGGGCGAAGATCGATGCCGAGTCCGCCCAGCGCCAGGGCTCCCGGCTCGCCGGTCGCCGCCAACGTCGTGCCGTCCACGTAGTCGAAGATGCCGTCGAGGACGGGCACTCCGGCCGCCCCGCGCCCCAGCACCTGCCCGCTGTGCGCGCCAGGGCTGCTGTCGCGCTGTCCCTCTCCGCCTGTGACCCTGATCCGCGCGGGGGACCGCTGGAAGACGGCCTCGGCCGCCTCTGTCGCGGCCCCGTCGACCAGTGTCTTCGTCTCGGGCAGCGGCGCCCGGTCGGTGTCGACGCCGGCCGCCGCGAGCGCGGCCGCCGACATCGCCGCGATCAGGGTCGCCCGCTCGGGGGTCGGCAACGGCGCCCCGTCCGTCGCCTCTCGAACCCGGCTGACGCTTACCGCTACGACCCGGTCGTCGAGGGCCCGCATCGCCCGCTCCAGTTCCTCACGCGGTTCCGCCATCAGCGTCCTCGTTTCGTCATGGTCGTGCGAAGGTGAGCCCGTCCCGCGCGACGGCCGGCGGAGGGCGGACACAACGTCCACAGTGACATGCCGGCTCGACGCCGGCGACAGGACGGTCGGCTTTCGGCGCCCCGCGCCCGACGCGCGCGACGGCGGAAGCCGGACCGGCGCCGCTCAGTCAGCCGTGACGCGCGCCTCGGCCTCGGCGGCGGAATATCGGGCGTCGGTCCAGGTGATCGCCCAGCCTGCCGCCGCGAACCCGCTCGCGGCCACGCCGCCGATCAGCAGCAGCCGCCACGCCGACTGGTTGAGCGCCGTGCCGCCCAGTTGGCCGACGAGCGGGCCAGCCGATCGGCGTGTCTCAGGACGAGGTGGACGCCGGCAAGACCCCGGCCCGCCAGGTGATGCTGCCGCTGTCCGGCAACGCGCGGGCGAAGATGGACGACCTGGCCGACGGCTTCGTCAAGCTGTTCTGCCGGCCCGCGAGCGGCCAGGTGATCGGCGGCGTGGTGGTGGCGCCGAAGGCCAGCGAGCTGATCCTGCCGATCACGATGGCGGTGGAGAACAACCTCACCGTCAACGAGCTGGCCCACACCATCACCATCTACCCGAGCCTGTCCGGCTCCATCACCGAGGCCGCCCGCCAGCTCATGCTCCACGAGCTGGAGTAGCCCCCTTCTTTCGTCGATCATGGAGTTGCGGCCCCCGACCCGACCGGTATGCCCGGTCTGTGCGGGGTCACAACTGCATGATCGACGACTTTGGTCAGGGTGAGGTGCAGGGCCAGGGTGGTGATGACTGCCGTCTCCGTGAGGATGAGCGCGCGCTCGATCAGGCCCAGCAGGGCCCGGTCGCCGGGGTAGGCGGACCAGATCATCGCGCCCGCCAGCAGCAGGCTGGCCACGGTCAGGCCGCGCAGCCAGGCCGCGGCTCCGGCTGGTGGATGGCGGGCCAGCAGCCAGCCGGCCACCGGTAGGGCCAGGAACGACAGCACCGAGGCGTACCGGTGCACGTACGCGGCGGTGTCCATCGGCGTACCCGGCTCGTTAGTGGGCACCACCGCCGCGGCCAGCAACCCGGCCGACCAGGCGGTGAGCAGCGCGAGCGGCACCCGGCCCGCACCGGCCCGGCGCAGCGCCGGCAGCAGCACCACGCTGGCCGCCGCGAGCACCGCCATCGCGGTGTCGATGACGCCGCCCCGATCGGAGACGGCGAAGTCGCTGACGGTCAGCGACCAGGGATCCAGATCGTCGCTCACCCCGACGTGACCCATCACCGCGAGCACCGCCGCCAGGACGATCCCGCCGAGGGCCAACAGGCCGCTGCTCCGCGTTCCAGGCATACGGTCAGCCTGTCGCCGGAACCGCCCCAGACGGATCCGGGACCACCACCCACTTCGCTACCCGGGTCGTCCCCTACCGGACCCCCGAGAACGGCGTCAGGTCCCGTCGGGTGAAGGCGCATCGTCTGCCGGGTCTCCCGTCGACTGCGCGCCGTTGATCGAGGCCAGCATCTGTTCTCTGAGCTGCCCGCGCCGGGTCACGCGCTCGGCGTCATCCCATGAGGGATCGATTCGCCGAGCCCTGGCCTTGACGTCGTGCCACGCCGCCGTGTCGCTCATGGCCTGTTCTTCCTTCACGTCGATCAGGTGCTCGGGGGTCAGCTGCCGGTCGAGTCGGCGGTGGCCTCGGCGCGGGTCTGCCGGGCGCTGCTGATCCAGGTCATCGCCCACCCGGCCAGCGCGAACCCGGCCGCCGCCACCCCACCGATCAGCAGCAGCCGCCACGCCGAGTGGGTCAGCGCCGTACCGCCCAGATGGCCGACGAGCGCCCCGTAACTGGACCAGGCGAGCGCCGCCGCCGCCTCGTAGGGCAGGAAGAGGCGGTACGGGTAGCGGCTGCGGCCGGCCGAGAAGCAGGCCGCCATCCGGCCGCCGGGCACGAACCGGCAGAGCAGGATCACCAGCGGCCCCGGCTCGCGCAGCCCGCGGGTGACCCGGGTGACGGCGCGGCGTGCCCGTCCGCGTGGCGTGGCCCGTGCCGGCCGGCGGGTCGGCGTGGTGCGGCCGATCAGGTAGCAGGTCAGGTCGCCGATGAAGACGCCGGCCGCGCCGACAGTGATGGTGACCGGCAGGCTGAGCCCGCCGTAGACGGTCAGCGCCCCACTGGTGATCATGACGAGCTGGGTCGGCACCACCGGGACGAAGGCGTCGGCGATCAGCAGGGTCAGCAGCAGCGCGTACGCCCACATGGGCGACGCGACGTCAGAGATGAGCTCGGCCACGACCGCCACCTCGCCGGAGTTCTCCGTTCGACCGGATCGAGGGTGACGCCATGTCCGGCGTCACCACCACCGGCCCCACCTGGCGGTGACCAGCGACACCGACGGGCCGTAGGTGTGGAACGAGCCGACCCGGCCGGAAGTGACGGATGGGCGGGGCCGCGGAGCGGGGCGGCGGATCGACGGATCGCGGCGTACCGTTGGCGGGACGCGGCACCGGAGCCGTCGGGTCCCCCGTTCCCGATGTCCGGGCCGCCGCGGGTCGCCGGCAGGTCCCGTGTCGGCGACCCGCACCCTCTCTCCGAAATCCAGGTGCGCCGGTGCCGTCCGCGCGTCTACGGTCGGGGCATGCGCAGCGCGGTAGTGACCACGACGCCGGGTGTTCCCGGCGCGCCGCACTGACGTTTCCGTCGACGAGGCCCCGGGGCGATCCGCTCCGGGGCTTCGCGGCGTTCCGGTCCTGCTCGCCTCCGGGTCGTACCCGATCAAGGAGAGCGACATGATCGACCACCGCAGGCTCGGCCGGGACCTGGAGCTGTTCGTCTCCGACCCGCTCGCGGGCGCCGGGCTGCCGATCTGGCTGCCGGACGGCGCCGCCGCCCGGCACGCCGTCGAAGAGTACGTGCGGGAGCTGGAGCGGCGGGCCGGCTACCGGCACGTCTACTCGCCGCCGCTGGGCAAACGGGAGCTGTTCGAGCTGTCCGGGCACCTCGGCTACTTCGCCGACGACATGTTCCCGCCGATGCGGCTGAGCGCCGACGACGAGTTCGTGCTGCGTCCGGCGCTGTGCCCGCATCACGCGCTGGTGTTCCGCGCCCGTGGGCGCTCCTACCGGGAGCTGCCGCTGCGGATCGCCGAGCTGGGCGGTATGTACCGGGCGGAGCGTTCCGGGGTGCTCGGCGGGCTGTCCCGGGTGCGCGCCATCTCGCTCAACGACGCGCACACCTTCTGCGCGCTGGACCAGGTCGGGGACGAGGTCCGCGAGGTCCTGCGGCTGATCGGCGAGGCGCACGCCGCGCTCGGCGTCCGCCCCGCCGGGTTGCGGCTGTCGTTGCGCGGGCCGGGCCAGCGGTACGTGGGCGACGACGCGAGCTGGGCGCGGGCCGAGGACCTGCTCCGCGCGGCGCTCGACGGGGTGGACGTCGTGGAGGCGCCGGGCGAGGCCGCGTTCTACGGCCCGAAGATCGACATTCAGATCGTGGACGCGGCCGGCCGGGAGTCGACCATCTCCACCGTCCAGCTCGACTTCGACAAGCCGGAGCGGTTCGACCTGTCGTACACCGACTCGGACGGCCGCCGGAAACGGCCGGTGATGGTGCACCGCAGCCTGGTCGGCAGCATGGAGCGGCTGTTCGCGTACCTGATCGAGGTGCACGAGGGCGCGTTCCCGGCCTGGTACGCCCCGGTGCAGTTGCTGCTGCTCCCGCTCGACGCGGCGCAGGCCGACGCGGCCGCCGGGCTGGCCCACCGGGCCGAGGCGGCCGGGCTGCGGGCCGAGGTGGACCATGCCGGCTCGCTCGGCGCCCGCATCCGCGACGCGGCCCGCAGGCGCATCCCGTACACCGGGGTGGTCGGCCCCCGGGAGGCGGCCGACGGGTCGCTCTCGCTGCGTCTGCGCGACGGCCGGGTGCTCGACCCGATGCCCGCCGCGCAGGCGCTGGGCCTGATCGGCGCGGTGGTCGCGAGCCGGTCGGCGGCGCTGCTCCCGGTCTGACCCCGGCCCGTCCGGGTGCCGGTGAGGCACCCGGACGGGGACCGGTGTCGGACCTGTGGCCGGGTCCACGTCAGTTCCCGACCGGCGTGCCGGCGCCGGCACGCATTCCGTTCGGCGGGCCGGCCGGTGCCGGCGCCGGAACCTCGTCGGTGATCACCGCGCCGGTGAACTGCGCCCGGTAGAGCCGGGCGTACGCGCCACCGGCGGCGACGAGCTGCTCGTGGGTGCCCTGCTCCACGATCCGGCCCTGCTCCATCATCAGGATCAGGTCGGCGTCGCGGATGGTGGAGAGCCGGTGCGCGATGACGAAGCTCGTCCGGTCCGAGCGCAGCGCCGCCATGGCGCGCTGGAGCAGCACCTCGGTGCGGGTGTCCACCGAGCTTGTCGCCTCGTCCAGGATCAGCAGCGACGGCTCGGCCAGGAACGCGCGGGCGATGGTGATGAGCTGCTTCTCGCCGGCGCTGACGTTGCTGCCCTCCTCGTCGATCACGGTGTCGTAGCCGTCCGGCAGGCTGCGGACGAACCGGTCCACGAACGTGGCCCGCGCGGCGGCGAGGA
Organism: Micromonospora sp. CMU55-4; assembly: GCF_011602315.1. Taxonomy (NCBI): domain Bacteria; kingdom Bacillati; phylum Actinomycetota; class Actinomycetes; order Micromonosporales; family Micromonosporaceae; genus Micromonospora; species Micromonospora sp. CMU55-4. The sequence goes on from NZ_JAAOLH010000002.1 coordinate 562,179, forward strand.
TCTCCTCCTCGGTGGCGTCCGGGCGGCCGTAGGCGATGTTGTCCCGGATGGTGCCGCCGAACAGCCAGGTGTCCTGCAGCACCATGCCGATCCGGCCGCGCAGGTCGTCGCGGCGCATCGTGGAGATGTCCACCCCGTCCAGCGTGATCCGGCCGGCGTCCAGCTCGTAGAACCGCATGACCAGGTTGACCAGCGTGGTCTTGCCCGCGCCGGTGGGACCGACGATGGCGACCGTGTGGCCCGGCTCGGCGACCAGGGACAGGTCGTCGATGAGCGGCTTCTCCGGGTCGTACCGGAAGGAGACGTGCTCGAACTCGACCCGCCCGTGCGGGTCGGCGATCCGGGCCGGCTCGGCCGGGTCGGGGCTCTGCTCGTCGGCGTCGAGCACGGCGAAGACCCGCTCGGCCGAGGCCACGCCGGACTGCAGCAGGTTGGCCATCGAGGCGACCTGGGTGAGTGGCTGGGTGAACTGCCGCGAGTACTGGATGAACGCCTGCACGTCACCGAGGCTCATCGAGCCCGACGCCACCCGCAGCCCGCCGACCACCGCGATCGCGACGTAGCTGAGGTTCCCGATGAAGAACATCGCCGGCATGATGATGCCGGAGACGAACTGCGCGCCGAAGCTGGCCCGGAACAACTCCTCGTTCTTGGCGTGGAAGGCGGCCTCGACCTCCTTCTGCCGGCCGAAGACCTTGACCAGCTCGTGCCCGGTGTACGCCTCCTCGATCTGGCCGTTCAGCTCGCCGGTGTGCTTCCACTGCGCGATGAACTTGCCCTGGGACCGCTTCGCGATCTGGCCGGTGACCACCACCGACAGCGGCACCGCGACCAGCGCGACCAGCGCCAGCAACGGCGAGATCCAGAACATCATTCCGAGTACGCCGACGACTGTGAGCAGCGACGTGAGCAACTGGCTGAGCGTCTGCTGCAGCGTCTGCGACACGTTGTCGATGTCGTTCGTGACCCGGCTCAGCAGCTCACCCCGGGGCTGCTTGTCGAAGTACGGCAGCGGCAGCCGGTTGAGCTTGTCCTCCACGTCGGCGCGCAGCTTGAGCACGGTGCGCTGCACCACCCCGTTGAGCACCCAGCCCTGCGCCCACTGCAGGATGCTCGCGCCGATGTAGAGCACCACCGCGAACGCCAGCACCCGGCCCAGCGCGTCGAAGTCGATGCCGGCGCCGGGGATGACGTCCATCCGGGCCAGCATGTCGGCGAAGTTGCCGTTGCCCTCGGCGCGGGCCGCCTCCGCCGCCGCCTCGGTGGTGGTGCCGGGTGGGAGCTGCCGCCCGATCACCCCGCTGAAGATGATGTCGGTGGCGTGGCCGAGCACCTTCGGTCCGACGACGCTGAGCCCGACGCTGCCCAGGGCCAGCGCGAGCACGCCGGTGAGCTGGAGCCGGTACGGCCGCAGCCGCCCCAGCAGGCGGCGCGCCGACGGCCCGAAGTTCATCGCCTTCTCGGCCGGCATGCCCATGTTCATGTGCGGCGGTCCACCGGCGGGCCGGCGTCCGGCCGGAGGCAGCCGCTTCGGTTCGTTCTTCTGCTGCGGTACCGGCGCACTCACGCGGCCACCTCCGCCGTCTGCTGCGACGCCACGATCTCGGCGTACGTGGGGCAGCTCTCCAGCAGTTCCTCATGTCGTCCCATCCCGACGACACCCCCGTCCTCGAGCACGATGATCTGGTCGGCGTCGACGATCGTGGAGACCCGCTGGGCCACGATCACCACCGCCGCGTCCGCGGTGACCGGCTTGAGGGCGGCCCGCAGCCGGGCGTCCGTGCCGAGGTCGAGCGCGGAGAAGGAGTCGTCGAAGAGATAGATCTCCGGTTTGCGTACGAGCGCGCGGGCGATCGCCAGCCGTTGCCGCTGGCCACCGGAGACGTTCGTGCCGCCCTGCGCGATCGGCGCGTCCAGTCCGCCCGCCATCTCGGCGACGAAGTCACGCGCCTGGGCGATCTCCAGCGCGGCCCACAGGTCCGCGTCGGTGGCGTCCGGGTTGCCGTACCGCAGGTTGCTGGCGACGGTGCCGCTGAACAGGTACGGCCGCTGGGGTACCAGCCCGATCCGCCGCCACAGCTCCTCCGGGGCGAGTTCCCGGACGTCCACGCCGTCGACCAGGACGGCGCCGGCGGTCGGGTCGACGAGCCGGGGGATCAGGGTCAGCAGCGTCGTCTTGCCGGCGCCGGTGGAGCCGATGATCGCGGTGGTCCGGCCCGGTTCGGCGCGGAACGAGATGTCGTGCAGCACCGGCGCGCTCGCGCCCGGGTACTGGAATCCGGCGCCGCGCAGTTCCAGCTCGCCGTGGCCGGTGACCTCGGTGACCGGGTCGGGCGCCGGCACCACCGACGAGTCGGTGTCCAGCACCTCCTCGATGCGTTCGGCGCAGACCGCGGCCCGGGGCACCATCATCAGCATGAAGGTGGCCATCATGACCGCCATCAGGATCTGCATCAGGTACTGCAGGAACGCGGTCAGCGCGCCGACCTGGATCTGGCCGGAGTCGACGCGCGCCGCGCCGAACCAGAGCACCGCGACGCTGGAGACGTTCAGGACCAGCATCACGATCGGGAAGATCAGCGCCTGGAGCCGTCCGATCCGCAGCGCGGTGGCGGTCAGGTCGGTGTTCGCCGCCCGGAACCGGTCGGTCTCGTACGGCTCCCGGACGAAGGCCCGGACCACCCGGATGCCGGTGATCTGCTCGCGCATCACCCGGTTGACGGTGTCGATCCGGGTCTGCATGAGCCGGAAGCCCGGCACCATCCGGCGGATGATCAGGCCCAGCGCGACGGCGAGCACCGGTACGCAGACCAGCATCAGCCAGGAGAGCCCGACGTCCTCGCGCAGCGCCATCACCACGCCGCCGACGCTCATGATCGGCGCGGCGACCAGCATGGTGCAGCTCAGCAGCACCAGCATCTGCACCTGCTGGACGTCGTTGGTGTTGCGGGTGATCAGGGACGGCGCGCCGAACCGGGCCACCTCGCGGGCGGAGAAGCTGTTCACCCGCCGGAAGATGGCGCCCCGCACGTCGCGGCCGAAGCCCATCGCGGTCTTCGCCCCGAAGTAGACGGCGGCGATCGAGCAGGCGATCTGGAGCAGGCTGACCAGCAGCATCCAGCCGCCCGTACGCAGGATCTGGTCGGTGTCGCCGACGGCGACGCCGCGGTCGATGATGTCGGCGTTGAGGCTGGGCAGGTAGAGCGAGGCGATGGTGCCGACGAACTGGAACGCCACCACGGCGACCAGCCATCGTCGGTACGGGCGTAGATGTGTGCGGAGCAGGCGGATCAACACGGATGGCTCCCCGTTGGCGGCTCGGTGTCGGACTCGCTGTCCCGGTTCAACCGACGGAGGTCTCCGTCGGACATGCCGGTGATGATTTCGATCAGGAACTCGCGGATGACCGCCCGCTTGTCCGGGTCGGCGTCGACGGACGTCAGTGGCCGGTCGCTGTGGATCATGTCGATGATGGTGCGGGCGTGCTCGCCGCCCTTGTCGGTGAGGGCGAGCCGGACGGTGCGGCGGTCCTCGGGCGCGCGGCGCCTGGTGACGAAGCCGTCGCGTTCGAGGGTGTCCACGATGCCGGTGAGCGTGGCGGGCCGGACGAAGCACAGCTCGGCCATTTCCCGGTGGCTCACGTCGCCGGATCGGAGGAGGATCATCAGGACCCGCATGCCGGCGGACGTGAGCCCGTGGTGTTCGGCGAGGTAACGCCCCCAGTGCTGCTCGACGACGTGGCCGGCGATGGAGACCAGCCGGCCGAGTGGCGCGTGGTGCAGGGCGTCGGGGAAGCGGACGAGCGGGCCCATGTTCACGAGCGTCAGATTAGCTCCCGAACCATCAGGGCCCAAACTATTTCTGAGAATCTCCTCAGCCGCGGTCGGCGCGGGCGCGCGGAGGCTCGTCCGGGGCGGTGGCGACGTACTCGCGCATCACCTCGGTGACCTCGCGCAGGAACGCTGTGGTGGCCTCGGCCTGCTCGGGGGTGAGCCGGGAGACCGCCCGGTCGACGCCGACGAGCATCGGGCGCAGCGCCTCCAGCACCTCACCCACGCCGCTCTCGGTCACCTGGAGGCTGAGCCGACGCCGGTCGTGCGGGTGCGGGGCCCGGGCGACGTGACCGGCCTGCACCAGCCGGTCCACGAGCGTGGTCGCCGAGGCGGACCGGATGCCGAGCCGGTTGCCCAGTTCGACCGGGCCCAGTGGCTCCGGGCTGGAGATCAGGTGATGGATCGCGGCGGCGTCGGTCGAGTTGAGGCCCAGGCGGCGGGCCAGCGCGGCCCGGGTGTCACCGGCGATCCGCAGCACCTCGCGCAGCGCCCGGGAGGTCTCGCTGCTCGGCGGCGGACCCGGTGCGGGCTCCCCGGTTGACGGCACCCCCTCCATGGGATAAAGCTAGCACTTCGGGTAGCTAGAAAATCTAGCTAAAGGGAGGGCGCCATGCGCGGCGACGGGCGCGGACGCTGGTTCGGGCTGCTGGCCATCAGCCTCGGCGTAGCGATGATCATCGTGGACGCCACCATCGTGAACGTCGCGGTGCCGCAGATCATCCGGGACCTCGACATCACCTCCACCGACGCGCAGTGGGTGCAGGAGGCGTACACCCTGGTCTTCGCCGCGTTGCTGCTGGTCGCCGGCCGCTTCGCCGACCGGTCCGGACGGCGGCGGATGTTTCTCGTCGGCGTCACAGTGTTCGTGGTCGCCAGCGTCCTCGCCGCGCTCGCCGGCTCCGGCGAGACGCTCATCGCCGCCCGGGTGCTCCAGGGCGTCGGCGGGGCGATGATGCTGCCCACCTCGCTCTCCCTGCTCAACGCCAACTTCACCGGCCGGGAGAAGGGCATCGCGTTCGCCGTCTGGGGCTCCACCATCGGTGGCGCGGCAGCGCTCGGGCCGCTGCTCGGCGGCTGGCTCACCACCACGTACTCCTGGCGGTGGGCCTTCGGCATCAACGTCCCGGTCAGCCTCGCCGTGATCGTGGCGACGCTCGTGCTGGTGGCCGAGTCCCGCGACGACCGGGCCGAACGCGGCCTGGACCTCACCGGCGCGCTGCTCTCCGTGATCGGCATGACCGGCGTGGTCTTCGCGCTGATCGAGGGCCGCACCTACGGCTGGTGGGAGCGGGAACGGCCGTTCAGCCTCTTCGGGCTGGACTGGACCGCGTCGATCTCACCGGTGCCGGTGGCCGCGCTCCTCGGGCTCGCCGCGCTCGGGCTCTTCCTGACCCAGCAGGTACGCCGCAACCGGGCCGGCCGTCCGGCGCTGCTCGACCTGTCGCTGTTCGGCATCGGCTCGTTCCGCAACGGCATCCTGGCCGCCGCGATCGTCAGCCTGGGCGAGTTCGGCCTGCTGTTCGCGCTGCCGCTGTGGTTCCAGAACGTGCTCGGCTACAGCGCCTTCCGGACCGGCCTGGCGCTGCTGCCGCTCGCCGTCGGCAGCTTCCTGGCCAGCGGCATCGGCGCGCCGCTGACTCAGCGCTGGGGCGCGGCCCGGGTGGTCCAGCTCGGTGTCGCCGCCGAACTGGTCGGCGTGGCCGGGCTCGGATTCGTGGTCGCGCCGGACACCAGCTGGTGGGCGCCGGTGGGCTTCCTGTTCGTCTACGGCGTCGGCGTCGGCCTGGCCACCGCCCAGCTCACCGGCGTCTCGCTGTCCGAGGTGCCGGTACGCCGCAGCGGCCAGGGCTCGGGCCTGCAGAGCACCGCCCGGCAGGTCGGCTCCGCGCTCGGCATCGCGGTCCTCGGCACCGTGCTCTTCGCCGGCCTCGGCGGGCTGCTCGGCGACCGCCTGGCCGACCAGCCCGGACTCGACCCGGCCCAGCGGGACCAGGTGGTCAGCGCGGTCAAGGAGAGCGCCGGCGCGGCGATCGGCGGGCTGGAGGCGGACCCGCGTACCGCGCCGATCGCCGAGGAGGCGAAGGCGGCGTTCTCCGACGCCACCCGGTACGCGGCGTTCGCGGGCGCCGGCTTCCTGCTGATCGGTCTGGTCGCCTGCCTGCGCCTGCCGACAGTTCGCCACGGGGAGACCGGGGAGTCCCAGCCCGCCGAAGCGGAGCCGTCCCGGGCCTGAGCCGGGTTCCGCCGGTCGGCGTGGGCGGGCGGGGTCGCCGGGCCCGCGGCGGGTCATCCGCCGAGGGTCACCGCCAGCGCCGCGGCCACGAAGACGACCTGGAGCACGGTACGGACGCCGAGCGGCGTCACCGGGCGCCCGGCGAGCATGAGGCGTCGCCGTGCGGCTGACACGTTGGCCGGGAACATGGCGAGCATCAGCAGTGCCAGCCCGGCCGCCGCCGGGCGCGCGGTGGCCGGGAACAGCAGCGCGAGCGCGCCGGCCAGTTCCAGTACGCCGGTGACGGTGACCAGCAAGGCCGGCCGGGGCAGCGACGGCGGGACCATCGCGATGAGGCCGGCGCGGCGGGACACGAAGTGGGCCACGCCGGTCAGCACGAACATCAGCGCCAGCCCCACTCGCAGCGCGGGGTGCCACCCGTCCAGGGCGTCCACGCCGAGCAGGCCGGCTATCCGGGCCAGCGCGGTGCCGGCGAGCAGTGCGATCAGGGGTGCCATTGTCGATCCCTCCGACGAAAATCTTGTCGCTGACAAGATTGCGGCGATGGTGCCATCTTGTCAATGACAAGTTAGGGTGACTGCATGGCCTCGTACCACCACGGCGACCTCCGCCGCGTCCTGCTGAGCACCGCCGCCGAGGCGATCGCCGAGTCCGGACCGGCCGCGCTGAGCCTGCGTGAGCTGGCTCGGCGCGCCGGGGTCTCGCACGCCGCGCCGGCGCACCACTTCGGCGACAAGGCCGGGCTGCTCACCGCGTTCGCCACCCAGGGCTTCGACCTGCTCGCCGACGCGTTGCGGCAGGCCGGGGACGACCTGCTCGACACCGGCGTGGCCTACGTCGGGTTCGCGGTGCGGCACCGGGCGCACTTCGACGTCATGTTCCGGCCCGAGCTGTACCGGGCCGACGACCCGGAGCTGGTCGCCGCCCGCGCCCGCTCCGGCGACGTGCTGCGCGAGGGGGTGGCCCGGCACACCGGGCGGGAGCCGGACGCCGACGCGCTCGCCGCCTGGTCGATCGTGCACGGCTTCGCCACGCTCTGGCTCTCCGGCGCGCTGCCGCCACGGGTGGGCGACGACCCGGAGGCTGCCGCCCGTACCGTGATCAGGCGGTTGTTCGACTGAGCGGGACCGAACGTCACCAGCTCGTCGGCAGCGGCATCCCCTCGGTGTAGCCGGCGGCGCTCTGCACACCGACGAGCGCCCGCTCGTGGAACTCCTCCAGGCTGCGCGCGCCCGCGTAGGTGAACGCGCTGCGCACCCCGGAGATGATCTCGTCGATCAGGTCCTCGACGCCGGGCCGGTTCGGGTCCAGGTACATCCGGGCCGAGGAGATGCCCTCCTCGAAGATCGCCTTCCGGGCCCTGTCGAACGCGCTGTCCTCGGCCGTACGGGCGCTCACCGCACGCGAGGACGCCATGCCGAAGCTCTCCTTGTAGCGCCGCCCGTCGGCGTCGGTGTACAGGTCGCCGGGGGACTCGTAGGTGCCGGCGAACCAGGAGCCGATCATCACGTTCGACGCGCCCGCGGCCAGCGCCAGCGCCACGTCGCGCGGGTGGCGTACGCCGCCGTCGGCCCACACGTGCCGCCCCAGCGAGCGGGCCGCCGCGGCGCAGTCGAGCACCGCGGAGAACTGCGGACGGCCCACGCCGGTCATCATCCGGGTGGTGCACATCGCGCCCGGCCCGACACCCACCTTCACGATGTCCGCACCGGCGTCGACCAGGTCGCGTACGCCATCAGCGGTGACCACGTTCCCCGCCGCCACCGGCACCGGCGGGTCCAGCCGGCGGACCGCCCGCAGCGCCTGGAGCATCCGCTCCTGGTGCCCGTGCGCGGTGTCCACGACGAGCGTGTCCACCCCGGCCTCCAGCAGCGCGGCGGCCTTGCCGGTGACGTCGCCGTTGATGCCCACGGCGGCGGCGATCCGCAACCGCCCCCGGTCGTCCACCGCGGGCTTGTACAGCGTGGCGCGCAGCGCGCCCTGCCGGGTCAGCACCCCGACCAGGCGGCCGTCGCCGTCCACCACCGGCGCGATCCGCCGCCGGCCCGCCGACAGCCGGTCGAATCCGGTACGCGGGTCCGCGTCCGCCGGCACGGTGTGCAGCTCGGTCGACATCACGTGCCGGAGCTGGGCGAAGCGGTCCACCCCGACGGTGTCCGCCTCGGTCACCACGCCCATCGGCCGGCCGTCCCCGTCGACCACCACCACCGCGCCGTGCGACCGCTTCGGCAGCAGATGGATGGCGTCGCCGACGGTGTCGGTCGGGCCGAGGGCGATCGCCGTGTCGTGCACCAGGTGCCGCTGCTTGACCCAGCCCACCACGTCGGCGACGACCTCGATCGGGATGTCCTGTGGGATCACCGCCACCGCGCCGCGCCGGGCCACCGTCTCGGCCATCCGCCGGCCCGCGACGGCCGTCATGTTCGCCACCACGAGCGGGATGGTGGTACCCGTCCCGTCGGTGGTGGCCAGGTCGACGTCGAGCCGGGAGCCCACCTCGGACCGGTTGGGCGCCATGAAGACGTCGTTGTAGGTCAGGTCGTGCGCGGGGACCGCGCCGTGAAGGAACCGCACCCGGCCATCATTCCCGCCCCGGGCCGTGCCCGCCCCCGGTGGTGGCTCACACCACCCGGCCTCGCGCTGTTAAGAAGGGGCCCCTTCACTACCTCAGGCGTTAAGAAGGGGCCCTTCCTTACACCTCAGGCGATGGTGCAGATCGCGGCGCCGGACGTGATCACCGCGCCGACCTCGGCGGCGAGCCCGCTGACCGTGCCGGCCTTGTGCGCGTGCAGCGGCTGCTCCATCTTCATCGCCTCCAGCACCACGACCAGGTCGCCCTCGGCCACCTCGTCGCCGTCGGCGACCGCGATCTTCACGATCGTGCCCTGCATCGGGGAGGTGAGCGTATCGCCGCTGACCGCGGCACCCGCCTTGCCTCCGCCGCCCCGGCGGGCCGGCTTCTTCGCGGCGGGCGCGGCTGCCGCCGTACCCGCGCCGAGCCCGGCGGGGAGGACGACCTCCAGCCGCTTGCCGCCCACCTCGACCACGACGGTCTCGCGCTCGGCCGGCTCGTCGGCGGCGCCGGCGGCGGCGGTGAACGCCGGTACGGTGTTGTCCCACTCGGTCTCGATCCACCGAGTGTGCACGGTGAACGGTTCGGCGGTGAACGCCTCGTCGCGGATCACCAGGCGGTGGAAGGGCAGCGCGGTGGCCATGCCGTCGACCACCATCTCGTCGAGCGCCCGGCGGGCCCGCTCCAGCGCCTCGGCGCGCGTCTCGCCGACGATGATCACCTTGGCGAGCAGCGAGTCGAAGTTGCCGCCGATCACGTCGCCGGCCGAGATGCCGGTGTCCACCCGCACGCCCGGCCCGGAGGGCAGGCGCAGCGCGGTGACGGTGCCCGGGGCGGGCAGGAAGTTGCGGCCCGGGTCCTCGCCGTTGATCCGGAACTCGATGGCGTGTCCGCGCGGCGTCGGGTCCTCGGTGAAGCGCAGCTTCTCCCCGTCGGCGATGCGGAACTGCTCGCGTACCAGGTCGATGCCGGCGGTCTCCTCGGTCACCGGGTGCTCGACCTGGAGCCGGGTGTTCACCTCCAGGAAGGAGATCGTGCCGTCCGCGCCGACCAGGTATTCCACGGTGCCGGCGCCGTGATAGCCGGCCTCGCGGCAGATGGCCTTGGCGCTGTCGTGGATCTGGGCGCGCTGGGCGTCGGTGAGGAACGGCGCGGGCGCCTCCTCGACCAGCTTCTGGTGCCGGCGCTGCAACGAGCAGTCCCGGGTGCCCACCACGATCACGTTGCCGTGCTGGTCGGCCAGCACCTGCGCCTCGACGTGGCGCGGCTTGTCGAGGTAGCGCTCGACGAAGCACTCGCCCCGGCCGAACGCGGCGACCGCCTCGCGGGTGGCCGACTCGAACAGGTGCGGGATCTCCTCCATGGTGCGGGCGACCTTGAGGCCGCGCCCGCCACCGCCGAAGGCGGCCTTGATGGCGACCGGCAGGCCGTGGTCGACGGCGAACGCCATCACCTCGTCCGCGTTGCCCACCGGGTCCGGGGTGCCGGGCACCAGCGGCGCGCCGGCCCGCTGCGCGATGTGCCGGGCGGTCACCTTGTCGCCGAGGTCGCGGATCGCCTGCGGGGTGGGGCCGATCCAGGTGAGCCCGGCGTCGATGACGGCCTGGGCGAAGTCGGCGTTCTCGGAGAGGAAGCCGTAGCCGGGGTGCACCGCGTCCGCGCCGGACCGGGCCGCGACGTCGATCAGCTTGTCGATGCGCAGGTAGCTGTCCGCGGCGGTGTCGCCGCCGAGCGCGTACGCCTCGTCGGCGAGCGTGGCGTGCAGGGCGTCCCGGTCGGAGTCCGCGTAGACGGCGACGCTCGCCAGGCCGGCGTCGCGACAGGCGCGAATGACGCGGACGGCGATCTCGCCGCGGTTGGCGATGAGAACCTTGCGCACCTTGAGGCTCCTCCCGGGAGGTCGTTGCCGGGAGTTTAGCGGCCTACCTGCGGAGCCTAACGATCGCTCAGTGTGGGATGCGGCACTGTAGTCAAATTTGTCTATTACGCTTGTCCGGTGTCGGCAACGAGGATGATGATTCTGGGCCTGGTCCGGTGGATGCAGCCGGTGCACGGCTACGACGTGCGCCGTGAGCTGCTGAGCTGGAGCGCGGACAAGTGGGCCAACGTGCAGCCCGGCTCGATCTACCACGCGCTGCGCAAACTCACCGACGAGGGCCTGCTGCGGACCGTCTCGGTCGAGCAGGTGGGCGCCCGCCCGGCCCGCACCACGTACGAGGTGACGGCGAAGGGGGAGGACGAGTTCGAGACGCTGCTGCGCGCGCAGTGGTGGCAGGTGCAGGAGCCGCCGGACCCGTTCGTGGCGGCGTTCTCCTTCCTGCCGGCGATGCCGCGCGAGGAGGCCGCGGCGGCGCTGCGCAACCGGGCGAACCTCCTTCGCGCCGGGGTCGAGTCGATGCGCGCCTCGCTCGACTCGGACTGGGTACGCACCCGCAAGCCGGTGCACGTCGGGTGGATGTTCGAGCTGTGGCTGGCCCGCGCCGAGGCGGAGACGGCGTGGTGCGAGCGGATCGCGGAGCGGATCGAGTCGGGAGTGTCGTACCTGCCCGATGGGATGGAGCGGGCCGAGGGCTGGTCGGGCTGGACCGACGGCTCCCGATGACACGACATAATCAACGTTGACCAAAGAAGCTATATCGCGTTAGCCTCGGCAGGAATCGCGGGGGATTCGTGCGTCCTCGCGGACGATCGGCGGCCGGTCAGGCCCGCCCGGACGACCAGGAGCAGAAATGATCGAGACCAGGGGGTTGCGGAAGTCGTACCGCTCCCGCGAGGGTCGCGAGACGAAGACCGTGGACGCCGTCCGCGGCGTCAACCTCGACGTCGCCGAGGGGGAGATCTTCGGCTTCCTCGGGCCCAACGGCGCCGGCAAGACCACCACGCTGCGGATGCTCGCCACGCTCATCGAGCCGGACGGCGGCGAGGCCACCGTGGCCGGCGCCGACCTGCGCAAGGACCCGGCCGAGGTGCGCCGCCGGATCGGGTACGTGGCCCAGGGCGGCAGCACCTGGGACGAGTCGAGCGCCCGCGAGGAGCTGGTGCTCCAGGCCCGCCTCTACGGCATCAGCAAGGCCGAGGCGCACCGACGCGCCGAGCGCGCGCTCGAAGCCTTCCAGCTCACCGAGTACGCCGACCGCAAGTGCAAGACCTACTCCGGCGGCCAGCGCCGGCGGGTCGAGATCGCGCTCGGCATCATCCACGAGCCGAAGATCGTCTTCCTGGACGAGCCGACCACCGGCCTCGACCCGCAGAGCCGCGCGCACATGTGGGACGAGATCCGCCGGCTGCGTACCGAGGGGATGACCGTCTTCATCACCACGCACTACCTGGACGAGGCGGACGCGCTCTGCGACCGCATCGCGATCATGGATCACGGCGAGATCGTCGCCGAGGGCACGCCGGCCGAGCTGAAGCGGGAGATCTCCGGCGAGGTGGTGATCGTCGGACTGGACGCCCCGAGCACCCCGCGCGCCGCCGAACTGCTCGACACCGAGGCGTACGTGAGCAAGCTGGAGACCGTCGACGAGGGCGGCCTGCGCCTCTACGTCGACGAGGGCGCCACCGCCATCCCGCAGGTGCTGCGCCGCATCGACCACGCCGGGCTGGACCTGCGCTCGATCGAGCTGCATCGGCCCAGCCTCGACGACGTCTTCCTCACCAAGACCGGCCGCTCGCTGCGCGAGTCCTGAACCCCGGAGAAGCTGTCATGAAACTCGCCCGCGACACCTGGCTGATCTTCCAGCGCCAGACGCAACTGCTGCTGCGCAACCCGGTGTGGATCTTCGTCGGCGTCTTCCAGCCGGTGATGTACCTGCTCCTGTTCGCCCCGCTGCTCAAGCCCGCGCTGAACGCCCCGACGCAGGCCGCCGCGTACAAGATCTTCGTGCCCGGTCTGCTCGTGCTGCTGGCCATCTTCGGCGGCCTGTTCCAGGGCTTCGGCCTGATCGCCGAGTTGCGCGCCGGCGTGATCGAACGCTCCCGGGTCACCCCGGTCAGCCGGCTCGCGCTGCTGCTCGGCCGGTCCCTGCGTGACGTGGTCTCGCTGATCGCGCAGGCGATCATCATCACGCTGCTGGCGCTCGCGTTCGACCTGCGCGTCTTCATCGGCAACCTGCTCCTGGCGTACCTGATGCTCGCCCTCATCGCGCTGATGACCTCGGCCGTCTCCTACGGCATCGCGCTCAAGGTCAAGAGCGAGGACGCGCTCGCCCCGCTCATGAACACCGTCGCGCAGCCGGTCCTGCTGCTCTCCGGCATCCTGCTGCCGCTCACCTTCGCCCCCGGCTGGCTCCAGGGCGTGGCCAAGTGGAACCCGTTCTCCTGGGCGGTCGAGGGCACGCGCGCGCTGTTCAACGGCGACCTCGGCAACGACCGCGTCTGGCAGGGCCTCGGCATCATCGCGGTGCTCGCCGCCGCAGGCGTTTTCTGGGCCGCCCGCCAGTTCGCCCGCAGTGTCCGCTGACCAGGGGAGACGTACCTCTCAGGAGGCAGGGGGCGCCGGCGCCACGCGCGTAGCGTGGGCCGGTGCCCCGCCTCACCCGTGACCGGATCACCTGGCTGACCTACGCCCAGCTCGGTCTCTGGGGCTTCTTCCTCTACGGATTCGGCCCGGTCGTACCGCTGCTCCGCGACGAACAGGGCACCAGCGCCGCCGTCGCCGGCCTGCACAGCACCGGCATCGCCGTCGGCGCGCTTGCCGGCGGAGCGCTGTTCGCCCCGGTCGCCCGCCGCCTCGGCCGCGGCCCCGCCATCTGGCTCGGCCTCGCCGGCGTCGCCGCCGGCGTCACCGCGCTCGGCCTGCTCCGCCCGCTACCGGCCACGCTCGCCGCCGTCGCGGTCATCGCCACCTTCGGCATGATGATCGTCAGTGGCGTCAGCGTGGTGCTCACCGCCCGGCACGGACCCGCCGCCCCCGCCGCGCTCACCGAGGCCAACGCCGCGTGCGCCGGCATGGGCATCCTCGCGCCGCTGACCATCGGCGCCAGCGTCGACGCCGGCCTCGGCTGGCGACCGCTGATGGCCGTCGAGGTCGGGCTGATCACGCTTGTCGCGCTCGCGGCTCTGACCTTCCGGGTACGCGGGCCGAACCGCGCCCCCGCTGTCGCGGCTGCCGGCACACCGGTCCCCGTGGCGGCATCCACCCGGGTGCCCGCCGTCCCCACGTCCGGGGTGGCCGAGGCCGCCGCGCCCGCTCCGGCAGTCCCTGCCGTCGGCGCATCCGACGCCGCCGTGCCCGCTTCGGGCGCTCCCGTCACCGTGTCGTCCGGGGGCGCCGCGCCTGTGCCCGCTTCGGCCGTGCCCGCGCCGGGGATGCCGGCGTCGGAGGTGCCCGCCTCCGGGGTGCGTGGGGCAGCGGGGCGGCTGCCGCGTGCGTACTGGATCGCCTGGGTTCTGATGTCAGTCACCGGGTCGATCGAGGTCTGCCTGTCGCTCTGGACCGCCGACGTGCTGCGGACCCACGCCGGGCTGAGCGCGGGCGGGGCGTCGGCGGCGGTGGCCGCGATCGTCTGCGGCATGTTCGCCGGCCGGATCGCCGGTGGCCGGGCCGCGCTGCGCTGGCCGCCGGTGCCGCTGCTGCTCGGCGCGCTCACCGTCTCGCTGGCCGGGTTCGCGCTGTTCTGGGGCAGTACGGTCGGCTGGCTCGCCGTCACCGGCCTGGTCGTGCTCGGCCTGGGCAACGCGCTGCACTACCCGCTGGCGATCTCCATCGCGCTCGCAGTCGCCGGTCCGGCCGCCGACAAGGCGGCGGGCTGGTCGGCGTACTCGATGGGTGTGGGTTTCGGGATCGCGCCGGTCGCGCTCGGGTGGGTGGCCGACGGCGCCGGCCCGCACCCGGCGTTCCTGCTGCTGCCCGCGTTCATCGCGGTGGCGGTGCTGCTGACGGTGCGGCTGGGGCGTGCCTTGCCCGCGCCGGTCCGCGCGACTTGATCGACTCCGTTTCGGCGAGGTGGTGGTATCCGGTGTTCAGGGTTGCCGCCACTTCGGCGAGGTCGTGTTCGGGCCGGCTCAGAGCACTCGGGCGAGTGTGACGCCGTCGGCGATCGGCAGCATGACCGCCTCGACGCGCACGTCCGCGATCACCGCGTCGTTGAAGGCGGCGATCGCCCGGTCGTCGGCGTTGCGCGGGGCGAGCACCCGGCCGTCGCGCAGCGTGTTGTCGACGGCGACCACCGCGCCGGGGCGCATGCGCGGCACCAGCTCGTCCCAGTAGATCGGGTAGCCGACCTTGTCCGCGTCGATGAACGCGAAGTCCAGGTAACGCTCGCGGGGCAGCTCGCGCAGCGTCTGGGCGGCCGGGCCGATGCGCAGCTCGATCCGGTCCTGCACACCGGCGCGCTCCCAGTAGCGCCGGGCCACGCCCGTGTACTCCTCGGAGATGTCGAAGCAGGTCAGCCGCCCGCCATCGGCGAGCCCCCGGGCGATCGCCAGCGAGGAGAGGCCGGTGAACGTGCCCACCTCGACCGCCTGCCGTACGCCGAGCAGCCGGGTCAGGAACGTCAGGAACGCCGCCTGCTCCGGCGCGACCTGCATCACCGCCTCGGCGGGCAGGGCCGCCCGGGTCTCCTCGGCCAGCTCCCGGACGATCTCGTCCGGCGCGGACCCGTGGGCCACCAGATAGGCGTGCAGTTCCGGGGTGAGCGGCAGAGGCTTCGTGGTCATGTCCGGACGTTAGCCGAGATGCTCGATCTCCTGGCCCCCGGGCGCGACCTTCGTCCACAGGTCGACGATGCTCAGCTCCACCTCGGCGAGCAGCCGGCGCAGCAACGGCAGGGACAACCCCACCACCGTGCCCGGGTCACCCTCGATCCCGGTCAGGAACGCGCCGCCCAGCCCGTCGATGGTGAACGCGCCGGCAACGGCCAGCGGCTCGCCCGTCGCCACGTACGCGGCGATCTCCTCGTCGCTGATGTCGGCGAAATGCACAGTGGTCGACGCGACGGCCTCGGCCCGCGACTCGTACGTCACGTCGATCAGACTGTGCCCGGTGTGCAGGACACCGCTGCGCCCGCGCATCCGCTGCCACCGCCGGGTGGCGTCCGCCGCGTCATCAGGCTTGCCGAGGATCTCACCGTCGAAGGCCAGCACCGAGTCACAGCCGAGCACGAGAGTGCGCTCATCCCGCGACGGCCGCAGCCGATCGCGTACGGCCTGCGCCTTCAACCGGGCCAACTCCAGACACAGATCCTCGGCGCGCTCGCTGACCACCTGCGACTCGTCCACGCCGCTGACCAGCACGTCGGGCTCGATGCCAGCGGCCTGGAGCAACTTGCGGCGGGCGGGAGACTGCGAGGCGAGCACGAGGCGCACCGGTACGGAGGTCGACACCCCGCCGACGCTACCGGCTGACCCTCGGCGGCGGGTCGTCGGCACGTCGGCGCCGACGCCAGAACAGGTATCCGCCGCCCGCCGCCACCAGCACACCCAGGGTGGCGAGCCCGCGTACGGTCGCGCTGCTGTCGTCGCCCTTTTCCGGGGCTGCCTCCGCCGACGCCGGTGGCGTGACGTTCGAGGACTCGAAGCCGAGCGGGGGGACATCAGCGGTGAGCGCCGCTACCAGGTCGATGACGCCATAGCCGTACTGGTCGTCGCGGCCTGGTGGTCCCTTGTCGACGGCGGTGGCGGTCAGCCGGTGGGCGACTTCCTGCGCGGGGAGGTTGGGGTACTTGGAGCGGATCAGGGCAGCAGCGCCGGCAACAATCGCGGTAGCACTGGATGTCCCCGTGCCCTTCGAATATTTGCCGCCGTAGCTGGTGCTGTAGATATCAACGGCTGGGGCAACAATATCAATCTCTGGCCCGCGGACTGAAACGGAAGCGTGGTTTCCCGTGCGGTCTACTCCTCCGACTGCAATTACACCGGGCTCACTTGCGGGATAGCCAACATGAGTGTCGTCGGGGGCGTTTCCGGCAGCTGCGACAACGATAATGTTGGCCGAAAGGGCAGCCCGAGTTGCGTTAACCAACTCGGGGCTTGATGCGCCGCTACTGGAGACGCTAATTATATCGGCATGTTGCGAGATTGCGTAGCGTATCCCCGAAGCGAGGTCATCTGCTTCTCCTATATTGTTCCCGCCGGAGGACTGGATTGGCAAGATCTTTGCCGCCGGGGCAATCCCAATCGCTCCTGTTCCGTCTGACTGCCCATGCGCGGCGATTAGGCCGGCCATGCTGGTGCCGTGACTGTTCAGGTCACTGCGGCCGTCGCCGGACCTGCCCGCTATTGTTGTCGTCCCGGGAAGTAGATTACTTAGTAGGTCTGGGTGGGGGTCAACGCCGGTGTCAGGAACTGCAACTAGCACCCCGCTCCCGCGGCTGATTGAATTGGCGTCATCCGCCCGTAAGTAGCGCAGGTGCCACTGGTCTGCCCGTATGAGGTCTGCGGG
Source organism: Micromonospora sp. CMU55-4 (assembly GCF_011602315.1). Classification (NCBI taxonomy): domain Bacteria; kingdom Bacillati; phylum Actinomycetota; class Actinomycetes; order Micromonosporales; family Micromonosporaceae; genus Micromonospora; species Micromonospora sp. CMU55-4. The sequence goes on from NZ_JAAOLH010000002.1 coordinate 579,200, forward strand.
CGCAGTCGGTGCTGCGATCATTTGTTGTGCCGGTAGGGCTCCGAGGAGTGTCAGAAGTGCTGCCAGGAGCGGTCGACCCACACTCACCGGTTAAAGCCGATTGCTGGGCCAGGGTCTATCGGGCCGTCCTCTTCCGGTGGAAGCATCACGGGATCCACGCCTCTGTTGGTTCGCCATGGATGGTCCGCGTCCCACAGCGGTGTTCCCTCGCCGTCATGCTCGCGCCGGTTCCTAGTACCAAAGTGCGATGCTGCAGAAGGTGAGCCGCCTACTGGGAAGTTGCCGTAGCTAGCTCCTGGTTGAGTAGTTCGTCCTGCTCCAGGCCTAGAACCCGCCGCGCCGCTAGGTGCAGTGCCTGCGCCGCCACCAATGACCCCACCAATGGGATTTACGCGCCGCGGATTGTTGGGAGTTGGTTGGCCGATGCTCCCGCCTGTCGGTGTTCCAATAAAGCCATTGGGCAGAGCCTGGCGTCCGCTGCCGCCAGGTGAAGTGCGGTTCGGGTCGTTGAAAGGCAGGTTTGGCCCGCTCGGGGGTGCTGGCGGGCGCGGCGAAACTGGTCCCATGCTTCCTGTGGGTGCGAAACCTGCCTGGGCGCCAATGCTGGGCGTGGTTGGAGACGTCGGCTTGATGGGTGGCGCAGATGCCTCAGGCGGGGCCTGCGCCGTGCCAGGTGCGGCTGCTCCGAGTATCGGTCCGACGCCGCTGATCGGAGGCGTCAAGGGTTTCGTCTCGACGGGGGAGACCGCAGGGTTTCTAGGCGACGGTTTCCCCGAGCTGCCTGAAACCTGCACTGGAACGACAGGCGGGATAATTGGAGGAGCCTGGTCGTAGGTGTCGGGATCATTAACCTGACGACCTGGACGACCGGGGCCGACTGGTGTTGGCGGGCGCTGGAGCATGACCTGGGCGTGCTGTAGCTCGCCGCTCAACCCCGTCATCAACCCGCGCGCCCGTACGTTCAACTGCTCCAAGTCGTCGTCAGTGACCGGGGGCCGTTCCGGCAACCGGCTACCCGCCACCGCCTTCGGGTCGGCGATCGTCGCCTCGTACGCCCGCTTCTGCCGCAGCCTCTTCTCGTACTCCTCGTGCAGGGGTTGCAGCTCGGCCCGCGCGCTGCCGATGGCGCGGGTGGCGGCGGCGAGCGCGTCGTAGTTCGCGGCGGCGGCGTCGTGGGTGCGCTGCACGCGGTCGATGAGCTGGTCGAGTTCGGCGATGTACGCCCGCGCGGCGGCGTTGGTCTCGGGCGGCCAGGCCTCGGCGAGGCCGCGCCGGTATTCCCGCAGCCGGCTGAGGTGGGTCAGCGCGAGGTCACAGACCTTGCGCCAACCGGCGACCTGCTTCCACTGGCCGGCGGTGTCCTGGTCCTGGAGGCACGCCCACATGCTGAGGACGTCCATCAGTCGCCAGTCGGTCAGCCCGGAGGTGCGTCCGCTGCCCCGTTCGATCACGGCAGGATCACCCGGCTCTGTTCGGGGGCGGTGGGGTCGGCCAGTGGCGGCAGCGGGCGGGCGACGGTGCTCGACGGCCCGGCGAGTGCCCGTTCGACGTCGGTGACCCGTGCGGAGGAGAACGCGTCGGCGTCGCCGTAGTGGTTGGCGATCCGGCCGGCGGCGTCGGCGAGCCGGCCGGTGGCGGGTGCCAGGTCCCACACGGCGCTGACCGCTGCCGTCTGGGTGTCGTGGTGGGCCTGGAGGAAATGGACCAGCTCGATGAAGGCGTCGGCCGGGTTCGGCACCGGGGCCTTCATGTCGTCGGCGATGTACGACAGATGCGGCGAGTAGTTGCGCGTCACCTCGTCCTGGAGGCGGTCGGCGAACTCCCGCATCTGTCGGATGTCGGCCTCGATGCCGCCGTAGCCGCGCAGCCAGCCGGCTGGCTGGTTGTCCTCCGGGATCATCGGAGCCTCCTGCCCGTCACCACACGGTTTCCCTGAGTGAGGTTAGTGGCTCAACGTGGATCCCGGCAGCCCCGCCCGGCGCCGCGGGTGGAACCAGACGTCAGCGGGGCAGGCCGGAGGCCCGCCACGCGCCGGCGCCGGCGACCGGGCCGGCGAGGGCGGGACGTGCGCTGCGCGCCCACTGCGACACGGGGGCCGGCGTGGCGGCCTGGGCCGGGCGGGTACGCACCATGATCGCGCCGACCAGAGCGGCCAGCTCCTCGGCGGTGGGCACGCCGCGGACGATCCGGAACAGCGGCTCTTCGGCAGACATGCCCCAAGGGTAACCGCCACGAATTCGACCTTCGCCGTACAGTGGCGTGCCGACGGTGTAGGCGTCGCAGCGGCCGGGTACGGTTTCTGCGATGTCGAACGCGCTCCCCCAACTCGTCGCCGACCGGTACCGGCTTATCACGCCGCTCGGTCAGGGCGGCATGGGCCGCGTCTGGAAGGCGCGGGACGAGGTGCTGCACCGGGACGTGGCCATCAAGGAACTGGTCCCGCCGCCCGGCCTCACCCCGGAGGAGCGCCGCGAGATGCGCGAGCGCTCGCTGCGGGAGGCGCGGGCGATCGCCCGGCTCAACAACGTCAACGTGGTCCGCATCTTCGACGTGCTGCGCACCGACGGCGATCCGTGGATCGTCATGGAGTACGTGGCGTCGAAGTCGTTGCAGGACACCATCGCCGAGGACGGTCCGGTCTCGTCGGCCAAGGCGGTCGAGATCGGCCTCGGCGTGCTGAACGCGCTGAAGGCCGCGCACAAGGCGGGCATCATGCACCGCGACGTCAAGCCGGGCAACGTGCTGCTCGGCGAGGACGGCCGCGTGGTGCTCACCGACTTCGGCCTGGCCACGATCCCCGGCGACCCGAACGTGACGCGCACCGGCATGGTGCTCGGTTCGCCCGCGTACATCTCGCCGGAGCGGGCGCGGGACGGCACGGCCGGGCCGGAGGCCGACCTCTGGTCGCTCGGCGCCACGCTCTACGCGGCGGTCGAGGGCAAGTCGCCGTACGCGCGTCCGTCGGCGATCGCCACGCTGGCCGCGCTCGCCACCGAGCCGCTGCCGCCGCCGCGCAACGCCGGGCCGCTCAAGCCGGTGCTCCAGGGCCTGCTGCGCAAGGACCCGGACGAGCGGATCACCGCCGAGGTGGCGGAGCGCATGCTGCGCAAGGCCGCCGGTCGCCGGGCCAAGGGCATTTCACTGCTGGACGGCGTACGCCGGCCGGGGCCGAACGGTCCGCGCGTGCCGCGCCCGCCGCTGGTGCCGGCGCCGCGCCCGGCCGACCAGGCCGAGCGCGCGGCGACCTCGGTCTCCGGGGCCGCCACCGGGGGTACGGCCGCAGCCGTCGACCCGACGGCGAAGGTGGCGGCGCCCACCTCGGACGCCGGCCCGACGGCGAAGGTGGCTCCGCCGGCCGCCGATCCGACCACCAAGCTCGACCCGGCGCCCTCCACCGACGAGACCCGGGTGGACGACGAGGCCCCTGTCGACGGCGTCGACCCGGCGCTGGACGAGACGCGGCTCGACGGCGAGCCCGTCACCGACGCCCCGGCGCCGGTCAGCCCGGCCGTGTCCGGTTCCGCACCGGTCAGCCCGGCTCCGGTGCAGGAGGCGCAGTCGACCGGCCGGGCCACGGTGCTGCCGGTCGAGAAGTCCGCGCCCAACCGGCGCAACCTGCTGATCGGCGCGCTGGTACTGCTGCTGCTGGTCGGTCTGGTGGTGGCCGTGCCGCTGCTGAACAACGGTGACGACGGCGACGGCGGTCAGCCGACGGCCGGCACCTCCGCGTCGGCGGCGCCGCCGCCCGCGGCGAGCGAGAGCGCGTCCCCGAGCGCCCCGGCGACCAGTGCGTCGGCCAGCCCCACGCCGTCGGCCAGCCCGTCGGCGTCCGGGGCCGCGTTGCCGGCCGGCTGGCGTCTCTACACCGGCCCGAACGGCTTCAAGGTGCCGATCCCGAACGGTTTCGAGGCGCGGGTCCGCAGCGACAACGTCGTGCTCTATGAGGTCGGTGGCGCTCGGCGGGTGCTGTTCATCCAGTGGACGCCGAACCCGAAGAAGGACGCGTACGCGGACTGGAAGAGCCAGGAGTCGAGCCGGCGCAACTTCGTGCGCAACTACAAACTGGTCGGCATCACCAAGTGCGACCCCTACTTCCGCACCTGCGCCGACTGGGACTGGCTGGAGACGCGCAACGGCGACACCCGCTTCCACGTCCGCAACCGTGGTGTGGCGACCGCCAGCAACCGGGGCTTCGCGCTGCGCTGGGAGGTCCCGGCGAAGGACTGGGACGCCAACCTGGCGAACTGGGAGATCATCACCAAGGGCTTCGTGCCGGACCGCCAGAACTGACCGGGAATCCCGCCGGTCACGAAACTCGCTCGCATGGCTTTCCGTCCTCGGGGGTATGAATCCTCCGACGACGGAAGGAGGCGCGACATGGGTTACCGACGCAGGGACACCGGCCCGCGGCTGGCACTGTGGATGCTCGTTGCGCTCGGCGACGTCGTGCTGCTCCTGATCGCCGCCGGCCTGTCCGCGCCGGTCGCGGTCCTCGGTGTGCTGACCCTCACGATCGCGGGTGTGGCGGCGTGGCGCTGGATGCGCCGGACGCCCGTGCCGGCCTCCGCGCGCCGCAGAGCCTGAGCCACGTACGACGCGACAGTGGGACCGCCTCGCACGGAGGCGGTCCCACTGTCGTAAGCCGGTGGATCAGGTGTTGTTGGCCAGGGCGATCAGCCGGCTGCGGTCACCGTTCCAGTAGTTGCGGTCCACGTTGCCGCTGATCCCGGAGACGGAGCCGGTGCTCGTGTACTGCCAGAAGCTGTAGAACGGAGCACCGGCCGGCAGGGTGCCGGGCGAGCTGGCCCAGCGGGCGATCCACAGCGGGTGGTTGGCCCACGGGCCGCTCCAGCTGCCGGTGCACTGGTTCCACCAGCTCGTCGTGGTGTAGATGACCGCGTACCGGCCGGTGCGGGAGCGGTAGGTGTTGAGGAAGTCCTGGACCCAGTTGCGCATGCCGGTGGTGCTCAGGCCGTAGCAGTAGCCGCCGCTGTACGGGTTGCCCTCCAGGTCCAGCGCGGCGGGCAGCGTGCGGCTGTCGGCCGACCAGGCGCCGCCGTTGCTGGCCAGGTAGTTGGCCTGGGTGGAACCGGCGGAGATGTTCGGCCGGGCGAAGTGGTATGCCCCGCGGATCACCCCGGCGTTGTACGCGTTGACGTAGTTCGCGTTGAAGTTCGGGTCCTTGTAGCTCGTGCCCTCGGTGGCCTTGATGAAGGCGAACTGGATGCCCGCGTTGCGCACGCTGGTCCAGTTGATGCTGCCCTGGTAACGGGAGACGTCGATCCCGGGCGTGGTCGCGGCGGCGGCCGGTCCGGCGGTCGCCACGAGGGCCACGGCCGCGGTGGCGGCGGCGGCCAGGCCGGCAGCGAGGAGCCGGCGTACGGAGAGTCTGGTACGGGCCATGGTTGCCTCCAGAGGAACGTCCGTTTATTGACGCCCATCTTTGGAGCTTAGTGCCCTAGATCGCAATAGGGAGCAAGGAAATTTTCATCGACGCCCATCGTTCGCCCAGGTGGCGCGTCGTTTGCGGATCAGCGGAGCGCGCTCGGGTCCATCGCCCAGCGGAACGGCTCGGTGACACTGAGCGTCTCACCCGCCTTGGCCACCGCGTCCTCGACGTAGTGCGCGCCGTCGAGCCGGTGCAGCCGCAGCGAGTGGCTGTCGCCGTCCTGCTCGTGCGAGCTGTAGGGCTCCAAGGGAGCTGCGCTCACCGACCTCACCTCCGCTCCGGCGCCTCGTCCGATCAGTCTCACACTCTATGAGACTCGGCCGGTCGAACGACACGGCTCGGGCCGGTAGGCTCCCCGCCCATGCCCCTGATCGACGGCCTCACCACGCTCTGGGACACGCTGACGAGCGCCCAGCCGGACCCGCCGCCGCTGCTGGTGGTGCTCACCGCCGTGGTCGCGCTCGCCGTGGTCGCCACCCGGCTGCCGTGGCGGATCGCCCGGAACGCGGTCACCATCGCGCACGAGGGCGGCCACGCGCTCGTCGCGCTGCTCACCGGCCGCCGGCTGCACGGCATCCGGCTGCACTCGGACACCTCCGGGCTGACGCTCTCCGCCGGCCGCCCCACCGGGCCCGGGATGATCCTCACGCTGCTCGCCGGGTACGTCGCGCCGTCGCTGCTCGGCCTCGGCGGCGCGTGGCTGCTGGCCGGGAACCGGATCACGCTGCTGCTGTGGCTGGCGGTGGCGCTGCTGCTCGCCATGCTGGTGATGATCCGCAACCTGTTCGGCGTGCTCTCGCTGCTTGTCACCGGCGGGGTGGTGCTCGCCGTCTCCTGGTACACCTCGCCCGAGGTGCAGGCCGCGTTCGCCTGGACGTCGGTCTGGTTCCTGCTGCTCGGCGGCGTACGACCGGTGTTCGAGCTGCACCGGCAACGCGCCCGGGGCCGGATGCCGCAGTCCGACGCCGACCAGCTCGCCCGGCTCACGCCGTTCCCGGCGCTGTTATGGGTGGGCGTGTTCCTGCTGGTGAGCGTGGGCGCGCTGGTGGTCGGCGCGCTGCTGCTGGCCGGTCCGATCCTGGCCGACGCGGGGCTCACCGCCTGACAAGCGGCGTATCCGGCGGGCGAGGCCACATAGGGGCAGAATCGGACCCGTGCGATATGTGATCATCGGAGCGGGCGCGGTCGGCGGCACCATCGGCGTACTCCTGGCCGACGCCGGCCACGACGTGACGCTCGTGGCCCGCGGCGCGCATCTGGACGCGCTGCGGGAGCGGGGTCTGACGCTGCGCACGCCGGAGCGTGAGGTCATCGGCCGGCTGCCGGCGGTGGCCGGGCCGGACGGCCCGCCCCTGCCGGCCGACACCGTGCTGGTGCTCACCGTGAAGTCGCAGGACACCGTGGCGGCGCTGACGGCGTGGGCGGACGCGCCGGTCGAGGGCGGCGGAACGGCGGGCGAACGGCTGCCGGTCGTGCTGGCCCAGAACGGCGTGGCGAACGAGCCGGCCGCGCTGCGGCGCTTCGCCCGCGTACACCCGGTGTGCGTGTGGCTGCCCGCCACCCACCTGGAACCGGGCCTGGTGGTCGCCAACGGGCATCCGCACCCGGGCATGCTGCACATCGGCCGCTACCCGAGCGGCGCCGACGACACCAGCCGGGCGGTCGCCGCCGACCTGACCTCCGCCGGGTTCGTCGCGCCGGTGCGCGACGACGTGATGCGCTGGAAGTACGGCAAGCTGCTCGCCAACCTCGGCAACGGCCTCCAGGCGCTGCTCGGCCGGGACGTGCCCGAGGCCCTGTCGAAGCGGGTACGCGCCGAGGGCGAGGCGGCGCTCGCCGCCGCCGGCATCGCGCACACCACCGTCGAGGAGGAGGCCGCCGAGCGCGGTGACCTGGTGTCGCACCGGCCCGTCGGCGGCGAGGAGCGCTCCGGCGGTTCCACCTGGCAGAGCCTGGCCCGGGGCGCGGGCTCGGTCGAGACCGACCACCTCAACGGCGAGATCGTGCTGCTCGGGCGCCTGCACGGCGTACCCACCCCGGCCAACGCGGTGGTGCAGACCGCCGTCCGCCGGGCCGTCCGCGACCGGATCCCGGCCGGCGGCTTCCCGCTCGGCGAACTCGAGAAAATGATCGGCTGAGCGGGCAACCGCACCAGGCACGCCAGGCGTGTCCCCTGCGACCGTCACTCGGGAGGTAGCAGGTGCCGGACGTCGACGGATTCGACGAGTTCTACCGGGGCAGCCGACAGCGGCTGCTCGGCTTCGTCTACGTGCTCACCGGCGACCTCGCCGAGGCGCAGGACGCCGTGCAGGAGGCGTACATCCGGGCCTGGCAGCGGTGGTCCACAGTGCGCGGATACGACGACCCGGAGGCATGGGTGCGGGTGGTGGCGAGCCGGATCGCGGTGAGCCGCTGGCGCAGCCTGCGCAGCCGGGCGCGCGCCTATCTGCGCCATGGCGCCGAGGAGAGCATGCCGGCGCCGAGTACCGACACGGTCGAGGTGGTGGCCGCGTTGCGGCGGCTGCCCGAGGAACAACGCGTCGCTCTCGCGCTGTACTACCTGCTCGGCATGCCGGTCGCCGAGGTGGCCCGGGAGACCGAGGCCCCGGTCGGCACCGTCAAGGCCCGGCTGTCCCGGGGCCGAGCCGCCCTGGCCGAACTGCTCGCGGTAGTGGATCTGGAGGAGCCCGCCGATGCGTGACGACGACCTGGCGTTCATCGACGTGATGCAGCGGGACCTGCGCAACGTCCGCTGGGCGGAACCGGCCGAGCTGCGGGCACGTGCCCGGCGCCGCAGCCGCCGCACGGTGGCCGCCGCGGCGGTGGCGGTGCTCGCACTCTCCTCCGGGGCCGCGTTCGTGGCCTCCGGGCGTGCCGCCTCACCAGCGCGGGCCCCGGTCGCCGCCAATCCGTCGGCGACGCCGTGGAGCGCCACGGAGGTGCCCGCCGAGGCGCTGCTGCAACCGTCCGACGTGCGGCCGGCCGGCACCACGCCGTGGAACGACTCCGGCCTCGACGAGGAGATCCAGCTGGACAAGATGCTGGAGGTCTGCCGGCAGGAGCAGGGCCTGCGGACGGAGTGGGTGAAGTCCCGCTACTCGCGGTCGGTGACCCTCCTGCGGAAGCGGCCGGGCGCCGGTGACCAGTCGGCCCCGCAGGCGGTGGTCCTGCAGGATGTGCACCGGCTGGCGCCGCGGGACGGCGAGCGGCTCTTCGACGAGCTGCCCGCGCTGCTCGCGCCCTGCCGCACGTGGCGGTTCACCGGCCCGGTGGAGTTGAAGGGCAAGCGGGTCCAGGCGGAGGTCGTCCACTCCTGGCAGACGGTCGACAGCGGCTTCGCCGGCGACGAGTCGGTGCTCGTGCGGCACGCCGTCGGGCAGGGCCGGCGGCTGGACACCGGGGCGCGGCTCGGTGACGGGACCCCGCCGAAGGAGCAGGTGGTGGTGCGGGTCGGTGACCTCGTCACGGTGCTGAGCACCGGACCGGGCGGCGACGAGGTGACACTGCGGGACCTGGCCCGGGTCGCGGCCGAGCGGCTGTGCCGCGCCACGAACCCGGGCTGCTGACGCCGGTGCCCCCGCCACCGAGGCGGCGGGGGCACCCGACGTACTACAGCGGGATGTTGCCGTGCTTCTTCGGCGGCAGCGTCTCGCGCTTGGTCCGCAGCACCCGCAGCGCCCGCACGATCTGGGTACGCGTCTCGTGCGGCGGGATCACGCCGTCCACGTAGCCGCGCTCGGCGGCGATGTACGGGTTGGCGAGCGTGTCCTCGTACTCGGCGATCTTCTCGGCCCGGACCGCGGCCGGGTCCTCGGCGTTCGCCAGCTCCGAGCGGTAGAGGATGTTCACCGCGCCCTGCGCGCCCATCACCGCGATCTGTGCGGTCGGCCAGGCGAAGTTCAGGTCGGCGCCGAGGTGCTTGGAGCCCATCACGTCGTACGCGCCGCCGTACGCCTTGCGGGTGATGACTGTGACCTTCGGGACGGTGGCCTCGGCGTACGCGTAGATGAGCTTCGCGCCGCGCCGGATGATGCCGTCCCACTCCTGGCCGGTGCCGGGCAGGAAGCCGGGCACGTCCACGAAGGTGAGCACCGGGACGTTGAACGCGTCGCAGGTGCGTACGAACCGGGCCGCCTTCTCCGACGCGGCGATGTCGAGCGTGCCGGCGAACTGCATCGGCTGGTTCGCCACCACGCCCACCGGGCGCCCCTCGACGCGACCGAAACCGACCACCATGTTCTGCGCGTACAGCGGCTGCACCTCGAGGAACTCGCCGTCGTCGAGCACGTGCTCGATGACCCGGTGCATGTCGTACGGCTGGTTGGCCGAGTCCGGGATCAGCGTGTCCAGCTCCCGGTCCTCATCCGTGACGTCGAGGATCGCGGGCGCGTCGAACACCGGCGGCTCGTCCAGGTTGTTCGACGGCAGGTACGACAGCAGCGCCTTGACGTACTCGATCGCGTCCTCCTCGTCGGTGCCGAGGTAGTGCGCGTTGCCGCTGCGGGTGTTGTGGGTACGGGCGCCGCCCAGCTCCTCCATGCCGACGTCCTCGCCGGTGACCGTCTTGATCACGTCGGGGCCGGTGATGAACATGTGCGAGGTCTGGTCGACCATGACGGTGAAGTCGGTGACCGCCGGGGAGTAGACGGCGCCGCCCGCGCACGGGCCCATGATCAGCGAGATCTGCGGGATGACGCCGCTGGCCCGCACGTTGCGGAAGAAGATCTCGCCGTAGAGCCCGAGGGACGTGACGCCCTCCTGGATCCGCGCGCCGCCGGAGTCGTTGATGCCGACGACCGGGCACCCGATCTTCATGGCGAGGTCCATCAGCTTGACGATCTTCTCGCCGAAGACCTCGCCGAGGGAGCCGCCGAAGACGGTGAAGTCCTGCGAGAAGACGCAGACCTGCCGGCCGTCCACGGTGCCGTAGCCGGTCACCACGCCGTCCCCGTACGGGCGGGTTTTCTCCAGCCCGAAGTTGGTCGAGCGGTGCCGGGCGAACTCGTCCAGCTCGACGAACGATCCCTCGTCGAGGAGCATCTCGATCCGCTCGCGGGCGGTCTTCTTGCCCCGCGCGTGCTGCTTCTCGACCGCGCGTGCCGACCCGGCGTGCACCGCCTCGTCGAGCCGTCGCTCCAGGTCCGCCAGCTTGCCGGCGGTCGTGTGGATGTTGAACCCGGTCTCGGTAGTCACCCGTGGAATATAACGATGGTTCAGGTGTCTGAGGCTGTGCAGTACGCCTCATCCGGGCCGTAGGCTGGCGTGATGCCCGGCTCGCCGTACACGGATCTGGACCGACCGCCGCTCTCCGCGGCCCGGCTGCGGCGCGCGCTGGTCGCGCCGAACGGGCCCTGGCGACGCTTGGAGTTGCTGGCCGAGACCGGCTCGACGAACGCCGACGCGGTGGCCGCGGCGCGCGCCGGCGAGCCGGAGGGCCTGGTGGTGGTCGCCGAGCGGCAGACCTCCGGCCGGGGCCGTCGGGGCCGTGTCTGGCAGTCGCCGCCGCGCGCCGGTCTCGCCACGAGCGTGCTGCTGCGGCCCGGCGAGGCGGTCCCCGAGCGCGGCTGGGCGCCGGTGCCGGTCACCGGGTACGGGTGGCTGCCGCTGCTCGCCGGTGTCGCGCTGGTCGAGGCGGTACGCCTGCTGGCCGAGCTGGACGCGCGGCTGAAGTGGCCCAACGACCTGCTGGTGGACGGCGCGAAGTGCGCCGGCGTGCTGGCCGAGGCGGTGCCGGGGGAGAACGACAGGCCGCCCGCGATCGTGGTCGGCGTGGGGCTGAACGTGACGCTGCGCGCCGACGAGCTGCCGGAGAACCCGACCGGGCTGCCCGCCACCTCGCTCCAGCTCGCCGGCGCCACCGCCACCGACCGGGACCCGCTGCTGCGGGCGCTGCTGCGCTCGCTCGCCGACTGGTACGAGCGCTGGCGTGACGCCGGAGGTGATGCGGAGGCCAGTGGGCTGCGCGAGGCGTACCTGGCCGGGTGCGCCACCATCGGTCGCCAGGTGCGGGTGTTGCTGCCCGACGGCAGCGAGGCGCACGGCACCGCGACCGGGGTGGACGCCGACGGGCAGCTCCTGGTGGAGACGAATGCCGAGACGCTGCGGCTGGCCGCGGGAGACGTGCTGCACCTGCGGTGAAAGGAAGGGCCCCCTCTTAACGCCTCCGGTAGAGGAAGGGCCCCCTCTTAACAACCACGGGCAGCCGCCCGCGCGGCCGATGCCGACGGGATGCGCCGACCGGTTACGGTCAGCGCGTCCTGTTCTGCGAGGAGGTTCCCCCGTGGCGTTCCCCGAAGACGTGCTCACCGAGGACGAGCACGTCGTGTTGCACCTGCACCCGCACTGGAAGGCCCTGATCCGGCCGGTCCTGGTGCTCGTGCTCGCCGTCGCGGCAGTCGTCGCCGGCTGGATTCTGCTGCCCGACGGCAGCGGCGGCACCATCGCGCTCTACGCCCTCGCGGTGGTCGCCCTGGCGCTGGTGCTGTGGCTGGCTCTGTGGCCGTTCCTGGTCTGGCGCACCACGCACTACCTGTTCACAAACGAGCGCGTCCTGCTCCAGCAGGGGGTGCTGTCGCGCAACCGGCGGGACCTGCCGTTGACCCGGATCAACGACCACGCCATGAACCAGCGCTTCGTGGAGCGGCTGCTCGGCTGCGGCACGCTGACCATCGAGTCGGCGGGTGAGCGCGGCCAGTCGGTGCTGCACGACGTGCCGGGCGTGGACCGGGTGCAGACGAAGCTGTACGAGCTGGTCGAGGCGCACCACGACAAGCACAGCCTGGGCGACGACGAGATGCGCGAGATCCTCGCCGACATGGCCGAGGGCAAGTCCCTGCGCGACCAGCCCTGACCGCGCCGCCGACCGAAGAGGGCCGGCACCCCCGGAAGCGGAGGTGCCGGCCCTCTTCGTCGGTCAGCGGCGCGCGCGGCGGGGCTGGAGTTCGGCGGCGAATTCGGCGTCCAGGTCGGCGCCGAGCGCGCCCCCGAGCCCGGCGTCAGCAGGTGCCGGACGGCCCCGGGGCGGCGCGTAGTCGGGTCGCCCGGCGCCCGGGGGAGGTTCCTCCTCCTCCAGCTCGCTCACCGACTCGGCCAGCTCGGCCACCGGGTCCATCTCGGCGACGTTGTCCCACTCGTCACGCGGCACCGAGTGCCAGGTCTCCTCGGCGTGCTTGGGCACCGGCTGGAAGACGAACGTGCGGTAGGACCAGAAGCGGAACAGCGTCGCCAGCAGGACACCGATGGTCTTGGCGACGTTCAGCGCCAGCAGTCCGTGTACGCCGAGGCCGTACTTGGCCAGGGCCAGGACGCCGAGTTCGATGACCAGGCCGGCGCCGTTGAAAAGGAAGAACAGGACGTATTCCCGCCGGAGTGCCGATTTCGGCCGATCCCGGTACGTCCAGTGACGATTCATCAGATACGACGTGATCGTGGCGACAATCGTCGCGATCACAGTCGCTTTCAGCTGACCGTCGCGGAAAACCGTGAGTGCCAGGGCATTGAACACCGCGTAATTGATGACGGTGTTGATGCCGCCGACGATGCCGAATTTGAGCGCCTCGTGGATGAACTTCTGCCAGCGCTCGGGCAGCAGACGGACTCCAGGCATGCGGAACACCTTAGGCAGTGGGCTGGGCCGGCTCGGCCCGGCGGGTCGGGATGGGCGGTTCGTCACGCCCCGGACTCTCGGTCGTGGCTCGTTGCCGGAACGGGTGGTGTTCCCGCGTCGACGAAGACGAACCGTCGGTACGACCAGAACCGGAAGAGCGTCCCGAGGCCGGTGCCGACGATGAAGCTGGCGATGTTGTCGGCCAGCGGGGTCTGGAACACCGCCGGCCAGACCGCGCCCAGCCCGTAGTGGCTGACCGCGAGACTTGCCACCGCGATACCGAGACCGACCGCGTTGAAGAAGAAGAACAGCGCGTACTCCCGGGCCGGGTTGGAGCGCTGCCGGTGCCGCCAGGTCCAGAACCGGTTGCCGAGGAAGGCGACGGTCGCCGCGATCACCGTGGAGATGGTCTTCGCGGCGAGCGGCGGCATGTCCCGGCCACTGGACAGGAAGTTGAAGAGGACGAAGTCGACCACGAAGGCGAAGCCGCCGACGGTGGCGAACTTGCTCAACTCGTGGATCAGGTGACCGAAACGGTCGAGTAGTGCTCCGATCGGACCCCGACGGGTCTGCGGAGCCCCCGGTTGGTCCCCGGTCATCGTCGCGGCCACCCGCCGAGAGTACCGGTTGTGGGGTACACGGGCGGACCGCAACGGCGAGTCGGCCACGACGGCTTCGTCGTGGCCCTCGCGGCCGGGCCGCCCGGGCCGGGGATCTGTCGCCCGTTCTCGATGTCCGTGAGCAGAGGGTAACCCGCTGTGTGAATCTGTGGAGCCCATCACGGAATCGTCTTTCACGACATGTTCGTACGCTTCCCCGCGATCAGGCGTCGCGGTCACTCCGGGGACGGAGCGGGCCGTCGAAGGTTCACCGCAGGATTTGCGTGAAACTGCGCGCGAAAGCGGGTATCAGATCGTGAAGCCGCAGCGTGGCCGTACCTTGTGCAGTTCTTCACAACCAGTCCCACTGACTGGCGAGGCAGTCCGGTTTACGCTGAGCCCAATCCCAGGTTTCCACGAGGCGGCGTACTTGCCCGCCAGAACTCGTGCACCCCATAGATCGGTCAGCGTCGACCACAAGGAGAAGTGACATGGTTGCTCCGGCTGCTGTTCGGGGTATCGATCAGGCCCCGACGTCCCACCCCAAGCTGCTGGCCTGGGTACGTGAGGTCGCGGAACTGACCACCCCCGACCGCGTGGTCTGGGTGGACGGGTCTGATGAGGAGTGGCGCCGCCTCACCGACGAGCTCGTCTCAAACGGCACCCTCATCCGGCTGAATCCCGAGAAGAAGCCCAACTCGTTCTACGCGCGTACCGACCCCACGGACGTCGCCCGGGTGGAGGAGCGCACCTTCATCTGCTCCGTCGACGAGGCGGACGCCGGCCCCACCAACAACTGGATGGCGCCGGCCGAGATGAAGCGGACGATGACGGAGCTGTACCGCGGCAGCATGCGCGGGCGCACCATGTACGTCATCCCGTTCTGCATGGGTCCGATCGAGGCCGAGAACCCCATGTTCGGCGTGGAGATCACCGACAGCCCGTACGTGGTCGCCTCCATGCGGATCATGACCCGGATGGGGTCGGCGATCCTGGAGGCGATGGGCGACGACGCCGACTTCGTGCACGCGCTGCACTCGATCGGCGCGCCGCTGGCCCCGGGTCAGCAGGACGTGGCCTGGCCGTGCAACGAGACGAAGTACATCTCGCACTTCCCGGAGACCCGGGAGATCTGGTCCTTCGGCTCCGGCTACGGCGGCAACTCGCTGCTGGGCAAGAAGTGCTACTCGCTGCGTATCGCCAGCGTGATGGGGCGCGACGAGGGCTGGCTGGCCGAGCACATGCTGATCCTCAAGATCACCTCGCCGGAGGGCAAGGTCTACCACATCGCCGGCGCCTTCCCGTCCGCCTGTGGCAAGACCAACCTCGCCATGCTGGAGCCGACCATCCCGGGCTGGAAGGTCGAGACCATCGGCGACGACATCGCCTGGATGCGGTTCGGCCAGGACGGCCGCCTCTACGCGATCAACCCGGAGTACGGCCTGTTCGGTGTCGCCCCCGGCACCGACTGGAAGACCAACGCCAACGCCATGCGGACGCTGGACCGCGGCAACTCCATCTTCACCAACGTGGCGCTGACCGACGACGGCGACATCTGGTGGGAGGGCATGGGTGAGCCGCCGGCGCACCTGATCGACTGGAAGGGCAACGACTGGACGCCGGAGAGCGAGAACCTCTCCTCGCACGCGAACAGCCGCTTCTGCACCCCGATCACCCAGTGCCCGATCCTGGCCGACGACTACTACGACCCGAACGGCGTGCCGATCGACGCGATCCTGTTCGGCGGCCGTCGGCGGGACACCATCCCGCTGGTCACCGAGGCCCGCGACTGGGTGCACGGCGTCTACATGGGCGCCACGCTCTCCTCGGAGACCACCGCCGCCGCCTCCGGCGCGGTCGGCGTGGTGCGTCGTGACCCGATGGCCATGCTGCCGTTCATCGGTTACAACGCCGGCGACTACTTCCGGCACTGGATCGAGATGGGCAAGGGCGCGGACGGCGACGAGGCCAAGCTGCCCAAGATCTACTACGTCAACTGGTTCCGCAAGGACGCCGAGGGCAACTTCCTCTGGCCGGGCTTCGGCGAGAACTCCCGCGTGCTCAAGTGGGTCATCGAGCGGTTGGAGGGCCGGGCCGAGGCGGTGGAGACGCCGATCGGCATGGTCCCGGCGCAGGACGCGCTCGACGTCGAGGGTCTGGACATGACCCCGGAGGACGTCCGGATCGCGCTGAAGGTCGACGCGGACGAGTGGCGCAACGAGCTGCCGCTGGTCACCGAGTGGTTCGAGAAGTTCGGGGACAAGCTCCCCGGCGTGCTCTGGGCCGAGCTGGACGCGCTGCGCGCCCGCCTCGACGCGGAGCCGCAGAAGTAACAGGTGTGCCTGTTGCCCGCGCCGGGCAACATCGGATGCCATGAGGACGGCCGCTGAACCTGTCGAGGTCCGGCGGCCGTCCGCCGTCCGGGCGCTGACCACGCTGCTCGCCGTGACCGCGGCGGCCACCGTCGTGGTCGAGTTGCTCAACTACTGGTACGCCCCGGAGCAGGAGTTCGGTCTGGCCGTACGCACCGGCTGGGCGATGCTCCGATCGCTCGGCTTCCTGCTGCTGATCGGGCAGGTGAACAAGGGCCGGGTGGGCGCCCGGCCGTTCGGGCTGATCCTGGCGGTGACCACGATCTTCGCGGTCGGGCGGCTGATCGTGCCCCGGCAGGGGGTGCCCGCGCTGCCCGGCCTGATCGGGTTCGCCGTGCTCACCGCGCTCTGCGTCGCCGTGGTGGTGCTGCTCTACCGTTCCGAGGCGATCCGCGCGTACCTGGTCCGGCACCGCAAGGGCCTGGTCGTCGAGGGCGGGACGATCGCCTGGCGGGAGATGACGCCGAAGCGTCCGCAGGCGAACGGCTGGCTGCTCACCGCCCGGGTCGCGGCGTTCACCTACAGCCCGCTGATGCTGGTGCCGGCGCTGGTGGCGACCGGCGCCGTGCTGGACGGGCGGCTGGCCGCCGTACCGGCATTGATCTTCTGGTTCGGCGCCGGCATCGCGGTCAGCTACGCCGTCCTGTTCTGCACCGCGTTCCTGCTGCGCGACAAGGCGTGGGCGCGGAAGGGCCTGGTGGCCGTCACCCTCGGCGTCCTCGCGATCGACCTGCCCCTGTGCTGGTGGCTGCTCGGCGCCGACGGCCTGATCCGCGACGGCGCCCCGCTGGTCACGGCGGCAGCCCTCTGCGTCTGGTCGCTGTACCGGGCCACCCGGTCCCGTTGATGCCCGGGGTGGGGGCCGGCGGGGGAGGATGAGGTGGTGTGGGACGTCGTGGTGGTGGGGGCGGGGCCGGCGGGAGCGGCCGCCGCGCTCGGCGCACGACGGGCCGGGGCGGCGCGGGTGCTGCTGCTGGACCGGTCCGACTTCCCCCGCGACAAGGCGTGCGGGGACGGCATCGCCGCGCACGCGCTGGACGTCCTCGACGAGCTGGGCGTGACCGGGGCCGTCGACGGCTACCCGCCCCTGCCCGCGCTGCGCCTGGTAGCACCCGGTGGCGGCACCGTCGCCCGGACGCTGCCCAGACCCGCGTACACGGTGCCCCGCCAGGTGTTCGACGCACGCCTGGTGGCGGCGGCGGTGGCGGCCGGCGCGGAGTTGCGGCGGCACACCGTACGCCGGGTGGAGATCGCTCCCGACCGGGTGGTGCTCGACGGTGAGCTGTCGGCGCGGGCGCTGGTGGGCGCGGACGGCGCCGGTTCGGTGGTCCGGCGCGCGCTCGGGCACCCGGTCAACCCGGACCGGCACCTGGCGCTCGCCATCCGGGGCTACGCGCCGGCCCCGCCCGGGCCGCCCGAACAGCTCATCGTCACCTCGGCGGCGCGCTGGCCCGCGTACGCCTGGGTCTTTCCGATCGGTGACGGTCGCGCGAACGTCGGGTACGGGGAGGTGCTGCGCGGCGAGCCGCTCAGCCGCGCGCACCTGCTGGACCGGATGGCCGCGCTGCTGCCCGGAGTCGACCCGGCCACGGTGACCGGCCTGCGCGCGCACCACCTGCCGCTGTCCACCCACCGGCCGGCGCCCGGGCGGGGCCGGGTGGTGCTGGCCGGGGACGCGCTGTCGCTGATCAACCCGTTCACCGGCGAGGGCATCTTCTACGCGCTGCGCTCGGGGGCGCTGGCCGGCGCGGCGGCGGCCGGCAGTCCGGCCGAGGCCGCCCGGGGGTACGCCGCCGCGCTGCGCGCCCGGCTCGGCACCCACCTGCGGCACAGCTCGGCGGCGGCCTGGCTGGCGCGTCGGCGCTGGGTGGTCGACGCGGTGGTCGGCGCGGCCGGGCGCGACGAGCGGGTCTACCGCACCGTGGTGGAGCTGGGGCTCGGCGACGGGCGGCTGGACGCCCGCACGCTCGCGGCAATCGCCGCTGACGTGCCGCGACCGCGCCGGACCGGCTCGCCGTCGGCTGATACGCCACCGAGACACTGATCTTTCTCACGGGTCGCTACCCTGCAAGGTGATGACTCTGCGGAAACTCCTCTACTCCGTGTACGAGCGCCGGCTGACGGCGAAGCTCGCGGGCAAGCCTGTACCCGCGCATGTCGGCGTGATGTGCGACGGCAACCGCAGATGGGCCCGGGAGATGGGCTTCGTCGACCCGAACGACGGCCACCGGATGGGCGCCGAGCGGATCAAGGAGCTGCTCCGCTGGTGCGACGCGGCCGGTGTCGGGCACGTCACGCTGTGGCTGCTCTCCACCGACAACCTCTCCCGCCCGGCCGCCGAGCTGGACCCACTGCTCCAGATCATCGAGGACCTCACCACGGAGCTGGCCGAGGAGGGCAACCCCTGGCGGCTGCGGATGGTCGGCGCGCTCGACGTGTTGCCGGCGCAGCACGCCGCCGCGCTCAAGGCCGCCGAGGAACGCACCCGGGACCGCGACGGCGGGGCTCAGGTCAACATCGCGGTCGGGTACGGCGGGCGGCGCGAGATCGCCGACGCGGTCCGCTCGCTGCTGGCGGAGCACGCCGCGAACGGCGGCACGCTCGAGGAGCTGGCCACCTCGCTCGACGTCGACCACATCTCCGAGCACCTCTACACCAAGGGGCTGCCGGACCCGGATCTGATCATCCGGACCAGTGGCGAGCAGCGACTCTCCGGTTTCATGCTCTGGCAGAGCGCGCACTCGGAGTTCTACTTCTGCGAGCTGAACTGGCCCGACTTCCGCAAGGTCGACTTCCTGCGTGCCCTGCGCTCCTACGCTACCCGCCAGCGCCGATTCGGCACCTGACCCCCCGCCTCCCCGTCGATCTTGCACTTCCGGCCCCGCGTGCGCGGCTTTCGTCCCCGTTTGTCGGGGCGGCAAGTGCAAGATCGACGCGGAAGAGCGGGGTCAGGTCAGGTGGCGCAGGGCGTCGGTGAGGAACTCGGCCAGGGCGGCGGGGGAGTCCAGGGTCAGGTCGGCGGCGTCGGCCACCTCGTGCCCGGTCTCCGGGTTGGCCACGGCGACGCAGACCCCGAGGAAGCCGGGGTCGGCGGCGGCGCGGGCGCGCAGCGCGGCGAACGCCTTGATGTCGGAGACGTCGTCACCGAAGTACCAGGCGCCGCCGGCGTCCCGGACCGTCTCGCCGATCACCATGCCCTTGTCCCGGTCGACGGGGGGCTTGAGTTCCAGCACCATCCGGCCCGGCTGGGCGCGCAGGCCAAGCCGCTCGGCCTGGGCCCGGCCCCACTCCTGCACCAGCTCACCGAGCTGCGGGGCGGTACGCCAGTGCAGCGCGACGGAGAGCCGCTTGTACTCGACCAGCGCGCCCGGCGGCAGCTCGGCGCGGGCCTGCTCGGCCAGCTCGGACATGGTGGGCACCCACGGCAGAGCGGCCGGCTCGGTGACCGTCTCACCGCCGGAGTGGCTGTGCTCCAGGCCGTACAGCCCGTACAGGTCGATTCCGGCGAGGCCGCCGAGGTGGTCGCGGAGGAAGTCCACCGGCCGGGCGGAGACGATGGCGATCCGCCGCACGTGCGGGGCGAGCGCCTCCAGCGCGGTGAGCACGTTGGGCGCGGGCCGGACGGCCGTGGGGTCGTCGTCGACCGGCGCCAACGTGCCGTCGAAGTCGAAGAAGAGAACGACGTCCCGTGCGCGATCGGCGGTCGCACGCCAGGCGTGCTCCGCGTTCAACGGGGTCTTCGGCTGCTGGTTGCCCAGATTCAACGGCGGCACGCGCGTCAGCGTACCCCGCGCCGGGCGGCGTATTCGTGGCCGAGATGTGACGTGGGAACGTCGTGGGGATCAGCGTTCGGCGGCTCCCCGTCCCCGGCGCCCGAACGGCACCACTGCCGCCTCCTGCCCGTGGCTGAGCAGGTAGCCCTCCACGAAGCCGGTGTTGCGGTCGCCGGTGTGCGCCTCGATCTCGTTCAGCCGCGCCACCAGGAACTCGGTGAGCGCGCTGACCCGGTCGTTGAGACGATCGTGCAGCTCGGCGACGACGGCGAGGATCACCGCGGTGCCGGCCGTGGTGAGCGCGAAGAGGTTGACGACCAGGGGAAGCTGCCCGCCGTCCAGTACGCCGACCACCACGTTGCCGGTCACGCACGATGTCAGCGACACCACCGCGACCACGACTGCCAACCATTTCAGGGTCATGGACAGACCCCTCCTTCTGTCCCGCAGGGCTGGGTTCGGCTGTGTCCCGTCCCCCCGCCGATGACGAGCCCCTAGCAGTACAAACGTGGACGCTAGCGGGTCCGATCCGTCCCCGAGGCGAAACGATCGGGTCTGACCTTCCGTTCTTTCGCCATCTGAGGAACTACCCGGCCTGTTTCCCCCTATTTCGGACACCGCCCGGCAGTGTCGGGCGATATGCGAGGTAACGAATGGTTTCTCGAATGTGGAACTTCTCCGCGTCCGACACGGTCGGGTCGACCAGTCGGCGCAGCAGCGCCTCCACGTCCGGGTCCATCGGAGGTGGGGTGGGCGTGGCCCGTGGGCCGGCGGCGCGGTCCCAGCCGAGCGCGGTGAAGGCGGCGGCCGGATCGAGCCCGAGGCCCTCGCAGAAGGCGACCACCCGCTCGGCCTCCGGGTCGCTGGCCCAGTCGCCGCGGACCCAGCGGTTGATGGTCTGGCGGGAGACGCCTGTGCGCCGGGAGACCTCGGTGCCGCTCCAGGCCCGCAGCGCTCGCGCGTCGTCGAGCGCACGTCGGACGAAGGTGGCGAAGGCGATCTTCCGCGCGTTGGCCGTCTCGGTCACCCCGTGACGGTACGGCCAGTCGGTCCCGTCGGGCGGTCTCGGCACGCTGCTGTCACGCTGACGTGACGGTGATCGCGGTTTTCCGGTAAACGATCCAGTGCTGCTCCTGAGGGGTGTCACCTGGGCAGAATAGATGGACACGAGTACGGCGGCAAAGGTCTGAAAAGCTGATACTGTCACGCTCATGAGACAACTTACGGTGTGTCACGTGCTTGAGACGACGAGTGCTCACATGCGTCACTCCGCGGGTGCCGAGGGGGTCTCGTGACCGAGCTCGCGACCCGTGCCCAGGCCTTCGGGCTGATCGCGGACGGCGTGTCCGCAGGGCTGAGCGCCCCCTGGCGTCTCTATCTCGCCCGCGGGTGCCGGTACCTCTCACTCAGCGTCGGCGACCGGGGGGAGTGGGACGCCTGGCGTACCCACCTCGGCTGCCCCGAGCTGAGCGTGCGGGTCTACGACTCCGGCGGCGAGATCCGCCGGGCGTCGGTGGCCGAGGTGATCCTCGACGGCTGCCGGATCAGCGTCGAGCTGGTCGAGGAGGTCAGCACCGACGACCTGGAACGCCTGCTGGTGGTCGACCCACTCCCCGGGACGGACGAGCGATGACCCCTTTTCTCGCCGTGGTGCTCGTCCTGGTGCTCGGCTCCACCTGCTACGCGGCCGGTCGCCTGCACGGGCAGCTGAGCTACCGCATCGGCTACCGGTTCGGCTACCGGCAGGGCTACTTCGACGGTGACCGGGGCGCCTGGAACCGTCGCCGTCGAGATGCCCAGGCCGCGATCGCCTCGGCGCTGTCCGCCCCCGGCGCGACAGTGGTGACGTCGGCCGGGCGCTCGGCCGTGCCGTTCGCCGGCACCGCCGTACCGGCCGCTGTCGCCGTGCGGTCCGGCTCCGCCCCGGCCGTCCGGGTCACCGCCACCGCCCAGCTCGGCGCGGTGGGGCGGGCGGGCACCACGTACACCGGATCGTCGTTCGGCGCGGCCGGCGCCGGGCCGAGGGCCGGCACGCTGGCGCGGCGGCCGGGCTGAGGCCCGCACCGCGACGCGGTGCCGCCCGTGGGCGACCGGCCGGGATGCGCGCAGGGGGCATGCATCCCGGCCGGTTCCGGTCCGCCCGTCACCCGAACAGGTGTACGTCCGGCGACTGGCACGCGATGATCCACGCGCACCTCTAGCCCCGCGGCCCCGCGGCGATTAGCGTCTAGGCATGGCGCGGGGTTTTCCCGGGCCAGCCGGACAGCCCGGACCTGCGTCCTCGCACACGGGGCCCGCATCCGACCCCGTGTCCTCCGGGCACCGGAAGAGGCGGAACTCGGGTGGCCGGGTGCCCATCCGCGGAGCAGGCCTGTGACCACTCGCCGTACCCCCGCCGGAGCCGAGCAGCAGACCCCGGCCTCGACCGCCCAGACCCGCCGGACCACCCGCAGCCGCCGCAGCGCCGCTGTCGAGGCCGAGGAGCCCCGACCAGCCGGCCCGGCCTTCGTCCTGGACACCTCGGTCCTCCTCTCCGACCCGGCGGCGTTCCACCGCTTCGCCGAGCACGAGGTGGTGCTGCCGCTGGTGGTCATCTCCGAACTGGAGGGCAAGCGGCACCACCCCGAGCTGGGCTGGTTCGCCCGTCAGTCGCTGCGCATGCTCGACGAGCTGCGGGTACGGCACGGCCGGCTGGACCGGCCGGTGCCCGCCAACGAGCAGGGCGGCACGCTGCGGGTGGAGCTGAACCACACCGACGACGGGGTGCTGCCGCCCGGCTTCCGCAACGAGTCGAACGACGCGCGCATCCTGTCCGTGGCGCTGAACCTGGCCGCCGAGGGGCGTGAGGTCACGCTCGTCAGCAAGGACATGCCGCTGCGGGTGAAGGCGGCCTCGGTCGGCCTGCGCGCCGACGAGTACCGCCACGGCCAGGCCAGCGATCCGACCTGGACCGGCATGGCCGACCTGGACCTGTCCGAGGAGGAGATCGGCCGGCTGTACGCGGGCGAGACGCTCGACGTCGACGCCGCGGCGGGCCTGCCCTGCCACACCGGTCTGGTGCTGCACTCGGGGCGCGGCTCGGCGCTGGGCCGGGTGCTGCCGGACAAGACGGTCCGGCTGGTCCGGGGCGACCGGGAGGCGTTCGGCGTGCACGGCCGCTCGGCGGAGCAGCGGGTCGCGCTCGACCTGCTGCTGGACGAGTCGATCGGCATCGTCTCGCTCGGTGGCCGGGCCGGCACCGGCAAGTCCGCGCTGGCGCTCTGCGCCGGCCTGGAGGCGGTGATGGAGCGGCGCCGGCACAAGAAGGTGATCGTGTTCCGTCCGCTGTACGCGGTCGGCGGCCAGGAACTCGGCTACCTGCCCGGGTCGGAGTCGGAGAAGATGTCGCCGTGGGCGCAGGCCGTCTTCGACACGCTCGGCTCGGTGGTGCACGAGAACGTGCTGGAGGAGGTCACCTCGCGCGGGCTGCTGGAGGTGCTGCCGCTGACCCACATCCGCGGCCGGAGCCTGCACGACGCGTTCGTCATCGTCGACGAGGCGCAGTCGCTGGAGCGGGGCGTCCTGCTCACCGTGCTGTCCCGGATCGGTCAGGGGTCGCGGGTGGTGCTCACCCACGACGTGGCGCAGCGGGACAATCTGCGGGTCGGCCGGCACGACGGGGTGACGGCGGTGATCGAGGCGCTGAAGGGGCATCCCCTCTTCGCGCACGTCACGCTCAGCCGATCGGAGCGTTCTCCGATCGCCGCTATGGTCACCGATCTACTGGAGGACATCCCCGGCTGACCGCCGCTTTTGCCCCACTTTATCCTGATTTTCAGGGTGACGCAGGTCACTTTTCGGCCCGGCCATTTCCCACCGGCCTCACTGTGCGCAATGGTGTCCATCGAGCGTCACCGACCACTCGGGAGCCATGTACGCCCCGCAGTCACACCGGTACCGGAGCGCTCGCGGCACCTCGGCGCGGCCCGGTAGGCCACGCGTGCCGCGTCCCTGCCCCCGACGAAGGGAAACTTCGTGAGTCGGCTGTGGAGCCGGTTCGGCGCCCGCACCGCCGCTGTGGCACTGCTCTCCGTGGGCGTGGCCGGCGGCTTCTATCTGGGCGAGGATCGCCAGACCCAGCAGCAGGGCCTGACCGCGCAGGTCGGCCTGGAGGTCGACCAGGCGGAGTACGCGTACCAGCGCGAACGGCTGTCCGACCACCGCGTGGACTCGTCCCGGCAGCGTGCCGCCGAGTACCAGGCGAAGCTGCGTGCCGCCGCGGCGGCGAAGGAGGCCGCCGAGCGGGCCAAGAAGGCCGAGGCGGCCGCCGCCACCCGCAAGAAGGAACGGGAGGCGGCGGAGAGCGAGACGAAGATCAAGCCGTACGACGGCCCGATCCCGTCCTCGTGCGCGGAGTACAGCGGCAACCGGAAGATCGGTTGCGCCGTCATGCTCGACAAGGGCTTCGGCATCGACCAGTTCCCGTGTCTGGACAAGCTCTGGACCAAGGAGAGCGGCTGGAACCCGAAGGCGTCCAACAGCTCCTCCGGGGCCTACGGCATCCCGCAGGCCGTGCCGGGCAGCAAGATGGCCTCGGTCGCGGACGACTGGAAGACGAACCCGGCGACCCAGATCACGTGGGGTCTCGGCTACATCAAGGGCCGGTACGACACCCCGTGCGGCGCCTGGCAGAAGTCGCAGAGTTCAGGCTGGTACTGACGTCGTGACGACGGCGGGACACCCGGGCGGAACCGGGTGTCCCGCCGTCGTCGTACCCGGCCCCGACTGGCGGCCCGCCACTTTTACTGATAGCTCTTGGTAGGTGACCTGGCCTGACAGCCCACGCGGCGGCGACCCTCACCGGTTCGGCACCGATGCGTTCTACGCGGCGCTCGGCCGGGCCTTCGTCGCCATGTGCGCGGTCGTGCCGGTGCTGTTCCTCATCGAGGCGCTCGACGTCGGCCTGCGACTCGGCCTCGACTACACCGCCGGCATCATCCCGCAGCGGATCCAGGGCCTGGACGGTGTCTTCTTCTCGCCGTTCCTGCACGCCGGCTGGAACCACCTCTACAGCAACAGCATCCCGCTGATCCTGCTGGGCACGTTCGTGCTCGCCGCGGGCACCCGCCGGTTCCTCTGGTCCACCGCTGTCATCATCCTGGTCAGTGGCCTGGGCGTCTGGTTCACCGGCTCGCCCAACTCGGTGGTGGTCGGCGCCAGCGGCGTGATCTTCGGCTACCTCGGCATCCTGCTCACCCGCGGCGTCGTCGAGCGGAGCTGGTGGAACTTCGCCGTCGGCCTGCTCGTCGGGTTGCTCTACGGCTGGCAACTGCTGGGCATCCTCCCCACCGACGAGCGCGTCTCCTGGCAGGGCCACCTGTTCGGGCTGCTCGGCGGCGTCGTGGCGGCGATCCTGTTCCGCCGCCGCCGGGACACCGACGACGCGGACCGTCTCGGCTCACCCAGGATGACGCTGCCCTGACGGCACGTTGATCAGACCCCGGGACATGCTTGCCCGCGGCCACCCGCCCGCCTACCGTTTCGGCATCAGCGAGGGTTGATCCCGAAGCGGAAAGTGACGGTGAGCCATGCGCGAGGTCGATGTCGCCGTGATCGGGGCCGGTCCCGCCGGGCTCTTCGCCGCCTACTACGCCGGATTCCGCGGACTCTCCGTGTCGGTGATCGACGCGCTGCCCGAGCCGGGCGGTCAGATCACCGCCATGTACCCGGAGAAGCTGATCCTCGACGTCGCCGGCTTTCCCGCGATCAAGGGCCGCGAGCTGGTCGCGAACCTGGTCGCCCAGGCCGCGCCCTTCCACCCCGACTACCAGCTCGGCGTACGCGCGGAAAAGCTGTCCTACCTCGACGGCCGGCCGGTGCTCGGCCTAGCCGGCGGCGAGCAGCTGAGCTGCGGCGCGGTGCTGGTCACCGGCGGGCTCGGCAGCTTCACGCCCCGGCCGTTGCCGGTCGCGGAGAGCTTCACCGGCGGCGGCATCGTCTACTTCGTGCCGCAGCCGGCCGAGCTGACCGACCGGCACGTGCTCATCGTCGGTGGCGGCGACTCGGCGTTCGACTGGGCCGCCACGCTCGCGCCGCTGGCCCGGTCGGTGACGCTCGTGCACCGGCGGGACCGCTTCCGGGCGCACGCCGCCACCATCGAGCGGGTCCGCGCGCTGCCGGTGCGGATCGTCGTCAACGCCGAGGTGAGCCGCCTGTACGGCGAGGAGACGGTCACCGGCGCCGAGCTGACCGTCCGCGGCGGCGAGGCGGAGACGCTGCCGGTCGACACGGTGGTGGCCGCGCTCGGCTTCACCGCCGACCTCGGCCCGCTCGCCGAGTGGGGGCTGAACATCGACCGGCGGCACATCGTGGTGGACAGCGCGATGGCCACCAACCTGCCCCGGGTGTTCGCCGCCGGCGACATCACCGAATATCCGGGCAAGGTCCGCCTGATCGCCACCGGCTTCGGCGAGGCGGCCACGGCTGTGAACAACGCGGCTGTCGTCATCGACCCGACCGCGCACCTGTTCCCCGGTCACTCCTCCGACGGCACCTGACGCCGCATCCTCACCGTTCCGTGGCCGGAGCGCGACTGTCCGCGCCCACGATGGACGGATGCGCCCCTCCGAGTCGACAGCACCCGACGGTGCCCGGATTTCG
Source organism: Micromonospora sp. CMU55-4 (assembly GCF_011602315.1). Lineage (NCBI taxonomy): Bacteria > Bacillati > Actinomycetota > Actinomycetes > Micromonosporales > Micromonosporaceae > Micromonospora > Micromonospora sp. CMU55-4. The sequence goes on from NZ_JAAOLH010000002.1 coordinate 605,638, forward strand.
CTCGCCTGGCTGGGTCATCCGGGAACCGTGCTCTCGTTGATCGTGCTGGTGCTCAACGACCATGTGTTCAAGGCGGCCTTTCCGGGCCTGGTGACCGGCAAGCTGAGCGACGTCGCCGGGCTGGTGCTCGCGCCGCCGCTGGTGGCGGTGCTGGTGACGCTGGCCGTGCCCGGGCTCCGGCCCCGGGCCGTCGCCGGTTTCGCGCTGGGTTCGGTCGGTGCCGGTTTCGCGCTGGTCAAGAGCAGTGGGTACGCCGCGACGGCCGCCTCCGGCCTGTGGAGCGTGGTGAGCGGGCCGTCGCTGATCCGGGCCGACCGGACCGACCTGCTCACCCTGCCGGCGCTCGCGGTGGCCGCGTGGACGTGGAAGGCGGCACGGCGGGACCCGGTGGGGCACCGGGCCGCCCGGCTGGTCCGGCTGGTCGTGCTGCTGCCGGCGGCGCTCGTCGCGGTGGCGGCCACGAGCCCGATCGAGCGCCCCGACGCGGTCGCCACCAAGGTGGTCGACGGTCGGCTGGCCGCCGGCGCCGCCACCGGCCCGATGTCGGCGGAGGAGGGCATCCCCACCTGGTGGCGGATCAGCGACGACGCCGGCGTCACGTGGCGCGACCCGGTGGACGCCGAGCAGGAGGCCCTGTGGAAGCGCGTGCCGACCAGGATCGGACCGGACCACCCGGTGTGCGTTGCCGCCACGCCCCAGCGTTGCTACCGGGTGGCGTCGGGCCGGATCCGCGTGGAGGAGAGCGACGACGCCGGACGGACCTGGCGACTGTCCTGGGAGATCCCCGAGAAGCAGCGGGAGTTGTTGAAGGCCCGCTACGAGGAGGCCGGGCCGGACGGGAAACGGATCACCGGTCAGGACCTCGCCGTACTCGACGTCCCCGGTGGCGGACACGTGGTGCTGGTGGCGAACGCCCGGGACGGTTTCGCGTTGCGTGACGTCGCCGGCAGGTGGCAGCGGATCGGTTTCCCGGGTGGCCGGTGGGAAGGGGAGCCGCCGCCGCTGGGCATGATCTCGCCGGGGGACCGTTACGACGACACGGTCCGTGCGCTGCTGCTGGTGCCGGCGTTGGTCGTGCTGGTGCTTCTGGTCGCCCGGACACGGGCCGGACGGGCGTCCGGTCACGGCTCGTCGCTGCCTGTCCTCCAGGGCGCGCTCCAGGTCCTGATCGCGATGCTGCTGTTCGCGGTCTGGACGAGCGAGAACACCACGCTGGTCAGACTGGCTCCGCTGGTCGTCGTGCCGCTGTTGCTGGGCGCCGCGGCGCTCACCCTCGTCTCGCGCGATCTGCGGGCGGCGCCCGGCCGGTGGGTCGCCGAGGTGCTGGCCGCCGCGGGCCTCACCGCGGCGCTGGCCGGGGCGGCGATGGTGGGATGGCTGCACGGCCGACCGGTGTACGCCGGGACAGCCGTCGTGCTCGCCGTGCTCGGCACGGTGCCAGGGCTGCTGCTCGGCTGGCGGGCGGCCCCGCCGGTCGGGCCGGGGCGACCCCCGCACGAGCCCCCCCACCCCCCCGCGGGCCCCGGGGGCCCCCCGCGGCCCCGCCGGCCCCGCGGCCGGGGGGGGCGGGGGGGGGCGCCCGATCCGGA